>CAZWQY010000058.1:0-1623 GCA_964636295.1 uncultured Lentisphaeraceae bacterium | reverse complement strand
GTTGAACAGGTTCTTCTCCGTCCACGCGCTGCCCTTCTCGGCCAAGGCCCGGCACGTCGCGGCGAACGGCGCGTCGCCGAAGGCGTCGGTCAACGCCGCCATCGCCTTGAGCGCGGCGATGTACAGGAACTCCATCTGCGGATTCGGCCCGTAGTACTCGACGTCCATCGTGTTGTGCTGGCAGCCCTCCATCACGCCGTCCTTGTCGCCGTCCCAGCCGCCGGGGACCCAGCAGAACTCCATCGCCTTGCGAACCTTCGGGTAGAGGTCGCGCATCCAGTCGTCGTCGCCCGTCTTGCGCCAGTTCTCGTAGGCCTTGATGATGCACTGCATCTGCCCGTCGGCGCAGGCAATCGTGCTGCGCGCCTTCGTCGCGAGCGGAAGCCCCACGCGGAAGGAGATGTGCCCCGTCTTCTGATCCATCTGCGGGCCGAACTGAAGGTCGGTCATGTCCTTCGCGAGCGTCGGCCAGATGTCGATGAGCGCGTGCTCGTAGCCCCAGACGTGGGTGCAGTTTCCATAGCAGCTGCCCGACTTGTCAAAGCAGCCCTCCCAGCCGAAGAAGTGGCCGTCCGCCGCGCGGAAGCACGTCTCGGTGCGGAAGGTGGACAGGTTGAAGAGCGCGGCCTCGCGGACGACGTCCGGCGCGGGCACGGACAGGACTTCGCGGACGAACGCGACCGTCTTCGCCTCCAGATCCTTCAGGTCGGCGAGCAACCGCGCGGCCGCGCTGTCGGCCGTCGGATAGGTCGCCGCATAGTAGTTGCCCACGTCCGTCGCGCCGTCCGCGAACGTCCACTTCGACGTCCAGTGCCAACCCCAGTCCGGACGATGCGGGAAACGCCAGCCAATGGAAAACGGGACGCTGCGCGTCTCGCCGGCCGCCAGCGTGAACGAGACGCAGACCGCGCCCATGGGATGGGACGGCCGAGGGCTTTCGACGTCCTCGGCACGGCCCGTGGCGACGAACTGCCGCCAGAAGGCGTCGAGCCGCGTCCGCCAGTCCCAGGTGCCGATCTCAAGCGCGGTCGAGACGTCGCCGACGCCGTTCGGAACGACCAGCGCCACCCGTCCGCGCGTGTTGTCAACCACGGACACGTCGCTGTCGCCGACGGAGACGCCGGCGAGCGCATCCGTCGCGACGCGAAGGCTGAGGTTCGTCCGCGCGCTGTCCGCGCGCGCCGGCCCAAGCGGCGAGACGAGAAAGCCCAGCACCGAGACCTTGACCGGGCCGGACGACGTGTTCGTGAGCCGCCAGCGGAAAAGCGCGGCGGGGATGCCGCTCGCGTCCGGGTCGCCCTTCACGAGCGGGTTCATCGCCTCCAGCGTGGCCCCCACCGGCACAGTCGGGTCGGACAGCGCCACCTGCGCCAGCGGATAGGCGGCATGGAACTGGCAGTTCGGGAAGCGCGGAAACCCGTGGTTCGGCGCAGGCGAACCGCTCGCGCCCTCATAGAGCGCGGTGTCGAGCGGGCCTTCGAGGAGACGCGCGGAGACATTTCCGTTCGCGTCCTCCATCCGAAGCCAGAAGCCGCTCGAAGCCCCCTGCGCGTTCGGCGTATAGCCCTTGTCCGGCAAGTTGCGGATTTCCCAATCGACCAGCGCGCCGTTGCCCGACAGCGA
>CAZWQY010000057.1:0-1652 GCA_964636295.1 uncultured Lentisphaeraceae bacterium | reverse complement strand
CCGAAACGCCTTCCGGACAGATTCCCCGATAGTACAATTGAACACCATGTCGCGCGTACCACGTGTCCAGACCGCCCTCGGCCGCCGGGACGCGCGAGGCGAGGCGCAGCGTACCGCCCGAAATCTCCGTCGCGCCCGTCACCTTGACCGCGCCCACGAGGTCGAGCGTTCCCGCGTCCGTCTTCCTAAGCGACGCCACCACGGCGTTCGTCAGCGAAAGGTGGGCATCCGCCGTCTCCGCATCAACGCCCTTGAGGGCCGCGCAGTCCACACGCCCCGCGCCGCGAACCTCCAGCGCGGGCAGGTCGATGCGATCGACGGCGGCCAGCCAGAGCGACGAGTTCCCGATGACGACCGGGCCGCCGTCCGCCGGCACGGCGCCGTTCGCGACGACGGCCACGCCGCCCGTCGGCCCGGCCAGGTTCGCCGGGTAGATGTTCGTCACGCCGCCCCGGAACGTGTTCGTCGGGCACGCCAGCTGCAGCCAGCCGCCATTCCCGCCCGTGAAGCCGCCCTCGCCCGACACGTAGCCGCCCAGCGTGATGCCACAGTCCGGCTTGATCTTCGTCGTCACCGCGCCCTGAAGCTCGACCGGGCCCGACCACAGGTTCGGAGTCTGAACCTTGCCAAACGTGATCGAGCCGTCTGTGGCCTCCAGATACGTGTTCGTCGCCATGAGCAGACGGTCGGCGAACGTGTTACTCGCCTTTCGAAACTGCAGTCCGCCGCCCGCGTGAACCGTCACCATATGCCCGCTGCGGCTGTGCGAGCCGCCCTCGAACCCCAGACCCGTGCCGTCCACGTCAATGTCGCCGGGATTCTCCGCGCTATGGGAGACGAAGCGGAGCGCGGCCCCCGACGCGCCCTTGAGCTCAATCCGATGACCGCCCATGTCCACGGGATGCTGGCGCAAGTCGGCCGACTGGGGAACGGCGATGCGCGTGTCGCCCGTGAGGAGCAGCCGATGGGCGAGACAGGACGAGTTGGCGTTGTTCACGATCGCCCCCTGCCCATTAAAGCCCACGCCCTCCACGTGGACCCACTCGTTCGAGCCGAACGACGGCCAGACATCCCAGCCCCCGCTGGCCCTGACCTTGTTCTCCAGCGTACCCGAACCCGAGACGTAGGTGTGGGTGACGACGCCCAAAACGCTGCCAAGGCCGCCCTGCTTTTCCACAGTGTAGACGCCGTTCGTGACGTAGATGTCGTGCGCGAACGCGGCCATTTCCTCGCCCGCGACGAGCGTGCCCTCGCCGCTCTTCACCAGGTCGCGCGTCCCGATGGCGGCCACGTCGGCGGCCGTGAGCGCGTGGGACTCGCCCGCCGGCACGACGACCTCGTATTTGCCGTCCGGCGTTTCCGACCATGTCGGCGCCGCGCCGAGCGACCCCGCGAGGAGCGCGAGGACGCCGCACGCGCTCCCAATGGCAACTGACTTGTGCATCTGCTTCTCCTTTTCGTTTCGTGTGTTAATTCTTGTTCCGTTTCAAATCACTTTCCGGCCAGGCGGACGGCCGTGCGGCCGGGGGCGAGCGGCAGCGTCCGCCCCTTCCACTCGAACGTCCCCGCGAGCGTCCCCGGCAGGACGACCGTGCCAGACACGCCGCCGTCGGGCGCGAACGCGAGATCCGTCTCGACGAGTCCCTGCGGGC
>CAZWQY010000056.1:0-1965 GCA_964636295.1 uncultured Lentisphaeraceae bacterium | reverse complement strand
CCGTCGCGACCGACGACCCCTACCGCTATTTCCACTGGTAGGCGAGGGAATCGGCAGGGGAACAGACAAAGTCGCGTTGACAAGTTGAACGGCCAATCGAATTAACAAGCAAAAAGGAAACGGAGAAGCAGATGCACAAGTCAGTCGTCATTGGGAGCGCGTGCGGCGTCCTCGCGCTCGCCGCGGGGTCGCTCGGCGCGGCGCCGACGTGGTCGGAAACGCCAGACGGCAAATGCGAGGTCGTCGTGCCAGCGGGCGAGTCCCACGCGCTCACGGCCGCCGACGTGTCCGCCATCGGGGCGCGCGACCTGGTGAAGAGCGGCGAGGGCACGCTCGTCGCGGGCGCGGAAATGGCCGCGTTCGCGCACGACATCTACGTCACGAACGGCGTCTACACCGTGGAAAAGCAGGGCGGTCTCGGCAGCGTGGCGACCGTCACCCACACCTACGTTCGCGGCGCGGGCACGCTGGAGAACAAGGTCAGCGTCAGTGGAAATTGGGATCTCGTGCCGTCATTCGGCACGAACGAGCATATCCACGTGGAGGGTCTGGGGTTCGAGGGGCAGGGCGCGATCGTGAACAACGCCTTCTCGGCCTGTCTGACCCGTAAACTCTTCTTTACGGGCGACACGCGCATTGCTGTTTCCCAGCAGACCGACCTGCGTCAGTATTACGTGGACATGGGCGGACATCGGATTGAGGTCAAGGGGCTGAGTGCGTCGGGGTCGCTCCGCTTCGTTTCCACTTATGATGGCGCGGAAAATCCTGGCGACATGGACGTGGATGGTGCGGGTCTTGTTTTCGAAGGCCCTTCGCACGACCGTGACGGGCATACGGTGACGGTTCGCGCGGGCGGCGGCGTGGGTTTCCAAAATACACGTAACCGTTTCTTCGACCAGCTGGTCATGGCGACGAACACCTATCTGTCTGCCAACGAGTGGAGTTCGGCGATTACATTGGGCAAGGTGCAGAATACAAACTTGTGGTCAGGCCCAGTCGAACTTCAGGGTTCGGTGACGACGAAAATCAGTCCGAACAAAGGCATCACGCTGGGCGGCTACGTGTCGGGCGAGGGCGGCTTCACGGGCGGGAATGGCGGCTGGCTGCAGCTGGCGTGCCCGACGAACACGTTCCGGGGCGGCGTGACGAACATCTACCCGGCGAACCTGGCCGGGCCGACGGGCGGCGTGGCCGTCGTCGCGAACGGCGCCGTGCCGGCGGACGGCGGCCCGGTCGTCATCGGAAACTCGTCTCTTTGGCTGGCCGCCGTCGATCGATTTGACCTGCCCGCGCTGGAAGTGCGTGGCGCGGGGCGCGTGGACTGCGCGGCCGTCAAGGGCGTTGATGCGGGGACAGCGGATGCCCACCTTTCGCCGACGAACGCCGTGGTGGCGTCGCTTAGGAAGACGGACGCGGGGGTGCTCGACCTCGTGGGCGCGGTCAAGGTGACGGGCGCGACGGAGATTGCGGGCGGCACGCTGCGCCTGGCCTCGCGCGTCCCGCCGGCCGAGGGCGGTCTGGGCTGGTGGTATCAGCTGGGAAATAATAGCGCGCTGAGAAAATATCGGGGAATTTGCTTGGAGGGTGTCGCGGCCGCCTACCATGAGTGGCACGCCGGGGGACCGGGGGCGTGGAATGATGCGAACTACCGGCAGATCTACGAATACAGTGGCTACATTTGGATTCCTGATGACGAAGGGGAGATGAAACGGTGCAACTTCATCTCGTCGATGCTTCGCAGTGTGCGCGTGGACATTGCGGGAAAGACGGTTGTGCGAGCCTCAGACGACGAGAATAAAATCGCGGGCGGCGGCAATGCGAAGGACGGGAGTCGTCTCCACATGAACCCGCCCGTCGATCTGCCGAGCGGCTGGCAGCCCATTTCCGTCTATTGCGACAACTGGTATAACGCTGATCGTGGGCCAGTGGACAACACGGAGAAAGGGTGGACGAAAGACTTCGGAA
>CAZWQY010000055.1:0-2355 GCA_964636295.1 uncultured Lentisphaeraceae bacterium | reverse complement strand
GGGCGTCGAGGCCGTGCAGTTCTTCCGCCCGGAACGCCCGACGCGCGGAAACGTGAACGTCGTCCGCGTCCAGCCCATCGACGACGCGGCGTGGATCGCCTACGACACGGCGACGCGCCCGAATGTCTTCGAGGACTTCAACGCCCTCCACACGTTCCCGAAGGACGCGACGACGGGCGACTTCTACCGCTTCCGCAAGGCGTTCGACGTGCCGGACGCCGCCGCGCCCCTGCGCTTCGACGTGAGCGCGGACGAGCGGTTCGTCCTGCTCGTCGACGGCGAGATCGTCGCGCGCGGCCCCCATCGCGGCATGCCGTCGCACTGGTACTACGAGAGCTACGAGCTGCGCCTCGCCCCCGGCTCGCACGTGATGGAGGCGGTCGTGTGGGCCTTGGGGCCGCACGCGCCCCTCGCGCAGCTCTCGTTTCGCGGCGGCAGCTTCATCCTCAAGGCGGAGGCGCCGTACGACGCGGCGCTGACGACGGGTCGGGCCGCCTGGCGCGTCGCGAAGCTCGCGAACACGCGCTTGACGGATCTGGGGACGAGCGAGACGTATGGCGCGGGAAGCCAGTGCGAAGTCGCGGGGACGTCGTTCGTCGACGAGCGGCCGCCGGAAGACGCCTATGTCGCCGCGCAGACCGTCGCGGGGGCGATTCGCCCGGCGAAGTACTTCACGCGCCCGGACCAGTGGCAGCTCTTCCCGACCGAACGCCCCGACCCGCGCCTCGCGCCGTGTGCGCCCGGCGCCGTCAAGGCCGTGCGCGACGGCGGCGACTTGAGCGCGACATGGGCGGCGGCCGACGCAACCGACCCGCGCAGGACGGCGTTCGACGCGCTCGTGAAGTCCGCCGCGCCGACGACCGTGCCGCCGCACGCCGCCGTCAGCGTCCTGTGGGACCTCGGAGACTACTTCTGCGGCTACCCGGAGCTGCGCGTGTCGGGCGGCGCGGGCGCGACCGTCCGCTGGGGCTGGGCGGAGTCCCTGCGCGACGCGAAGACGCGCCGCAAGGGCGACCGCAACGCCTTCGCCGGGAAGGACGCCCGCCAGGCGTTCGTCGACACGTTCCGCTGCGACGGCCGCGCGGGGGCGTTCTTCACGACGCCGTGGTGGCGGTGCGGCCGCTGGTGCGTGCTGACCGTCCGGACGGCCGACGCGCCGCTCGTGCTGGAGGGCTGCCGCCTTGTCGAGACGGGCTACCCCATCGCGGCGGAGAACGACTTCGCCTGCGACGACCCGGCGATCCCCGCCATCCGCGCGATCTGCCGCCGGTCGATGCGCGCGTGCCTCCACGAGATGTTCTTCGACTGCCCGTTCTACGAGCAGCAGATGTACCCCGGCGACACGCGCATCCAGATGCTCATCCTCTCGGCCATGACGCGCGACGACCGCCTGACGCGCTTCGCGCTGTCGATCTTCGACCACGACCGCCGCGACGACGGGATGATCGCCATGAACTTCCCCACGCGCGGGACGCAGGAGTCGGCCACCTACACGATGTGCTGGGCGCTCATGTTCCGCGACTACATGCTCTGGCACGACAACCGGGACTGGCTGCGGGCGCGTCTGCCGGGCCTGCGCCACACGCTCTCCGGCCTCGCCGTCTACGAGAACGCGGACGGCCTTCTGGAGAATTTGCCGGGCTGGAGCTTCATGGACGGCGGCGGGCCGACGTTCAAGAAGGGCATCGCGCCGAACGGCGACGCTGGACAGGGCGTGAGCGCCCTGAACAACCTCCTCTACCTCCTGGCGCTCCAGAGCGCGGCCGACACTGAGGCGGCGCTGGGCGAGACGGCGTTCGCGGCCGCGTGGCGGGCGCGGGCGGAGCGGCTGGGGCGCACGCTCGTGGCGACGTTCTGGGACGCGCGGCGCGGGCTGATGGCGGACACGGCGGCGAAGGACGCGTTCAGCGAGCACGCGCAGTGCTTCGCGATCCTCGGCGGAATCCTGTCCCCCGAACAGCGGGCGGCCGCGTTCAGGGGGCTGGTCGAGGCGCCGGACCTCGCGCGCTGCACGATGTACTTCGCGCAGCACCTGTTCGAGGCGTATGCGCGGATGGGGCGGGCGGACCTGATCCTCTCGCGGCTGGACGACTGGAAGCGGATCGTCGCGTGCGGCGGGCGGACGACCTTCGAGGCCCCGTCGCGGGAGCCGCGCAGCGACTGCCATGCGTGGAGCGCGTGTCCCGAGTACTTCCTCCAGACGGCCGTGGCCGGCGTGACGCCCGCCGCGCCGTTCTTCGGGAAAGTCCGCGTGGCGCCGCAGCCCGGCTCGCTCGCGTTCATCCGCGCGAAGACGCCGTGCCCGCAGGGACTCGTCGAGACGGATCTCGCGTTCGCGCCCGACGGCGGCGTGTC
>CAZWQY010000054.1:0-2434 GCA_964636295.1 uncultured Lentisphaeraceae bacterium | reverse complement strand
ACGTCTCGACCTTCCACACGACGCCCGACGCGTCGGCCGCGTACGTGACGTCCGTGCGGTTCGTCACGCCGTCGAGGACGGTTCCGACCTGTTCGCCGCCCCCGTCGTACAGGAACCGCGTCGTGCGCGGCGCGAGTCCGGGCGCGTGGCGCGTCGACGAAAGGATCCGCGCCGTCGCGCCGTCGTAGGCGTTGGAGGTGACGAGCGTCGAGCCGTTCGCGCCGGGCACGGCGGACGAGACGAGTCGGCCGAGGAGGTCGTATGTGGAGACCGAGTTCGTGACCGTGCCGCAGTCGGACGATTCCGTGACAACATATTCGATTTGCCGTCCGTCGGCGGCGTAGTCCGTGAAGCGGCGCTCCTCCGTCCACGCGGTCGTTTGCGGCGCGACGGGGACGTCGCGCCCTACCGAATTGACATCCGGTAGGGCGGGGCGTCCCGCCCCGCCGCACGGCCATTCCCTGCGGACGGACGTGCCACCGCCGAAGTGGCTGCGCCGCACCGTGCGCATGACCACGACATTGTTCGTGAAGACTGCCTCGGACGTCTCCGTGCCGCCGTCGAACGGCACGGTCTCAGTCGTCGTCACCTTGCCGCGTTCGTCCGTGCGGACGGCGTAGTCGCTCCCGCCGCAGGGATAGGCGGTCGTGACGGTCGTGCAGGCCTTGCCGTTCGAGGCGGCCGCCGCCGTCGCCTCGCCGGGCGTCGTCCCGGCGTACACGACGGTGTTCGTCTCGCGGCCGAGGGCGTCGTAGAAACGCTGCGTGACGCGGTGCTGGCCGTTCGTCGAAACATCGCCCAGCCACACGTCTTCCATCGCGTTGTAGAGATGGTCGGTGCCGGTCTGCGCCGAGCGGAGCGTCTTCCGCCCCTCGCGGTCGCGCCTCCACAGGAGGCGGCAGCAGGAATAGGCGTTCGTGAGCGACGTGCCGTCAAGGTAGGTCGTGGCGCGCAGGCGGTTCTTCTCGTCGTACACGGACTGCTCGTCCGCGATGACCGTGTCGCCGTCGGCCAGGCGGACGGTGCGCCGAAGGATCGTGCCGTGGGCCGCGTCCGTCTCGACCGTCTCGTACGTCGGGAACTCCTGCGACTGGAAGAACCTGCGCGTCGTGCGGGACAGGACGCCGTCGGAAAGCGAATAGGCGTTGACGGTCAAGACGCCGTCCTCGTCTATCGACTCCGCGACGGCGCCGCGCATGAGGAGCGGCGTGCCGTCGCCGGTGTCCGAGAAAGCGATTTCACACGAATATGCATTCGACGCGTCGCCGAACGCGGCATTCTGCGTTGCGGCTCGCCAAGTCTCCTTCTTGACTGCCGCACGACCGTCGCGGACGAGGCGCACGTAGCGCGTCCACGTGCGGCCGACGACTGTGGCGACGCCGTTCGTGACGACGTGGCGCGTCTCCATGCGCGGGCGCGCCGCGTCGTCGGGATGGCGCGAGTCGCCGGCGGGCGGCGTGAAGTCGCGGACGGTCACGAAGGCGTCCGCAAGGGCGGAGGCGCCGTGCAGCTCGTTCGAGACGACGCGGGGGAAACCGGACGGCACGGGCGCGCCGCCCCGCCGCTCGACGCGCAGCGTCTCGTGCCCGTTCCCGTCGAAGTCGGTGTAGACCCATGCGCGGGCGTCGCCCCGGACGAGGCGCGGCCGGCCGTGGCGGCCCGAGTGGGCGGGATCGTTCCACCAGTCGGCCCACGAACGCCTCACGCCGTTCCAGGCCGACTCCCCGCGGTACGTCTCGCGGATCACGGCGTTGTCGCACGTGCCGACGCGGCTCTTTTCCGTCGTGACGGACGAGAGGACGTTGCCGTTCGCGTCGGTCGTGGTGCGCGTCTCGCGCTTCACGCCGTCGCCGTAGTCGGCGAAGTCGTTCCAGGCCGTGAGCCGGGTCCCCACGCCCGCGACGTTGTCGAACCGCGTCCAGTCGCCGTCGGCGTACGCGTACGTCTCGTCCGACATCACGTTTCCGAGGCGGCTGACCTTCCGGAGGCGGACCTGCGACGGGCTGCCGCCCACGTTCACGATCTCCCATGCGTGCTCCGGCGTCTGCGCCGCCGTGTCGTAGATGGCTATCCGCACCCCGTTCGCGACGTCCGCGATGCGCAGGTCGCGTCCGCGCGGATCGCGGCAGACGATCCGGCGCGTCCCGGACGAGACGGAGTCGTCGATGCTGGCGTCCGGGTGTTCGAGGAGCCGGAACGTCGATCTGGAGATGTAGATCGGCTCTTCCGTCGAGAACCAGACGAAGCCCGCGACCTGCCCCCTGACGGGCGCGCCGAGCGGGATGCGGAACCTGAGCGAGCCAAGGGACGTCCCCTCCAGCGAGTCGCAGCCGCCGTCCGCGCAGTCGCTTTCGCAGTCGTCGCACCCGCCGCCGAGGTAGTCCTCGCGGTAGCCGTCGCCGCAGCCCGCGCCGTCGTGCACGTGCTCCGCCGT
>CAZWQY010000053.1:0-2486 GCA_964636295.1 uncultured Lentisphaeraceae bacterium | reverse complement strand
CCGCGGATCCACCGCGAAGGCTGGCGCGGGACGGCGACGGGCGTGCGGACGGACTTTGCGTTCCCCGACACCGCGACGGGCACGGCGTCGTTCGAGATGTTCGAGGCCAAGGAAAAGTGCGCGGACGGCCGCGCCACGCTGGTGAAAACGGTCGACGGCCGCGCGTTCGTGGACGTGGCGCTCACCTCCTGCCTTGACTTGAATCCGGAGCTTGTCGTCCTCTCGTTGACGCTTCCCTGTTCGGCGTATGCGGGCGGCACGTGGAAGACGTCGGAAGGCAGACAAGGCGTTTTCCCGAAGACGTACGGTCAGCAGATGCGCGTGTACGGCGGAACCGTCTCGTGGGTCGAGTTCCAGGCGGCGGGCGCGGCGAAGCCGTTCCGCGTCGCGTTCCCCGTGCCGACAAACATCGGCATTCAGGACGACCGCCAGTGGGTGCAGACGATTACGCTGCGCATTTCGCCAAACGGCGCGAAGACGGCGCGGCCGTTCCGTGTCGGCGACCAGCGCGCGTTCAGTTGCTTCCTGTCGTCCGCAGATGGCGTGACAACGACGATCGACAAGCCCGTGGTCGTGTCCGCCGGGCCGGACTGGATTCCGCTCGACTACAAGAAGGACATTCTCGCCGGCAGTGCGCTCGACTTCTCCGGCATGGGCTTGCAGGACGCGCCGGCGGGCAAGTACGGCTGGCTGAAGAACGTGAACGGCCACTTCGAGTTCGAAAAGCGTCCCGGCCGGCCGCAGCGCTTCTACGGCGTGAACCTCTGCTTCGACGCCTGTTTCCCCGACAAGGCGTTCGCCGAGCAGATCGCCACGCGCCTGGCGCGTCTTGGCTACAACACCGTGCGCATCCACCACTACGAATCCGCCAACGGCGTGATCAAGGACGCAGCCGACCGCCTGACGTTCAACGCGGCGCAGATGGATCGGCTCGACTACCTGTTGGCCAAGTGCTACGAGAAGGGCATCTACGTGACGACGGACTTGTTCACGACGCGCCCCGTCATGTGGCGCGACGTCGGCATCGACCGGGACGGCCGCGTCGACCAGCAGGTCTACAAGAACCTGATTTCCGTCCATGAACCCGCGTTCGAAAACTGGAAGACGTTCACGCGGAATCTGCTGACGCACGTGAATCCCTACACGGGCCGCCGCTACGCCGACGAGCCGGGGCTGCCGCTGATTTCGCTGATCAACGAGGGGCATCTCACGTGGTGCTGGTCGACGATTGCCGAACTCGAACCCATGAAAGCCGCGTGGCGGAACTGGCTGGCCGAGAATCGGGCGAAGGATCCGTCGTTCGCGAAAGGCGTGAGCGACGACCCCACGAAAGTCTCCGCCTGGCAGCAGAACGCCGCGCTCATCCGCTTCATGGCGGACATCGAGGAACGTCTCGTCGGCCGGCAGCGCGAATTTCTCGCGTCGCTCGGCGTCAAGGCGCTGCTGACGAGCCAGAACTGCGGCGGACACTACACGCCGCTCATGGCGATGCGCGAAAAGTGCTACGACTACGTGGACGACCATTTCTACGTCGATCATCCGCACTTCCTGGCGCGTTCCTGGTCGTTGCCGTCGAGCTGCGGCAATCAGAATCCCGTCTTTTCGGCGAACCTGCCGCCCGTGTCCGCCGCGTTCACGCGGATGCCGGACAAGCCGTTCACGATTACCGAGTGGAATTTCTCCGGCCCCGGTATGTTCCGGGGCGTGGGCGGCATCATGACGGGTGCGCTCAGCGCGTTGCAGGACTGGGACGGTCTGTGGCGGTTCGCGTATTCGCACGGGCTGGGCAACATGCAGGACGGGAAGGGCGCCCCTGGTTATTTCGACGTCGCGTCCGATCCGCTTGGCCAGGCGTCCGACCGCGCGAGCGTGTGCCTCTTCCTGCGGGGCGACATGGCGCCGCTGGCGGATGCGCTCATGCAGACGGTCACGCCCGACACGTTCGTTTCCACGGGCGCGGCCCGGGGCGTCGTTCCGAAGTGGCATGACGCCGCATGGAACGTCCGCGTGGGAACGGCCGTCGCGCCTGTGCCGGCGGGAACGCCCACGTGCAATCTGGCGCAGACGTTTGCGCAGACGAATGCGCCCGTCGCGCTGAAGGCGAATCCGTCGCTCACGTTCGACCGGAAGCGTGGCTCGTTCGCGATCGACACGCCGCGCACGGCGGGCGGCTTCACGCCGTCGGGCGCGTTGACGGCGGGCCCGGTCTCGCTCGACGTCGGGGACGTGGCGGCGACGGTGTGGGCGAGTTCGCTCGACGGCCGGCCGATCGTCCAGTCGCGTCGTCTGCTCGTGTCGCATCTGACGGACGTGCAGGCCGACGGCAATGTGTACGCGGATGCCGAGAAGACCATTTTGCTCAAGTGGGGACGTGCGACGCCGGTCGTGCGGAAGGGGACGGCGCGGGTCGCGCTTGCCGTGGCGCATCCGGAAAAGTTGTCCGTCTGGGCGTTGGAGACGTCGGGTCGGCGGGTGGCGAAGCTGCC
>CAZWQY010000052.1:0-2724 GCA_964636295.1 uncultured Lentisphaeraceae bacterium | reverse complement strand
TTCTGGGGAATGTTCGCGCGTATTATACACTTTCCGCCCGCAGGAAATCAAGAGCGGGCATTACCGCTCGCGGTCGTAGGGCAGGAGCTTTCGGATGGCCGCGTAGTCGAACGGGATCTCGCCGTAGAGGAAGTGGTTCACGAACGGCTTGCCGCCGAGCGTCGCCTCGATGACGAGGACGCCCTGCCCCTTCCAGGCGACCGCGCCCACGTCCAGCGTGCCATTCGCGGGAATCGTGAAGGCGTCCGACCGCAGGACGACCGTGCCCGTCGCCGCGTCGCGGATCGTGACGGATCCCGTCACGGCGGCGAGCGTGTCGTTCACGGCAATCGCCCGATGGTCGTCGCGCACCATCACGATCTGGTCGCGCTGCGCGTTGCGGATCGTCCAGTAGGCGAGCTTCTTCGAGTAGAAATAATCGACGACCGCATCCGAGAGCTGCGGCCAGCCGTCGCGGACGTTCCACCAGAGCAGTCCCGTCGTCTGCGCAAACTTGCGCGAGCGGAAGAGTTCGACGAACGTCTTCATCGCCTCGGCCTGCACGATCTGGGACTGGTCGATGAACGTGTCGAAATCCGTAGACGGCGCGCCGAACATGAGCCGCACCTGGTTGGACATGAGATGGTTGCGGTGCTTGCCGTAGTCGCCCGTCACAAAGGGGCGCGACGCCTTGCACTGGTACTCGTCGTTCCACGATTCCGGCGTGAACTTCGCGTCCTTGAAGGGATAGAGCGCGCCCTTCGTCATCATCCGCTCCAGCGTCTCGCGGTTGGGCATGCCATGATAGCCCATCTCGGAGACGAAATGCGCGGGCGAGTTCGTGTAGAACGGCACCTTGTAGTAGCCGCGCGCGCCCCAGAGGTGGTTCTCCGACGGCTTCGCGCGACCGGCGGCGACGTCCGGCGAGTAGTATTCGCTCGACGGCAGGTAGGGCCGGACGGGGTCGAGTTCCCAGCAGACGCGCGGAATCGTCACGCGCGAGTTGCGTTCGACGTTCGGATCGATGTCCACCGTGCCGCGATATTCGCCGATCATGAACTGGTCGTTCTCGTTGTTGCCCGCCCAGAGCGCGATCGACGGGTGGTTGCGGAGGCGCAGAAGAATGCTCCGGATTTCCGCGTCCGTCACGGCCGCATAGGCATCGTCCTGCGGGAAGCAGCCGCACCCCGTCATGAAGTCCTGCCAAACCAGAAGGCCGTTCGCGTCGCAGTAGGCGTAGAACGCATCCGACTCGTAGACGCCGCCGCCCCAGACGCGCACCATGTTGCAGTTGAGGTCGGTGAAGAGCTCAAGCGTCGGAATCATGTGCGCGGCGTCGCGCGAATGCATCATGTCGAGCGGCACCCAGTTCGAGCCTCGGCAGTAGATCTTCTCGCCGTTCACACGGAAAAGGAACTCGCCCGGACGCTCCGCCGAATAGACGTCGTCGCGCTCCAGCGCAAGCGTGCGGATGCCGATCGAACGCACGTCGGAGGCGATGACCTTGCCCGTCACGCCGCCAATGATCTCGACCTTCGCCTCGTAGAGCGCGGCCTCGCCATAGCTCTTCGGCCACCAGAAGTCCACGTCTCCCAGCCAGAACTCGCGGCGCGTCGCGACCGTCTCAAGCGGCCATTCGTGGCGGAAGGCCTCGCGCCCCTGGCGCGTCAGCGTGATGCGGTACTTGCCGCCCAGCCGCTCGCAGAACGGGAGCACCGTCCGGAACTCAACGCGCAGGCCCGCCGAACGCTTCGCGCGGTCGATGGCGCGCGTAATCCAGTAGACGTCCGCGACGCGCGCGCGCGGCGTAATGTCCAGCGAGACGTCGCGCCAGATGCCTGCGGAGATGAGGCGCGGAAAGATGTCCCACCCAAACTGGTGGCACGCCTTGCGCAGCGGCTCGGACTCGACCGAGCCACACGAATGGAAGCCATGCGTGTCGAAGACGTACTTCTCGGCTTCGCGCACCGGCGAACGGAAGAGGACGGCGACCTCGTTCGCCGCGCCCTGCCGCAAGCGCGCCGACACGTCGAACGCATGGACGAGATGCATGTTCTCCGCCGTGCCGATCCGCTCGCCGTTCAGGAAGACGTCCGCCAGCGTGTCGAGGCCGTCAAAGCGCAACTGCGCGCACGCCGTCTTCGCGTCAAACGTCGGCGCGGTGAAGGTCTTGCGGTAGACCCACTGCACGTTCTCCCACGTGCGCATCGCCCAGACGTTCGTGCCGATGAAAAGCGGCGGCACGACCTTCGCCTTCTCCAATTCAAGGAAGGCGTCGCCCGGCACCGTCGCCGCCAGCGTCTTCGCGTCCGCCGGCACGTCCTTCAAGTCGCGCACTTCGCTGAAGTCCGGCTGAGGGAAATAGGACAGGCTCCACGCACCGTTCAGCGAGACGCTTCCGTCCGCCACTGCCGACAGGGCCGCCAGCAACGCCGCGAGCCCACAGACTCGCATTCCGATTCGACTGATTTTACCGAGTGTGTTTCCCATTTTCGTGGACTCCTGTCTTCTTTCCTGTTTCATGGTATTATACAGATTCCTCCTGCGTCCGTCACGGGCAGTCGCCGCACGGCTCTTCGCGCAACGTGCGATAGGCCTCGATCCGACGAAACCAGTCGTTTTCGCGCACGTCCGCCAAGCCGTTGCGCAACCGCGCGTCGGCGCCGGGGATGAACCGCACGAGATGGGTGGCGTGTCCCGGCACGGAGACGCGGTAGCCGCCCGTCGCGTTGCCCACATTGACCT
>CAZWQY010000051.1:0-2933 GCA_964636295.1 uncultured Lentisphaeraceae bacterium | reverse complement strand
GCGTGTCCCGGCACGGAGACGCGGTAGCCGCCCGTCGCGTTGCCCACATTGACCTGCCGCCACAGGTCGCGCACGCGCCATGTCCCCTCCATGCCTGCCGTCTTCAGGCCGAACAGCACGGGTTGCTCGTACGGCGAGAGGTTGACGAGCGCCACCGCGATCGAGCCGTCGGCGAGCGGACGCGCCCAGCACGCCCAGTCGTCGCCGCCCTGAATCTTCGCCGCCGCCGCGCCCAGTTCGTCCTGATTCACGTCAATCACCTCGTCGTTCGTGATGAGCGACAGCGTGAACGGATCGATTCCACGCAAGTCGCATCCGATCATCATCGGCGCCGCCCACATCGCCCACAGGGAGACGTGCGTGTACTGCTCGTTCGGCGTGAGGCGCGTCCCCTTGTGGTCGCTCCAGTGCGTCGAGCCAATGAGCATCATGTCCGCGTCGTTCCACGCGCCCGGCCCGGCGTACCGCCACAGATCCTCGTGCGTCTTCATGTCCGTGACGACATCCTCCCAGAAGTCGAACTTGTCGCCTGTCGTGCGCCAGCACTGTCCTAGGGCCGCCGCGCCCCACGACGCGACGTTTTCAATGCCGTACTGGCAGATCGAATGGACAATGTCGCGCCCGCTCTCCCGCAACGCCCGTCCCATGATGAGATACGGATACATCCAGCGTTCCACGCCCGAACCAAACGCGACACCGCCGTAGCTGCACCAGTCGTGCTTCAGGTAGTCGTACCCCCAGTCGGCGTAGGTCTGGGCATCCTGAAACTCGTGCATCCAGCTGCCCTCGTAGTCCGCGCAGGTCGACGGGCCGGGGCTGGAGTAAAGCCCGATCTTGAAGCCGCGCGCGTGGACGTAGTCCGCCAGCCCCTTCATGTCGGGGAAGAGTTCGCTGGAGAGCTGCCGCCCCTGCTCGTCACGGCGCGGACCGCTGCTCTTCATGGAAATCTGCCAGCCGTCGTCAATCGTCACATACGACCAGCCATGATCCCCCAGGCGAAGCCGCGCCATCGCGTCCGCCGTCTCCTTGACGATCTGCGCCGTCACGGTGTTCGCAAAGGCGTTCCAGCTGTTCCAGCCAAGCGGCGGCGTGAGCGCGATCTTCTCTCCCACGACGAGCCGGAACGCCTTCTTCGCCGCGCCCTGCGCATTCGTCGCCTTGAACACGAGCGGATACGTGCCGGGCTTCGCCACGCGGCCGACCAGCATCTGCGACGCGGCCTCGAACGTCACCTCGGCAAGTTCCGGCGCGTCCAGCCCCTCGACCGAGACAGCCAGCGGACGCGCCCCCGTCACCGGCACGCGATACAGGAGCGGGTTGCCGGGACGCACGCCAAAGAGCGACGGCCCGTTGATGCGCGGGGCTTTCGCGACGGGCGGCGTGAGGATGCCCAGCTGACGCGACAGCGTGGCGATGTCGCGCGGGCGCGTACCGGGCTTCATCTCAAACCGCGCGTCCGCCCAGATCGACGAGCCGCTGTACGGCGATTCGATTCCATGCGCCTCCAGTTTGATCCACCGCGCCCCGGAAAGATCGACCTTGATCTTGTGCGGCCCGGAGTCCTTGTCCAGCACGGGCGTCTCGAACGCCAGCTCCTTCTCGCGGTAGACGCGGAAGGTGAGCTTCGACTTGTTCGGCCCGCCCAACTGCCCGACCGTCGCCTCGAACGACCGCGCGTTGCCGTCCACGGCCAAGTAGAGCGCGGACGGGGCGCATGTGCCGACGCCACGACGGAACGACCCCTTCACCATCGTGTCCTTGCCCGCCGTGCACACCCAACTGTACCCGTGTCCGCCGCTCATGCGCTCCCAGATGCCCGGCTCGTCCAGCCAGACCGTATCCGCGCGCAACCCCGCGCACACGGCACACGCAGCAACCGCACACGCCAAGACAAACGACTGTCCTCTCATTCCTCGACTCCTTTTCTCTTTCGCTCAACTTTTAGCGACCGCCGCGACAAGCGGCTTGCCCGCCCGTCCGAATGCATTGCGCGGACACACCTCGAAGCGCAACGCATCACAACTTCCGCCAACTTCCGACGTGGCGAACACGCACATCGCCAGCTGACGATCACGCCGTTCACTTCGGTAGATGTACGGCGAATAGACGCACTTCTCGCACAACGTCCGTTCGACACCGACTTTCGTCCCAATCGCCTTCACGACATAGTCGTAGGCGCGCGGCGCCGAACCGACAGACGGCGCAGACGGAAACATCACCACATACTGGTCGGTTTTCGTGCCCACCCGATTCGCGCCGTTCTTCAAAAACGTCACGGATGCCTGCGCACCCGCCGGCCACACGGGCATCGGGTCGCGTTTCGCCCGCCGCGCGTGGTCGTACGGCTTCCCCGCATTCCGCGCAAGCGGCACGAGCCAGTCCGGCCCGACCTTCTCGTGCGTGTCCATGTCAAGCCGCTCCAGCACGATCGCGTCGTCGGACACCGACATGAACAGTCCGCCGTGTCCGTCGCCCCATGTCGACGTCATCTTCATCTGCGGCGGATGCTGCGCGTTCTTCTTGAAGTCCGTAATGCAATAGCCGTTCTCGCGGCCGGGATGCTGAAGGAGATAGCGAAGCGACGGAACCTCCACCGCCGTGAACGCGCCCTGCCAAATGCTCCGCTCGTCCGTCGCCTGAACGTGCCCATGTCCACAGAACGCAAAGCAGTTCGGATAGTTCGAAAGGATTTTCGTGACAACGCCGGCCTCCTGTCCCCAGACGTCCGCCCCGCCCGCCGTCCCGCGCAGGATACGATGCTGCGAATAGAAGAACGGCTTGGACGGATCGGGCTTGAGCGCCGCCAACGCCGCGTCCACGCCTGGCACGACATCCCCGTACCGATCCACCGCCGGATCAAGGCACTGGTGGTTTCCAAGGACAAATGTGTAGCCCTTGACGCGCTTCACCAGGATCGGCGACCAGTCTTCGTG
>CAZWQY010000050.1:0-3517 GCA_964636295.1 uncultured Lentisphaeraceae bacterium | reverse complement strand
ACGTCTTGCCAAGACGCCTTAGGGACTTCCTGCGCCACTTGGGTTGCAATTCGCCTGAAAAAAAATTTCTCGTCGCAAATGGTAATATCTAATGGGTCAGCAAAAAAGAGAGGACCCCCATGGGAATCGACAAAGAGGGAAGCCCTGCCCTCCGCAGGAGATTCACGGCACTGCTGACGGTCTGGTAGTCGAGTCACCGTCGTGTCCCTTCGCGGCACAATGTCATCCCGGCTTGAAGGACGGCCCATTCCATCAGACACCGCCAAGCCTCACCTGTCGCGCTTCGGATCGTACTCGATGGCGATGGGCCTGTCGGGGATCTGGTGAACCCGGTTCCAGATCGCCCGCTGGACGTCGTTGGTCGGCGGCGGCGCCCAGCCCTCCTCGCACGCCCTGCGGTAGGTCGCCAGCGTGATTAGCCCGACCTCGCGCGTCCGGGCCGCGTCAAGCAGCGCGTTGTGCACTGCAGGCCCCGGGACGGTCGGACTCGCGTCAAGCCCGGCGAGCGACTCAAACTGCGCGGGGACACCCGCGCCGAGCGCGAGCGACACCGCGCCCCAGACGAGCCTCTCCAGCCGTGCGGACGCCTTTTCCGCATCTCCCGCCAGCGAGGCGACGTTGAGGACGGCCCATCGCCCGTCGGGCGAGGCCACGAGGAACGGCAACCCCGCATCGTCCACGACGAGGACGGCGGCGGCCGTTCCCTCCGCCCGCGCAAGGCCCTGCGCCGTCCGCCACGGATCCGCTCCCGCGAGCGCGCGCGAATCCTCCGCGACAAGCGGCAGACGCGACAGATGCCGAACGACCCTGGCCGCCGCAGCGACCTGCCCATGCGGAAGCGCGTCCTGAACATCGACGACGCGCAGGACGGAGCCTCGGCACGCCTTCTCGACGAGACCGCCCGAAGGTCTGACGAGCCTCGCAGGACGGCGCGTCCCGCCGTCGGCAAGGGCTGCCGATGCCGCGAGCGCGCAGACGAGCGCCGCCCACAGGAGCGGCAATGTCCGCGAGCCCGTCCGAGGCGCGCCACGCCCGCGTTCTCCTCCGTTTCTGTCGTCTCCTGCGTCCATCAGTGTTCTCCTTCCGCTTCATGTCCGTCACCGCCATCTTCGTCCGCAGAACCGCGTCCGCCGGGGACGGGAATCTCCGGGATGCCGCCCGCGCGCAGCGTCCCGTTCGCCTGCGCGGCGAAGCGGCGCGCAGCCCCGACGCCCTCCGACTCGCGCACGGCCTCCACCTCGCGCACGGCCATCAGCCGGACTGCCGCCGCATGCTCCTGCCCGCGCTGCCACTCCTCCAGCACGTCGCGGACGCACCGCCCGGCGAGCACCTCCCCGGCAAGCGTCTCCCGCGCCTCCGCGACGCGGCGCTTCAGCTCCCGCACCTCGGCGGAGTCCGTCGGCAGCTCCTCGACCGGGTCCTCCAGCGCGCGCAGGAAGCCGCGCTCGACGTCCGGCCCGAACGGCAGGGGCGGCATCGCCTCGCCAGGACGTGCCGAGAGCGCCATCGCGAGGAGCTGGTCGCTCGGATGCCGGAAGGCGGGGGGCGGGAGCGAGACGGCCTGCACGCGCCGCCCATCCGCGAGAAGGAGCCGCTCGACGACAGCGCCGTCCCGATTCGTCTCCGCGCCAGCGGACGAGACGACCTCGACTCCGCGCCAAAGGCGCTTCGCGGACACGGGGACAGGCCCTTGCGTCGAAAGGGCGGGCGAAGGGACGGTGCGAGGCTCGGACGGCCCGTCTGTGACACCCGCCGTGGGGACAGGCCCCGCAAGGGGCGCGGGGACGGGCCCCGCCGCGACAGGGCCTCCGCTGGGCGCGAAGACCCGTCCGAGGAGAAGGCCAAGCGCACCCAGCACGACGAGCGCGGCCGCTACCCACGCCCACCGCAGGCGGCAAAAAACCGCCTTGGGGACAGGCCCCGCTCCGAGCGGGCCGCGTCGCTCTCTTGGCGTGCCTGTCGCCGCGCAATTCGAATTCTCTGCCCTGTACGGGTTGTAGCGTCCACTCGCCGCGCAGTTTACGTTCCCAGTCTCGTGCGGCCCGTGCCGTTCACCCGCTACGTAATTCGCGTTTTCTGTCCTGTGCGGGCGACGCAAGCCGTCCGTCTCCGACCCGTTCCAGCCCATTTCAAGCCCCGCTTTCCCTTGCCGCCTCTAGCGCGAAAGGCCCGCCCGATTCGCTCGGACGGGCCTTTCCATGCGGCGGTTGCCGATTTCTTGCCTCTGCCTTACGCACGCTTGCGCTTCAGCGCAAGGCCCGCCACGCCGAGAAGCACGAGCATCGCACTCGTCGGCTCCGGGACGGCCCCGAACGAGCCCGCCGTGCCCGCGAGAAGATCGTCGGCCGTCTTCATATACTTGCCCGGAGGAGTCTCAACGCCCTCGTAGACGAGCGCCGAGAGGTCGGCCTTGACATAGTTATAGCCAGCCGCGCCATCGCCCGAAACAATCACGAAGTAGACGTTGGCCGACGTCTTGCTGATGTTGTCGCTAAACAAAGACGCATTCACGTAATAGGTACGACCTCTCTTGAGGATTGTGCCGGACGTTCCCGTTACACCATAGGACGACGCATCGGCCGCGAGGTCGGCAACGGATGCCCACGACTCGGAGATGGCTCCAACAAGGTAGATTTTGTAGTTCACGGTATCGACAGACCCCGAGATCTGCCAGTCAACCGAAGCGGCATTCGCGGCAAGCACCGCGCCCAGCGCCACGGCGACCGTCATGAGTTTCTTCATTTTCGTTTTCCTTTTTGTTGATAGGCTGCACGACACACCCTGCGCCGCACAAGACCCAAAGCGTTTAGCGGTTGAACTGAACCGTGATTGCGTCCGCCGACTTCACCCAGAAGCCCGTGCCGACCTTGATTGACGGCTCGACGTAGTTGCCGCCCGCGTCCGCCCATCCCGGCTTCGTGCTTTCGTCCGCCTCGACATAGGCGTCGTTCAGGTAGTAGTAGGTGTCGTAGCCGCCTGCCGACTGAACCAAGAGTTGCGGAGCTGTCTGCTGAAACGCAAACGTCTCGTCAAAGTCCGCGCCCGTGATGCCCTCGCACGTCATCTGCGGGCCGTTGAGTGTGACCGCGACGGGGAAGGCGTTGCCGACGAGCGTGAACTTGTTTGCCGGGATCGTGACCGGCACGAGATCATCAACCGCAACTGCGCCTGCCGCCGTAGTGGTCGCATCGCCGCCAGGAACTTTCACCCACACCGCCGTGCCTGGCGTCAGCGCGAGATTGACGTAGTTGCCGCCCACGTCCGCCCATCCTGGCTTCGTGCTTTCGTCCGCCTCGACATAGGCATCGTTCAGATAGTAGTAGGTGTCGTAGCCGCCGGCCGACTGGACCAAGAGTTGCGGAGCCGTCAGCTGAAATGCGAACGACTCATCAAAGTCCACGCCCGTGAAGCCGGCAAAAACCTTGTTGACCTCGACCTTGCCGGACTCGACGTCCTCGAACTGAATCGCCTTGATGACGAACTTGTTCTGCGCAATCGTATCCGTCTGGTAGCCCAC
>CAZWQY010000049.1:0-4420 GCA_964636295.1 uncultured Lentisphaeraceae bacterium | reverse complement strand
GGAAACTACATCCGCAACGCGCAGACGTTCCTGCTGTTTTCTCAACTGCCCACTTTTCATCGTTGAAGTCAAAGAGCAAGCCGCGTCGTGAGACGCGGCTTTCCTTTTTTTTTTTTTACGCAAAGACAATTTTCTTGGGTTTCGCTATTGACCTGCAGGTGGGGCTTGATGTATAATAGTGTCAAAGAATGTCAAACAAGGTCGCAGAGAGTGTCGCGGAGGCGGCGGTGGAGTCGGGAGTCCTGTTCGGGCGTCACGATTTTGCGCTTGACCCGAAGCGTCGGCTCACCATTCCCAGCGAATGGCGCGGCGTCTTTTCCGGTGGTGTCGTCTATGTGATGCCCGACCGAAAGGAAAAGTGTCTCAATCTCTATCCCAAGGCGGAGATGGATGCATTCTTGGGGCAGCTGCGGCAGAAGGCGTTGCTCGATCCCGCGCTGAACCGGGTGTTCGCCAAGATCGGCGCGGTCTCCCAGCAGCTTTCCTTTGACGTTCAGGGTCGAATTCGCATCTGCGACAAGCTTCTCCAGTTCGCGAACTTGACGGCGACGGTCGCGATGGTGGGTTCGTTCCGCATGGTGAAGCTGTACGCGCCGGAGGTCTTGGGACCCGAAGACGCGGTGAACATCGAGGAAATCGACGACGTGCTGACGGCGGCGGGGTTGTGACGTGGAAGCGAAGCACAGACCCGTCCTCCTGGAGGAAACCGTCGGCGCGCTGTCCGTCCGTCTCGGCGGCCGCTATGTGGACGGCACGCTCGGCCGCGCGGGCCACACGCAGGCGATCCTGGCGCGTGGCGGCGTCGTGCTCGGAGTCGATCGCGACGACGCGGCCCTGTCGGACGTGGGTGCGCTGGGGCTGGACGGGCTGACGACCGCGAAGGGCAACCATGGGGATGTGGCGGCGATTGCGCGGGCGCATGGCTGGGACGCGGTGGATGGCGTTTTGCTGGATCTGGGCGTGTCGAGTCCGCAGTTGGACGAGGCCGCGCGCGGGTTCAGTTTCCTGCGCGAAGGGCCGCTTGACATGCGCATGGATCAGTCGGCCGGGCTGACGGCGGCCGACCTCGTGAACGGCGCGAGCGCAGAGCGGCTGGCGGAGATTTTCCGCACGTTGGGCGAGGAGCCGCAGGCGCGGCGGATTGCGCGCGCGCTCGTCGCCGCGCGGGAGAAGGGTACGCGGTTCGTGACGACGACGGACTTGGCCGATTTCGTCGAGCGGCTTGTCGGCCGCCGTGGCGGGCATCATCCGGCGACGCGGGTCTTTCAGGCCCTGCGGATGGAGGTGAACGACGAACTGGGCGAACTCGTGCGCGCGCTCGATGGGGGTTTGGCGATTCTGAAGCCGGGCGGGCGGTTCGCGGTCATCACGTTCGAGAGCCTCAGCGACCGAATCGTGAAGCGGTTCTTTGCCGCGCACGTCGGGAAGATGCGCGCCCTGCAGCAGGGGGGCGAGGCATGGGAGGGCGACGAGCCGAAGGCGCGGGCCGTCACGAAGAAGGCCGTGGTCGCGGGCGCGGCGGAACTTGAATTGAATCCGAGGGCGCGGAGCGCGAAGCTGCGCGTGGTCGAAAGGGCGTAGAAAATGCGGAAAAACAGGAAAGTCTCGAAACGGATGTCCGTCATTGCGGCGAACTCGATGCGCTTTGGCGCGATCATCGTGTTCTTCTTCGTGATGGTCATCTTGAACCTCCTCTCGTCGTCGAGCTGTACGCAGCTCCTGAACGAGAAGGGCCAGAAGGAGCGCGAGCTCGCGAAGCTTGAGGAGTCGCACCGCCGCGAATCGACGCGGTGGGAGGAGATGAAGACGCCGGAGAAGGTCGAGGCCGCGCTTTTCCGCCACGGGCTCAAGATGTCGACGCCGCGCGCCGACCAGTGCATTCGGCTGAACGCGCGGGGCGTGCCGTATCCGAACCAGCTGGCGCTCACGCGCCTCCGGCAGCGCGCGGGCACGGCGGCGACGGTGCGCTATGTCGCGCCGTCCGCGCGCCCGAAGCACCGAGTCCGCCGCTGACGCCGCAATGCCGATGCGCGGCGAGAATTGGCGGTTCTGGTTTCCTGTCGTCCTGCTGGGGCTTTTCGCGCTCTACTCGACCCAGAAGCTCGTGCGCGCGCACGTCGATCCGAAGGTCGCCGCGCCCGACTACGTCTTCACGCGCCAGATTCCCGCGCCGCGCGGGGGCATCTACTCCTGCAAGGGAAAGGAGTATCCTTTCGCGAAGTCCGTCCCCTACTGGGAGTATGCGCTGGATCCGGTCGCGCTCACGAACGCGCTCGTGCGTCCGCGCGGCGAGAAGCGTCCGCGCGCGAAGGAGGCGATCGTGCGGACGATTGCGGACGCGCTGGGACTCGACTACCAGAAGGTCTTGCGAATGGCGAATACGCCGCCGCGCCGAGGCTATCGCGACCAGTTCCTCGCGCTGTCGTCCGATCCGAACGCGCATCGGACGCTCGCTGATTCGCGGCTCGTCGCGGGCGTCGCGATTCACGACACGCAGGTGCGCCAGTACCTGCACGGGCGGCGGCTGGCGCATGTCCTCGGCAGCGTCAACGCCGAATACGTCGGGTCGGCGGGCGTCGAGCTGCGCTTCAACCGCGAGCTGACGGGCACACCGGGCACGATTCAGGGGATGCGCGATGCGCGCGGACGCGAGCTTTATGACAAGCGCCAGGTCTCGATTGACCCGATACCGGGGGCGGACGTCTACCTGACGATTGACCACAACATCCAGTTCGAGGCGGAGGACGCGCTCAAGTGGGGCGTCGCGGAGTATGGCGCGGCGTCGGGCTGGTGCATTGTCATGCACGCGAAGACGGGCGCGGTGCTCGCGATGGCGTCGCTGCCGGACTTCGAGCCGCTTGCGTTTGGGCGTACGTCGGACGACGCGAAGCTCAACCGCGCCGTTGCCTTCAACTACGAGCCGGGTTCCGTCATGAAGGCGATCACGGTGGCGGCGGCGGTCGATGCGGGATTTGTGCGCCCGACGAGCCTCTACCGGACGAATCGCGACGATCCGAAGTACTACCGCCTGCCGGGCGACGGCTCGCACGCCTGGGAGCCGATGATGACGGTGAAGGATGCGCTGGTTCACTCCTCGAACATCGTCATCGGCAAGCTTGCCTACGATTTCGGGCCGCGTCGCCTCTACGCCTCTTTCAAGAAGTTCGGCTTTGGCGCGAAGACGGGCATCGAGCTGCCGGGCGAGCAGTTCGGCATCCTGCCCGATCCGCACAAGCGCGCGTGGGACAAGGCTTCGCAGTCGCGCGCGGGCATCGGGCAGTTCGTCGCCGTGACGGCGATTCAGCTTGCGGGCGCGTTTCAGGCGATTGCGAACGACGGTCTGCGGATGAAGCCCTATATCGTTGATCGCGTCGTGCGTGCGGACGGGACGGTTGCCTATCGCGGCGAGCCGACGCCAGCGGCGCGCGCGATCTCGGCTGCGGCGGCGCGCGCGACGCGCGAGATGATGCGGGACGTCGCCACGCCGAAGGGCACGGCGCGGCGGGCGGCGATTCGGGGCTATTCGATTGCGGGCAAGACGGGCACGGCGCAGAAGCAGATTCCGGGCGGACGCGGCTACTATCCGGGGCTTTACCGCGCGACGTTCTGCGGCATTGTCCCGGCGGGCGAGCCGGAGCTTGTCGTCCTTGTCACGCTCGACTTCGAGGCGCGCACGCGCTATCATCAGGGCGGCAACTCGGCGGCACCTGTCTTCAAGCGGCTCACGACGGCGGCCCTGCGTTACCTTATGATTCCGCCCGACCGTCCGGAGGAGCTGGAGGAGGCGGGCGACGAAGACCCGCTCGCCGACCTCATGGAGGAGCGCGGCCGTCGTCAGGGCGATCTCCTCTCCGAACCTGCCTCCGATGCTCCCGCGCGGAGGCCGTGATGGAAAGGTTAGACAGCGGGGACGGCTTCGCCCAGGCGACTTGTCCTGCCGAACGCGCGAACTCATGAGTTCTTCGCGCTCGGGATTCGCGACACTGTGCGGGATGCGTCGCGGTTCAGACCGCGCAGAGGTCGCTCATCACGTCGTCAGGACAATCGCCTGGCCTCCGCCTTCGCGTCCGCCCATGAATATGAATGCGCGACCAGAACGTCCGAATTGGCGCGTGGGCCGCATTTGGGTGAAGGGCGGGTGGTCGGCCCGGCGACGTGATGAGCGACCTCTGTGTGGCTTGCACAACGACGTGCTGCGGGTAGTGTCGCGAATCCCGAGCGGCGAAAGCGCGAAGCGCGGAGTCGACGCGTTCGACGGGGCGAGCCACCTGTCCAAAGCCCATTTTTCAAACGAAAAATACCCACTTGCGCGCGAGGCAGCAACTATGATATACTACACACCATTGAACGCAAGTTCATGATGACGTTCGGGCGTGGCGCAGTGGTAGCGCAGTTGACTGTTAATCAATTGGTCGCTGGT
>CAZWQY010000048.1:0-4499 GCA_964636295.1 uncultured Lentisphaeraceae bacterium | reverse complement strand
CGTGAAGGGCGGCGCGAGCGGCTTCTACACGATCCGCGTGAGCAAGTAGCGGAAGTCGCGGGGACAGGCCCCGGTAACATCCCGCCGCTCGAATAATGGTATACTATCCGCCATGACGAAACGGGCGTATCTCTTCGACATGGACGGCGTGCTGGTGGACAACTGCCGGTATCATGTTCAGGCGTGGCTGGAATTTGCGCGGCGGCATGGCGGACACCTGACGGAAGCGCAGGTCGTCGCGTGGATGGGCGCGCCGGGGCGCGACTATCTTGCGCGTATGTTTGACGCGCCGATTGGCGAGGCCTGTGCGGCGGAACTTCTCCGCGAGAAGGAGGCCCTGTACCGCGAAATCTATCGTCCGCAACTCGTGGCGCGCGAGGGTCTTATCGATTTTCTCTCCGTTGCGCGGACGGACGGCATCCCCTGCGCCGTCTCGACGGGCGGGACGATGGACAATGTCGATTATGTCCTCGACGGCCTTGGGCTGCGCGCGTTCTTTTCCGTTGTCGTCGATTCCTCCCAGTATGTGCGCGGCAAGCCTGCGCCCGAATGCTATCTTGCGGCCGCCGCGCGTCTCGGCGTCGAGCCGTCCGTCTGCTGCGTCTTTGAGGACGCGCTCAACGGCATCGCGGCGGCGCAGGCGGCGGGGATGGACGTCGTCGCGATCACGGGCACGAATTCGCGTGATGTCCTCGCGGCCGCGCATCCGACGCGCGTCATTGACTCGTTCCGCGAACTCCTCGCCTAAAGCCGCATTGTAATTGAGGGATAATTGTCGCGTTTGAGGCAAAATGCAAACTTTGGTATAATACGCACATCTTCTTATGAAAGTCGATATCAAGAGCAAGGCTGAGATTGCGCGTATGCGCGAGGCGTGCCGCATGAGCGCGGAGATTCGTGACATCTGTGCGAACGCCGTCGCGCCGGGCGTGACGACCGGCGAAATCGACGACCTCGTCGTCGCCTACTGCAAGAAGCACAACGTCAAGGCGAGCTTCTACGGGTGCGAGGGCTTCCCCGGTCACCTGTGCGTTTCCCTGAACGACGAGGTCATTCACGGCATTCCGTCGCCTCACCGCGTGATCTTGCCAGGCGATCTCGTGAAGACCGACGTGGGCATCTTCACGAACGGCTTTCATGGCGACACGTCGCGTACGGTGATGCTGGGCGTGACGGATCCGGAGGTCGTCCGCCTCGTCGAGACGACGAAGGCGTGCCTCAAGGCCGGCATCGCCGCCTGCGGGCCGGGCGTTCATCTCGGCGACGTCGGCTACGCGATCCAGTCGGTCGCCGAGGCGGCGGGGTTCGGCGTCGTGCGCGACTGGATTGGCCATGGCGTCGGGCGGACGGTGCATGAGGATCCGGAGGTGCCGAACTACGGCACGCCCGGAACCAAGCTCGTCCTCCGTCCCGGCATGACGATCGCGATCGAGCCGATGATTTCGATGACGAAGAAGGGCGAGAAGACGGTCGTTCTCGAAAACGGCTGGACGGTTGTCACGCGCGACCGTTGCCTTTCCGCCCATTTTGAGCACACGGTCGCCATTACCGACGACGGGTGCGAAGTCCTCACTTTGCCGGCGGACTATCCCTGAAATCCTTAAGCCCGAAGGCGCTTCGGTCGAATGGCGGCTGATTGCTTGGGGATGGATGGTCCGTCGGCTTTTTTATCCTTTTCGTTTTCAAATTCCGAGGTTCCATGATCCAGACACCCGCACCCGAATCCTTCTTGCTCAAGTGGCGCGGCGACACGCTCGCCGTCACGCTGACGGTCGATCCGCCGCGCAAGGGACGCGCCGCGTTTCGCACGAACCTCGGTCACGCCGCCGTGCGTCGCCGCGAGATCATTGACGAGACGGAGGAGGGGGTGACGCCGCTCGCGAAGGCGTGGACGGACATTCCGCTCGCCGAGACGGCGCCCGGCGTCTTCGCGGCCGAGATTCCTTTGGACGAGGTCGGCGTCTTCTCCGGCAAGGCCTGTTTCTTTCCCGACGGCTCGCACGTGCCCGAATGGCCGGAGGGGCGCAATCTGCACGTCAAGGTCGAGAGCGGTGAGACGCGCGCGCACAATGCGATCTACTGCGTCTTCCCGCGCCAGTTCGGCAGTTTCCGCGAAGTCGCGCGGCGGCTGCCGCTCATCATGGACACGATGGGCTTTCGCATCGTCCAGACCCTGCCGCCGTTTCCCGTGCCGACGACGTATGCCGTCATGGGTGCGTATGGCTGTCCGTTCGCTGCGACGGACTTTCTGTCGGTCGATCCGGCGATGGCCGAGTTCGACGAGTTCGTCACGCCGCTCGGACAGTTCGAGGAGCTGATCGGCGCCGTTCATGCGCGCGGCGGGCTTTTCTTCGTCGATTTGCCCGCGAACCACACGGGCTGGGCCTCGACGTTGCAGACGCATCATCCGGACTGGTTTCGCCACGAGCCGGACGGGCGTTTCCATTCGCCGGGCGCGTGGGGCGTCAAGTGGGCGGATCTCGTCGAACTCGACTATGCGAACGCGGAGTTGCGCGCCTACATGGCCGACGTCTTTCTCTTCTGGTGTCGGCGCGGCGTGGACGGCTTTCGCTGTGACGCGGGGTACATGATTCCCGCCGAGACGTGGAGCTACATCGTCGCGAAGGTGCGCGAGGAATATCCCGACACCGTTTTCCTTCTGGAGGGGCTGGGCGGCGAACTCGCCGTCACGGATCGTTTGCTCGCCGAGGCGAATCTCGACTGGGCGTATTCGGAGATTTTTCAGACCTACGACCGCAGCCAATTCGAGGGCTATCTGCCGGGCGCGATCGAACGTGCCGAGCGATACGGCACGCTCGTCCATTTTGCCGAGACGCACGACAACGACCGGCTGGCGAAACGTGGCCCTGTCTACGCGCGGCTGCGCGTGCAGCTTGCCGCGCTCCTTTCCTGGCAGGGCGCGTGGGGCCTTGCCAATGGCGTCGAGTGGTATGCGACGGAGAAGATTGACGTCCACGGAAAGAACGACCTCAACTGGGGCGCATCGGAGAACATGGTCGATCTCATTTCGCGTCTCAATGCGCTGTTGCGCGCGCACCCGTCTTTCGCGGGCGCGAGCCATCTGGAGGTCGTCACGCGCGGCGGGGGAAACACGCTCGCCGTCGTGCGCACGAGCCCTGGCGGCGCGCCCGTTCTCGTGCTTGCGAACCTTGACTGCGAACGCCCGGCGACCATTGCGTGGGAGCCGGCGGCTTTCTCGGCGGGCGAAGCCGACGATCTTCTGAACGGCGGTCGGCGCGCGGTTGCGCCGGGCCTTCAACTCGCGCCGGGTGAAGTCGTTTGCGTCGGGACGGCGATTTCCGCCGGCTGTGCGCCGGCGGCACAGGACAGGGCGGGCGAGGTAACGGCCGAGGGCGCGGCGGCGGCACAGGACAGGGTGGGCGAGGCACTTTTTCACGTCTTTCTGCCGCGTGACGTGCGGCGAGAGGTCGTTGTGCCGGCGGGGGTGCGCGTCGCGGTCGGCGCGGACGTGCCATTGCGCGCGCGGCTTGTCGATCCGAAGACGGGGAAGACGCTGGGCGTCGCGCGGTCGCCCAAGGGCCGCGTCGTCTTCACGTCGCCCGCCTATGAGGGGGACGGTATGCGTTGCCGTCGTCTGCGGCTGGAGGTTGCGCGCTATGTGGACGGACGCGCGGTGCGCGAGAGCACGGCGTTTCTTGTGCCGCCGCCGGCCGACCGTGCGCGGGCACAGCTTGCGCTGACGGGCGAGGAGGTGCGTCGCCATCCCGACTTCCGCACGGTGTTGTCCAACGGCGCGGGCGCGGCCGCGCAGGTGCGGCTGGGCTGGGGCGAGATTCGCTCGCAGTACGACGCGCTGCTTGCGGCGAATCCGAATCCGGACGTGCCGTCCGACCGGCTCAACCTCTGGACGCGCACGCGGTGCTGGCTTCAGCGCGAGGGCTATGTGCGCGCGTTCGACCGCCAGTGCGTGACGCGCTTCACCGCCGATCCGGCCGGACGCTTTGCGCGCTGGGACTTCACCATGCCGTGCGGCATGGGCAAGGACGCGGCCTTTTCCTTCGTGCTGTCGCTCGCGCCGGGCGCGAATGCGGCGACGCTTGCCGTCACGCGCGTCGCGTCCGCCGGCGACGACGTGCGCGATTCGGTGCGGCTCGTCTTTCGTCCCGATGTCGAGTGGCGCAGCTTTCATGCGACGACAAAGGCCTATGCGGGGGCGGAGACGCGCTTTCCCGCCGCGACGCGCGCGACGGCGGACGGCTTTGTGTTCGCGCCCGACGATCGGGCTTTCGCGTTGCGCGTGACGGGCGGCGCGTATCACCACGAGCCGCAGTGGACGTATTGCGTCGGGCATCCGGAGGAGGCGGCGCGCGGACAGGATGGCCTGGGCGACCTCTTTTCGCCCGGCTGGATTTCGGCCGACCTCCGGATTGGCGAGACGGTCACGATGGCGGGTGGTTTGGATGTTGGGGATTTTGGAAGTTTGGAGGTTCTGGCGTTGTCGCGCCCCAATGTCCACC
>CAZWQY010000047.1:0-4750 GCA_964636295.1 uncultured Lentisphaeraceae bacterium | reverse complement strand
GGACAAATGTGTAGCCCTTGACGCGCTTCACCAGGATCGGCGACCAGTCTTCGTGAAACGCCTTTCGCCAAACCGTCTTGCGATCGGCGAGAAAGATGGCATCCCGATCGATTTCCGCCTTGCGCTGCGCATACTCCGGATGCCGGCTGTGGGCGTACCCGCCGTTGTCGTGGTCGCCGAAATGAAACAGCTTCTCGATGTGCGCGCCGTCCGAACGGCGGTTGACCGGAAAAACCTTGTCCCAGATTTCGCCCGCCCGAACGAGTTCGCTGATCAGTCCGTAGTCCGCAATGTCGCCGCACAGCAGCACGGCATCCGCCTTGCGCGAATCGAAGTAGCGCAACGCCTTCTCGAACCGCACGTCCGCATGCGGCGCGGACGCCGTGAGGTGGATGTCCGCAAGGACCCCCACCCGAAGATTCGTCGGACCGACCGGACGGATGCCCGCGCCCAACACGACCTTGCCGAACCCTGCTGCAAATGCCACGCCACAACCGATGAACGCGCGCCGCCCTAGTCCCCTGTCCGTCTGTCTCATCGCCATACCTTCCCTTTCTTCACCGTGGCGGTAGCGGACGACGTGACCTCCGCCGCGCGGGCCGAGTCGTCGTATCCCCACTCGGAAATCGTGTACGCGAGGGGGTCTGTCCGATCCGTGATGTCCGTCAACGCGCCCGTCTTCTCGTCGTACGACCAGAAGTCGATGCGGATGCGCGGCGGATTGCGGATGGGGTCTTTCTCCCATCCCTGCATGTTGCCGCCCAGCGCGTTGACGTTGAAGAACACGATGTCGTCGCGTCCCGTCACAGCCTTTGGCACAAGCCCGAACCCCTCGGAGGCGACGAAGCGGCGGCTTTCGAGCAGATTGAAGTCGCCCGTCGTGCGCGAGAAGTTCAGCCCCTTCGTGTTCCCCTGCGCCGATGTCGCGCCGTAGTTGCCGAACAGGATGTTCGTTCCGTCCGTGCCGAGCGTCTGACAGCCGTAGTGGATCGGATAGTCGAACAGGATCTCCCGCGTGCCCTTGACCTTCAGGTCGGGAATGGAGAGCATCATGACCGTGAGGTCGTTGTGCGGAGGATGGTCGTTCCCCGGCTGCGCGTAGTGGTCAACCCCCGTGTAGAAGGTATCGCCCAGCACAAGCGCCCCGTCGAAGTAGGCGCAGTTCACGACCGGCGGATCGATGTACGCCTCCTTGACGAGGTTGAGGTCTTCGTCCCACACGCCAACCATGAGCGTCGACTTGCCCTTCGGCGGATGCTTCAGTCCGAACGCGCCGTAGATGTGGCCTTTCCCGTCGTAGGCGATGTCGCCAAGGTGCAATGGCGCAAAACACGCTCTCAGCAACTTGCCGCTCTTCCAGTCGATCTTGAAAATGCCATAGGCGTGAGAGAGGTAAATCGCCTTCTCCGAACACGTCGCCCCTTGGATGTGGCCGAAATACTCCTTCGTGACCAGCACGTCCAGCTCGTGCGGGACTGTGTACACCGCCCGCATCCGCGCCTCGCGCGCCGCGCCAAGGCACACGCCCGTCGCCATCGCCGCCACCAGACACACCCACACACCCTTTGCCTTCGGTTTCATCTTTACAACTCTCCTCTTTAATTGACTCTCATTTTCTCTCGACGCGATCGAGCAACGCGCGGAGAATGATACGAACACCCTTCGGATTTCGCGAAAAATCCGTCGGCGAACGGACGAGCCGCTTCACGACAGACTCCACTTTGGGTCGCCCCAAATGCCGTTCCGCCAACTGCAGCTTCTCGTAGTCCTCCACGCCGTCGCGGACGTTCGCGAGGCGGATGCCCGGCAGGACGCCCCGTGCACCGGGATAGAGGAACACGCCGTCGCCCGGCGTCTGCAGATTGTTGTCCACGCGCCATTCGGGGAAATACGTCTGCCGTTCGTCCAGCTTCGCATTCGCATCCCACCAGGCGTTGACATGCCAGAAAAGAAAGCCGTCCACGCGCGCCTGCCACGACAGCCAGCCGAGCAGACGGCACTCCACCGTCGGATATTCGCAGTTGGAGTTGTTCGCGTACGGATAGCGCGGATCGCAGCTCGTGTACCACCACACCTGCTTGCCGGCCGCGCGGTAGCGGTCGGCGAGTTCCGGGTCGTAGTCGGATTCGTTCGGACAGAACATGTCCGTCATCATCGCGTGCGGCGAACCGAATGCGAGTCGCCCTTCCTTCACGTCGCGGAACTGGAGGCTCGTGTGCATCACCGGCAGACCGAAGTCGGCCTTCAGCCGCTCCCACATCTTCAGCATGCCGGGATAGTACTCCTTGCCGCGCTCATCAAACCCGTACAGATACGCCATGTCCTTCAATCCGCGCCGCTCCAGCTCCGCGAGGTACGGCGGCAGGACGGACTTCAGATGGCGGTAGAACTCTTCGCCGAACACATCCTCCGGCGGCGCAAAGCACACCCACCGCGCATTCGGGTCTTTCGGCGGCGGAACGAGATGTAACGCGCAGAACGAATTCAAGCCGCGCCTCTTCGCGTGTTCCAGCAACGCGAGATCCGGCAGCGTCGTGCGCGAGATGTCATCCGGATTGAGCCGGTGGTCGAGCATGATGTCCCAGCTCTCGCGGCGACGCGCCGCGAAATCCTGCGGATAGGACGCCTTCGTGAATCCGTCCATCACGCAGTACGCCGTGCGCAGACCGAACGTCGCTGGCAGCGCGCACCGCCGCACACGCACGGAAACCGGAATCTCCTTCACCGCCCGTCCGTTTTCCGTCACCTTGAGACTGCCGCGATACGTGTCGGGCGTCGCGTCCGCGTTCGCCACGAACGTTACCCACGCGCCGTGCGTCGCGCCCTTCGGCACTGTCAGCCCCATGAACGGCAACAGCGGCTCCGGGAACCACGTCTCGTGGGCAACGATCGCCAGCGGATGCGAATGGGACTGGAGCGGACGCGCCAGATAGCCGACGCGCTGAAGCTGGACGCGGCCAGGAAACGCCGCGCCCGATGCCGAGACAAGCGGCCCGACCCGAACGTCGACGCCGGACATCGCGCGGGCATCGCCCGTGGAAACGCAGACCTGCACCGACTCGCGTTCGCGCCCAAGCAAGTCGAGGTCAATGCGCGCCTCGGCGGTGTCCGCCGCCGACGGAAACGTCAGCGGCGTCACCTTGCGCATGGCGTCCGCAACCCATACGGCGCACGCATCCGCCGCGAGGGGATTGGCGGACGGGAAAGACGACAACGCCTCGATGGTGCGCGTCTCGGCCCACCTGCCGTTCCACACGGACTGAAGAATCACGTCAGCGTCCTTGTACGGACGAAACGTCCGCCGCGCTTCGACGAGAACCGTCCCTTTGGGCGGCGCCTCGCGCACGACAAACGCCTCGCGGAACCAGACTTTGCCGGACACCTTGCGGAACATCAGGAACGCCTTGATTTCCTTGACGGGTTTCGGCGGCAGGAACACGCCTCGGCGCGTTTCCCAGTCATGCGTCCCTCGGCTGAATTCGACGCGCCGCGCCCAGTCCCACGTACCGTCGTCGTAGCCGACGTCAAGGTAGACGCTGTAGTCGCTTCCGTTGCCGTCGCCTTCGTAGCCGACGCCCTCGCACCGGCTGCTCGCGCCGAAGTAGATCGGACGGCGGTCTGGCACATCATAGCAGACCGCCGCCTCGCGGTTCGTGTCGGAAAGCGCAAACACGCCGTCTGCGGCGTTCGCGAACACGACCGTCCCCAAAACCGCCGACAGGCACAGAACTTTCACAGACCAACCCGCAACTCGCATCACCGTTCCTCCGATTCCGTCACGGCAGGGTCAGGCACAGACGAAAGCCGATGTCGTTCGTCCGACCAAGCGCATTGAAGCTGTTGCGCTGCGGCACAATCGCGAAATGCCGATCCGTTTTCCACGAGCCGCCGCGCCTGACACGCATTTTCCCATCATCCCTAATCGGTTGCACACAGGGGCCAACCGAATCGACATACGAATTGCCCGAAAAATAATTCGTATCGTTGTACTGCACAAAAATATCGAGGCACATCTCCTCCACGTTGCCCGTCATGTCATAGATGCCCCAAGCATTCGGCTCGTACGACCCGACAATCGCGGTGCCACCGACCGACGGCGGCGTTGTCGCGGTGACACCTTCGGGGGACGCAGAGGCTTCGCAACGCGAATAGCGCGCAACTCGATTCAATGTGTCCGTCCACACCCCCTTGCCGTCGGGCAGGACACCGCCGACGCCCGCGCGAGCCGCGAACTCCCACTGCGCGTCCGTCGGCAGGTCGAACGTCTGCCCCGTGATTTCCCGAATGCGCCACAGCGCATTGACATCGACATCGGCCGCGTCCTTCTGAATGATCTCATGCCCGCTATCAGGCCAATACTTGCGTTTGCCGCTCTCAATCGTGTTGCCCGCATCGTAGGTCGTATACCCGCGCAGCTGATCCATTCCGATGTTCTCCACGGGACGCATCTTGTACTCCGCCGTAAAGAACGAAGGACGCGAACCAAGATTCTTGTGCACGACGCCAAAATGCTCGTACTGCCCCTGCGTCATCTCATAGACACCGATGTAGAAATCGTTCGTCAGCGTAACGTAGTGCGGCGGCTTCGCCTCCGACACGTTGCACTCCCCATCTGCCGTGCCGCAGCGGAACTTCACGTTCGCCGCCGGGCATTTCCGGAACACGAGGTAGTCCGTCTTGCAGAGATCGTTCTGTACGCCGCCGGGGAACGGAAGCGCGTCCGCCGTCTCGTAGTACGTCGTCCGTTCGG
>CAZWQY010000046.1:0-5030 GCA_964636295.1 uncultured Lentisphaeraceae bacterium | reverse complement strand
AAAAGTTGTCCGTCTGGGCGTTGGAGACGTCGGGTCGGCGGGTGGCGAAGCTGCCCGTCGAGGTCAAGGGCGGACGGCTCTGCTTCACGGCTGCTGTGCAGGGCGCGGAGGGCGCGCGGATGCTCTACGAAGTCGCGGAGAAATAGCTTCGCTACAAAGGAAGTCCCGTTGTGTCTCTAGGTTTGGTCGCAACGCTGCTTGCCGCGACGGCATCTGCCGCTCAACCGGACGATTCGCCAGGCATTGACGGTTTGCGGCGGTGGCGCGGGGTGTGGTATAATCTGCGGCATGGAGAAGATGAAGCAGATCATGTACGGCGTGACGGACTTCGCGCTCATCCGCGCGGAGAACGGCTACTTCGTTGACCGCACGGCCCTCATCCGCGAGCTGGAGAGGACGCGCTACGCGCTCTTCCTGCGTCCGCGCCGGTTCGGCAAGTCGCTCCTCTGCTCGATTCTCCAGTGCTACTACGACGTCGACTACGCGGCCCGGTTCGACGAGTTCTTCGGCGGGCTTGACATCGGCCGCGACCCGACGGACGAGCGCGGCAAGTACCTCGTCCTCGACTTCAACTTCTCGCAGGTCGTCAAGGACGCTGCGCAAGTCCAGGAGAGCTTCAATTTCTGCTGCTCGCTCCGGCTCGACGTCTTTGCGGAGCACTATGCCGCGCGTCTGCCGCCGGGCGCGTCCGAGGCGATCCTCGCGGCGCGCACGTGCCACGAGAAGCTCGGCGCGCTCGCGACGCGGCTCAAGGGCTCGGGGCTGAAGCTCTACGTGATCATCGACGAGTACGACAACTTCACGAACACGATCCTCGCCGAGTCGCGGGAGCGCTACGAGGCTCTCTGCCACGGCGACGGGTTCTTCAAGCAGTTCTTCAACGAGCTCAAGGTGGCGACGACGGGGACGGACGCGCCCGTCACGCGGCTCTTCGTGACGGGGGTGACGCCCGTGACGATGGACGACGTGACGAGCGGGTTCAACATCGCGGCGAACGTCTCGATGGATCCGGCGTTCGCGGCGTTCGCGGGCTTCACGCACGAGGACCTCCGGGAGATGCTCGCGTACTACCGGGCGAACGCGGGCTTCGCCTTCGACGCGGACGCGGTCTTCGAGACGATGCGCCGGTGGTACGACGGCTACCGCTTCTCGCCTGAGACGGACGCAGGCGGGGGCGAGCCGCCGCGCGTCGCGAACCCGACGCTCGTCCTCTACTACATGCAGTACTTCCTCCGAAACCACCGGCCGCAGCCCATGCTCGTGGACCGCAACCTGCGGACGGACTACATGAAGATCCGCCACGTGATCACGGAGGGGCGGAAGGTGAACGGCAACTACCACCGCCTGGAGGACGTGATCGCGCACCTCGGCGCGACGGCGACGCTGAAGGACTCCTTTCAGGCGCGGGAGCTGGGCGAGCCGGACAGCTTCATCTCGTTCCTCTTCTACAACGGGCTGGTCACGGTCGCGGGCGAGCGGCTGGGCCGCACGCGCCTCGCGATCCCGAACCTGACGGTCGGGGAGTTCATGCACGACTTCGTGCCGCACGCCTACGCGGACGTGTACGGGATCGACGCGCGGCTCTACGACGTGGCGGACGGGATGGCGGACTTCGCGGAGACGGGGGACTGGCGCAAGGCTCTCGGCTCGGCGTGCGCGGTGGTCTCGCGCTACTGGAAGGTGCGGGACGCGGCGGAGGGCGAGCGCGTCGTGCAGACGGCGCTCTGCTCGCTCCTCTACGTGGGGCACGGGCCGTACATCGTGCGGCACGAGCAGGAGTCGGCGGGCGGGTTCGTGGACATCGCGTTCGAGCCGCAGCTCGCGCGCTGGCCGCAGATCGGGCACGCGGCGCTGGTGGAGCTGAAGTACCTGAAGGCGTCGGACGACGCCGCGCCGGCGGCGCTCGCGCAGCTGAAGGCTGACGCGGCGGCGCAGCTCGAACGCTACGCGGCCGACCACGACCTCGCGCGGGCGTGGCGCCTCCGGGAGGCGGGCGGGACGGTGACGCTCCACCGGATCGCGGTCGTCTTCCACGGCGGCGACGTCGCCCTCTGCGAAGAAATCTGACGCCCATTCGGACTAATTCCATCCGAAAAGGAGGTTCAGTCATGTTGCTCGTCACACTGCTGCTGGCCGCGACGGCGTCCGGTGTCAAATCGGACGATTCGCCTTGGAAAGTCTTGCCGATCAATGGGGGCGGCTACGTGCAGAACGTCGTGATTGCGCCGTCGGATCCGCGCGTCTGGTACTGCTACGTCGACGTGGGCGGGCCGTACCGTTCCGACGACCAGGGGCTGAACTGGCGGCCGTTGCATCAGAACTTCCTGCCGTCGCAGACGACGCGCTCGGCCGCCTGCACGCGCTCGCTCTCGGTCGATCCGCGTGACGCCGACAACTTCGTGCTTGTCTCCGGAAACGAGTACAATCGTCCGGCCGGCGCGTTCGTTTCGCGCGATGGCGGCAAGACGTTCCGCCAGACGCTGTTCGCCCGCTTCTACGGCAACGGCCCGCGCCGCCCGGAAGGCCTGTGCCTGGCGCGCAACCCGTCCAACCCAGACGAGCTGATCGCGGGCGAGGACGTGGACGGCCTCTTCCTCTCGGAGGACAACGGCGAGACGTGGCGGCTGACCGGCCCGAAGGGCCATTGGTTCACGGACATCCGCTACGACCTCGCGGCGTCAAACGTCGTCTACGCCTGTGCGCCCGCGCCGAGGAAAATCATGCTGGAGCGCATGAACCGTTCCGACACCTACCATCTCAAGGCCGGGCGCAAGACGGGCCTTTACGCGAGTTCGGACGGCGGGCGTTCCTGGACGCGCCTTGCCTCGGAGTCGCCGTCCGAGATCGTGCAGATTCCCGGCAGCGCCGATCTCGTCGGCGCGTTTGCGGAGTGTTCGGAGATCCGCATCTCCCATGACGGCGGCCGCACGTGGAACGACTTCCACCAGGGGCTGCCGAAGGCGGGTCCGGGCTTCCGTGCGGACGGCAATCCGTCTCCCCACTGCTACCTGGCCTACGCCGCCGGGCGAGACTTCTATCTTGTTGCGGATGCCGAGGGGACGCTCTATCGGCGGGGCGCGGGCGAAGACCGCTGGACGAAGGTCGAGCGGGGTTCGGTCGAATGGGGCGATCCGGCGCGCGAGGCCTCGTCGATCCTCGAATGGCCGCGGAAGCGGAAGCGCTTCGAGTGCGCTGGCTCGATTGTCATCGACCCGTCCGACCCGTCCCGCTGGCTCATTACCGACTGGTATCACATCTGGCAGTCGATGAACGAGGGCCGCGACTGGACGACCCGCACGCGCGGTATGATGCAGCTCGTCTCCTTCGACCTCGCGTTTGACCCGTTCAGCGCGAGCAACATCGTCTACGGCGTGGCGGACATGGGAATGTTCTGCACCTTTGACGGAGGCCGATCCTATCGGACGCCGAAAGGCCATCCCTACACGGAACGTGTCGCCTTCTCGCGGAAGACGCCCGGCCTTGTCTATGCGGTCGGCACGCGCACCGAGACGCACTTGGCGCGCTCGACGGACAGCGGGGCGACGTGGACGTGGCTTTCGGGGAGTTCGGGGTTGCCGCATCCGATGAAGCAGCCCCGCCCGTGCGCGTTTGGCGTGGAGGTCGATCCGCTGAATGACGACGTCTACTTGACGATCTCCGGACCCTGCGAGCCGGGGAAGGGCGGCGTCTACCGTTCGCGCGACCGGGGCGAGACGTGGTCGTGGTTTTCGGCGGGGCTGCCGGCGGGCAAGGGGCTCTTCCGCGATGGCGAGTGGAGCGCCGACCTCGCGTGGCCGATGGTCTTCTCGCCGGACGGCTCGTGCGTGCTGACGCTGACCAAGCTGCGGCAGGTCTACTGGCTCGACCGGAAGGCGGGCGTCTGGCGCGACTCGGGCGAGAAGTCCTGGAACAATCGCGTCGTCGCCGATCCGTTCGTCGCCGGGCGATTCATCAAGTCGGGTTCGACGATGCGCGAATCGACGGACGGCGGTCGTACGTGGCACGACAACGACTCGATGCCGGGCGGCTGTTGGGGGCTGGCGTTCGACGCGCACACGCCGGGGCTTCTCGTCTTGCGCGGCGCAGACGAGCTTTTTGTCTCCGAGGACGGGGGGCAGTGCTTCTACGCCCTGCCGCAGGGGCTGGCCTATCCGCATTCGGGGCAAGACCATGTCTTCGTTGATCGACGGCGGCTCTTCGGGTTCACGGGCGGCAGCGGCGTCTTCACGCGCACGCTTCCGGAGCGGCGTCTGACGGGCCGGCGTTGACGGTTTGCGGCGGTGGCGCGGGGTGTGGTATAATCTGCGGCATGGAGAAGATGAAGCAGATCATGTACGGCGTGACGGACTTCGCGCTCATCCGCGCGGAGAACGGCTACTTCGTTGACCGCACGGCCCTCATCCGCGAGCTGGAGAGGACGCGCTACGCGCTCTTCCTGCGTCCGCGCCGGTTCGGCAAGTCGCTCCTCTGCTCGATTCTCCAGTGCTACTACGACGTCGACTACGCGGCCCGGTTCGACGAGTTCTTCGGCGGGCTTGACATCGGCCGCGACCCGACGGACGAGCGCGGCAAGTACCTTGTCCTGAACTTCAACTTTTCGGGCGTTGAGAAGCGGCTTGATCGCGTGCAGGAGAGCTTCGACTTCTACTGCTCGGAGCGGCTCGACGTCTTCGCCGAACACCACGCCGCGCGCCTGCCGCCGGGCGCGTCGGAGGCGATCCTCGCGGCGCGCACGTGTCACGCGAAGCTCGGCGCGCTCGCGACGCGGCTGGCGGGTTCGGGGCTGAAGCTCTACGTGATCATCGACGAGTACGACAACTTCACGAACACGATCCTCGCCGAGTCGCGCGAGAACTACGAGACCCTCTGCCACGGCGACGGGTTCTTCAAGCAGTTCTTCAACGAGCTCAAGCTCGCGACGACGGGAACGGACGCGCCCGTCACGCGGCTCTTCGTGACGGGCGTCACGCCCGTCACGATGGACGACGTGACGAGCGGGTTCAACATCGCGGCGAACGTCTCGATGGATC
>CAZWQY010000045.1:0-5661 GCA_964636295.1 uncultured Lentisphaeraceae bacterium | reverse complement strand
ACGGGAAGCGGCTCGGCGGCTGACTGCAGTGCCGTCGTCTCGAACGTGTCGTGGCGGGCGCACGGCGAAAGCGACCCCGTCACGGGGGCGTTGCCGCTCGACTATGTGCCGGACGGGAATGGTCGCGCCGTTGTCAGCATCGACGGGCAAACGGTCGTCGATTCGGCGATGTCTGGCACGTATTATATGTGGCAGCCGCAGGCAACGGGGACATACGCGGTCGTGCATTCGGGCTGGAGCGGGGCTTTTACGGCATCGTATGTTGTTACGAATGTCGCTTCCGACGGGCATACCGCGTTGACGGTTTTAAATGTCGTAGCGTGTCAGCGGTGGCCGTGGAACGGACTCGTTGACATCGACTACACGATTGCGGGCGAGAGCGTGGAGGAGACGGTCCTTGCCGTGCGCGTGACGGACGGTGACACGGGCAGGACATACGTGCCGGCGAACTTCCTCGGCGGCGTCACTCCGCCGACGGTCGCGGGGCGGCATCGCATCACGTGGGACACGGCGGCGGACGGCCTTGCCCTCATTTCGTCCAATCTTACGATGAAGGTGTCGATTGTTACTGCCGATTACTGCGTCATTGACCTGTCGGGCGGGGCAAATGCGACGAACTACCCCGTCTCGTACCTTCCCGCCGAGCCAGCAGGCGGCTGGACGGACGAATACAAGATGACGAAGCTCGTCCTGCGCCGCGTCGAGGCGGGGTCGTTCATCATGGGCGACGACCAGACGGACGAGTCGCACCGCGTCACGCTGACGAAGCCGTTCTATGTGGGCGTGTTTGAGGTGACGCAGAAGCAGTGGGAACTCGTGATGGGGAGCAATCCGTCACAGTACAAGGGGAACACGCGACCTGTCGAATACGTTTCCTACAACATGATTCGCGGCTCGTCGGATGGGACGCGGTGGCCGGCGTCGTCCGCTGTCGATGCGACGAGTTTCCTCGGCAGGCTGCGGGCGAAGACGGGGCTGGACGGCTTCGACCTGCCGACGGAGGCGCAGTGGGAGTACGCCTGCCGTGCGGGGAAGACCTCGGCATACAACAGCGGCGGCGACGCGGAGAACGACCTGAAGACGCTGGGGCGGTATTATGTCAATCAATCCGACGGACGCGGCGGGTATACGTTCGCCCACACAACAGTTGGATCGTATCTGCCGAACGTCTGGGGGTTGTACGATATGCATGGTAATGTGTGGGAGTGGTGCCTCGACTGGTACGGGTATGGTTTGTCCTACGGTGTCGATCCTTCGGGTTCGTCTTCGGGCTCGTACCGGGTGAAACGCGGCGGCAGCTGGTACGACGGCGCGGGCAGCTGCACCTCGGCCTACCGGAGCGGCCACAGGCCGTCGTACGCGATCGACTACTTTGGCTTCCGCCTTGTCAGGACCCTGAACAACAAAACGGAGTAGGGCATCGCGCCCGGCGCTGGCGCGGCAGCGCCTCGACGGGCGCGTTGAAAAATGAATCCTACACCAGTGGTTTTGAGCAGAGTGAGTAAACGAGGAACGAAATGAAAGCAGGAAAAGGACAACAGCAAGGAGACTGTCGTGGTTCGGGCGACAAGTCGAACGGAGTGGATGAGAATGTCGAAACGACTCTTCTGTTCATAATCGGAAACTCGAAATAGGCACAACATGGAACTTGACATGATGAAAAGGCTGGGGTTCGTCGGCATTGTCTTGCTGATGGCGGGGACGTTGCACGGGACGAACAGGACGGTTTTTGCCACCGGGTCGTCCGCGAAGTTCATGATCGACACGCGGGCGGGGACGGGCGTGATTCTCTCGGCAGGGGCGGAGGCGCTGCGTTATTCGAACCTGTGGCACGGCGACGCGGACGCCACGGTGACCATCTCCCAGGACGGCGTTCCGCTCGCCGAAAATCTGACGGGCGAGGGCGTGTGTCGCTGGAAAGCACGAAGCCTTGGCGTGTATACGCTTACGCACACGACGTACATGAACGGCGTGAAGGGCGCGGAGGAGGCGGCCACGTTCTGCATGTGGAAGTATTCGGTCAATTCCGACGGGACGGCGACGCTCACGGGGATGTGTGTGACGGCGAAAGGGGACGTGTCGATTCCGGAGACAATCGGCGGATGTCCGGTGACGGAACTCGGCGATTCGCTCTTCAACGGCAGCACGGAGATGACGGGCGTGAGAATTCCGTCTGGCGTGACGGCCCTGCCCGACGGGTTCTTTGCGGGATGCGATGCGCTGGCGAGCGTCACGCTTCCCGACACCTTGGAGGACTTCGGCGACAACGACCTGCGGGCCGTCGGGACGCGCGGGGGGCGGAGCGGCCTTTGGGTGCAGGACGGCTGGGTGCTCGGCTATCTCGGCGAGGCGCCGAGTGCGGTCGAGATCCCCGACGGCGTGAAGGGCATCGCGGCGTATGCCTTCGCCGACCAGGGCGGGCTCGAGGCCGTCGTCTTCCCGGACACGCTCGAATACGTGGGCGTGAACGCCTTCCGCCGGTGCACGGGGCTTGCCCGCATCGACCTTCCCGACGGCGTCGTGCGCGTGGACGACGGGGCCTTCCAGGACTGCACCTATGCGCAGACGCTTGCCGCGCCCGCCTCCCTTCGCCGGGTCGGCGCGGCGGCCTTCGCGAACGCGGCGAACCTCGGCAAGGTCGCGCTTGCCGACGGCCTTCTCGAAGTCGGCCCGGCGGCGTTCTCGAACGCCTGGAGAATGCTCTCCGTCTCGTTGCCCGTGAGCGTGACGAACGTGGGCGCGGACGCGTTCTGGAACTGCAAGAGCCTCGCGGGCGTGACGACGCCGACGCGCCTGGCGCCTCTCGCCGGACTCTTCCCGGCCGCCTACGACAAGTTGACGTCCGTCGCCGTGGCTTCCGGAGAGACGCGCCTCGTGCCGGGCGTCTTCGCCGGGTGCGCCGCCCTTGAGGCCGCCGACCTGCCCGCCGCCGTCGACAACATCCCGGCGTCGGCGTTCAGCGGCTGCACGGCCCTGCGGCAGGTCGTCTTCCCCGCCGCCGTCACGAACGTGGGCGAGGCGGCGTTCGCCGGGTGCGCGTCGCTGGCTCGTCTCGACTTCCCGGAAGGGTTGCGCACGGTCGGGGCGCGGGCGTTTGACGGCGTGGCGCGCCTGACGGAAGTCCGCCTGCCCGCCGGGCTGGAAGCGCTCGGCGCGGCGGCGTTCACGAACTGCCCCGCCGTGCGCTCCGTCGCGCTTCGGGGCGAACTCGGCAGCCTCGCGTCGTCCTTCCCGGACGCCTTCGCGGCGATCGAGGCGGTCACGATTCTTCCCGGCACGGAGACGCTTGCGCCGGACTTCTTGAACGGGTGCGCGTCCTTGCGCGCGCTGGAGGTCCCCGGCACGGTGACGGCGATCGGCGACCGCGCGCTGGCGGGCTGCGCGAGCCTTTCCTCGCTCGCGTTCCCGGAGGGCTTGCGGTCGCTCGGCGTACGCGCCTGCGACGGATTGGCGCTCCTGACGGAGGTCGCGATTCCGGACGGCACGGCGGCGATCGGCGCGGGGGCGTTCGCGAACTGCTCCGCCGTGCGGCGCGTGACGATGCCGGGCGGCGGCGTCTCCGTGGGGACGGCTTTCCCGGATGCCCTCGCGCACCTTTCGGAGGTGAGCGTCACGCCGGGCACGGCCTGTCTCGTGGACGGCTTTTTCGCCGGCTGCGCCTCGCTTGCCGAGGTCGGGCTTCCGGTCGGCGTCGCCGCGCTGGGGGCGGCGGTCTTCCGCGACTGCACGTCCCTCGTGAAGGCAACCCTGCCGGAAGGGCTTTCGGAGCTGCCGGATGAGGCGTTCGTCGGCTGCGCGTCCCTGCCCTCGCTCGTCGTCCCCGCGAGCGTGACGCGGCTGGGCGCGCGCGTCTTCGCGGGCTGCACCGCCTTGCGGAGCGTCCAGTTCCTCGGCAACGCCCCGGCGGCCGACGCGGCCTCCTATGCGGACGCGCCCGCCGCGCTCGTCACCTACGTGGCGGACGGCACGCGCGGCTGGGACGGTCTCGAAACCTCGCGGAACCTGCCGGAGGCGTGGCCCGCCGGCGCGGCGAACGCAATTGCGACGTGGACGCCGACGCGCCTCGCCGTCACGTTCGACGCGCAAGGCGGCGAGCCCGTGACGACGAATCTGGAGCAGACGGTCGGGACGACGTACCGTCTGCCGCAGCCCGATCCCGTGCGCCTCGGCGCGACGTTCCTCGGCTGGTGGACGGAGACGGCCGCCGGCGCGGAGGTGCGCCCGACGACGCGCGTCGTCCTCACGGGCGACCACGTCCTCTACGCGCACTGGCGTCCGCATGGCTACGCGGTCGCGTTCGACGCGAACGGCGGCGTCGGCACGATGGCGTCCGTCGCGCGGACGGTGGGTACGGCGGCCTCCCTGCCTTCCGCCGCTTTCCGCCGCGTCGGACATGACTTCGCCGGGTGGGCGCTTGAACCGGACGGCGAAGCGGCGTTTGCGGACGGCGACGATCCGGGCGACCTCGCCTACGGCGACGGCGAAACGGTCACGCTCTATGCCGTCTGGCGCGAACGGGCGTGGACGGCGTCGGACTGGCTCGACGCGGCGGGGGTGGCCTTCTCGTGCGCGGGCGACGCGGACTGGCGGCCCGACGAGGCGGAGAGCCACGACGGACTCGGCTCGATGCGCAGCGGCGTGCTCGGCACGGCGCCCAAGGGGACGGTGCGCTCGACGCTGAAGGCGTCCGTGCGCGGCCAGGGCGTCCTGTCGTTCTGGTGGAAGGTCGTCTGCGAGCCGGCCGACTCCGCTACGGGGGATTTCTACGACTACCTGGAGCTGACGGTGGACGGGAGGCGTCCCGCGTCCGTTGCGCCGATCGCGGGAGAGACGGGCTGGACGCGCGTCGAGGTGCGCCTCACGGGCACGGGGACGCACGAGGTCGCCTGGTCGTTCGTGAAGGACGACTGGGACGAGGCGGTGTACGCCGATGTCGCGTGGGTGGACGAGGTGTCGTGGACGCCCGACGCGGTGACGCTCGCGTTCGACGGGAGCGGCGCGACGGGCGGCGCGACGCCGGATCGGATCTCGGCATTTTCCGGAGAGGAGATTGTGTTGCCAGGCCCCGGGACGCTCGTCCGCGACGGTTGCCGCTTCGCCGGCTGGAGCGACGGTGCGCGGACGTACGCGGCGGGCGAGACCTATGTCGTCGGCGGGGCGGACGTGGCGTTCATGGCCGTCTGGAAGGAACTGCCTGTCGGCGAAGTCCTGAACGCGACGAACCTCGTCTTCACGACGGGCGGCGACGCGAACTGGGTCGTCGACTCCGCCGCCAGCCAGGACGGCGTGGCGGCCCTGCGTTCGGGCGCGCTCGCGGCCGGGCAGACGTGCTGGATCGAGACGTCCGTCAGGGGCGCGGGCACGCTCACGTTCTGGTGGAAGGCGGACGGGCTGGTCTATCGCGGCCGGTCGGCGAACTACGTCGACGTCGCGGTCGACGGCGCGGTGGCCGAGAGCGTCGCGGTGACGAACTGGACGCTGGTCACGGTCTCGGTCGCGGGAAGCGGCGTGCACACCGTCCGCTGGACGTATCGGCAGACGCGCGCGCAGGCGGCGGGCGGGGCCTGCGCCTGGCTCGACGCGGTGACGTGGACGCCCGTGCCCACGCCGACGGTGGAAGGGGATGCGGGCGCGACGGTGACGGGCGACGCGGAAAAGGGC
>CAZWQY010000044.1:0-5728 GCA_964636295.1 uncultured Lentisphaeraceae bacterium | reverse complement strand
CCGAACGGACGACGTACTACGAGACGGCGGACGCGCTTCCGTTCCCCGGCGGCGTGCAGAACGACCTCTGCAAGAAGGACTATCTCGTGTTCCGGAAGTGTCCGGCGGCGAACGTCACGTTCCGTTGTGGAACGATCAAGGACAAGGAGGCACCAGATGGCAGCAATATGATGATGGCGCATCTCGTCACGCTGACGAACGACTTCTACATCGGGGTCTACGAAATGACGCAACGCCAGTACGAACATCTCGGCATGAGCAACCCGAGACCATCGTTTTTCACGGAAGAGTATGAGATGCGTCCGGTCGAGAGCGTCAATATGTCGGTCTTGCGTGGTTGGATCAACTATGATGGCTACAATACGATTGAGAATGGCAAACGCAAGTATTGGCCTGAGAGTGGGCATGAGATTCTTGAAAAGGACGCGGGGAGTCCGGCCAATGCGTTGTGGCTCATACGGACAATCACGGGACAGAAATTCGACTTGCCGACGGATGCGCAGTGGGAGTTTGCGGCGCACGCGGGCGTCGGCGGTGTCCTGCCAGACGGGCGGAATTTGTATGAAGGAGACTGGAATGCTCGCGTGGCGCGCTATTCGCGCTTCAAGTTCTCGACGGGCATCACCGTTGCGCCAGATAATGCCGTCGCGACGACACCCCCTTCGGCGGGCGGTACCGCCGTTGTCGGTTCGTACGAGCCGAATGCGTGGGGCATCTATGACATGACGGGCAATGTCATGGAGATGTGTCTGGACAATGCGAGTGCTTACACGGCTGATCCATGCATAGACCCTGTAGGTCCTCCGACGCCAGAAAACAAAGACGCCAGTAAGAATCGCATTGTCCGTGGCGGTGCGTATTGGGGCGATGCGGGGACTGTTCTTACGGTCTATCGTAGTTACGACAATGTTCTTTATGACAGGAACTATGTCGGCTTCCGGCTCTGCCTAACGTTACCTTGACCATGAAACTGTCAATGCCCATGAGTTTGTTCTTGCTAATTGGTGTGGCGGTGCTTGCGCCGTGCGCCGCCGTTGCGTTCGTGAACGAGGCGTCGTTCCAGGACAATCGGGCGGTCATCCGTTACGAAACGCAGGATTGCCGTCCGATCTACTTCGGCGGGAGCAGCCGCTGTGAGAATGTGGAGTGTGGCGGCGACTATTGTGTGTATCTCGACATCGAGTACAGCGACGGCACACCGGTCTACGCACTGAAGGCATCGTTCCAGACCGGCACTCATGATTGGGAGGAAAGTTCGGCGGTGTTCCTGCCGACGAAGCCGGTGCGCGAGATCAAGGCATATCTCCTGCAGCGGAAGGCGCACGGGAAGGCGTTCTTCAAGGACTGCTTCGTCACGCGGGAGGCACCGCCGCCGGGTACGGTTCTGCGTCGAGCGAGACGCACGACGTTCCGTCCGTACCGCGACGCCGACCGCATCCTCAAGTTGGTATGGACGGGGAGATGGACGGAGACGTCTGTGGAAGAGGCACCGTCCACGGTGCCGTCTTGGAATCCGTTGCCGACGGACGGCCATGCGGTCTGGGTCGCGGACTCCATGCGCAAGGTGACGCCGCTGACGTTCCCGACGGACGGCGAATGCGCCAATCCGCGCATCGGGCTGGAACTGGCCGGCGGCGAATGCGAATCGGCGCAGGTCTGCATCTCCACGGGGGACGCGACGTCGATGGAGGGCGTGACCTTGCGCATCTCCGAACTGGTGGGCCGCGATGGCCGTCCGTTTCCCGGAAGCGTCAAGTGGGAGCGGATTGGCTACTTCCCGCGCACGCTGTCGTTCTTCCGTCATCCGCTTGCTCCGCGCGACGAGGAGACGTGGTTGCCGGAGCCGTTGCTGCCGCCCGCCGCGATGTCCGTCCCGAAAGGCGGAACGCAGGGCGCGTGGGTGACGGTGAAAGCGGCGCGGAACGCGAAGCCCGGCGTGTACAGGGGCAAGATCGAGGTGTTGCGCGGCGGGCAGCGGCTCGCGCAGATTCCTCTCGCCGTGCGGGTGCAGGCATTCAGTCTGCCGGAGACGTTCGGCCTGAAGACGGCGTACAGCGTGATGGACGGGTTCACCCGCGCCGCGTATCCCGACGATTTCGTCGAACGCCGCCGCGAAAGCTGGGACATCATGCTCGACCATCGGCTCAATCCAGATGACATCTCGCGCACGACGCTGCCGGAGCTTGATCTGCTGGAACACGCGAAGAGGCGCGGCATGAATTCGTTCTGCGCCCTTCATCTCGTGCCGCCGCCCAAGGATCCGAACGCCAAGTGGGTCTGCTTCGCGGAGCCGGACGCAATCTTCAACGAGGCGTTCTACTCGTATCTCAAGGAGACGCTGCCGCCGTACATCGCGGAGCTGGAGAAGCGGGGACTGAAGGAGATGGCGTATCTGTACGGATTCGACGAGCGGGAGCGCGAGTACTATCCGAAGATGCGGGAGATGTGGAAGCGGCTCAAGAAGGACTTTGGCCTGCCGCTCATGACGACCAGCCGCAACTACCGCGACGTCAAGAACGGATTGTTCCCGTTCGAGTCGCCGCTGTCGACGATGACGGACATCTTCTGTCCGGGGATGGCAACCTATACCCGTGAACTTTCCGACCGCTACCGTGCGCTCGGCAAGGAGGTGTGGTGGTACACCTGCTTCTCGCCCCATTATCCGTACGCGAACAACGCCCACTACGAATACCCGACGGTCGAATGCCGTCTGATCGGATGGATGACGTGGACGGAGCGGGCGGACGGCTATCTGTTCTGGCTCGTCAACGGCTGGCACGCGCAGCGGAAGCTCGACGAAACCGAAACGTATTTCCCGAACTGGGACGTGTCGAACTCCCTTGAGTCGCCGGGCGACGGCATCTTCCTCTATCCCGGCAAGAAAGGGGTGCTGCCGGGCATCCGTCTCGCGAATGTGCGCGACGGCGTGGAGGACTACGAGTGGCTTCAGATTGCGGAACGGCGCGGCGGACGACAGGAGGCCGAGGCGGCGGCGGGGACGCTCATTCGGACGATGACGGACTTCGCGCGCGAGCCGAAGAAGGTGCGGATGGCGCGGCATCAAGTCGCGGACGTGATCGCGAAGCATGCCGCCCAGTGGATTACGCCGTCGGTGACGGACGCGACGATTCGTGTCGCGGCATTCCGCAGGGACGTCACGAATGCGGCCGACGTCGTTCGGGCGCAGCTGCGCGTCAGCTCGCTCGGCGTGTTCAACGCCTACGTCAACGGCGCGCGGATCGGCGAGGACTGGTTGGCGCCGGGTTGCACGTACAACGCGAAATGCCGTCACGAGGCCACGTATGACGTCCTCTCCGAAATGCGCAAGGGGCGCGGTGCCGTCAATGCGTTCGCCTTTGAGGTCGGCCCGTCCTGGTGGAGCGACGCGATTGCGCGGGGATTCGGCGGCAAACAGTGTGCTCTAAAGGCGAGTCTCGCGGTCGAGTATGCCGACGGGCGGCGCGAGACGGTGGCGACGGACGGCGATTGGAAGGGCGGCTATCCCGGACCGATTGCGGATGCCGGAATCTACGAGGGCGAAGTGTACGACGCGCGGTGCAGTACGGCTTGGCGGACGAACGCCGTGCCGAACTGGTCGGCTGTCCGGGAGAGCGCGGCGTTCACGGGCGAAGTCCGTCCGATGAAGGCACCAGTGCGCGAGCGGAAGGATCTGGAGCCGAAGGCGAAGGGCCTTCCGAAGGAGAAGCATCTGCAGCCGGGGCAGCCGTTCGTCGTTGATTTCGGACAGAACCACGCGGGCGTGGTGTCGTTCGCCGTGCGCGGCGCGCGCGGCACGACGGTGACCGTGAAGTTCGCCGAGATGCTCAACGATTCCGGCGATCCGAAACGCGGCAACGACGGCCCGAAGGGAAGTCCGTACCTGCGCAACCTGCGTTCCGCGAAGGCGGAGGTGACGTACATCCTGTCGGGCGAGGGCACGGAACGCTACCGCACGTCCATGTCGTATTTCGGGTACAGGTACGCCTCCTTCACGGCGGATGCGCCCGTCGTTCTCTCGGCGGTGAGATCGCATGTGCTGACGGGCGTTTTGCAGGAGCGCGGTCGGATTCGGACGGGAAACGCGCAGGTCAACCGGCTCATCGCCAATTGCGAATGGGGGCACTACTCGAACTACCTTTCCGTGCCGACGGACTGCCCGCAGCGCGACGAGCGGGTCGGCTGGGCGGGCGATACGCAGGTGTTCTGCCGCACGGCCATGTACCATGCCGACTCCTACGAGTTCCTGATGAAATGGCTGGCCGACCAGCGCGACTGCCAGCGCGCGGACGGTGCGATTCCGGAAGTCGCGCCGAAGTGTCCGTGGGAGCCGAAGTACGGACAGTGCGGTTGGGCGGATTCCGCGATCATCGTGCCGTACACGCTGTGGAAGATGTACGGGAGCACGGAGCCGTTGAAGCTTCATTGGGACAGCATGCGGCGGCATTTCGCCTTTGCCGAGAAAAATGGGCTGGCGGACAACTATTGCGACTGGCTCTCGCCCGTGCGCAACGACAAGCCGCTCAAGGGGTTGCTGTGCGAGGCGTTTCTCGTGTGGGACGCCCAGATGCTGGCGGAGGTTGCCGACGCGCTCGGCGCCGACGAGGCGGTGCGGCGGTATCGCGCGGCCGCCGAACGGTGGCGGGCGGCGTGGCGTTCCAAGTACGTCGATGGCGACGGGGTGTTGAAGAGCGAATACGTCTGCCAGACGGCGTGTGCCTATGCGCTGCACCTGGGGCTGGTGGACGGTGCGGGGCGTGAACGCACGGCGGCGGCCCTGTGCGCGGACGTCACGGCGCGGAAGGGGCGGCTCGGAACCGGCTTTCTCGGAACGGCCATCATCTGCCAGTCCCTCACGGCAATCGGACGGAGCGATCTCGCGTACGATCTTCTGCTGAACCGCGACTATCCGGGGTGGCTGTATTCGGTTGACCAGGGCGCGACGACGATTTGGGAACGGTGGAATTCGTACACGAAGGAGAAGGGGTTCGGCGACGCCAGCATGAACAGCTTCAACCACTACGCCTATGGCAGTGTGCTGGGCTGGCTGTACGAGGATGCCGCCGGAATCCGTCCGCTGAAGCCGGGATTCGCCGAAGTCGAAATTGCGCCGCATCCCGACCGCCGGCTCGGTTTTCTTGAAGCCGACTACGAGACGCCGTTCGGGCACATCCGCGTCAGCTGGCGCTACGACCGAGACGGGCGGCTCACGTGGGACTACTCCGTCCCGAAGGGAATTTCGTGCAAGGTCGTCGCGCCGCCAGAGGCGCATCGAACCACTGCTGAATAAGACGCAAAACGGGAAAGACATCTTTTTGCCGAAAGGAGAAAGGACGCAAACATGAAAACAAGCAGAAATGTGGCACAGAGAGTTGTCTGCGCCACGGTGTTGGCTGCCGCTTCGGCCGTGTCGGTGACGGCAAGGGCCGAGGGGGGGGGGGGGGGGTATCCCCTGGATTTATGACGATACCGCTCGTCCAAAAGAGAGCACGATGTCGGCGACTGTCGTTGCGTCGGGGGGTGTCGAAACGTTTGGCGTGGAGCGCGTCGAGTCGAATGGGCTGGCGCCGTTCCGTACCACGCCCCGCGCGGCGGTGTTTATTATTCGGTAGAAATCAGTCGTAAAAAAGAAAGGAAACTTCACATGAAGCATTCGACATCTGTTTTCTGCGCGGTGCTGGGCCTGGCGTTTGGCGCGTCTGCGCAACCCGTGGTGAGTGACGTCGCGATT
>CAZWQY010000043.1:2585-5855 GCA_964636295.1 uncultured Lentisphaeraceae bacterium | reverse complement strand
AAGGACGATGGCGCGGAAGCGTGATTCAACAGAACAATTGAAAATCAAGGAGACAATGAAATGAGCGAAATCACGAATCGTTATGACTTCATGCTCGTCTTTGACGTCAGAGACGGCAATCCGAACGGCGACCCCGACGCGGGCAATCTGCCGCGTGTGGACGCGGAGACGGGGCAGGGCCTCGTCACGGACGTTTGCCTTAAGCGCAAGGTACGCAACTATGTCCAGCTGACGAAGGGCTCGGAGGCCGGTTACGATATCTTCGTCAAGGAGAAGGCCATTCTCAACAACGAGATCGATGGTGCGTATGCGAAACTCGGAATCGACTTGGCGAAGCCGCCGGCGGACTCTGACGACGGGAAGAAGCGCAACAAGGAAGGACAGGGGCAAGGCGGTGAAATCGCGAGTGCCCGCGCTCAGATGTGCAGGGACTACTTTGACATTCGTACATTTGGCGCGGTCATGTCGACGGGCGCGAACGCGGGGCAGGTTCGTGGCCCCGTGCAGATGACATTCGCGCGTTCGGTCGACCCGATTGTCACGCTGGAGCATTCCATCACGCGCATGGCGGTTGCGACGGAAGCCGAGGCCGGAAAGCAGGGTGGCGACAACCGTACGATGGGGCGCAAGAACACCGTTCCCTACGGACTTTATGTCGCCTACGGGTTCGTCTCCCCTGCCTTGGCGAAGCAGACTGGATTCTCGCAGGAGGACCTTGAGGAGTTGTGGCGTGCGCTTGTCGGCATGTTCGACCAGGATCATTCGGCCGCGCGGGGTCTGATGGCGACACAGAAACTGCTTGTCTTCGAGCACGAGACGGCGCTCGGTAATGCCCCGTCGCACAAGTTGTTCGATCTGGTGCAGATTGCGCGCAAGCCGGAAGTCGCGGTGCCGCGAAGCTTCAAGGATTACGATGTTGTGCTCCCGAACGAAGAATCTCTTCCTAAAGGAGTCAAATTGATTGAGAAATGATGGCGTAGGCGTCCATGTATGCGGATGATGAGATGGTGCCGCTGTCGGCGTTGCAGCACGCCGTGTTCTGCCGGCGACAGTGCGCACTCATCCATCAGGAGGGCATCTGGGCCGAGAACCCGTTGACGGCGGCGGGGCGCGTTCTGCATGAGCGGGTTGACCGCCGCATACATGAGACGCGGAGGGATGTTCGCTTCGCGACGGCACTTTGGCTTGTCTCGCATCGATTGGGTGTTGTGGGCATGACCGATATGGTGGAGTTTCACCGTGTCGGAGACGATGAGAAGGGCATATGTGTGCCGGATGCGGATGGGCGATGGCGGCCCTTTCCCGTGGAGTATAAGCGCGGCAAACCAAAGTCGCATCGCGCCGACGAAGTCCAGCTCTGTGCTCAGGCGATGTGCTTGGAGGAGATGCTGAATGTCGTGATTCCGGCTGGTGCGCTCTTCTACGGGACGACGCGCCGTCGGCTGGATGTGACGTTTGATGCCGAACTTCGAAAATTGACGGAACGGACGGCGGATGACGTGCATCGTCTTTTGGCGGAGGGGCGGATCCCTGAACCAAGATACGGGAAGTGGTGCGAGTCCTGTTCGCTCGTGGACGATTGTCTGCCGAAGACACAGAATCGGTCGGCGCGGATGTGGCTGGAGCGGCAGGTGGAGGGCGCGGTCGCATGAAGAAGTTGCTGAACACGCTTTACGTGACCACGCAGGGGGTCTACCTTCATCGTGAAGGGGAGACGGTTGTCGCGGCGCGCGAGCAGAAGGTTGTGATGCGGCTTCCGATTCACACGCTCCAGTCAATCGTTTGCTTCGGGAATGTCCTTGTGAGTCCGTTCTTGCTGGGGCTTTGCGCGGAACGTGGGGTCTACGTGAGCTTCTTGACGGAGAACGGACGTCCCTTGGCATCGGTTGACGGCGGCAGAAGTGGAAATGTCCTTTTGCGTGTTGCGCAGGTGAGAGCGGCGGACGATCCAGATTGGCGCGCGGGGATTTCGCGAAATGTGGTCATTGGCAAGGTGCTGAATGCGCGGACGGTTTTACAGCGCAGATTGCGAGACCATGGCGCGGACGCGGCGTGTGAGTATGCGGTCGTGCGATTGGCCAATGTTGTCCAGCGCTTGCGCAGGGCCGAGACAACGGACGAGGTGCGAGGACTGGAAGGCGAGGCGGCCGCACACTATTTCGGCGTGTTCAACTCGCTTCTGGTCGCGCAGACGGCGGATTTTCGCATCAGCGACCGGAATCGCCGTCCGCCGCGCGATCCGATGAATGCGTTGCTCTCCTTCCTGTATGTCTTGTTGGCGAACGACTGTGTGGGGGCTGTGAAGAGCGTCGGCCTTGATTTTCAGGTCGGATTTCTCCATGCGCTTCGTTCGGGGCGGGCGAGTTTGGCCCTGGATTTGATGGAAGAGTTTCGGGCCTTCTTTGCGGATCGGCTGGCGTTGTCGCTTGTCAACCGCGGGCAAATCCGGCGAAAGGATTTCGTCTTTTCGGAGTCGGGGGCTGTCGTGATGTCGGAGACGGCGCGGAAGGCTGTGCTGGTCGAGTGGCAGAATCGCAAAAAGGAGCAGTTGACGCATCCGTTTTTGGGGGAGAAGATCAATGTCGGGTTGTTGCCTTTTGTGCAGGCGCAATTGCTGGCGCGGCATCTGCGAGGCGATCTGGATGCCTATCCGCCGTTCATCGTGAAATGAGGAATGGCCATGATGGTGCTTGTTAGTTACGACGTTTCAACGGCGGATCTCGCGGGGCGGAGGCGGTTGCGGCGGATTGCAAAGAGATGCCTGGATTACGGCATTAGGGTTCAGAATTCCGTTTTCGAGTGCAACGTGGATTTGTCGCAGTGGACGGTGTTGAAAGCTTCCCTTGAGGCAATCTGTTGCGAGGAGACGGACAGCTTGAGATATTACTATTTAGGGCGAGACTATCAGCGACGGATTGAACACTACGGCGCGAAGCCGGCAATAGACGTTGAGGCACCACTTGTTCTGTGAGGGAGTCTGATTTCCGCGAACGGGAAGTTCACAGAATTTGCCTAGCAGGTTCGCGGAAAAGAAGCGCATGAGAATCAAATGTTGATTTGTTGCTCTTTGACAATGGGAAAATGCCAAAACAGCTGTTTTAGGCTGTAGAGAAAGTGTTGTGTGAATGGAGCGCGGTATGAAGAAACAGGGTTTGGAGGTTCTTGAGTCGGTTTAGTTTTCTCATTCGCGGAAATTGGTGCCGACACGCCAACAAAGCAATATGGTACAATATCCGCCGTCGCGCCCCTCGTGGGCGCGTGAATTGAAAC
>CAZWQY010000043.1:0-2485 GCA_964636295.1 uncultured Lentisphaeraceae bacterium | reverse complement strand
GTCGCGCCCCTCGTGGGCGCGTGAATTGAAACCTCGTGGTGCGCGATCCGGAACCCTTCCGGCGGGTCGCGCCCCTCGTGGGCGCGTGAATTGAAACGTCTTTGACGAGCGCGGTTGAACTCCGACTGCGCGGCGAGTTCCTCGCGGAGGTCGGCCATGCGCTTCTGGTGGAGTTCGCGGTCGAGGCGTTCGCGCTCCCGCGCCGCGTCCTGCGCCGCCTTGACCTCCGCCGCGCGCGTCTCGTCCGCCGTCTTGCGGGCGGCGTCAGCCGCGTCGTTCTTCGCCTTTTCGGCCTTGGCCTCCGTGCGAACAAGCAGCGCCTCGGCCTTGGTCTCAAGGTTGGCCAAATGGCTTTCGGCGGCGGCGAGTTCGTCTTCCGCCTTGCGCCGCGCGTCGGCGGCGGACGTGAGCGCGGCATTTGCGGACTTCCTCGCCTCCGCCAGCTTGCCGCGCTCGTCCGACTTCTCCCATTCGGCCACGGCGGCGTCGCCCGCCGCCCTGCGCTGCTCGTCCGTCGCCTGTCGGAACGCCATGTGGCCGCCCGTGATCGTGCTGACGAAATAGGCGTCGCCGAGCGCGGACTTCTCCGCCTTGGCGCGGACGGCGCGGGCGGCGGCCTCGTACGCGGCGGCGGCCTGTTCGGCGGCGGACTTCGCGGCGGCCTCCGCCAGCGGCATGTCCTCGCTCCTCTGGCGCGCGGCGGCGATGCGCCGTTCCGCCGCCTCCATTTCAGCCGCCATCTTCGCGGCGGACGCTTCCGCGTCGAGCGCGGCAAGGCCGCTTTCCGCCTTGGCCATGCCCGCGCTGTCCCCTGCGGCGCGACGGCGTTCCCGTTCGAGTTCGAGTTCCGCCTTTTGCAGGTCTTTCGTCGCGTCGATCTCCGCCGTGATCTGCTTCAGCCGCGCGTCCGCCGCCGCGACGGACGCGGTATGGCACTTCTCAATGGCGGCCTGGTATTCGCCGACGGCCTTGACGCGCCCGTCAAACGCCTTTCGTTCTTCTTCGGCGGCCTTCTTCGCCGCCTCCTCAGACGCAGTCCAGAAATTTTTTATGGTACGGAACGCAAAGCCGATAGCTGCCGCGCCCATTTCCCAAAGCGACCCCTTGATCAAATTGTTAATCGTTTGTCCAAGGTAGGTGTTTGCGCCGCCAAGCACCTCGCCGAGTTTGGCGGCCGCCGCGCCCAGCCCTTTGATGTTCTCGTTCGCTTTCTTGAAGCCCGTCGTGTCAGCCGTGGACTTCAGAACTATGTCAATTTCTTTCGCCATTTGCCCGCCTTATGCGTTTATGCTATAATGACGCCGTGAGCCCTGAGATGAAAAAGTTTCTTTTGTCCTTGCCGCAGACCCCTTCGGATGCGGCGGACGAACCTGTCACGCCAGAAGAGCACAAAGTCAACTGCGTTCTTTTCATTGTGCTGATCCTCGCTGTGATTGTTTGTGCGCTCATCGACCTGCTTTCCTGACTTGATCCGCCATTAGCCGCTGGATCTCGCGTTCGCGCGGCGAAAGCTCAAACACGTGCGCCGCCGTCCGTTCAGCCGCCGTCCGTTCAGCCGCCGCCCGTTCAGCCGCCGCCCGTTCCGTCAGCAGCAGCCCGCCGCCGAAGATCTCCCGTCTGTTCTGCGCGTCCAACTTGCGGACGTACACGCCCTCGCCGCGCGGCACGGCGAACCGCACCCCCGTCCGGCAAAGCCGCTTGGCGTGCGCCGCCGAAATGACGGCGTCCGGGTAGACGTACTTCGGAAGTTGCGGCGTGTCCGATTCGAGCGCGGCCTGGATCGCCGCGTCAAGTTCAGGCGCGACTTCCAGCACGTTCTCGCCGAGGCTCGTCAGAAATCCGCAGCTCACGACCGCGCCGTTCTCGAAGGTGATCGCGTTGCGCACGACGACCCCGCCGACCTTGTCCTCGATTCCGCGAACGCCGTTCAGCATCGTCAGCCCCGGCGCGAAGATGAAAAACTGAATCCCCCGCGCCGCGTAGAAGCGGGATATCCTGGACACGATGGAAAACGGCGGGTTGTCCACCACCACGCACCCCGGCGGATAGTCGAACGCCTCGTAGTCGCCGCTCGGCCAGAACGGGCGCACGACGGGCGCGTCCGCCGGAATCCCGTAGCGCGTGCGCACCCACGCAAGAACCGCGTCGTACACCTTCGGCGGCGTGTAGCAGTCATCCGTCGTCTTCTTCGGCTTGAACTTCTCGACGAATCCGTCGTAGTCGTCAAATAGCGCATTTTTTCCCATGTCAGCGAGCCGCCTCCTTCTCGGACTTGAGCCTCCGCGTGATTTCGCGAAGGGTGAGGTCGTAGTCCGCGCGGAGCCGCGCCTCGTCCGGCACCAGCTCCTTGCCGAGTTCCACCGCCGCCGCCTCGCACATCATGTCGAGCCGCGCGGGCGTTTCGCACATGAGCGCGTCAGGCGCGACCTTACGCTCGGCCTCGTGGCGGGGCTGACGGACAGCCTGGGGCTTTACGCGGAAGCCG
>CAZWQY010000042.1:0-7648 GCA_964636295.1 uncultured Lentisphaeraceae bacterium | reverse complement strand
GGGGGGGGGGGGGGGGGGGGGGGGGGGGGGGGGGGGGGGGGGGGGGGGGGGGGATATACTATGCGCCGTTTTGCCGGGGTTGGGTCTTTTGGAGGCGGTTCTCCAAAGGTGGCCGGCGACGGAAGATCAGGAAAGGGGTGGCGTCATGCAGTCTCGTTGTTGTTTCATGCTCGCGCTTGCGTGCGGGTTTGTCGGGAACGCCGTCGGCGACTCGTTCACGTGGACGGGCGCGATGTCGCGCGTCTGGGACGCGACCGTGTCCAACTGGAAGACGGCGGCGGGCGTCGCGTCGCCGTTCGCGTCCGAGGGCGACGCCGTCTTCGACACGGCGGGCGCAGGGACGGTCGAGGTCGATACGGCTGGCGTGTCCGCCGCGTCGGTGACGGTTGACGGCGGGGCATATTCCTTTACGGGCGGGCAGATTCGCGGCGCGGGGGCGTTCGTCGTCACGAACGGTGCGTCGGTCACGCTGGCGGCGCCGCTCGACCGCCAGAGCATCGAGGTCGCGTCGGGCATTCTGCGTCCGTTGGCGGCCTCGACGAACGCCGCCCTCTTCGGCGCGGCGAGCGGAACGATCACGGTTCGGGACGGCGGCACGTTCGACTTCAACGCACATTCGGACAAGCCGTTTGACGAACCATCTGCAAAGGCGACGGCCGGCAAGCGTTTCCGCATTGCTGGTGCGGGCGCGACGCGGGCGGACGGCACGCGCCTGGGCGCTCTCGCCAATATGGGCGCCAGCAGCTGGCGCGTCCGTGCAAGTCAGGTCGAACTCATCGGGGACGCAACGGTGCGGCCGTTCACGCGCTGGGACGTCGGGCAAGTCGACAATAGCACGCGTGCGTCCATCACAGGCCCGCATACGCTGACGGTTGCGGGAAGCGGCGAACTCTTCTGTTCGGGGACGGACGTCGATGTCGCGTGTCTGCGCGTGGCGGAGGGCGCAGTCCTTAACTTTCAGGGCGATTCGGCGTGGAAGGGCGAGACGCGGATTGAGGTTGGGGACGGAAGCGTCGGTTTCTGGTATAGTGCAGGAAAGCTTGTGACGTGCCCGATTGTCGCGACGGGATCTGTGGCGCGCCTGTATTCGGCGAATGGCGCGACCATTCAGGGGCTTGTCACGGTCAATGAAGGCGGACGGCTTGAACTCGACGCATCGTCCATGAACCACTCCATTCGCCACGTCTATACGGGCGGTGTCTGCGGCGCGGGCGAGATTGTCGTGGTGAAGGGCCGCCACGAGTTTCCGCAGGGCGTCACGGTGTCGAACGTCGTCGTCAATGGCGGATTCGCGTGCTTCGGAGACGGTGTCGCAGGGCGGGCCATCACGTCGCGCGGCGGGCGCATCTGCTTTGTGCCGAGCACGAACGCCGTCTATTCGGGCTACGCGCTTCGGGCGGATGCGGACGGCACGGGCCGCTTCGTGCCGTGCCTCGCCGCAAACGGCAGTCAGGTCGTCACGATCAAGGACACGCAGATAGAAGGCCCGCTTACCCTTGAACTGGGCTTGGGCGCGGTCGACAGTTTCCCTCGCCCCGTGAATGCGCGGGAAAAGGGTGCGGCCGTTCTCGGCACGGGTGTTGAGGCACTGTCGCTCGCGGGCATTTACCTGGGCACAGGTGGCGACCAGCCCGCCGATGCGACGCTGACGGTTGCGGCGGGCGCGAAGCTGCAGCTCGCGTCCGGAGAGGTGGTTCTCGGACACACGGGCGGCGAGACGAACAACCTCCATCGCCTGGTCGTCTCGGGCGGCGAGCTGGACGCCTCGCGCGTGACGATGTGCAGCATCGGACACGATGGACACGCGGCCGAGTTCCTCGTGGACGCGGGGCGCGTCAGCCTCACGAACCTCTGGTTTCGTGACAAGGCGCAGAAGAATATGGGCTTCCTGCCGCCGGCGGCGAACCGCGAGACGCAGATCGGCTACAGCTACGAGATTCTCGGTCTTCGCGGCGGCACGGTCGAGTTGTCCGGCGACATCCAGACATTGCGCACATACGCGGAAGTCCCGCAGCTCTGGCTCGGCGGCGGCACGCTGCTGAGCCTGACCGACTGGGCGACGGCCCGGGGGCAGTCCGCGACCTTCGAGTCGTGGGGCGACCTGGACGCGACGAACGCGGTCTTTACGCTCGACACGAACGGGAAGAGCGTCCGCTTCCGCGCGCCGCTCCAGGGCACGGCGTCCGTCCGGATCGTCGGCGCGGGCAGCTTCGTGGCGAACGACGGCGTGCAGGGCGGCGTGGTCGGCCCGTGGCGCGTCGAGAACGCGGGCGGGGCGGACCTGCGCAACGCGGCGGCCTTCGCGGGCGGCCTGTCGCTCGCGCCCGGCACGACGGCGACGATCGACATCGGCGCGCGCACGAACTACGTGAGCCTCGCGGTCTGTGCGGGACAGAACACGGGGAAGAGCGACTTCAGCCTCGACAACTTCTGGAATGCCGCGCGCGTCTTCCCTGCCTTCTTCACGAAGGACATCCAGAAGCTCTTTTCGGGCACCTGGATGGCGGACTTCATGACCTACCGCACCGAGGGCTCGTTCCACGTGCCGGAGGCGTCCGTCTACTCGTTCGGCGTCAGCTTCGACGACCGCGCGGACGTGGCGCTCGACGGCGAGGCGACGCCGACGGCGCGCAATGCGTCGTGGAACGGCGTCGGCACGGGCGAGAAGACGCTCGCGGCGGGGTGGCACACGTTCCGCGTGAGCGGAAAGAACAACGACGGCGGCAAGGGCCCGTCCGTCACGGACTGGAAGGCGGCGGGGCTGTCGGTCGGCTACCGCGTCGGGTCGGCCGGCGCGTCCACGGCGGCTGCGGAGTACCAGGCGTTCTCGTCCCGTAACCTGCGGATGCGTCCGGCGAACACCGTGCGCTGGTTGACGCGATACATCGGCGAAAACGCGGCGGGATGGGCGACGGAGGGCCGCTATGACTTCAGCGTCGTCACGAATTCGATGCAGGCCATCCACGACATGGCGTGGGAGCGCGGGAAGGAGCGCGTCAACACCTTCTCTGGCTGGACATACGTGGAGCCGGAGCAGGCGGGCGAGTGGGCGTTCAGCGGTGTCTACGACAACGGTATCTGCGTCTCTTTCGATGGCGAGGTCGTGTTCAAGAACGACGTGTGGTGGGAGGGCATCCAGAATGCGACGGCGACCGTTACGGCCGGCTGGCATTCGTTCCGCGTCGTCGTGATGGACACGGGCGGCGGCATCTCGTGGGATTGCGTCAAGGACACGGGCTATGGCGCGGCGCTGAAGGTGAAGCGTCCCGGCGACGGCGACTACGTTCCCTTCGACGAGCGCGCGCTCGCGATGTCGGCGGCTCCCTACGGCTTCGTCGGCGGCACGCTGGAGGTCGGCGCGGGCGCGACGCTGACGAACGCGAGCGACACGCCGTGCGAGGTCACGGGCACGCTGGCAGGTTCGGGCACGCTGGCCGGGCCGTACCGCCTCACGGGCACATGGACGGTCTCGATTCCCGACGGGCGCACGCTGGCGGCGGTGACATGGGGCGAGGGCGCCGACCCGTCCGCGCTGGCGGAAGTGAAGAAGATCCATGTCGTCCTCGGTTCGCGGCCGACCCGTCGGCGGTATGTGCTCGGCCTGGCGCTGGGGCTTGAGGGGCTGTCGCAGGAGGAACTGGACGCGAAGGTCACGGCCGAGCTGAACGGCGAGCCTTGCGACCTCCTCAGTCTGCGGGTCGTGGACGGGAAGGCCGTCCTCTTCAACAGCAAGCCGGACGGGCTGTCGGTCATTTTCCGCTGAAGACCAAGGAGGGTGTTCGAATGGATGCGGTGTTGCACGGTCGCCGAAAGGGTCTTCTGCTCATAAGCGCGCTTTTGGCTGGAGGCGTTCGCGTCGCCGCCGAGACGGCATGGTTCCCCGTGGAGGACGCCGTGCCCGTGGCGTTGCTGCCGTCGCTTTCGGCGACGCTGCAGACGGTGAACGGACGGGAGGGGCTTGTGGCGACGCGGACGCCGGAGGCGTACGTCACGCTGGATTTCGCGGGCATCGCGACGGATGCGGTGTGCGCGGTCTCCTGTCCGCTGACGCCCGCGCGCCCGATTCCGGACGCTTCGTTCGTCCGGGCGGACATCGTCAACACGGGCAACGCGACGGTCACGCTGGGCCTAGCGTTCCGGCGGAAGTCGGGCGGGACGTTCCGTTGGAACGTCCGTCTGCCGCCTGGCCGCCGGCAGGTCGTCCTGTCGCCGGAGGACTGCGTGCCCGCCGCACCCGCCAACCGCTGGGCGGACGTCACGGAACTCGTCCTGGCTGTCGCCGCCAAGACGCCAGGGGCGCGCGCCTCGCTGACGATTCGCAGCCTCACGGCCGTTGAGGCGTTTCGGATGCGCAGTCGGGGCGGCCGTCCGTGGCCGGAGGAACGCGAACTGTTGCCTGCCGACAAGCGGCCGCTCATCTTTGCGTCACGCGCGGGCGAGTTCCGGGAGCCGGGGTCGTTCTTCGCGCACCTTCCCATTGACGGCAAGGCACTCTTCGGCGGCCTTTCTTTTCCAAAGTCGGGCGGCAAACTGGTGCTGACTGTCCGCGCCACCGACCCGCAGACGCGCGCCGTCGAGATTGGACTCCACCAGTCCGACGGCCGGATCTGGGGTCTGCCCGCGCTGGCCATTCGTCCGGACTGGCAGGAGATTGTGGTGCCGCTTCGGCGATTGATTTATTTCCGCCACTGGGGGCTGCCCGCGATTCCGCCGGATGCGATGCCGGACGTGGTGAAGTTTACGTCCGCCCATGTCTCTTTCGGGAAGTGGCTGTGCGGGGACTCGCTCGACCTGCCCCACGGATTCGAGATCAAGTCCATCAAGATTACGCAGTAGGAGATTTGAGATGGCTGGAGGAGGTTGTGAGATGAAGGTCGGAATCGGATTCGGCTCGCTGTGCGGGCTTGTCCTTGCAGGGACGCTGGCGTGTTGTCCGGTGGCGGCGGTAGCCGCCGGCTGGGATCGTTCGCTGGACGAGTTCCCCGCGTGTGCGGACGAGACGGACGACACGGCGCGGCTGCAACGCGCCATCGACGCGACGCCCGACGGGGTGCTCTACGTCCCGCGCGGCGTCTACCGAATTTCGCGGACGCTGAAAGTCGAGAACCGCTGTTCGCTCGACTTCCACAAGGGCGCGGTGCTGCGGGCCGTGGCGGACATGGAGTTCGTCGTGGCGGTCAACTGCCTGAACGCGGACGCGGACAACTACAACGTCTTTATCTCCGGCGGCACGATCGACGGTGCCGGACGCGCTTCCTGCATGTTCCTGACGGGGTTCGTCCATCTCACGGTGAAGGACATGACGTTCCTCAACGGACGGAAGGACGGTCTGCGCGTGGCCGGCGGTTACGAGCTGATCGCGAACAATCTCTACTTCATCTGCAAGCAATCGGGGCTGGCGGGGAACGTCGCCTTGCATGTGCTGGGCGGGGACAGCCACTACACGGACTGCATCTCGGTTGACTACACTACGGGCTTCAAGATCGCGGGCGGCGGATCGAACCGCTTGACGCGCTGCCATGCGTGGGGCGGGCCACTGCCGCCCGTCAAGCCGGGCGAGCCGCGTGAGATGCTCAAGGACTCCGTCTGCTTCCGCATTGGCCCGGATGCCTGCAGCACGATTCTGCGCGACTGCTATGCCGACACGGGGAAGATCGGGTTTGAAATCGACGGATGGGAGACGCGCCTCCTGGGGTGTTCGTATCTCAACAACTACGGCTTCAAACTCGACGATGTCACGGTCATCAAGCACACGCGCGGGCGGTTGCTCGTGTCGGAGGGTGCGTTCGTGAAGTCGGCGCCGAAATTCACGCTCTACGAGGGCTGCGGCGAGGTCGAGTGGTCGAACATGATGTATTCGGAGTTCGCAGACGCGAAGGAACTGCCGGGCGCACTCACGTTCAAGAAGAGTGCGGATGAACCGTCGGGGGCGCGCCATTGACTTCAACGGCGATTTTTAGGATAATGGCGCACATGAGACCGATAGCGACGACGACGAGCGACTTCCCCGACCTGCGGCGGTCGGGGTGCATCTACGTGGACAAGACGGCGTACTTCCACCGCCTCGTCACGGACGTGGGCACGCGGATGTTCTTCCTCGCGCGTCCGCGCCGGTTCGGCAAGTCGCTCATGATCACCGCGCTCAAGGCGATCTTCCAGGGCCGCCGCGAACTGTTCGACGGGCTGGCCATCGCGCAGACCGACTGGTCGTGGGAAAAGTGGCCGGTCATCCATCTTGACTTCGCGCCAGTCGTGACCACCGACATCGAATCCTTCGACCGTTCGTTCACCGTCCAGGCAAGAAGTCGTCTTTCGGAGGCGGGATACGCCTATGACGATTCGCTTCTGCCGGCAGACAATTTTGGAAAGGCGATTGATACGCTGTCCGCCGCGAACGGCGGGAAGGGCGTGGTCGTCCTGATTGACGAGTACGATGCGCCCGTCTCCCATGTGCTGGACAGGCCGGAACTCGCCGAGGCGATTCGCGCGCGGCTGTCCGCGTTCTACACGGCGATGAAGTCCCGCACGGGCGACATCCGCTTCCTGATGATGACGGGCGTGTCGAAGTTCACGAAGATGTCCGTGTTCTCCGCGCTCAACAACATCGTGGACGTGTCGATGCGCCGCGAATACGCGACGATGCTCGGCTACACGGAACGGGAATTGGACGCGAACTTCGAGGAACATCTCCGGGAGCACGCGGCGGTCATGGGGCTTTCTTACGACACCTATCGCGCCGAACTGCGTCGGTGGTACAACGGCTTTCGCTTCTCGGCCGACGACGCGACGACTGTCTATAACCCGATTTCCGTCGCGCTCGCCCTGTCGGCGAAGGCGCCCGCCTTCCGCGCCACGTGGTCGTCGACGGGCCGCCCGTCCATGCTGATGAACTGCCTCAAGCGCGGCGACATGCTGGCAATCGACCCCGACGGGACGAAGAAGGTTCTAGAGAGCGAGTTCGACGTCACTGACCTGAAGAACCTGCGGCCGATCGGGATGCTCTTCCAGACGGGCTACCTGACGATCAAGGATTATTCGTACGCCACTGGAGCCTACACGCTGGCCGTGCCGGACGAGGAGGTGCGCCGCGACCTCTGCCTGCTCCTGACGGGCGTCGCTGCCAATGAGGACGTTGCCTGGGCCGCCCGCCTTGGCCTCGACCTCATGGAGGCGGACTGGTCGGCTTTCTTCGCGGGGCTGAAGGCGCTCTACGCGGCGATGCCGTACGGCTCGACGGAGGGGCGCGTCCACGAGAGTTCCTACGCCCGCTGCCTCGCGTTCCTGCTGGCGAGCCGTGGCTTCCGCTTCCGCGTGGAGGACGTGCAGTCCAACGGACGCGCGGACGTCGTGGCCGAACACGTGGTGGGCGTGTACATCTTCGAGCTGAAGGTGGACGAGCCGGTCGACCGCGCGTTCGGGCAGATCCGCGCGAAGGGCTACGACGAGCCGTACCGCGCGTCGGGGAAGCCCGTGTGGCTCGTCGGCCTCTCGTTCGACTCCAAGACGCGCCGCCTCGCGGATGCCGCCGCCGAGCGGCTGTAGCGGGGTCTGCAGATTCCGATTCAAGGCCGGCCGTTTTCGGGCCGGCTTTTTTTTTTTTGCATTTTTGCATTTCCCCCTTGACAGGGGGGGGGGGGGGGGGGGGTTT
>CAZWQY010000041.1:0-9050 GCA_964636295.1 uncultured Lentisphaeraceae bacterium | reverse complement strand
GCTACACGTGGGCGCGTCCGGCGTTTCCCGCGAACGTCAAGCTGGCGATCAACGATTCCTGGCGCACGATCTACGTGCCGTTCATTCAGAAGCTCCAGTCGCGGGGCGCGCCGATCGACATCACGGGCATTCAGATGCACATCTTCACGCCGGCCGAGGCGCTCAAGGTCGCCCGTGGCGAGCCGTGTTCGCCCAACGGCACGAGCTGGGCGCCCACCGACCAGCTGAAGATGCTCGCGGAGCTTGACCGTCCCGGCCTTCCCGTCCACGTGTCGGAAATCACGATTCCGTCGCCGCGCGGGCAGAAGGGCGTGACGGACGCCGAGGCGGATGCGATCCAGGCGCGGCTGATGCGCGACAACTATCGCCTCTGGTTCTCCTGGCCGAGCGTCTACCGCATTACCTACTGGAATCTCGTGGACGACTGCGGGGCCGCGAACGAACGCATGAGTTCGGGCCTGTTCAACCGCGACCTCACCGTCAAGCCCGCTGGCGAGATGCTTCGTCGCCTCGTCCATGAAGAGTGGGCGACGCACCTGACCGTCCGGGCGGACGCGAACGGCGTCGTGCGTTTCCGTGGCTTCAAGGGCACGTACACGCTGACGGGCGGACAGGCCTCCCGCGTTGTCCGCGTCCGTTGAAACCGGCAGACAGCCCATTTCAGGGGGTGGAGCAGATGACGCGAAAGGAGTTTGTGCAGATGGCAGGGGCGGCGGCGCTCCTGCCGACGGCGTCCAGTTGGGCGGCGAATGCGTCCAGTCCGTCGCATGCGGCGGCGGACTATGCCCGGCTTCAGCGAGAGATTGACGAGGTGACGCCGCAGGACTACAAGGCCTACATGGCGGGCGGCGAAGAGCCAGCCGTGAAGCCGGCGTTGGCGCGGCTGGACAGGGTCTTCGACAAGGTTCTTGCGGATGTCCGTGAAACGGTCGTGACAGACCGTCCGGCCGTTTGGTTCGTCTACAACATGGGACTCGTCGTGAAGACGCCGCAGACGGTCTTCACGGTCGATCTCGTCCATCGCCACGCGCAGAGGATTGTCCCGCTTCTGGACTTTGCGCTCATCACGCACAATCATGGCGACCACTTCACCGAGGCGTTCTATCAGGCGATGAACGGTGCGGGGAAGACCGTCGTCTCGAACTTCAAGGACAACTACGGCGCGCGGCCGTGGGGTGAGCGAGGCGGCTATACGCGCGCGACCAAGGAGTTCCGGTTCAAGGACGTTGAGGTTCGGACGACGCTGACCGACCACAATCCCTATCTCATCGACTTCACGACGGCGTTCGAGATTCGCGTCGGCCGCTACACCCTTTACCATACGGGTGACTGCTGCGCGGCGACGAAGCTCAATCCGACGCGGCGGCCCGACCTCTGGCTCGTCCATCCCTACTGCGGGCTGAAGGTCGCGGACGGCGTTCGGAAGTTCCGTCCGATGCGGACGGCGATGCTTCACCTGAACGAGTTTGGGCATGCGCGCGGCGATGCGCGCTGGACGTACGACCACGGGCTGAAGGCCCTGCGCGACGCGGTGGCGGCGGGCGGCGGCGCGCTTGTCCCCGTCGGCGGCGACCGCCTTGCCTGACCATCTTGCAGGGGACGCAGAAGTTCCCGAAGTCGGCGTAGCCCTCTCTTCTTCGTGGAGTCGATATCGACCTGACAACGGTTTTGTCCATGGTTTTGTCCACGAATTGACACGAATAACACGAATCTGTGTTAATTCGTGAAATTCGTGGACAATTTCGTTCCAAAAACAATATCTACTTTCGCGGTTGACATTCGCAACGCCGATATGCTATACTACGCGCCAATCACTACCACAAAGGTAGAATCAAAAAGAAAGGTGGTCAGCAGTGGCAAAGATGCACAAGACGATTTTGGAGAAGGTGGGCGGTACGCCGCTCGTCGAGATTTCCAACAAGTTGAACAAGGGCGGTGCGCGGGTGCTCGTGAAGGTCGAGTTCTTCAATCCCGGCGGAAGCGTGAAGGATCGCATCGCGCGCGCGATGGTCGAGGACGCCGAGACGCGCGGCATCCTCAAGCCGGGCGCGACGCTGGTCGAGCCGACGAGCGGCAACACGGGCGTGGGGCTGGCGCTCGTCTCGGCGGTGAAGGGCTACCATCTCGTCCTCACGATGCCTGAGACGATGAGCGTCGAGCGTCGCAAGCTCGCGGCGGCCTACGGCGCGGAGATCGTCCTCACGCCGGGAACGGAGGGCATGAAGGGCGCGATCGCCAAGGCGAACGAGATCGCGGCGGCGCGCGGCGGCATTATCCTGCAGCAGTTCGAGAACCCGGCGAATCCGGCCTATCACCAGATTACGACGGGTCCGGAGATCTGGGCGGACACCGACGGGCAGGTCGATGCGTTCGTCGCGGGCGTCGGGACGGGCGGCACGCTCACGGGCACGGGGCGGTACCTGCGCACGGTGAAGCCGGACATCGCCCTCTACGCCGTCGAGCCGGACACGAGTCCCGTCCTTTCGCAGGGCAAGGCCGGCCCGCACAAGATCCAGGGCATCGGCGCGGGATTCGTCCCGAAGACGCTCGACACGAGCCTCATCACGAAGGTGATCACGGTCTCGGCGGAGGATGCGGGGCGGACGGCGCGCGCGGCGGCGGCGCAGGAGGGGCTGCTGGTCGGCATCTCGTCCGGCGCGGCGCTCTGGGCGGCGCTTGAACTTGCGAAGACGGCGGAGTACGCGGGCAAGACGATTGTCGCGCTCCTTCCGGACACGGGCGAGCGGTATCTCTCGACGTGGCTCTTCGACTGATGACAACAAAATCGGCAATCAAGGTCAGACCTCTTTTATCGAATTAATTGTAGAAGGCAGGTAGCATATGAGCGAACAGAAACTTCATCCCGAAACGCTGGCGGTGCACGCCGGCTGGAACGGCGATCCGGCGACGGACGCCTGTGCGGTGCCGGTCTACCGCACGACGGCCTACAACTTCAAGAGCGCGCAGGACGGCGCCGACCGCTTTGCCCTCAAGAAGTCGGCGAACATCTACGCGCGGCTCATGAATCCGACGGAGGACGTCCTCGAGAAGCGGCTCGCCGCGCTTGAGGGCGGCGCGGCGGCGCTGACGCTCGCGTCGGGCACGGCGGCCATCTACTTCACGGTGACGAACATCGCGGAGTCCGGATCCGAGTTCGTCTCGGCGGACAACGTCTACGGCGGCACGTATGTGCAGTTCAACACGATTCTGCCGCAGTCGAACAACATTCACGTCCGCTGGACGCACCTGAACGACTTCGAGGCCGTCGAGGCGGCCATCAACGAGAAGACGCGCTTCGTCTACGTCGAGACGATCGGCAATCCGACGCTGGGCGTTGCGGACATCGAACGCTACGCGGCCGTCGCCCACAAGCACGGGTTGCCGCTCGTCGTGGACGCGACGTTCTCGACGCCGATTCTCGAACAGCCGATCGCGTGGGGCGCGGACGTCGTCATCCATTCGCTTTCGAAGTGGATTGGTGGACACGGCACGGGCATCGGCGGCGTCGTCATTGACGCGGGGAACTTCGACTGGACGCAGAAGGGCAATCCGCTCTATGTGGAGCCGGACACCGGCTACCATGGCGTCAAGTGGGGCGAATTCGTCGGCAAGTTGGCGTTCATCACGCGACTGCGGACAGTCGGGCTGCGCAATCAGGGGCCGACGCTCTCGCCGGACGCGAACTGGATCTTCTTGCAGGGCGTGGAGTCGCTGCCGCTGCGCATTGCGCGGCACAGCGCGAACGCACTCGCGGTCGCCCGGTACCTGAAGGACCATCCGAAGGTGGCGTGGGTGCGCTATCCCGGTCTTCCGGACGATCCGAGCCATGCCCTTGCCGAGAAGTATCTGCCCAACGGCCAGGGCGGCATGGTCGTCTTCGGCATCAAGGGCGGTGCGGCGGCGGGCGTCAAGGTGGCGGACGGACTCACGCTCTTCACGCAGCTGGCGAACGTCGGCGACGCGCGCTCGCTCGTGATCCATCCGGCTTCCTCGACCCACTCGCAGCTCTCGGAGGAGGAGCAGCGCGCGGCAGGGCTTCCGCCGGAACTCATTCGCCTGTCGATCGGCATCGAGCACATCGACGACATCCTCGCCGACCTCGACCAGGCGCTCGCGCAGGCGTAGTCCGACAACACGCATTCACGCCGGTGTCCCCTAGAGCGGGATGTTCGGCATCCGACCCGCAGCGCGGGTCTTTTTCAGAAATCAAACACTACCGATACGGTGGGAATAGAAAAGCAGAAAGGAACGAAATCATGAACATTCCGACAACGAACATTCACGCGAAGGGTCGTCGTGCGTCAACAACGGCGTTGGCCTTGTCGCTGGCGGTGCTGACGGCGGGCGTGGCGCTTGGCGGCGTGCCGCTCAACAACCTGCAGGGCACGGGCGGCATTGCCTTCAACCCGCTCGCCTATACGGCGGGCTTGCCGTGGGAGGGTGCGGGGACGAGCAACTTCAATGCGTTCGTCTCGAAGCCGCAGGTTGGCACATGGTACGTCAACCTCCACGACGCGGAGATCGACTGGTGGGCGGCTTCTGCCGCACTGACGGTCGGGCAGCGGCTTGAACTGTCCTATGGCTACGGCTATGTGGACGCTCATCGCTACGGAGACAACGCCATCAACACGCACAACCTCGGCGCGAAGCTGCGTCTGCTCGACGAGAACGCCTTTGATACGGCGTGGGTGCCGGCGATTGCCATTGGCGGCGTGTGGAAGCACACGGATTCGGAGACGGTGCGGGCCTTGGGGCTGCGGGACAATGGCGCGGACGTCTATGCGGTGGCGTCGAAGCTCATCACGCAGACGCCGATTCCCGTCCTGCTCTCGGTGGGTCTGCTTGCGTCGGACGAGGTCGTCAACGGCGTTGTCGGACACAACGACTACGGCGTGGCCGGATTCGGCAACATTGACATTCTGCCGGCCGAGAACATCGCCCTTGGCTTCGAGTACAAGCAGGGCGTGGACGTGGGGGATGGCATCCGCAACCATGACTACTACGATGCGCACGTCGCCTGGTTCGTGACGAAGGGCCTGACGCTGGTCGCGGCCTACGCCGATACGGGCGACAAGAATCGCTTTGTGCGCGAAGGCAGCGCGAACAAGTTGGGCGTCGGATCGGCGTTGGTCGTCTCCGTTCAGTACCAGTTCTGATGGGGGCGTTTCTCCGCCGTCACGAACGGTGCGAGCAAGCGTGTTGCGCGGCGTGGGACGACGAGGAATCGCGCGTCCTTCGTCTGCGCACATTCGTTTTATGGTATAATGTGCGCCAAGCAGAAGTTGAAACGGAATTTGATTGAACAGGGTTGTGACTAGGCAGACGAAAAATCGCACACGTCGAGTTTGTGGGGCACATCTTGAGGGTGTGTGCCAGATGTGCGCGTCTGCGCGAAATTTCGCCGTTGACGGGCTTTGCGTGTCCCCCCCCCCCCCCCATCTTGGCTTGCTAGCCCGCGAGGGGTATTCCCCGTCGCTCTCCTTTCCTTCCGCGCGAAGCGTTTGCTCTCGCGTTGTGGCGTTATTGGGTTTTGCGTTTCACTCTTGAGACGTGAAACGGCAGGGGTTTGCAAAAGCGCGTGAGGACCTCCCAGTGACGGCGTTTGTCATCAACATGGACTTCAATCATGATCGGCTGACGCACATGAAGCGTCAGTTGGCGCGCTTCCCGTTTGAGTTCGAGCGCGTGCATGGCATCACGCCGGACGAATGTGGCGCGTTCGGTCTCAGGGGATGGTCGCCCGTCCGCTCGCTGATTGCCAATCGGCGGCGACTGTTGCCGGGGCAGCTCGGCTGCACGTATTCCCATTTGTGGATCTATCATCAGATCGTCGAGCGGAATCTGCCGGCGGCTTTGGTCTTCGAGGATGACGTCGTTTTGGACGCGCGGTTTGGGGCGTGTGTCCGCCGGGCGGAGAAGGCGATGGACAGCATGCGTCCGCAGCTTTATCTGTTTTCCTGCGTTGAGGCGGAGACGGGGGATTCCCAACACGAGGAAATTCGCCGAATTCGGCATTCGTGGGGCGCGGATGCCTATCTCATTACGCGCGAGGCGGCGAAGCTGATCATTGCCAAGAATGAGCCGGTGCTGGTCGTCTGTGACACGATGAAGCGGTTCGCGCGGTATTTTGGGCTTGAGCTCTTCCGCGTGTTCCCCATCTCGGCTCGTCAGGACGAGGGGGCGTTTGCAAGCGACGTGCCGCAGGCGCCCAAGCCGCCGGGGTTCGTTCGCGGCATTTTGGGCGTGTTGGATCGGATTCTCATCGCGGTGACGGGGAGATGATGACTGCAGACCGAAAGATTTGGCTTACGGTGCTTGGATTCTTCGTCGTCTACGGCGGGTTGACCTTGCTTGTCTATCCTGTCTTTTCGCCCGATGTCGTCACGCGCTATGCGCCGATGGCGGACGAAATCGCGCGCGGCAACTATGTGCTTGGCTTTCATCCGCGCTTTGGCGTCTTGTTCTCCAGCCTGTCGGGGCTGGTCGCGGCCTGTGGCGTCAGGGGCGACCATGCGTGCCAAATCGTGTCCGTCCTGCTCCTGAGTTTGTCGGCGGTTCCCCTTTGGCATCTTGTGCGCACGCTTTTGGGCGAGACGATCGCGTGGTGGACGGTTTCGCTTGTCCTTCTCTGCGATGACTTTGCGCGATATGCGGCAGATGGGCTTCGCGACACGGGCAAGTGCCTGGCGTTTGCCTTGCTCGGATGGGGTGCGGTCAGCGGGCGCGCGCGCTGGTTTGCGCTCGGCCTTTTTGTCTTGGCGACGCTGGTCTCGTACGGGTATGCGGTCGCGGCGGTTCTGTTGTTCGCGTGGTGCCTGTGGTGCGCCTTTCGTCGCCCTCTGTCATGGTTTGCTTTTGTCGCGCCATTGGGCGCATTCATCTTGGCGACGGCTCTTCAGGTGGCGATGGTTCATGCGTACACGGGGCATTGGGTGCCGCAGCCGCATTTCATTCGGCTTTTGGGAGGCTGGCTGTGATTGCATTTGCCGTCTTCTCGCTGGCGGTCGCCGTCTATCGCCTGTGCCGTGGCACGTTCTCGCGGCAGGAGGGGGCGGTGCTGGGGATTTTCGTCCTTGCGGTTCTAGTCATCGTGACGCAGAGCTGTTTTGAGTTCGGTCGTTTTCGTTTCGCGCTTCCGGAGCGGCGGTATGTCGTCCAGGCGACCGTCCTTTTCTACGGATGGGGCGTTTGGGGCATCCTGAATTTCCCTTTGAAGGCGGTGCGACGTTTCGCCTTGCCGGCCTTGCTGGTCGGATTGCTGGTCTATCATGGCGTCATGCTGACGAAGTCGCATCTGCCGTTCGGCCGGCGCGCCGCGTTTGTCGCGGCGAGCCTGTGGGCGGTCGAGCGGATCCGCGCCGATTGGCGCGGGCCATCGGCCGATGCGACAAATGCCTTCCGCCTCGCGGAATACCATCGTCCGAACCGTCCGGTCGTTCACGGACACAATCCCCGCATCGGCTACCTGTTGGGCGGGCGGGATGAATCCCTGGGCATTTTCGGTTCGGCGGATTCGCCGGACTATTGGGTCACGGGGCATCTTGATGAGTCGTTTGATCGTGGCGCGTACGATTTCATGGAGGCGTTCGTCTTCGGCAAGCGGCGGTTTGAACTGTATCGGAGGCGGTAGGCGAATGGACGCATGAATGTCGGACGGTTGAGAGTCTTGGCCCTTTGGCTGGCGGATGCGATCTGCATCCTCCTCGCCTGGTTCGTGACGGTCAACGCCTACAAGTTGATCGGCTTCGGGACTTACCATGCGTCCGACTACCTGCGCATTTGGCCGATTGTCTTCGTCTTTACCGGCGTCAACTGGGTCGCTCGCCTTTATCAGGGCCGTGGCTTTTATCCGAGTCTGCCGTTGAGTCCTGTTGACGAGTTCAAGCGGCTTGTGTTGAGCGCGCTGGTTGCGCATGTCTTCGTCATGGCCTTTCTTGGCTTCAGCCATCGGACATTGGAGGTCTCGCGCGTCGTCCTGCTCGCCAGCGGGGCGTTGACTGCCGTTTTTGCGCAGGTTTTCCGCGATGGGATGCGCGAGGTGCTGAAGCGTCTGCGGATCGGGCAGATTCCCGCGTTCGTTGTGGGAGAGGGGGCAGCGGCGGAGCGCATTCGCCATGTCTTTGAGAAGGACGGCTATTACGGAATTCGAATTGTGCGGAACTTTTGCCGCGAGGAGCTGCGCGAGATTGTACCGGCTGCACGGAAGGCAGATGTGAAGCATCTGTTCTGCTGCTACAAGGACGACCGTTATTTTTGGGCGCAGTTGCCGATGTTTACGCGGCAGTTCACGTTCATCGAATATCTTCCGACGGAAATGGCGTTTCCGGTCGTCGGTGCGCGGGCCATCGCAGTCGGGACGCTCGGTGGACTGGAAATGGTCAATCAGCGTCGGATGAAGGCGCTGAATTGGGAGAAGACGCTTGTGGATTGGGTTCTTTCGCTTCTGATTCTCGTCTGCGCGTCTCCCGTTTTCGCGGTCTTGCCGATTCTCATCAAGCTGACGAGTCCGGGGCCTGTCTTCTATGGGGCGAATCGGCTTGGAAAGAACGGGCGGAAGATCCGCGCGTGGAAGTTCCGGTCGATGTATGCGGACGCGGATGCGCGGCTGAAGAACCTTCTTGCGACGGATTCGGCGATTGCCGCCGAGTACCGCGTCAACTTCAAGTTGCGGCACGATCCGCGCGTCACCCCGTTCGGACGTTTCTTACGCAAGACTTCGCTGGACGAGTTGCCACAGCTGCTGAACGTCTTTCGCGGCGAAATGTCGCTGATTGGCCCGCGTCCGATCGTCGAGGCCGAAATCCCGTATTATGGGAAGGCATACAAGATTTTCTCCTCTGTCAAGCCGGGCATTACGGGACTGTGGCAATGTTCGGGGCGCAGCGAGGTGGACTATGCCGAGCGCGTCGCCCTGGACGTCCACTACATTTTCAATTGGTCGCCATGGCTGGACTTTTGGATTGTCCTTCGTTCCATCGGCTCTGTTTTGTCCATGAAAGGGGCTGTCTGACATGAAGTTGTCTCGTGCGTTCATTCTCAAGCGCGATCAG
>CAZWQY010000040.1:0-12520 GCA_964636295.1 uncultured Lentisphaeraceae bacterium | reverse complement strand
TTTTTTTTTACTTTTACTTTTCGAAACGCGGGAAGGCTCGGCTTAGGGCCTTTTCGCGTTGAGATTTTTATGAGATTCTTCCTTGAATATCTGTTGCTTCGCACGGTCTGCGCGTTCGTGAACGCCATCCCCTATCCGCTCGCCATGATGATGGCGCGCGGATTCGGCTGGTTTGCGTTCTGCGTCTGCGGGTTCAAGCGCGCGCGGACAGTGGCGCGCATTCGCGCCGTCTTTCCTTCGAAAAGCGAGCGGGAAGCCGTCTCGATTGCCGTCCGCTCCTTGCAGAACATCTTGCAGACGGGTGTCGAGATGATGCGCGCGCCACGGCTGGATCGCCGCTGGATGGATGCCCATGTGGTCGAGGGCGCGCATTACAAGGACAAGCTCCAGTCGTATGTGGACGAAGGGAAGGGCGTTGTCATCATGGTTCCCCATTCGGGCAACTGGTATATGGCCGCGTGGTCAATGGCCAAATACGGTCTGCCGCTCTTCGCGTTGGCCGCCCGCCAGCGGAATCCCTGGCTGGATCGCTGGATGAAGCGTCAGTATGGGGACATCGAGGTTCTTGACCGCAATTGCCGCGAGACGCTGGGGCGCATCAAGGAGAAGCTTGCGGAGGGGCGGGCCTTTGCGATTTTACCCGACTTGCGTGTGCGCAAGCCCGACGTTTCGGTCGATTTTCTTGGCGGGAAGGCCAACGTCTCGCACGCGGGCGCCATGTTTGCCGTCCGTAGCGGGGCGCCGATCGTTGTCGCGCAGATGTCGCGCGCGGATGGACGGCATGTCTTTCATCACATTGCGACGCTTCGTCCCGATTCGGCGGCCACGGACAAGAAAGCCGAGGCCGTGCGTCTCACGCACGACGTCATGCGCTTGCTGGACGAAGCCGTCCAGCAGCGTCCGGGCGACTGGTACTGGTTCAACAAGCGTTGGATTCTGGAGCCGGTCTGACGTTTGGTTTACGCCGTGGCCTTTGTGCCTGGCGGTCTTTTGGTATAATATACGGTCATGCGCATTGTTTTCATGGGTTCATCCGAGGCTTCGGCCGAATGTCTTCACGCCATCTTGCGGGAGGCCGAGTTGGAAGTCGTCGGCATTGTCACGCAGCCGGATCGTCCGGCCGGGCGCGGCAAGGCGGGGCGCGCCAAGGAAATCGTGCCGTGTCCGCTTGCGAAATTCGCGGCTGCGCAGGGCCTGACCGAAATCATCAAGCCCGAATGCGTGAACGACGACGAGCCGATGGCGTGGATTCGTGCGAAGAAGCCCGACGTCATCGCCGTCGTCGCCTATGGGCAGATTCTCAAGAAGCCGCTTCTCGACCTGCCGCTCTGCGGGTGCGTCAACTGCCATTTTTCGCTGTTGCCGAAATACCGAGGCGCGGCCCCCGTCATCGCCGCGCTGGAAGCGGGCGACCGCATGACGGGCGTGACGGTCATGCGGATGGGCATTGGTCTGGACGACGGGCCAATCATGCTCCAGAGCTTTGAGCCGATCTATCCCGACACGACGGGCGGGGCCCTCATGGACGACTTGGCGATTGCGGGCGGCGTTGCGCTCGCGAAGGCGCTGAAGCTCCTCTCGCGCCATGCCCTGCCGCCTGAAATCCCGCAGGATGCGCATGCGGCGACCTATGTCAAGAAACTGAAAAAGACGGACGGGCTCGTGAACTGGAATTGGCCGGTTCTGGAAATCGAGCGGCGCGTCCGCGCCTACAACCCTTGGCCGGGCTGCTACACGTTCCTTCCGTTGCGCTTTCGCAAGAAGGGGACGCTGGGTCGTCTCGTCATCTTGCGCGCCAAGGTCGTGCGCCTTCCGGACGCGCGGAGCGCGGCGGCCGAACCGGGGACGGTCGTGGGGGTGGATCGCCAAGGCCCGATCGTCAAATGCCACGACACGGCGCTTCTGCTGACCGAGGTCAAGCCGGAGGGCGGCTCGGCGATGGACGGCGGTGCGTTCGTTCGCGGCCGTCCCCTGAAACCCTTTGAAGATCGCCTCCTTCCCGCGTGACGGGACGTCCTTTCATGTGCGTGTCCGCGTGAGCGGACGGCTTTTTGCTATAATATTCCTCAATATGAACGAATCAGACACCTCGCGTCATTTTCTTCGGCAGTGGATCGAGAAGGACGTCGCCGACGGCAAGACCGGCGGCACGGTCGTCACGCGCTTCCCGCCCGAACCGAACGGCTACATCCACATCGGCCATGCGAAGGCCGTGTGCGTCGATTTCGGCATGGCGCAGCTTTTCGGCGGCGAGTGCCATCTGCGGCTGGACGACACGAACCCGACGAAGGAGTCCGACGAGTACGCCGAGAACATCAAGCGCGACATCAACTGGCTTGGCTTCCAGTGGTCGGGTCCGGGCGATGCGGGCGAGCCGGGCTTCTACAATGCCTCGAACCTGTTCGACCGCATGTACGCGATTGCCGAGGAGCTGATTCGGCGCGGCCAGGCCTACTGCTGCAACCTCACGCAGGAGGAGTGGAAGACGTATCGCGGCGTGCCGGAGCGTCCCGGCACGCCCTCGCCGTCGCGAGACACCGACCCGGAGCGGAACTTGCGGATTTTCCACGAGATGCGCGACGGCAAGTACGCCGACGGCGAATGGTGCCTGCGGGCGAAGATCGACATGGCCTCGCCGAACATCCACTTCCGAGATCCGGTCCTCTATCGCATCCGCCACGTTTCGCACTACCATCTCGGCGACCGCTGGTGCGTCTATCCGATGTACGACTTCGCGCACCCGATTGAGGATGCGCTCGAAGGCGTCACGCACTCGATGTGCACGCTGGAGTTCGAGGTGCATCGTCCGCTCTACGACTGGGTCGTCGATCGCATGGACGAGCAGGGGCTGTTGCCTGTCCGCAACGGCGTCAAGATTCGGACGCAGCAGCGCGAGTTCGCGCGTCTCAACCTCACGTATACGGTCATGTCGAAGCGGCTGCTGCTCCAGATGGTGAACGAGAAGGTCGTCGCCGGCTGGGACGATCCGCGCATGCCGACGGTGTGCGGGATGCGGCGGCGCGGCTACACGCCGGGCGCGATTCGCGAGTTCTGCGAGCGGATCGGCGTCTCGAAGGTCGAGAGCGAGAGCGATCCCGCGCTTCTCGAATGGTGCGTGCGCGAGGAACTGAACCGCACGGCGACGCGCCGCATGGCCGTCCTCGATCCCGTGAAGGTCGTCATCGACAACTGGGACGCGGCGGAACGTCGTCTGGTCGAATTGCCGAACAATCCGACGGACGCGGCGGCCGGCGTGCGGCAGGTGCCGTTTGGGCGCGAGATCTGGATTGACCGTGCGGACTTCATGGAAGTTCCCGAGAAGAAGTTTTTCCGCATGGCCCCCGGCCAGGAAGTCCGTCTGCGGGGGGCGTGCCTCTTCAAATGCACGGGCTGCGTCAAGGACGCTTCTGGCGCGGTCGCCGAGATCCACGGCACGTGGGACGAGGCTTCGTGGGGCGGAAACGCGGCGGACGGCCGCAAGGTGAAGGGGACGATCCACTGGGTTGATTGCGCGACGGGCGTCAAGGCCGAGGTGCGGCTCTACGATCGGCTCTTCACGGAAAAGAATCCGCTCAAGGACGGCAGCGACGGTTTCCTCAAGTACTTGAACCCGGATTCGCTCAAGACGGTGACGGCCTATGTCGAGCCGGCGTTGGCGGAGGCGAAGGGGCTGGAGCACTTCCAGTTCGAGCGCACGGGCTATTTTGTGGCGGATGCCGTTGATTCGAAGCCTGGCGCGCCTGTCTTCAACCGCACGTGTACGCTCAAGGACTCCTACAAGCCCGCCTCATGAAGAAGACGTCCGTTGAGATTCTGCTGGTCAAGGCCGAATGGGCGGGCGTGCCGGAGAAGCGGTTGCTGAAAAGCCGGAATCTCGGCGCCGTCGATCTCGTCTGGCCCCGAACGGGCGTCGCCCGCAAGTCGGTCGCCCGCGAGATGGTCTTTCGCAAGGGCGTCTGCGACTTCACGGACGAGCCGTGGACGAAGCGCGTCCTTTTCCGCGAAGAGGTCGAGGGGCGTTGCGGACTGGCGGTGACGATTACGGAGCCGGTGTCCGTCCAAAAGGCGCGCCGGTTTCTGCGGCTCACGGCGAAGTATGCGTTTCGCATGGGGGCGGATTTCATGGAGAAGGCGATGGTCGGCTACGCGGATGTCGCGTCCGCGCCGCTTGACGCGCTCTCGCAGATGATCGGCGAGAAGGATACGCCGAAGTCCATTGCGCAGGGCGTCGTGGACGTCTCCAGTCTGCCGGCGGGCGGAGCGGAGGCGGTTGTGGACGTGCCGCTCGTGCGTCCGCTGACGGGAAAGGCGATTGGTTCGCTGACGTTGCTCCTTCGGGCGTGAGGGGCGTTTGAAAGGCAGGAGTGGGGCTATGGGAGTCGATTACAAGAAGGAGTTCTTTGACCGCGAGTACACGGCGCGCGAGGCGTATGGGCGCGCGTGGCGGTACGCGCGGAAGTACAGGTTTCGCATCGTCGTCGGCATCGTCTGCGGCATGCTGACGGCGGGCACGCTCGTGCCGATCTTCACCGTCGTCCAGCCCGCGCTTGAGAAGGTGAGCCGCACGGAGCGGATGGAGGCGTTGAAGGCGGAACTGGGCGCGGAAGACCGTGCCTCGCCGGCTGTCGAGGCGTCCGCGCGTCGGTCGTCGGATGCCGCCGCCTCGTCGAAGTTGGCGCGCGAGATGGAGCGCGCGGCGCAGCTGCCGAGCTGGTATCCGAAGGCGAAGCGGCTCGCCGACAAGCTGGGCATTCCGCTGGAGCAGGAGGATGGCGCGATGGGCGGCGCGCTCGTCCTCATGGCCGTCATCGGCATCCCGCTGGTTGCCCTGCTGCGCCTGGGGCTAATCTTTCTCAACCAGTATTGCCTGACCTGGGCGGCGTCGCGCGTCGTCATGGATCTTCGCCAGGATCTGCTGCGCAAGATTCAGGAGCAGTCGATCCAGTTCCACGGACGGATTGACGTCGGCCAGCTGATGACGCGCGCGACGGGCGATCCGCAGGTCATGCAGTCGATCATCCAGACGATGCTGGCCGAGCTTTGCCGCGCGCCGTTCGAGATTTTCGTCGCGATTGCCTTCATCATCTGGTTCGCGATCACGAACCACATGCTCGCGACGCTGGGCATCATCGCAATCGCGATGCCGGCGTTCATGCTACCGGTCTGCGGACTCGGCAAGACGATTCGCAAGTGGTCGCGGCGGACGCTGGAGAAGAGTTCCGTCGTCGGGTCGCGCATCCACGAGATCCTGACGTGCATCCGCGTCGTCAAGGCCTACGACACGGAGGCGTTCGAGAACGCGAAGTACGCGCAGGTGAACCGCACGCTCTTCGGCACGAACATGCGCGCCGTTCGCTGGGGGCTGGTCGTGAGCCCGACGATCGAGACGATTGGCATTATCCTCATCTGCGTGTTCCTCGTCTACTGCTTTGCGGCGCACGTCACGCTCGCGAACGTGATTCCGATGCTCGCGCCGCTTCTTCTCATCTACAAGCCGATCAAGCAGATGGCCTCCCTCCAGGTCTCGATCGAGACGGCGCAGGCATCGCTTCAGCGCATCTGGTCGCTTATGGACGTCGACATGCGCCTTCCCGAAAAGGCGGACGCGGCTGAGAAGCGTTCGTTCGATGACGCAGTCGCTTTCGACGACGTCTCGTTCCGCTACGACACGGCCGACCATGATGCCGTCTCGCACGCCTCCTTCGAGATCCCGCGCGGGAAGACGGTGGCCGTCGTCGGCGGCACGGGGAGCGGAAAGACGACGCTTTCGGGCCTCCTCGCGCGCTTCTTCGACCCGACGGCGGGGCGCGTGACGATGGACGGCGTCGATTTGCGCGACCTGCGCATCGGAGACTTGCGCAAGCTCGTCGGGTCTGTCCAGCAGGAGACGATCCTCTTCAACGACACGATTGAGGAGAACATCAAGTACGGCTCGCCGAATGCGACGCACGAGGAAGTCGTCGCCGCCGCGAAGATGGCGAACGCGCACGACTTCATTATGGATCAGCCCGAAGGCTATGCGCGGCTCTGCGGCGAGAAGGGCTTCGCCCTCTCCGGCGGCGAGCGTCAGCGCATCGCCATCGCGCGGGCGATTCTGCGCAATCCGCCGATTCTCATCCTCGACGAGGCGACGAGCGCGCTCGATACGGTGACGGAGCGGCTGGTTCAGGACGCGCTCAACAACCTCATGAAGAACCGCACGGTCTTCGCGATTGCGCATCGTCTCTCGACCATTCGGAACGCCGATCTCATCCTCGTGATGGATCGCGGCGTCATTGTCGAGCGTGGCACGCACGACGCGCTTTATGCCGCGAACGGCGTTTACCGCCGGCTCTGCGACATGCAGACGACGGCGGCCTGACCTAACGGGCTGTTGCCCAATCGGTCATATGTTTTTTGCACGATAGTGTCGGTTTCGTGCGCGCGAACATGGTATAATGGCGTGCATGAAGAAAGAACTGCTCTGTACGCTCGCCGTCTGTGGCGTCGCTTGCGCGGCGTGGACGGCTGAGGAAACGAAATCGGAAGTCAAGGCCGCGCGCGCGACGATCACGTTGCCGACGTATGCGCCGGGCGGCTATGACCGGACGCCGCTGTTCTACACGGGGCGCGTCTACCAGGGCGCGCAGGGGCGCGTCTACCCCTATCCGATGCAGGACGTCCTCTTCGACGGCAAGGCCGACGAGACGTACACGTACCTGACGCTTGAGAACCGCTGGCTTCAGATGGGGCTTCTTCCGGAGCACGGCGGGCATCTTCTCAACCTCACCGACCGGCAGACCGGCTTCGAGACGTTCTATCGTCAGCACGTCGTCAAGCCCGCCCTGATCGGCATGCTCGGCGCGTGGATTTCGGGCGGCGTCGAGTGGAACTTCCCCCACCACCACCGCGCGACGACGGCGATGCCCATCGACTGGCGGATGGCCGCGAACGCGGACGGCTCGAAGACGGTCTGGATCGGCGAGACGGAGCTCCGTCGCCGCCTCAAGTGGACGATCGGGCTGTCCCTCCTGCCGGATCGCGCGGTTCTTCAGGCCGAGAACGTCTTCATGAACCGCCAGTCGTTCATCGAGTCGATGATCTACTGGGCGAACGTGTCCGTCCACTGCGGCGACGACTACCAGATTCTCTTCCCGCCGAGCTGCCATCTCGGCTTCGACCACCACAAGAACTACTGGACGAGCTTCCCGATCGGCCCGCGCAAGGAGGCGCACGACCTCCTTCCCTCCCAGCGCTCGAAGTATGCCGACGACGTCACGGGCACGATGGATCTCAGCTGGTGGCGCAACTTCACGGTCGAGTCGCGCTCGATCTTCGCGCTTGATCCCGACAACGCCTGGCTCGCGGGCCTTGACCACAAGAAGAACATGGGCACGGCGCACGTCTCGAACCGCCACATCACCGTCGGCAAGAAGTTCTTCCTCTGGGGCAACTTCCCGGAGGCGCACGTGTGGGACACGGTGCTGACCGACAACGACGGGCCGTACCTTGAGCTGATGGTCGGCTGCTGGTCGGACAATCAGCCGGACTACTCGTGGATCGCTCCCTACGAGACGCGCCGCGTGAAGCAGTACTGGTTCCCGGTGAAAGGCATCGGCGGCGTCAAGAACGTCACGATCGACGGCGCGGTGAACGTGGATCGGCGCGGCGCGGAAGGCCTGCTCGTCGGTTTTCACTCGACGCGCGTCCTGACGAACTGCACGGTGCGTGTCCAGCGCGCGGGTGCGGCGAAGCCCGTCTTCGAGGAGGCGCGCGTTTCCATCGGCCCGGACACGCCGTGGTGCCGCGTCGTGTCGGTTGCCGCCGACGCGAAGGACACGGAACTGACGGCTACGATTGCCGATGCGGACGGCCAGGTCTTCCTCGCCTACACGCCTGTCGGTCCGGATCCGCACGATCCCCTGCCGCCCGTTGTCGAGAATCCGAAGGACCCGAAGGAATACGTCTCGGCCGAACTGGCCTACGAAGTCGGCCTTCGTCTGGACCAGTTCCACAACGGCCTCATCGATCCGGAGCCGTACTATCGCCGCGCGCTTGAAATCGATCCCGACTACTCGCGCGCCAACCTTGCGCTCGGCGTCCGTCGCCTCAAGAACGGGGCCTATGCGGCCGCGAAGCCCTTCCTCGCGAAGGCGGTCGCCCGCGCGACGCAGAACTACACGCGCGCCCTTGACGCCGCACCGGAATACTATCTTGCGCTGTGCGAGAAGGGCCTCGGCAATCTCAAGGCCGCCGAAGACCTCTTCTGGCGCTGCACGTGGCGTCTCTCCTACAAGAAGGAGTCGTACGTCGAGATCGCGCGTCTCGCGATGCGGCGCGGCGACTGGAACGAGGCCCTGCTCCGCCTCGACGACGCGCTCGCGCTGGGGCAGGACGAGGCGAAGCTCTGGACGCTGAAGGCGTTGGCCCTCCGGAAGCTTGGCCGCACCGCCGAAGCCGCCCCCTGCCTGGACAAGGCGTTCGCCTGCGATCCGCTTGAGTACTGGGGCGCGGTCGAGCGGACGGGCGGCACGTCGTTCGCCGAGGCGGCGCGGAATCGCGGCCTCAAGGCGCAGCAGCTCCTCGAATGCGTGTGCGACTACTGGGCGGTCGGCTGCGACGACGAGGTCGTCGCCCTCTGCGACGCGGCCCTCGCGAATGCGCGGGCGGAGCGTCCCTACCAGACCGAGGGCGCGCTGCCGCTCAAGGAGACCGTCGCCGCGTGCGACAGCTACCGCGAGCCGATGTTCGCCTACTTCAAGGCGGCGGCCGAGGCGCGCCGGAATCCGTCGGCGAAGCCCGTCCTCGCGGCGGTGGACTGGATCTACTGCTTCCCGAGCCGGCTGGAGGAACTGGAGGTTCTCCAGTGGGCGGCGGACAGCCTTGCGCCGTCGGCCGACACGCAGTACTTCCTCGGCGAGATCCTCTGGAACATGGATCAGAAGGATGCCGCGCTTGCGGCCTGGCGAAAGGCCGTCGCGCTCAAGCCGAACCATGCGCTGGCGCTCCGCTGCCTGGGCTTCGGGCTTTCCCATCCCGGCACGTACTTCACGAACACGGGTGTGCCGTCCGGTGTCGCGAGCCGCGAGGCGTACGACTTCTACCTCAAGTCGCTCGCGGCCGAGCCGCACTTCCGTACGTTGGACGAGACGGACAAGCTCGCGGAGAAGATGAAGCTGCCGGCGACCGAACGCCTCGCGCTTCTGGAGAAGTACCGCACGACGGCCGAGAAGTATGATGCCTGCGTCCTGCGTCTCGCCTACCTCTTCAACGCCGTCGGCCGCTACAAGGAGGCCTATGCGATTCTCACGACGCGGCGGTTCCACGTGTGGGAGGGCGCGGACGGCCTGTTGGAGCCGTTCGTCGAGGCCTGCCTTGGCCTTGGCCGCGCGGCGATGGACGCGAAGGACTACAAGACGGCGCTCAAGTACTTCGAGGAATCGACGACATATCCCGCGAACCTGCAGGCGGGGCGTCCCGGCGACGCGGGCACGGAGCCGAAGAGCCGCTACTTCATGGCGCAGTGCCGGAAGGCGCTCGGCGATGCCGCCGGCTACCGGGCCGAACTGGAGCATGCGCTCAAGGGCTGGATCAAGGCGGGCGAGATGGACTATTGGCGCGTGAAGGCCCTGCGCGAACTCGGTCGTGACGCGGAATGCGCGCCGCTCATCGAGGAGCTGAAGCAGGCGATTCGCGAGCTGGAGACGCCGCCGCCGACCGTCATCAGTGCCTACGCGAAGTTCGGCGGCGAGAACTCGCCGATGGAGCGCGCGGCGAAGGCCCGCGAGAAGGCGGGTGCGCTGAAGGCTCTTCTGAAGGAAATCGCGCATGAATAAGGACGCAAAGGGCGGACTTCGCGGGCTGCTCCTTGCCAGCGTGTTGGTCGTGCCGGCCCTGAATGCGTGGTCGGCGCGCAACGCGCCGTGGCCGAAGGAGAAGGCGTGGGAATGGTACAACGCCCAGCCGTGGATTCGCGGGTGCAACTATATGCCCGCGAGCGCGGCGAATCGCGTCGACCAGTGGCAGGAACTCGGCAGCGAGGCGCGTTTTGCCGAAGTCGAACGCGAACTCGCCTTGGCGGAGAAGATCGGTTTCAACACCTTGCGCATTGTCGTCGAGCATCAGGGCTTCGGCGTCTGGCTGGCGGAGCACGATGGGTTCATGGCGCGGTTCGAGCGGATGCTGTCCATCATGCAGAAGCACGGTCTCCGCGCCATCGTGGTGCTGGGAAACGACTGCTCCCGTCCGAAGGAACTCTGGAAACTGCCGAAGCCGGGCGTGCAGCACTACGACATCGGCTACCACGGTGGCCGCCGCGTCACGCAGCACGGCAGCAATCCGAACGCCGTCGGCTTCACGCCGCTGGACGACCCGGAATTGCGGCCGAAGTTCTACGCCATGTGCACGGAACTGATGACGAAATACCGCGACGACGACCGCATTCTCTTCTGGAATCTCTGGAACGAGCCGGGCAACAACAACCGCAGTCGTCTGACGATGAAGGACATGCGCGAGCTCTTCGAGATCGCGTGGAAGATTGATCCGAAGCAGCCGCTTGCGGCGGATATCTGGACGGCGAACGCCGGCAACAAGGGCGAAGGGTATCACCCTGTGGAAAAACTGGCGGGCGAGTTGTCCGACATCGTCAGCTTCCATCTCTACGCCAACTACAACGCGCAGAAGTCCACGATCACGGCCCTTCGCGCGCGCTGGGGGCGCCCGATGATCAACACGGAATGGCTGGCGCGAATTGTCGGCGACGAACTGCGCACGTCCTATCCGGCGTTCGCGCAGGAGCGCGTGGGCGCGGTGAACTGGGGGTTCGTGGCCGGCAAGTACCAGACGTACGAGCCGTACGAACCGATGTGGAAGAACCTGTTCGAGTACCGCAATCCCAACGCGCTCGTCACGCGCTGGTATCACGATCTGTTCCGCCCGTCGCACCATCCCTACGATCCGGAGGAAATCGCGATTGTCCGGCATGTCAATGCGCAGATGGACGCCGAGCGGCAGGGGAACTCGACGCGGGCGCGGATTGCGCGGACGCACACGATCGTCGGCGAAGACATGTGGCAGGAGCATCGTAGGACGCGCTTCCTGTTCATGGGACACGAGGCGTGGGTGGTCGAGCCGTCCATTGCGCCGCGCGCCGGAATGCCGTGGACATGGACGATGCAGTGGGCGGATGCGTTCGTGGATCGCACGGGCGTGCCGGCTCTCGTGCGCAAGGGCTTCCACCACGCGACGATTGACCTCTTTGACACGCGCATGAACGCCGAGGGACTGAAAGTCGCCGCCGCATTCCAGAAGTTCCTTGTCGACGAACTCGGCTTTGCGCCGAAAGCGAATCTTGTCGGCTTGAGCTGGGGCGGATTCTTTGCGACGCGGTATGCGGCGACGTATCCTGCGAATGTGGCGAAGATTTACCTTGATGCGCCGCTCTTGACATTGGACGGATTCCGGCAGGACATCGGGCCGTGGGGGGCGCGGCGTCCTGCGGCGGGTTCGTGGGCGAACGATCCGGAAATGCCCGTCAACCAGGCCACGCGAATCGCCGCCGCGAAGATTCCTGTCCTTCTACTCTATGGCGGAGAAGACCAGACGGTTCCGCCGTCGCAGAACGGCGAACTCTTTGCTTCCCGGTTCAGGGCGGCGGGGGGCAAGGTTATTGTCGAAAAGCGGGAACTTTTCGGACATCATCCGCATGGTGTCGATCCCGACAAGACGCAGCCGATTCTTGATTTCTTCATGAAGTGAGCGCTGGCGATTCGTGAAATTCGTGGTGTCACCCCTTGGGGCCTGTCCCCAGGGGGTGTTTCCTTTTCCTTGGGGCCTGTCCCCACGGTTGTCTCCTTGGGGTCTGTCCCCACGGTTGTTTATCCACGAATCTCACGAATCGTCACGAATCCGTGTCCATCCGTGAAATCCGTGGTTTTACTCCACCCACCTCCATTCGTGTGAATTCGTGAAGATTCGTGGACAACCCTTCGGGGTCTGTCCCCATGATTCGTGCCCACGATTCGTGGTTAACCTCCACCGCCTTCTTTTTACCGTTTTGGTGCGTGGCTGGGAAGGGGGCGGCGAAAAGTCGCGACACCGCCGCGATATCTTGCGATAATACATTGAATTGCGTGCGATACACGCAATTACCCCCCCCCCCCCCCCCTATTTTTAGCAAAAGACCCTTGCGTGAATCCGCACGAAATGATAAAATAGCGCAGGGTTTGGAGAAGGGCTTTTCGGCGGCGAGAGGGCTGGCGACAGCGGCGTCTCTCCGTCGCGGAGAAGGCGCGCGAGCGGATGCGCGACAGCGCGAAGCGATCGCGCCCTCGCCCACCCCGACGCCCCGACAAAAGGACGCCTCAACAGGCTGAACGAAAGGACGAAACGACGATGACCGGATGCATGAAGGGCCTCTGCGCGGTGAAGGGACTCAGCGGACGCTGCCTCAGCGCGGCAAAGGCCTTCTGCGGGCTCGGCCTCTGTCTCGCGGCGGGGCTTGCGCGCGGCGAGGAGACGGTGCTGTGGGCGAAGGGCGACT
>CAZWQY010000039.1:0-13095 GCA_964636295.1 uncultured Lentisphaeraceae bacterium | reverse complement strand
TCTGCTACGAGTTCCGCGGGCGCGAGCTCGTGCGCCTGGAGGAGATTCCCGTCGAGGCGTTGAGAAGCCCGGCGTCGGGCACGAGAGAGATGTGATTTGACATGGCAACGAAGAAACCAGACGACAACCAGCCGCCGAGCCTGTTCGACAACCTCGACCTGTTTGCGGCCTCTCCAACGGACGAGAAGAAGCCGCGCGAAACGACGAACGACGAGTCGTCGCTTCCCGTCCTGCCGCCGGCGGGGCTGACGGGGACAGGCCCGATGCAGGCCCTTTTCGACTTTAATTTCCGCCAGTATTCGGCCTACGTCATCTGTTCGCGCGCGATTCCCGCGCTGGAGGACGGACTCAAGCCCGTGCAGCGGCGCATTATGCATTCGCTCTGGGAGAAGGACGACGGGCGCTACACGAAGGTCGCGAACATCGTCGGCCACACGATGCAGTACCATCCGCACGGCGACGCCTCGATCGGCGATGCGCTCTGCGTCCTCGCGAACAAGCTTTGGGGCAAGGGCTTGGGCTACCTCATCGACGGGCAAGGCAACTACGGCTCGCTCCTGACGGGCATGCCGCACGCCGCGACGCGCTACATCGAGTGCCGCCTTACGGAACTGGCGCGCAAGGAGGTCTTCAACCGGAAGACGACGTCCTATGTGCCGAACTACGACGGACGCAAGGAAGAGCCGGTCTACCTGCCCGCGAAAGTTCCGCTGCTCCTCATGCTCGGCGCGGACGGCATCGCCGTCGGCCTTTCGACGGCCATCCTGCCGCACAACTTCATCGAGCTGCTGGAAGCCGAGATCGCGATTCTCCAGAAGAAGCCGTTCGCCGTCTACCCGGACTTTCAGCTCGGCGGCGTCATGGACGTCTCCGACTACCAGGACGGGCTCGGCAAGGTGAAGGTGCGCGCGAAGATCGAGAAAGAGGGCAAGGGACTCGTCATCACCGAACTTCCCTGGGGCGAGACGACGGACTCGCTCGCCGCATCGATCGAGGAGGCGATCCGGAAGAAGAAGGTCGGCGTCCGCAAGATGCACGACCTGACGAGCGACACGGTGCGCATCGAGCTGGAACTGGCCACGGGCGAGAACGCCGACAAGGCGATTACCGCGCTCTATGCGTTCACGAACTGCGAGAAGTCGCTTTCGTCGCGTCCGATCGTCCTGGACGCGGGGCGGCCGAAGCTGCTGCGCGTCTCGGAGATCCTGCGGCGCAACGTCGAGCGGCTGATGGAACTCACGAAGCGCGAACTGGAGATTCGTCTCGGCGAACTTGACGAGCTGTTCCATGCGCGGACGCTCGACCGCATCTTCATCGAGGAGCGCATCTACAAGCGCATCGAGACGGAGAAGACCTACGAGGGCGTCAAGGCGACGATCCGCACGGGATTCGAGCCGTTCCTCAAGGAACTGCGCCATCCCGTGATCACGGACGCGGACATTGAGCGGTTGCTCAAGATTCCGATCCGCCGCATCTCCCAGTTCGACATCAACAAGAACCGGGAGGAAATCGAGGGCATCCTCAAGGAAGAGGCCCAGATCAAGGACAACTTGGCGCACCTGCGGGCGTTCGTGACGAAGTACCTGAAGGGGCTGATCAAGGAATACGCCAAGCGCTATCCGCGCCATACGCGGATCGAGCAGGGCGCGTTCAAGCAAGTGGACGTGCGGGCGATCACGGCCTCCGAACTGACGATTCGCTGGGACAAGGAGAACGGCTACGTCGGTTCGGGCCTCAAGGGCGGCGACGAGGTGTTCAAGTGCTCGTCGCTCGACGAGCTCATCCTTGTCTGGAAGGACGGCCGCTACAAGAAAGTCCAGCCGGAGGACAAGGTCTTCGTCGACAAGGGGCTGCTCGCGATTCTCCGCTACAACCAGGAGAAGGATCGCGATGCGCGCACGTTCACCTGCATCTACGAGGAGGGCGGCTACGGGTTCAGCTACATCAAGCGCTTCACCTTCGGCGGACTCATCCGCAACAAGGAGTACCGCCTCGCGCCGGAGAAGCCGAAGTCGAAGATCCTGCTCTTCATCGAGGGGTGCGGCGAGACGCTGTACGTGAAGTACAAGCCCGCGAAGGGGCAGAAGATCCACCAGCAGTTCTTCCGTCCGACGGATCTCGTCGATCGCGTCAGTCGCGAGACGGGCAAGGCGGAGAAGAAGCCGGTGGTGGAAGTCCGTTCGGCGGGCGCGAAGGGCAAGCAGCTGACGACGAAGCCGATTGCGCGCGCCTCCTTCACGAAAGGCGCGTGGTGGGACGACGCGGAAACGCCCTCGAAAGGCGTTTTGGACTGACGGCGGATGCCGTTCTGATGCGTGGCCCGGCGGCTCGTGCCGTGTGCGGGGGCTAGCGGAGGAACGGGTTGGCGCGGCGTTCGTCGCCGATGGTCGTGAACGGCCCGTGCCCGGGGATGACGCGCGTGTCGTCGGGAAGAGCCGTCAGCTTCGCGAGGGACACGCGAAGCGTCGCCATGTTGCCGCCGGGGAAGTCCGTCCGCCCGACGGAGCCCGCGAACAGCGTGTCGCCGGACAGCAGCAGCTTCGCCTGCGGAAAGTGGTAGCAGACGCCGCCGGGCGTGTGGCCGGGCGTCTCGATGACCTCCAGGTCGGCGAACGCGCCGTTCGCCGCGAAGAGGGGAAGCGTTCGCCGCGTGTCGAGTGTGAGGAGCGTCGAGGGTTGGGCGATCGGCGGGTAGTCGGGCGGACACTGGTTGAACGGGTGGGTGAGGACGGGCACGTCGCCGGCGGCGACGAGGACGGGCAACGCGGGAAACCGCGCGAGCAGGCCGGGGATGCTGCCGATGTGGTCGAAATGGGCGTGCGTCAGGAGAATGGCCGCAGGCGTGAGACCGTCCGCCGCGAGTTGCGCGGCGAGCCGTTCGGCTTCGGCGCCGGGATCGACGAGGACGGCTTGCCCGTCGGCAGTGAGGATCGTGCAGTTCACGCCGTACGGCCCGACTTCAAGTGTTTTCCATTCCATGCCGAAAGTATAGCAAATCCGTCGGCGGTTGTGGTATAATTTGCCGCGAAGTTGAAGACTTCGGAAGTCAACGCCAGCCCGCAAGGGAGAAAAGGAAAAAAGATGAAGAAAACGGTCATTGTCAATGCCCATGTGATTTCGCCCGACGTGGATCTCGCGAACGCCGCCATCGTCATTTCGGACGGGCGGATTCAGCGCGTGACGACGCGGCCGGTCGCGGAGAAGGCCGACGCGAACACGACGGTCGTTGACGTGAAGGGTCAGTACGTGATGCCGGGCTTCATCGACGTCCATACGCACGGCGCGCTCACGTACGACTTCTGCGATGCCGACGAGCGGGCGATTTTCGAGATTGCGAAGGCGAAGCTTCAGGAGGGCGTGACGACGTTCCTGCCGACGACGCTCACCGTTTCCCACGAGGAACTGCTGGTCGCGGCGGGAAACGCGAAGAAGTACGACGCGGCCGGCCAGCCCTACGCCAAGGTTCCCGGCATTCATCTCGAAGGGCCGTTCATCAACGTGAAGTGCTGCGGGGCGCAGAACCCGAAGTTCGTGCGCAAGCCGTCCGTCAAGGAGCTGAAGGAAATCGCGAAGGTCTATCCCGTCCGCCAGATTTCCTACGCCGTCGAGGCGACGGGCGGCGCGGCGTTCGCGAAGGACTGCTTCCGGCTGGGCGTCGTGCCGAGCTGCGGACACACGGCCGCGAAGATGAAGGATCTGGAGGCCGCCTACAAGAACGGCCTCCGCCACATGACGCACTTCTGCAACCAGATGACGCCGCTCCACCATCGCGAAATCGGCATGGTCGGCGCGGGCTTTCTGATTGACGACCTCAACACGGAGGTGATCTGCGACCGCATCCACCTCTGCGACGACATGCTGCGGCTCATCTTCACGCGGCGGTCGCTCGCGCATATCCAGATGATCACGGATTCGCTTCGCTGCTCGCACTGCAAGGACGGCTACGCCTTTGAGATGGGCGGGCTGAAGGTTCTCCTCAAGAACGGCGAGGCGCGCCTCGTCGAGGGCAACAACCTGGCCGGATCGACGCTCTGGATGGGCAACGGGCTCAAGAACGTCCATGACGTCACGGGCATTCCGCTCAAGGATCTCGTCCGCACGACGTCGTGGAATCAGGCGATCGAGCAGGGCTGGGGCGACGATCTCGGCAAGGTCGAGAAGGGCTATCGCGCCGACCTCGTCGTCATCAATCCGCGTTCGTGGCGTCCGTCAGCCGTCTTCGTTGACGGCGAGCAGCGGATTTGATACAATACGCGCCAACGATTTGGAGGGATGGCCGAGTGGCTGAAGGCAACGGTTTGCTAAATCGTCGTACGGTCTAATCTCCGTACCGGGGGTTCAAATCCCCCTCCCTCCGCCAATTGTCGGAAACGGCGCGTTGCGCGTCCGCGTTGGCTGTTGATTCCTTTTCTGCGCGAGTGGGGCGGATATGGTATAATACGAACTAATTGTACTGATTTCCAAACGGATTCCAAGGAGACTTGAGGACGATGAAGACAACGAATGAGCAGTTGAAGTTGGCGGCGGACACGGTTCGCTGCTTGTGTGCAGACATGGTGGAGAAGGCCAACTCCGGTCATCCGGGCGCGGCGATGGGCCTTGCCGACCTTGCGGTGGCGCTGTATCTTCGGCATCTTCGGGTCGATCCGTCCGACACGGCGTGGAAGAACCGCGACCGGCTCGTCTTTTCGGGTGGCCACGCCTCTGCGCTTGTCTATGCGCTCGCCCACCTGTCGGGCACGGGCGGCGTCACGATGGACGAGCTCCAGACCTTCCGCCAGCTGGGTTCGCGTTGCGCGGGGCATCCCGAACGCGGCGTCATGCCGGGCGTCGAGGTGACGACTGGCCCGCTCGGCCAGGGCTTCGCGATGGCGGTTGGCCTCGCGCTCGGCGCGAAGATGAAGAAGCGCGCGAACCACACGTGGGTCTTCCTGGGCGACGGCGACATGGAGGAGGGCATCAGCCACGAGGCGGCCTCCCTCGCTGGCACGCTGAAGCTCGGCGGGCTGACGGCGATCTATGACGCCAACGGCATTCAGATCGAGGGCAATGTCACGGACACGAACCGCGACGACGCGAAGAAGCGCTTCGAGTCGTATGGCTGGAAGGTCTTCGAGGCCGATGGGCATGACTTCGACCAGATTCAGCGCGTCTACCAGAAGGCGCAGAAGGTGACGGACGTGCCGGTTCTCATTATCGCGAAGACGGTCATCGGCAAGGGCGCGCCCACGAAGGCGGGCACGGCCGGCTGCCACGGCGCGCCGCTCGGCGCCGAGGAAGTCGCCGCGACGAAGGTGGCGCTCGGCTTCGATCCCGCGAAGAGCTTTGTCGTGTCGCAGGAGGTCTACGATCTCTTCGCCGCGCGCGCGGCCCTCTGCCATCGCTGGCGCAACAAGGACGTCAAGGAGGAGAAGGCCGCGCTCAAGGCGGCGGGCGGACCCGCCGCGCCGGAGACGGACGAGGCCCTGCGCGCGCGCCTCCTCGCGGCGTTGCCGACGTTTGACGCGGCGAAGCCCGTCGCGACGCGCGCGGCGAACGGCGCGGCCCTGAACGCGCTGGCGGATGTCTTCCCGACGCTCGTCGGCGGCTCGGCCGACCTCGAAGGCTCGAACAAGACGGGCCTCAAAAAGTACGGGTGGATTTCCGCCGAGGACTTCACGGGCCGCAACTTCCACTGGGGCGTGCGCGAGCTCGCGATGTCCGCCGTCGTGAACGGGCTGACGGCCTACGAGGACTTCCGCGCGTTCGGTGCGACGTTCTTCGTCTTTTCCGACTACTGCCGTCCGGCGATTCGCCTCGCGGCGATCATGAACCTGCCCTCGATCTTCGTCTTCTCGCACGACAGCTTCTACGTCGGCGAGGACGGCCCGACGCACGAGCCGATCGAGCAGCTTGCGGCGATCCGGACGATTCCGAACGTGACGACGTTCCGCCCGGCGGATGCGAACGAGACGGCGTATGCCTGGGTCGAGATGCTCCTCAACACGAAGGGCCCGAGCTGCATCCTGACGACGCGGCAGAACGTGCCCGTCCTCGAGGGGACGAGCGCGGAGGGCGTCGCGAAGGGGGCCTACTCGATCTGGCAGGCCGGCCCGCAGACGAAGGACACGGTGCTGTTCCTCTCGTCGGGCAGCGAGGTCGCGCTCTGCGTTGCCGCCGCGCAGCGGATGTGGGACGAGAGCGAGGGTCGTCAGTCCGTCCGCGTCGTCTCGATGCCGTCGATGGAGCGCTTCCTCGCGCAGAAGTGCACGTATCGCGACTATGTCGTGCCGGAGACGATGACGAAGCGCGTCATCGTCGAGGCCGGCTCGCGCTTCGGATGGGACCGCTTCCGCCTGGACTTCAAGACGACGCGGTTCGTGACGAAGGACGACTTCGGCGCGTCCGCGCCCTACAAGGTCCTGGCGCAGGAGTTTGGCTTCACGGTCGAGAACGTGCTGGCGAAGGCGCAGGAACTCGTCTAGTCGAAAGGATCGCGGCCCATGATGAACGCCCTTGTCCTCGCGGCTGCGGCCGCCGCCTCGCTCCTCGGCTCGGCTGCGGGGGAGGCGCGTTCCCGCGAAATGACCTTTACGGCCGACCGCGTGGCGGTCGACAACGTGACGAAGGCCGCCGTCGCGAGCGGGCATGTCGTCGCGGTCTCCGCGCCCTACCGGCTGCACAGCGACTACCTGGAGAAGACGGCGGGCGGCACGTTCCTCTTCGCCGACCCGACGTGCGCGACGACCTGCACGAACGCCGTCGGTCACACGCACTGGAACGTGACGGGCGAACTGGAGTATCGGGAGCACGAGGCCGTCATCCTGCGCAACGCCTGGCTGCGGTTCTACGAAGTCCCGGTCTTCTGGCTGCCGTACATGTACTATCCGCTTGAGACGGACTGCGGGTTCAGCTGGATGCCGGGCTACATGGGGCGGTGGGGGGCTTACCTCCTGACGAAGACGCGCTACCATCTCGCCGGCGATCCGGAGCATGCGGACAACACGTGGTGGCTGAAGGGCGCGACGCGCCTCGACCTGCGCTACAAGAACGGCGTTGCGCTCGGCGAAGACCTCAAGTGGAATCTCGGCGACTTCGGCACAGGCTCGTTCAACTCGTACTATGCGTGGGATCAGGATGCGGACGACCAGTATGGCGTTCGACGCGACTGGAATTCGGGGAACTGGGGCAGCGAAGTCGAGGAAGACCGCTATCTCTTCGCCGTCCGCCATCGCTGGGAGGCGACCGAGCGTGATGTCGTGCGTCTGCGCGCCTCCTATCTCTCCGATTCCTATTTCCTGTCGGACTTCCAGCGCAAGTCCCTGTTCAACCGGAAGGGGCAGTGGCTGGCGCAGGACAACAGCGGCGTGTTCTGGGAGCATCTGGAAGACGCCTTCTCCTTTGGCGTCGAGGCGTCGGGTCGTCTGAACGACTTCTATGCGATGACCGGGCGGCTTCCCGAATTCTACTTGGACGTCAATCCGATGCCGCTCTTCGGTCTGCCGGTCAACTACGAGTCGGCGAACCGGCTGGGCTACCTGACGCGGCATGAGGCCGAGTATGGCGCGGGCAACCAGTCGGTCTTCGGGCGAACGCCCGGGCCGTGGGCGAAATACGAGGCCGTGCGCTTCGACACCTACCACCGCCTGACGGCGCCGATGCGCGTGGCGGACGACCTCCTGTCCGTCGTGCCGCGCGTCGGCTATCGGGGCACGTACTGGGGCGAGACGGGGCAGACGGACGTGACGGGCTGGCGGCCGGCGACGGACGCGGGCGAGGCGTTTCGCTCGATCGGCGAGTTCGGCGTGACGTTCGCCGCGCGCGGCACGGCGTGGGTCGCCGACGGCTGGCGGCATCTGACCGAGCCTTACCTCGATGTCCTCGCGCAGGAGGCCTGGTACAGCGGATTGGGCGCGGGTGCGCGTCCGTATGTCTTTGACGGGCTGGACGCCTCTTCCACGTGGGAGGATCAGTTCGCGGGCCGTTCGCGCAATCTCCCGTATTCCTACTATGGCCTCACGCCCGGCTGGCGTAACGTCTGGAGCGCGGCGGACGAGAAGGGCAATCTGCGGGATGTGCTGGACGTGGACGTCTATGTGGCCGCCCAGTTCAATTCGGCCACCTTCACGACGGGCAATGACGTCCACCGCCTGGCGGAGGTCGGCGACCCGAACTACGGGAAGCATGACGGCGCGTTCATGCCCGGCGCGCGGCTCCTCTGGCGGCCGGACGATGACGTCACGCTCGGCGTGCGCGGCGAATACGATTCCGACCGCAGCCGCTTCGCCTACGCGCGGCTCTTCCTCAACCAGCGCGTGTCGAAGGTCTTCTCGTATGCCGTCGGCTATACGCTCCGCGACCATCGCTATTGGGACTTCTCCTCGTACCCGTACAATCCGTCGGAGATGCAGAGCGACGAGATGGGAATGGCCCGGATGCAGCTCATTGACCTGTCCGCGACGCACCAGATCTGCGATTGGCTCGCCTGGGGGCCGCATCTGCGCTGGGATGCCCGCGAGAACGAGCTCGACACGGTCGGTTGCTGGATCGACTACCTGACGGACTGCCTCGGCTTTCGTCTGCTGGTCGAGTACGACAACGACTACACGACGATTGACGGGTGCACGGTGGACGACGACTGGTCAATCGGCTTCTACATTTATTTGAGGGCCTTGGGCGCGAACAGCGGGGACGTGTTCGCGCGCTGACGGAATATGCGCAAGGCACGGCAGAGCGGATTTGAACGGCTTGAGAGTTCGCTCGTCAAGCTGATTCAAGAGAAGGGGGCCGACCGCGACCAGCCGGGCGGCATCCGCGCGCTGCTCGCGCTTCTGAAGGCCCTGAGCCTCGTCTTCGGCGGCATCGTCGCCGTGCGCGGCTTTCTCTATCGGACGGGAATCCTCCGCCGCTTCCCCTTGGGCATTCAGGTCATCTCGATCGGAAACGTCACGGCGGGCGGCACGGGCAAGACGCCCGTCACGGAGATTTTCGCCCGGACGCTGGCGGCCGAGGGCCGCAGGGCCGCGATCCTCTCGCGCGGCTATCGCCGCAAGGAAGCGCCGTTCTGGGTGCGGATGTTCACGCAGGTCGTCTCGAAGCCGCTGGTCGTCTCGGACGGCAAGCGCGTTCTCCTTGACGCGGCGACGGGTGGCGACGAGCCGTATATGCTCGCGTCAAACCTGCCGGGCGTCGCCGTCGTCGTCGATCGCGACCGCGTGAAGGCGGGCCGCTACGCAATTCAGCGTCTCGGCTGCGACACGATCATTCTGGACGACGGCTTCCAGTACCAGAAGCTCAAGCACTCGATCGAGGTCGTGCTGGTTGATTCGACGAATCCGTTCGGCAACGGCCATTTGCTGCCGCGCGGCATCCTGCGCGAACCGGCGCGGCATCTGAAGCGCGCGGACATCATTTTCCTGACGAAGTGCCGGGGCGATGTCTCGGCCGTCCGCGAGGAAGTCCGCCGCTACAACCGGACGGCGGAGATTGTCGTGTGTAATCATGCGCCCAAGGTCTTGAAGGACGTCTGGAGCCGCGAGGAGTTTCCGCTCGACTGGCTCAAGGGAAAGACGACGTGCACGCTTTCGGGCATTGCGTCGCCGAAGGGGTTCGAAAATTCGCTGCGCCACCTGGGCGCGAAGGTCGTCTGGTGCGAACGCTACGCCGACCACCACCGCTACGACGCCTCGGAAGTCCTCTATGCGCTCAACCGCACGGCCGACATGGGGGCGGACGCGCTTGTCACGACGGAGAAGGACGCCGTGCGCTTTCCGCGCTTGGAGACGACGCCCGTCCGTTGCCTCTATCTGCGCATCGCCATCGAGATTCTTTCGGGCGCAGAAAACTTCCGGGCGATCATCGACCGCATCTGCTTCAAGAAGTGAGCGCCGAGGGCGCGGCCTCAGAAGAGGCCACGCACCTTGCCCGTCTCGACGTCCACGTCCACGCGGCGGAACGCCGGCGAGGCGGACGTGCCGGGCATGAGCTTGATTTCGCCCGCGACGGGCACGAGCAGACCCGCACCCTGATAGAGGAGAATGTCCTTGACCGGCAACCGCCAGCCCTTCGGCCGCCCCAGAAGCTCCGGATCGTGCGAGAGCGAATACTGCGTCTTCGCGATGCAGATCGGCAGGTTCGCCGTCGCGGGGTTCGCCTGGTACGCGGCAAGTTTCTCTTCCGCCAACGGCTCGAAATCGACGCCGTCGCCGCCGTAGATTTCCTTCACCTGCTTCTCGATGCGCGCCCGAATCGGCTCGGCGAGGTCGCAGAGGTAGGCAAAGTCGTTCGGCGCGTCGCACGCCTGGATGACGGCCCGCGCGAGGTCAAGTGCGCCGTCGCCGCCCTTGAGCCAGTGGTCGGAGACGGCGAACGCCGCGCCCGCCCCCTCGGCGACCTTGCGCACGAGGTCGCGCTCGGCCAGCGTGTCGGTGTAGAAGGCGTTGAGGCAGACGACGGGCTGCACACCCGCGCGGCGGATGATGTCGATGTGCGCGAGGAGGTTGTCGCAGCCCTTTTCGAGGAGTTCCAGGTTCTCGTTCGTGTAGACGGGATCGAGCGGCATCCCCGCCTTCACCTTCGGCGCGCCGCCGTGCGCCTTCAGCGCGCGCACCGTCGCGACAAGGACGACCGCATCGGGCTTCAGGCCCGAACAGCGGCACTTGATGTTCCAGAACTTCTCGAAGCCCATGTCGGACGCGAAGCCGGATTCCGTGACGACGTAGTCGCCAAGCGCGCACGCGAGCCGGTCGGCGACGACGGAGTTCTGCCCGATCGCGATGTTCGCGAACGGGCCCGCGTGGACGAACATCGGCTGGCCTTCGAGGGACTGCATCAGCGTCGGCTTGATCGCGTTGACGAGTAGCGCACACATCGCGCCGTCGACTTCGAGGTCGCGCGTCGTCACGGGCGCGCCCGACTTCGAGTAGGCGACGATGATCTTCGCGAGGCGTTCGCGCAAGTCCTTCAGGTCGGCCGCCATCGCGAGAATCGCCATCACCTCCGACGCGACCGTGATGTAGAAGCCGGAAGCGCACGTGTAGCCGTCGAGCTTGCCGCCCCGGCCGATCTCGATGTTGCGCAGCCCCTGCGCGCAGAAGTCCATCGCCCAGCGGAACTGGATGCGGTTCTCGTCGATGTCGAGACGCTTCAGGCCGCGCGCGGCGAGCCAGGCGTCGTCGTGGTTGCGCTCGTGCTGCATGCGCGCGTTCAAGGCGACCATCGCGAGGTTGTTCGCGTTCGTGACCGCGTCGATGTCGCCCGTGAGACCGAGGGAGAGCGACGTGAGCGGCACGACCTGCGCGAGGCCGCCGCCGGCGGCGGAGCCCTTGATGTTGAACGTCGGCCCGCCCGACGGCTGGCGGACGCACCCGATGACCTTCTTGCCGAGCTTGCCAAGGCCCTCGACGAGCCCCAAGGTCGTCGTCGTCTTCCCTTCGCCCAGCGCAGTCGGCGTAATGGCCGTCACGTCGATGTACTTGCCCTTGCGTCCCGCGCCGACGCGCTTCAGGACTTTCGTGACGTCCACTTTGGCAAGGTGCTTGCCGTAGGCGTCCCACTCGTCGTCCTGGATGCCGAGTTCCTGCACGAGTGCAGCAGCCGGTCGGAGGTTTGCTTCGGCAGCTTCGGCGATCTGCCAGTCCTTCATCTTCGTCGGGTCAAGGTTCATGGGAGAAAAGAAATTTGGGGTGGAGGGTTTGGTAGTTTGGATGTTGGGCGGTTAGACGGCCGTCGGCCAGAACTTGTCGGCGAGCTTGGAGGGAATGCCGACTTCGCCTTTCGAGAAGTTGTCGGCAAGGATCTTCCAGCCAAGGTCGAGCGCCTGTTCGAGCGGAATGTTGACCGAGAGATCCATCATCTCGCGCTCGAAGTCGGCGCCGTACTTGAGGAGTTTCTGGTCCCATTCGCTCATCTTGAAGCCCATCGACTGCTTCTCGACCGTCTCCTTGTACTGCGCGTAGAGCTTGATCATCGCGTCCATCACCGTGCGGTGGTCTTCGCGCGTCGCCTTGTTCACCTGCTGCTTCAGGCGCGACAGCGAACCGAACGGCTCGATGCGCCCGTTCTTGAGGTAGAACTGGCCTTCGGTGATGTAGCCCGTGTTGTCCGGCACCGGATGCGTGACGTCGTCGCCCGGCATCGTCGTCACGGCGAGGATCGTGATCGAACCCGCGCCGTCGAAGTCGACCGCCTTCTCGTAGCGCGCGGCGAGCTGCGAGTAGAGGTCGCCGGGATAGCCGCGGTTCGAGGGGATCTGCTCCATCGTGATGGCGATTTCCTTCATCGCGTCGGCGAACGACGTCATGTCCGTAAGGAGGACGAGCACGTTCTTGCCCTCCAGCGCGAACTTCTCGGCGACGGCGAGCGAGACGTCGGGCACGAGCATGCACTCGACGATCGGGTCGGCCGCCGTGTGGACGAACATGACCGTCTTCGCGAGCGCGCCGGACGTGTCGAGCGTCGCGCGGAACTTGAGGTATTCGTCGTACTTGAGGCCCATGCCGCCGATGACGATCACGTCCGAGTCGGCCTGGAGCGCGATACGCGCCAGAAGCTCGTTGTACGGCTCGCCCGCCCGCGCGAAGATCGGCAGCTTCTGCGACTTCACGAGCGAGTTGAAGAGGTCGATCATCGGAATGTTCGTGCGCACCATCTCGTGCGGCATGATGCGCTTGGCCGGGTTGACGGACGGCTGGCCGATCGGCGAGGACTCGCCCTCGACTGCCGGGCCGCCGTCGCGCGGCACGCCCGCGCCGGTGAACGCGCGTCCAAGCAGGTCGTGCGAGAAGGGAACCTTCATCGTCTCGCCAAGGAAACGCACGCGCGCCGCCGTGTCGACGCCGCGTGCGCCCGCGAAGATCTGGAGCGTCACGTTCGGCCCGTCGAGCTTGATGACCTGCGCGAGCGACGTGCCCGCGCGCGACTCGACTTCGGCGATTTCATTGTACTTCACGCCTTCGGCGCGAAGCGTCGCGACCGAGCCGGAAAGGGCGTCGATCTGATGGTACACCTTGTTGTTGAACATGAGCCGAATTATACCACAAACGCCTTGCCGACTTCAAATACCGGCCTGATTTTGCTAAAATACCCCGCATGAACATGGAGCAGAAGAATATGAAG
>CAZWQY010000038.1:0-14868 GCA_964636295.1 uncultured Lentisphaeraceae bacterium | reverse complement strand
GCCGCAGATTGGCGCGTATTATATCAAACCTGCGGACAGAATAGCAAGGGGTGCGTACAAATGATCCAAGCACCCGATTTCCTGCGCTAGACAATCTGATAGGCCTTGAACGGCGCGCGATCGGACTCCGTCGTGCCGCGCGACCAGGCGCGGACAATTCCGCGCACGCGGTCACGGTCGGCCTCGGACTTCAAGACAGGGACAAATGCCGTCGGCCCCGGCACCCCCTCCGCCGCAAGAACCGTCCCTTTGTCCGCCAGCTTCGACAGACGCACGTTCTCGCCCGCGTCACGTCCAAGAATGACGCCTGACCCGTCCGGCAGACGGAAGCGACGACCAACCGTCAGCAGTTCGACGAGCGTGCGATCCTTCAGCCCCTCATGCGCCATCAGGTCGCGAAGCTTGCGCCCAAACGCCGCCTCCGTCAGCTTGCAGCCGCCGGCCGGCGAGGGATAGTCCGTGATGCCGAATTCCGCCGCAAGCGCAATCTGGCGGTCGCGGGCGCGCCCGGAGATGTCCAGAAGCTTCGACCGGTCGAGCTTGCCCTCCAACTCCGGAATCGTCGGCTCCAGAAACTGCGCCGAGAGCGGCCGCACAAGACGGCCCTTCAGCCCGGAGGCCTTCTCGACCGTCTGGAGCGACTGCGCGTTCTGGCTCATCGGCCGCTGGCCGCGCACTTCGCCCGTCGCGACGAAGTCATAGCCGAGTCGCGTCATCAGCTCGCCCGCGCGGCGGATCATGCGCGCATGGCAGTCGATGCAGGGGTTCATCGCCCCGCCAAAGCCGTGCGGCGGATTTTCCAGAAGCTCGGCCTCGTCCGCCAGGAAATCGATGACATGCAGCTTCACGCCCAGAGCTTTCGCCGCCGCGACGGCCCGCTCGCTGCCGAAGAACGGCGTCTCGAACGCGACGGCCTCGACCGTCGCGCCCGCGCGTTCAAGGACGCGAACCGCCAACTGGCTGTCCAGCCCGCCGCTCAAAAGAGAAAGCCCTCTGCAACTCATCTCATTCCTTCCTTTTCGTCTCAGACCGGCAACGGCCGCGTCAGAACTTCCGCTTGTGCGAGAGAATCATGAACACGGCGGCCAAGACGGCCGCAAGCAGCCCGGAAAAGCCCATCACGAGCGCAAAGGCGTTCGGGCTGGACTGGAACGGCAGCGCGATGTTCATGCCGTAGAGCGACGCGACGAGCGTCGGCACGGCGAGGAAAATCGTCGCGGCCGTCAGGTACTTCATCACGTTGTTCAGGTTGTTGTTGATGAGCGAGGCGAACGTGTCGAGCGTACCGTTCAAGATGTTCGCGTGGATGGTCGCCGTCTCCAGCGCCTGCTGGTACTCGACCATCGCGTCCTCCAGGTAGTCGCGGTCGTCCTCGGACAGCGTGAGCTGCCGCGCCGTGTTCGCGCGCGCGAGGGCGATCGTGTCGGCCTTGAGGGACGTCGTGAAGTAGACGAGCGTCTTCTCGATCTGGAACATCTTGAGGAGAACCTCGTTCGAGATCGACTCGTGCAGCTTGTCCTCCAGCGCCGTCGTGCGGTTGTGGACGTCGTTGATGTAGCGCAGGAAGAGGACGCCCGCGTGCCAGAGGAGACGGAACGCGAAGCGATACTTGTCGGACGGCGGACAGACGCGGCGAATCTGGTCGAGGAACGCCGTCGTCACGGGCGTCTGCGCACTGCAGACGGTGATGACGGACGAGCCGGAGAGGATAATGCCAAGCGGGACCGTGCGATAAGGCGAAACGGCCTCCTCCTCGTCCTCCGGCGGAATTGACATCGGCACGTGGACGATGAGGAGCGAGGCGTCGTCTTCGTAGTCGAAACGCGGCCGTTCGCCCGCGTCGAGCGGGTCGGTGAGGAAGTCGCGCGGCACCTGGCTGTACGAGAGGACGGCCTCCAGTTCGGTCGTCGAGGGATCGACGAGGTTGACCCAGCAGGAAAACGCGAATTCGGACGTCTCCCGAAGTCCCCCGTTCTCCCACCTGTAGATCGACATCATGGCCGCGCCCTCCCTTCCCGGCCCTACGCCCGCTTCATCTGCGGGAAGAGGACGACGTCGCGAATCGAGTCGCAGCCCGTCAGGAACATGACGAGGCGATCGACGCCGAAGCCCAGCCCGCCCGTCGGCGGCATGCCGCATTCAAGGGCACTGATGAAGTCCTCGTCGATCTTCTCGGTGTCTTCGCCGGCCTGGTGCTCCAGGGCCTTGCGCTGCTCGATCGGATCGTTCTGCTCGGTGTAGCCGGGGCAGAGCTCGCGGCCCGCGACGACGAACTCGAAGACGTCCACGAGCGACGGATCGTCCTTGCACGCCTTGGCGAGCGGCACGAACTCGTGCGGAATGCGCGTCACGAACGTCGGCTGGAGGAGGGTCTTCTCGATCATCTTGTCGTAGACCTCGTGCGTCAGCATCAGCTCGGTCGTCACGCCGTCGAGCTCGAGGTTGACGTCCTTCTCCTTCGCGAGCGCCTTCGCCTGGTCGAGCTGCGCGTCAAAGGGCTTCTCGAACCAGTCGTCTCCCATGAGGCCCTTGACGAGATCCTTGTACGCGACGCGGCGGTAGGGCGGCGTGAAGTCGATCGGAATCTTCTTCTCGCCGTACTCGACCACGCGCGTGCCGATTACCGTGTCGCAGAGATGGGGAAGAAGCCCCTCCATGATCGCCTCCATCGACGTGCGGTCGCCATAGGCCTCGTAGATTTCGCAGACCGTGAATTCGGGACTGTGCGTACGGTCAAGGCCCTCGTTGCGGAAGTCCTTGCCCAGCTCGAAGACCTTGTTCATGCCGCCCACGAGAAGACGCTTGAGGTAGAGCTCCGGCGCAATGCGCATGACGAAGTCCTGGTCGAGCGCGTTGAAGTGCGAGATGAACGGCTTTGCGGCCGCGCCGCCCGCCTGGTTCTGGAGAATCGGCGTCTCGACCTCGGCAAAGCCCTTCGACCACAGGTACTTGCGAATCTCCATGAGAATCTTCGACCGCACGTAGAAGCGCGCGCGCGTCTCGTCGTTCGTCATGAGATCGACGTAGCGGCGGCGATAGCAGTCTTCCTGGTCGGCGAGTCCGTGGAACTTCTCCGGCGGCTGCTCCAGCGCCTTCGCGAGCATCGTCCACTCCGTGACGACGAGCGACTTCTCGCCCTTCTGCGTCGTGAAGAGCGTTCCCTCCGCGCCGATGATGTCGCCGAGGTTCAGGAGCTTGAACGCGGCAAACGCCGTCTCGGAGAGCACGTCGCGCTTGAAGATGAGCTGGAAGCGATCCGTCCCGTCGTTCAAGGTGCAGAAGTTCATCTTGCCCATGCGGCGGATCATGAGGAGACGCCCGGCGACGCGGACGGGCTTGCCTTCCTCAAACGCGGCGCGGACGGACGCGAGGTCTTCGTGGTCGTACTTGCAGCCATAGGGCTCGTAGCCCATCTCGGCAAGCGCCTTCATCGACTGAAGACGCTGCGCGCGGTATTCGTTCGTTTCCTGTGCCATGATGGCGCGTATTATACCATTTTGGACTGCCCTTTGGCACGGAGATTCGCGCGTTCGCCCGCCTGTCCGCAAAAAAGGGACGAGACCCGCGATTTCTCGCCGGTCTCGCCATTTCACGTCGCTGTCCGCGAAGCTCAGTTGAGCTCCATGCGGCCACGGCGGCTGCGGTTGCGAATGCGCGCGCGCTGCGATTTCTTGCGCGCCTTCACGCACGGCTTCTCGAAGTAGCGGTCGTCGCGGAGCTTCTTGATGAGGCCCTCCTTGTCGAGAACCTTCTTCAGACGCTTGAGACCGCGTTCGACGGACTCGCCCTTCTTGAGCTTAAGCACGATTGCCATTGTCACACACCCCCTTTCAGTCGGCTGAGAAGTGGATGATTACTTGGCCTCGGCGGCGGCTGGAGCAGCCTCGGCGGGCTTCGCGGCGACGGCTTCGCCCGCCGTGACCCACTGAAGCACGCACATTTCCGCCGCGTCGCCCCGGCGCGTGCCGAGCTTGACGATGCGGGTGTAGCCGCCCTTGCGGTCCTTCATCGACGGCGCAATCTTGTCGAAGAGCTTCTGCACGGCCTTCGGGTCGAGCAGACGGGAGGCCGCGAGACGACGGGCCGCGAGATCGCCCTTCTTGGCGACCGTCACGATCTTGTCGGCGTCCTTGCGCGCTTCCTTCGCCTTCGGCAGGGTCGTCTTGATCGACTCCGCGAGGATGAGGTTGGTGACGAGGCTCTTCATGAGCATCTTGCGATGCTTCGACGAGCGCCCGAACTTCTTCATGACTCTCTGATGACGCATGTTTGCAATTCCTTACTTCGTCTTCTTCTCTTTGTCTTTGTCCTTGGCTTCCATCAGTTCGGGATCGAACTTGTAGCCGAGCGAGAGGCCCATCTCCACGAGCTTCGCCTTGATCTCGGTTAGCGACTTCTTGCCGAAGTTGCGGTACTTGAGCATGTCGGCCTCCGTCTTCGAGATCAGCTCGCCGACCGTGGAGATGTTCGCGTTGTTGAGGCAGTTCGCCGCCCGGACGGACAGCTCGACCTCGTTCACGGACATGTTCACAAGCTTGCGAAGCCGTTCGCGCTCGTCGGCGTCCTTGCTGCCGGTCGGGACGATCTCGATCGTCTCGGCACCCGCATAGTCAACGAAGACGTCGAGGTGGCGGCGCAGAACCGCGCCCGCCGTCTTGAGCGCCTCCTCCGGCGAGATGCGGCCATCCGTCCAGACGTCGAGAACGAGCTTCTCGTAGTCCGTGCGCTGGCCGACGCGCGTGTTCTCCACGAGGAAGTTCACGCGCGTGACGGGCGAGAAGATCGAGTCGATCGCGATGCGCCCGATCTCCTGGTCCGGCCGCTTGTTGCCGTCCGCCAGACAGAAGCCGCGGCCCGTACGGACCTCGCACTCCATCTCCAGCGTGCCGTCGATGTCGAGCGTGCAGATCTCCTGCTTCGGATTCAGCACCTGGACGTTGTTGTCCTGCGCAAAATCGCCCGCCGTCACCGTGCACGGCCCCGTCGCCTTGAGCACGATCTTCATCGGATCGCGCGTGTAGGTCTTCAGAAGGACACGCTTCAAGTTGAGGATGATGTCCGTGACATCTTCCGTGCAGCCCTTGATCGTCGAGAACTCGTGGTTGACGCCTTTGATCTTGACGGACGAGATCGCCGCCCCCTCGATCGAGCTCAGAAGAACACGACGGAGGGAGTTGCCGATCGTCCGCGCATAGCCGATCTCGAAAGGTTCCGCGACAAACCGCGTGTACGTCGCGGTCTTGCCTTCGTCCAGGACCTGGACGTTATGCGGCATCTCGAAAGGGCTTAAACGGATAGGCATGTATGACCCCCTTAAATAGGTTGACGATGGGACTCCGATTAGCGGGAGTAGAGTTCGACGATGGCCTGCTCGTCAACGATCGGCGCAATCTGCTCGCGCGTCGGGACGGCCAGGATCTCGGCCTTGAGGTTGGCCTTGTCGAACTGCATCCACACGGGAAGCTGCGCACCCGTCGCGGCCTCGACCGAACGGTTCGCGGCGTCCTTCGACTTCGCGACGTCCTTGACGGACACGACGTCGCCGACCTTGAGGACATGCGACGGAACGGCGGCCTTGCGGTCGTTCACGAGGATGTGCCCGTGCAGCACGAACTGGCGCGCGGCGCGGCGGCTCGGCGCGAAGCCGAGGCGGTAGACGATGTTGTCCAGACGCATCTCGAGCATCTTCAGCAGGTTCTCGCCCGTGACGCCGTCCTTGCGGAGGGCCTCCTCGAAGAAGCGGTGGAACTGCAGTTCGCCCATGCCGTACTGACGGCGAAGCGACTGCTTCTGGCGAAGCTGGCTGCCGTATTCGGACATCTTCTTCATGCGGCGACCGACATGCATGCCAGGCGCGCCCGTGCCCTGATCAATCGGGCACTTGGCCATATAGCAGCGCGCGCCCTTGAGGAAAAGCTTCTGCCCTTCGCGGCGGCACTGACGACAAACGGGACCAGTATAACGACCCATGATTAGACCCTCCTGCGCTTGCGAGCGCGGCAACCATTGTGCGGCACCGGCGTGGTGTCGGTAATCTGCGTGACGCGAATGCCCGCAGCCTGAATCGCGCGAACCGCGCTCTCGCGGCCGGCGCCAGCGCCCTGCATCCGGACTTCGCACTCGTGCATGCCCTTGGCGACCGCCACGCGCGCCGCGTCCTGCGCGACCATCGTCGCGGCAAACGCCGTCGACTTGCGCGAGCCCTTGAAGCCCGCCTTGCCGGCCGAGCTCCAGCTGATCACCCCGCCGCGCGCGTCGGCGATGGAAACCTGCGTGTTGTTGAACGTCGAGCGGATGAACGCGATTCCGGCCGGAATCGACTTGCCCGACTTCTTCGCCTTGACCTCGGCGGCTTCGCCTTCGGCGGCCGGAGCGGCGGGCGCCGCCACGGGCGCGGCCTCTTTCTTGATTTCTTCTGCCATTTTAAATTACCCCCTTAGCGGCCGGCCTGCTTCGGCATCGCGATCGAGACGCGCTTGCCGCCCTTGCGGGTGCGGGCGTTCGTCTTCGTGCGCTGACCACGGACCGGAAGGCCCTTCTTGTGACGGAGACCGCGATACGACCCGATCTGGATCAGACGACGGATGTTCTGCGAGACTTCGCGGCGGAGGTCGCCCTCGACGCGATAGTGCTCCTGAATGTACGTCGTGATCGCGTGGATCTCGTCCTGCGTGACGTCGTCCGCCTTCTTCATCGGATCGACCTTGACCGCCGCCAGCACGTCATCGGCGCGCTTCGGCCCAATACCATGGATATAACGGAGCGCGAAGCGAACGTGCTTCTTCCCCGGAATGTCCACACCCATCAGTCTAGGCATAGTCTTTTCTTACCTTTCTTAACCCTGGCACTGCTTGTGGCGCGGGTTGGTGCAGATCACGCGCACCACGCCTTTGCGGCGGATGATGCGGCAGTTCTCGCAAATGCGACGAACGGAACTACGTACTTTCATTGTTGTTGAACTCTCTTTCTAGAGTGGTCGAATATCTGCGTAGTATATCAAAAAGTGCGCCTCGCGTGCAAGTACCCCACGCAAGCACCCGTTCGCGGCCCGACATCGGCCGCCTAGAGCGCGGCGACGTTCATCTCGCGGAGCGTCGTGCGCCCGTCGTAGAGCGCCTTGCCGACGATGGCCGCGCGCAGATTCGCCCGCTCCAGAGCCTTCAGGTTCTCGACGTCGAACGGCGAGGAGACGCCGCCAGAGGCCGTGATCGCACACGTCGGCGCGGCGTCGCAAATGGCGGCCATCTGCGTGAGGTTCGGGCCGCCCAGCATGCCGTCCGTCGCCGTGTCGGTGTAGATGATCGTCTTCACGCCGAGCCGCGCGACGGCGGACGCGAGGTCGGTCGCCTTCACGCGCGTCGTCTCGACCCAGCCCTTCGTCTGGACATACCCGTCGCGCGCGTCAATGCCGACGGCAATCTTCTCGCCGTAGAGCTCGACGGCCTTCGAAAGGAACTCCGGATCGTCCAGCGCGGCCGAGCCGATGATCGCGCGCGCCGCGCCCGCCTCGATGACGGCCGCGAGCGCCTCCGGCGTCCGCAGGCCGCCGCCGACCTCGACAGGGCCGCCGAACGCCGCGATGATGCGCGCAATCGTCTCCGCATGGCGGGGCGTGCCCGCGAACGCGCCGTCCAGGTCGACGACATGAAGCTCGCGCCCGCCCTGCTCCGCCCAGTCCTTCGCCTGGGCCGCCGGGTCGTCGCCATAAACCGTCACGTCGTCCGCACGCCCCTGGCGGAGACGCACGCACTTGCCATCCTTGAGGTCAATCGCCGGCAGAATGATCATATCACGCCTTTCGAACTGGGAACGCCCGTCTCAAGTGGGTCAATCGCCTTCGCCTGGCGAAGCGCGCGCGCAAAGCTCTTGAAGAAGCCTTCGCAGACGTGGTGCGTCTCGTCGCCGTAGACCTGGCGCAAGTGGATGTTCGCGCGCGCCTCGACGGAAACGGCGCGGAAGAACTCCTCAAGAAGTTTGACCTCGAAGTCCTTCACGAAAAGGTGCTTCATCGGAGACTGCATGACGAGGAACGGCCGCCCGCCGAGATCCAGCGACGTCTCGCACAGGGCCTCGTCCATCGGAATCGAGGCGAACCCGTAGCGCGTCAGCCCCCGTCGGTCGCCCAGAGCCTCGTTCAGCGCCTTGCCGAGGACAAGCCCGACGTCTTCCACCGTGTGATGGTAGTCGACGTGGAGGTCGCCCGTCGCCTTGACCGTGAGGTCGATGAGCGCGTGCTTCTTCAGAAGCTCCAGCATGTGGTCGAAAAATCCGATGCCCGTCTCGATCGCCCCCGCGCCCGACCCATCGAGGTCGAGCGCGAGCGAGACCTGCGTCTCCCTCGTGTTGCGTTCAATTGTCGCGCTGCGCATAATGTGATATAGTATACCAAATTCCCGTGCGCGGCGGCGTCAGATCCGGACAGGGCCAAGGTCGGACGGAATCCACCAGCCGCGAAGCGACAGTTCGAACGGGAAGACGCGAATGCCGTCTGGCGCGCAGTTGCGCTTGAACGCCTGCGTGAAGAAGCGATGCAGAAACGTCCGCAGCGTCGTGGCGACGGTCGCCGCGTCGAAGCGGCCCTTGAAGTAGGATTCGGCAGACGCCTGGAGATCCTTCGACCCCATCTCGTTCACGATGAAGTTCCAGAGGAAGAAGTCGTGAAGCTCGTACGGCCCGATCCGGTCTTCCGTGACCTGCCCCTTGACGAGCTCGGGACTGATCGGCGTCGCGAGAATGTCCCGCACGGCCTGCGCCGCCTTGCCCGCGCCGTTTCGATCCGCCCACCACGCGCAGACCTTGCGGACGACCGTCTTCGGAACGCCCGCATTGACGCCGAACATCGACAAGTGGTCGCCGCCGTACGTGCACCAGCCCAGCGCGATCTCCGAAAGGTCGCCCGTGCCAAGCACGATGCCGCCCGTCATGTTCGCGCGATCCATGAGAATGAGCGTGCGCATCCGCGCCTGCGCATTCTCGTAGGCGATGTCGGGCGTCTTCCCGTCGTGTCCGATGTCCTTCAGGTGCTGACGGACGGACTTGACGATCGAAATCGTCTCCAACTCCAAGCCCAGCCCCTCGCAGAGGAGATCGGCGTTGCCCTTCGTGCGCGCCGACGTGCCGAAGCCCGGCAGCGTCAGGACGTGAATCCCCTTCGCGTCGTAGTCGAGCTTCGCGAACGCCGCATGCGCGACGAGGAGGGCGAGCGTCGAGTCCAGACCGCCCGAAAGGCCGATCATGACGTCGCGGCAGCGGATTGCCTTGAGCCGCCGCGCAAGGCCCGCGACCTGCGTCGCGAAGACGGCGGACGGACGGCACGGAAACGGCGTCACCGCGCCCTTCTTCGGAGGCTTCCCCAGAAAGGCGCGATGCGTGGCGAGAGAACCGAGTTCTTTCTTCATGTCCGTATTATACCACTTTATCGGACGCGGCGACGCAGGCTGGCTACTCGTACGTCTTCAAGTAGCGCGCCGAGATCGTCGCCGGATCATGGCCCGTCGCGAAGTCCGCCGCAATTCGTCCGTCCCGAAGGAAGCAGACGCGCGTCGCCGCCGCCGCGACGACGGGATCGTGCGTGACCAGGAGAATCGCGCTCCGCTCCGTCTGGTTCAGATTCCGCAGGAGATCGCAGATCGCATGGGACGACTTCGCGTCCAGATTCCCCGTCGGCTCGTCCGCCAGAATCACGTCCGGCTTCGCGTAAAGCGCACGGGCAATCGCGACGCGCTGACGCTCGCCGCCGGAGAGTTCGGACGGCAGACGGTCTTCCTTGCCCGCAAGGCCGAGCTTGCCGACGAGTTCCGCAACGCGCGACGGATCGGGCCGTCCGTGGTCAAGGCGGACGGGCAGCGCGACATTCTCGCGGACGGTCAGCGTCTCCAGCAGGTTGAACGACTGGAAGACAACGCCCTCATGCCGCCGCCGGAAGCGCGTCGCCGCCGCGTCGCCCATCGCCGTCACGTCCTGTCCGCCGACCGCGATCCGCCCCGACGCGGGCAGGAGCAGCCCCGCCGCAAGATGCAAGAACGTCGACTTGCCCGAACCGGACGGGCCCATGAGCGCGACGAACTCGCCCGCCTGAAGCGTCAGCGAGAAATCCTTCAAGACCTCGACGCGCCCCGCGCCTTTCCCGTAGGCGGCGCACACGTTCTCGGCCAGCAGTGAAATCGACATGGCAGTTCTCCTTATCGGCACAATTCGAGGCAGATCATCGCAAAACTCGTGCAGAGGACGGGATCGGCCTCCCAGAAGCGGTTGTTGTCGTTCGCCCAGCTGCCGTCCGGCTTCTGCAGCGACAGGAGTTTCGCCGCAAGCTCGCGCTTCCAGAAGACCGTCCGCCCGTCCGGCGTCGCCAGCGTCTCGACCCCCGCCGCGTGAAGCGCGCGCGCGAGGATGTCGAAGTAGTAGTAGAGCCCCTGACGGCCCATGCCGGGATTCTCCTCGACCGACCAGTAGCGCGAGCAGTAGTCAAGCGCGTTGCGGACGCGCGGGTCGCCCTTCGTCAGGTTCGCCGAGCACATCGAAAGGACGGCCGCGTAGCTCATCGAGCCGTAGGCGCGCAGGTGGACTTTCCCGACGCGGTTCGTCGCGCGGCCGGCCTGTGGCGTCCGCTCGTTGTAGGTCGCGCCACCCTTGTCCGCCCCTTCCTTCGCCTGCAGGTTCTCGACAAACGCGAGCGCCTTCGCCCAGTCGAGATCAACCCGCTTCCCGTCCGTGCGCAGCTCCTCCAGCGACGCCGTGCGCGCCATGGCGTCCATCGCGTAGGCCGTGTTGGAGAGGTCGGCGTAGCGACGACGCGACACGCGGTCGTAGCCGAAGCCGCCCGCCAACGTGTCGTCGCCCGTGAGCTGGGATGACGCGACATACGCGCGCGCCTTCAGGAGCGGCGCGGCGGGCGCGAGCTTCGACTCGAAAAGCGCCGAGAGGCAGACGGACGTGTTATAGTTGCCGAGACCCGAACCGCCGCGTCCCGGCTTCGGCACGTAGAACCCGCCGTCCGCGCGCTGCGTGGACAGGACATACGCCGCCGCCTTCTCGCGCGCGGCCTTGTCCGACTTGACGCCAGAAAGTGCCCAGAGAGGGAGGGCCGTCAAGGCCGGCATCTGCGGATCGGAGAAATGCCCGTCCACCGCCTGCTGCGCGAGCAGATAGGACGCGCCCTTCGCGAGCGCGGCCTCGATGGACGTCGTCGAGACATCCGCCCAAACCAGCGTCGGGGACAGCAACAGACAGAGCAGCGTTTTCTTCATGATCGGTTCCTCCACATCCTCATAAACGCCGCAAACGTGCCCATGGTTCAAGTCGGGCAAACGTCAGTCGCCGTTCCTGCCGTCCGCCAACACGCTGCCGAGCAGCAGGAACGCCACGACGGCGGGCAACGCCGCGAGCGCGGCCAGCCCCACATACGACCAGGGCACGACGCCGCCCTTCGCAAGCGCATTGGACAGATAGTAGTTGCCGACCGCCGGCAGAAGCGCAACCACGACCAGCCCGACGGCCGAAGCCGCCGCGTTGGCCTTGACGCGCACGGCAAACGCCGCCGCCGCCGACAGGAGGACGGACATCAGGAAGACGATCAGAACCACAACCGGCAGATAGCGCACGAGCGCCTGCGGCGAAAGGGCCAGCGACACGCCGCCGAAGACGGCCGAAAACGCCAACGCCAGGACAAACGCCGTCAAGACGAACCGACAGCGCGCAAACCGGTTCAACGCCGCCGCCAGAATCAGCGGCAGGAGAATGACCGCAAGGCCCGCCGCCAGCGCCGGGCCGAAAATGCGCGCGAGATCACCCGTCTGCGCCGCCAGCCGCCCCCCGACAGCCGCCCCCCAGACAATCGTCAGCTCCGTTCCGAAGACAATGGCCGCGAAGACGAGGGACGCGGCGAACGCCCCCGCCGTCTTCGCGAGAAAGAAGCCACGTCGAGAAATCGGATGCGCCAACGCCATCTCCCACGTGCCGGACTCGACCTCGCGTCGAAACGACCGAATCGTCACGAAGACCGCCAGCGCGCTTCCGCACGTGAACAGCGCGGAGAACCCGGCGTCCCGCGCCATGCGCGTCGCCTCACCGAACTGGTGATAGTGAAAGGCCGGCGCCAAGACCGTCAGCACGAGCGCCGCCAGAAGAAGGAGCAAAGACAACGGCTCCGAGAGAATCTCCAGAGCCGTTGTCTTCAAGATGGCGAGGGACTTTCTCAAAAGTACTGAATCGCCGTGTTTTCGTAAAGGAACCACGCCAACGCGCCCATCATCGCACAGGCAGCCGTCTGCACGAGCGCCGAGAGCGTCCAGAGCCACGCAGGGCCCTCGTTCGCCGGCGTCGTCGCCGCCGACATCGGCACGGCGGCCGCCATCGGCATTTCCGGAATGTCGGCAATGTCCGCGACCGCCGGCTCCGCCGCACCGCCTGGCGCCGCCGCAGGCTCAGTCGCCGCCGGATGCGCAGCCGGCGCGGCCGCGCCCGGACGCTTGATGCCAAACTTCCCGGCCGGACGAACGGCACTGCCAGGACGCGCAATGCGCAGCGTCTTGCGCTGGGTCATCGTCGCCGCCGACTCGGAAGCCGCAGGTTCGGCGGACGATTCCGCCGCCGTCGAAGCCGCCTCCGGCGTCTTCGGGGTCGTCGGGATGTCGATCGGTCGCTTGATGCGAATCGTCTTCATCGGCGCGTGCTCGTCCTTGACGGGGGCGACGCCCATCGCGTCCGAAAGCGAAATGCGGGCCGTCTTGTGCTTCGCGGCCTCCTTCTGCGCCTCGCTCATCGCCGCATCGGCGATGATGCCCGTCTTGCGGAGAATCGCCTGCTGCGGAATGGACTGCGTAATTCCCTTGAGCTTCTGCGTGACGGACTTGAGCTGTTCCATCGGCTTCGGCATCTCCGCGACAGGCGGCGTGACCGCCTCACGCGCAATGGTCTTCGCCTCGACCGTCGGCAACTTGCCAACGCCCTGCGCGTCAACCGAAACGGGCGCGGCCGCCGGCGTCGCGGCAGGCGTGACGGGCTTCGGAAGCGGCGCGGCGGCAATGGTCGCGCCCGGCTTGTGAATGACGGGCTTCGGCGGAAGCTTCAACCCCGGCTTCAGCGCCGAGACTGTTGCGCCCGGCTTGGGCGGGAGCTTCAGACCCGGCTTCAGCGCCGAGACTGTTGCGCCCGGCTTCGGCGGGAGCTTCAGGCCTGGCTTCAGAGCCGCAACCGTCGCGCCCGGCTTGGGCGGAAGCTTCAGCCCCGGCTTCAACGCCGAGACCGTCGCGCCGCCCGGTGCTGCGGGCCGCGCAATCGGGCTCAACTTGAGCGTGGACGCATGCGGCGCCGCCGGCTTCGCGAGCGGATCTGCCTTCGGCGGTTCCGCCGCAATCGGCGTCATCTCAACTTCTTCTGCCATGGGAATCCTCCAGCCTTGAATGGGAAATGGGAAATCGCGCCGCCGTCACACGGCCATCACTTCGGCTTCCTTCGCCTTCAGTTCGGCGTCGATCTTCGCGATGCCCTCGTCCGTCGCCTTCTGGATCTTCTCCAGCGCGGACTTCAGGTCGTCTTCGGAAATCTTCTTGTCCTTCTCCAGCTTCTTCGCGGCGTCGTTCGCGTCACGACGGACATTGCGCATCGCAACTTTCTGGGCCTCGGCCTGCGTCTTCGCCGTCTTGACGATCTCCTTGCGGCGCTCCTCGTTCAGTTCCGGAACGGTGATGCGCAGCACCTTGCCGTCCGTCTGAGGCGTCACGCCCAGGTTCGCCGCGAGAATCGCCTTGTTGATCGCGTCAATCGTCGTCGGATCGAACGGCGTGATCTTGATCTGACGCGGCTCCGGCGTTGAGATCGTCGCGATGTTCTTGATCGGCATCTTCGAGCCCCAGGCCTCGACCTGCACGCCATCGACCATCGCCGGCGACGCCTTGCCCGTGCGCAGCCCCGCGAACTGGGCCTTCAGGGCCTCGAAGCTCTTGGCGATTTTCGTCGTCGTGTCATTCAGCACTTCAGAAACGGTTTCCATGTCACATGCCTCGCTTACTACTTGTGTTGTTTTTTACGTTCAACTTACAATCGTTCCGACCGTCTTCCCCTCGACGGCGGCCTCCAGGGCCTCCTTGTCGAAGAAGTCGAAGACGATGATCGGGATGTGGTTCTCCATGCAGAGCGCGAACGCGGCGGAATCCATCACCTTCAGGTGCTTCTCGATCGCCGTCTCGTACTTGAGCGCCGCGTACTTCGTCGCGCTCGGATCCTTCTTCGGGTCGGCCGTGTAGACGCCATCGACCTTCGTCGCCTTCAAAAGCGCGTCCGCCCCGATCTCGCTCGCCTTGAGCGCGGCGGCCGAATCCGTCGAGAAGTACGGATTGCCCGTGCCGCCGCCGAAAATGACGACGCGCCCCTTCTCGAAATGACGGAGCGCGCGACGCTGGATGAACGGTTCGGCGAGCTTCGGCATCTCGATCGCCGTCATGACGCGCGTCGGCACGCCGATCGACTCAAGCGCGTTCATCATCGCGAGGGCGTTGATAATCGTCGCGAGCATGCCCATCGAGTCGCCCGTCACGCGGTTCACGCCCTGGCCCGCGCCCGTGAGGCCGCGGAAGATGTTGCCGCCGCCGAGCACAATGCCGACCTCACAGCCCATCGCGTGAATCTTCTTCACGCGCTCGGCCATGAAGGCGAGCTTCTTCGGATCGATGCACTCGCCCGTTTCCTTGTCGCCAAGGACTTCGCCGGAGAGCTTCAGGAGAATCCGGCGATACTTTAGAGAAGATTTTTCCACGCCGCGCATTGTATCAAATCAACGGGAAAATGGCAATGCCCCGCCGCAGGAATGGGAAAGTGGAAAGTTGTATCGTCTCGTGGCGCAGTTTCAGACGAGGGAAAGCCATGCCGATC
>CAZWQY010000037.1:0-15165 GCA_964636295.1 uncultured Lentisphaeraceae bacterium | reverse complement strand
AAGACGGTCTACACGGTCGCCGAGACGGCGGTCGCCAAGATCAAGGTGGGCGAGGACGAGACGGAGTATGCCGACCTCGCGGCGGCGATTGAGGCGGCGCTTTCCCTCAACGACGGAACGCCGGTCGAGATCCAGCGCGACATCACGTTCGCTCCCGGCGACACGTGGACGCCCATTGCGTACGACAAGGGGTCTGCCCGCCGTCTTGTCGTGAACGGCAACGGATACAAAATCGTCAATCTGCCGAACGCGATGTTCGCGCGCACGGAACGCGGCTACTATCTGCGCATGAGCAATCTCACGTTCGAGAATCCGGTCGTGAAGTCCGACAGTGACGCGGCTGTTGTCGTTGGCTGGGCGGAATCGGTCGACGAACTTACGTTCACCGACGTCGCCATTCGCGGTGCGAAGGTGACGGGCGGAAACTACGCGGCGGGATTTGTCGGCTATTGTGCACTGGACAACAGCGGCAAGAAGGCCGTGACGTACACGCGTTGCGAAGTGTCCGGTTCGACAATCACGGGTGGCAGTTCTGCCGGCGCCGTGATGGGCCATGCAAATGGGGCGGTCAATGGTTCTGTCCACGTTGTGGACACCGTGATCAAGAAGAACGTCATCGTCTGCACCGAAGCGGGCAAGACACAGCCTGGCACGACGAAGGCCGGCGCGGTGTTCGGCACGGTCGGCGCAAGCGACACGTTCGTGTCCGCCGCCGTCAGCGACAACACGGTGATTTCGGGCGGCGTCTCGATCGAAGCGGGTGGCGTGGCCGTCTCGACCATCTACGGCCGTCTTGGCACGGAGGGCGGAACGCTCTCCCTCACGGGTGGGTCGTATGACGTGCGTCCGTTTGCGGACGCGGATGCCGCGTGGGCGAAGGTTGCCGAGGGTTGCACGTTGGCCGGAAACGATACGGACGGCTGGACGGTGGAATACTTCGTCAAGGCCAACGGTGTCGGATACGCGACGCTGGAGGCGGCGTTCGTGGCGGCCGAGCCGGATGCGGATGGCGTTGTCACCTACGAAATCGGCGGCAAGGCCGAAGTCACGGGCGCGGCGTGGGTCAAGATCCTCAAGGGCGGTCTGGCGGGCGTCACGCAGGTGAAGTTTGTCGGCACGACCGACGACGCGGAGATCTGCCTGGTCACGGCGGGGTCGATCCTGTCCGAGCAGACCTACGACGTCGATGTGACGCTCACGGACTTGACACTCAGCCGTCTGAATCCCGCGTATCCCAACGACATTGGTTTTGGTGCGCGATATTTCTCGACGTGGCTGCGCAACCTGAACGCGGCGGAGAACACCGTCACCTACACGCGCTGCACGTTCCCGAACGGGGTCTGCAACAATCCGTACGGCAAGACGGTCTTCAATGACTGCACGTTCAACAATCAGCAGTCTGGCGGCGACACGGGGTACAACCTCTGGGTGTACGGTGGCGACGTAAAGGTGAACGGCGGCACGTTCACGGGAACGCGCGGCGTGAAGGTCTACAACGAGGGTGCTGCGCGTGACGATATCGCCGTGACGATTACGGGCACGACGTTTGACGGCCTGACCGAGAAGTCTGCCATCCTCGCATCGAAGCCGTGTGCGGTCGCAGTGGCGAACGTCACGGTGAAGGATTGCGCGAAGGGTCTCTTCACGCGGGACATCGTCGATGACGAAGCGGCGATTGCCGCGAACGGCACGGGAATCAGCGGTACGTTCGCCATCACGTCCGCCACGACGGCGGATGCGGCCAAGAAGGAGTTCAACCTCACGGGCGGCACGTTCACGGCGGCGGTCGATGCGGACTACTGCGCGAAGGGCTACGAACCGACGGCGAACGACGACGGCACGTACGGTGTTCAGGCGCATATCATTGCGAAGGTCGGTACCGATGAATTCAACTCCCTCGCGGGCGCGCTCAACGCGGCCATCGCGGCGAACGACGGCGTGGCGGTCGAAATCGTCGACGACATCACGTTCGAGGACGGCGACACGTGGACGACGATTGACCTCCCTGCGGGTAAAACTCTCACGGTGAACGGCAACAACAAGACGATTACGGGTTTGCCGGGAATGATGTTTGGCAATCCTTCTTCCAGTGCAAGAGGTTTCGTCCTTGCGATGCGTAATTTGACATTTAAAAATGCAAACATCGCCAGCGAAAGCGAGAAGGTTGCAGTGATTCTGGACAATGCGTTTTGGCTGACGTCTGTGACGCTGGACGGCGTGGTTATCGATGGCGCGACCGTCCGTGGCGCGTTTGAGGGTGGTTTTACGGCTGCGTTCATCGCGATGTGCTACACAGGGGAGATTACGCTCAAGAACTGTCAATTACTGAACTCGAAAATTGTCGGGAACGGCGCGACGGGCGGATTTGTTGCGCACACAGCCAGTGACGGCGATGTAAAGGTTGCAATTGAAAACGCCGTTGTCAAGGGCAATACGATTGTCTGCACGGAGATCAAGAATGGCTCTCCCCGTACGGATATCGTCGGATCGGTGGTCGCAACGCTCGCTTCGAAGGATGTCACGCTTTCCGCAACGATTGAGGAGAATCAGGTGTACGGCAGCCGTGGAAATGTGAGCGACACGGCATGGGCGATGGATACCGAAGAGGTTACGACAATCTACGGCCGAAACTCCGGCAGCGGTACGCTCATTCTCACAGGCGGCACTTATGACAAGCGTCCATTCAACGATGGCGATGACTGGGCGAAGGTCGCTGAGTGGAGCAAGCTCGTCGAGCAGGACGGCGTCTTCAAGGTCGTGGACAACCTCGCCACGCTCGGCAACGTGAAGGCCCGCCAGCGGTATCCGTGGAACGGCCTCGTGGACGTCACGTTCGAGCTGAAGTCGAAGAACGCGGCCCGCGTCTTTATCGTGGCCGAATACGTGGACGGTGGCGAGACGAAGCGTCTGCCGATGGCGGCGGCGAAGTTCGTCAACGACGACAAGTCGGAAAGCGAGGTCGACGTGTCCACGGGCTTCACGGTTCCGGCCCAGGCGACGGCGAAGACGATCCACGTGATCTGGGATTCGACGGCGGCCGTGCCGACGCGCCTGTCCGGCGTGACGTTCAGGGTGTACGCGAAGTAGTCGGAGCGCGGAGAGCAACCGATGAAACCGAAGACATCATTCTGGTGCGTCTGGACGCTCGCGGGCGTCCTCCTCGCCGGCCCCGCGCGGGCCGGCGGCGGGGAGGACTGGCTGGCGGAGGCGGCCTCCGAGGTCGCCGCGCTGGACAACGCCGCCACGAAGACGGCCATGGCCGGGGAGACGCTCGTGCTCCCGTCGGCGTGGGGGGCCGTGCCGGCCGCCGCGACGGACGTCGCGCTGACCGTCCGCGCGGCGGACGATGCGTTGTCCGCGCTCGTGCCTGAAAGCCCTTCCGCCGAAACCTGCACGTGGGACACCCTGCCGCTTCTGCCGGGGCGCTACACGCTCACGCTGGCGGCGGGCGGCGAGACCTACGTGGCGAATTACGAGGTGACGGCGACGGCCGCCGCCGAATGGGGCACGCTGACGATCGACAACGGCACGACGGGCGAATCGGGCGCGACGCATCTTGCGGACGCCACGGAATCGCTCGTGCTGCCGGGCGCCTGGGGCGAGGCGGTGGAGGGTAAAGTCACCATCACGGTGGCGGACGGTTTTGTGTCGAGCGATATATCGCTCGATTCCTCCGCCGAGGCCTACGATTGGGACACCCTGCCACTGCTGCCGGGCGCGTACGACGTGACGCTGAAATGGAACGGCAAGACCTACACGACCACCTACACGGTCGCCGCGCTGGCCGAGGCCGAACTGGTCGGCGACGCGGCCGTGACCCTTGACAACGCGAAGGACGCGAACGGCGTCCGCCGTGCGGCGGGCTGGTCCAAGACGTTTACGCTCTGGTGGCCTGATCTAGCGGGTGATGCGGCGTTGACGTGTAACGGCCAGGCGAAAGAAGCCACGCCAGCGGCGGACGGTTCGTGGACGTGGAACACCGATGGTCTTGTGCGGGGTGTCTACACGTTCACGCACACGGCGGGCGGTGCGACCGAGACGGCGAAGTTCTATCTGGATTCGGACTTGCTGGGCGTCCTGTTCGGCGACGACGCGGTTTTGCCCGTGCCGGTCGACTGGTATATGACGAACGTGTCCGATACAATTCCCGATACGCCAGAAGCCGTTTCCGACAATCTGAAGGCGACGGCGGCGAACGGCCATGCCTACTGGCAGAACTACGTGATGGGCTGGAATCCGTCCGATACGGACGCGCGTCTCTCCGCCGACATCGCGGTGGCGGACTTGGGCGAGGGTCGCCGGAAAGTCACGGTCAAGGTGCTGGGCGCGAACCCGCCGCTGGACGGCAAGTTCGGCAATCTCGTGCTGAAGTACCGTCTGTGCGCGTCCGAATCGCTCACTGGAGCGTTCGAGAACGTTGGCAATCCTCAGGAGGGGACGACGTTTGAGGAGGAGACGACGGCCGCACGACGCTTCTATCGTCCAGCCGCTGCCCTCGAACGGCAATAGGGACGACTCCCAGAGAGTAGGGACAGAAATTGTCCCGTTCCGCCGCGCCTCTTGCCCATTTGGGCGGAGGCGCGGCATCTGTCGCACGAGGGCCTGTCGTCGCGGGCGGGTTTGGTGACTTGAACGCGGGCGGGGAAAACTGCTATACTATGGGAACCCAAACTTTTGGAGAGACGATGGGCCGACCTCAGATCACGATTTGCATGGGCAGCAGCTGCTTTGCGCGCGGAAACGAGAAGAACGTCGCGTTCTGCGAGGAATTTCTCGCGGCGCGCGGGCTGCGCGATGACGTTGACGTCGAGCTGGGCGCGTCGCTCTGCACGGGTAACTGCGCGCAGGGGCCCGTCGTCATCGCCAACGGCAAGACGTACACGAACGTTGACCGTGGGGTCATGAAGGACATTCTCGAAAACCTTTTCCCGGAGGGAGGCGCGCGATGAAGGCTGGCTGGAGATGGTATGGAGCGAAGGACGCGATCAGCCTTCGCGAGATTCGTCAGGCGGGCGTCACGGACGTCGTGGCCGCGCTCTACGGGCGGCGGCCGGGCGAGGTCTGGCCGGTCGAGGAGATTCAGGCGTTGGCGCGTCAGGTGGCGGACGCCGGCATGACGTGGAGCGTGGTCGAGTCCGTGCCCGTCCACGAGGACATCAAGAAGCACGCGGGCGACTGGCGGGCGTTTGTCGCGAACTACAAGCAGACGCTGCGGAATCTCGCGGCCTGCGGAATCAAGACGGTCTGCTACAACTTCATGCCGGTTCTGGACTGGACGCGCAGCAACCTCGCCTATGTCCTCCCCGACGGATCGGACGTCCTCTGCTACAACCATGTCGAAGTGGCGGCGTTTGATCTTTTTTCGCTGAAGCGGCCGAACGCGGCGCGCGACTATGACGAGGAGACGCGCGACCGCGCGAAGATCCTCTGGGAGAAGCTTCCGCCGTCCGAGCGGACGCGCATCGAGAAGGCCATTCTCCTCGGGCTTCCGGGCACGGTCGATGATTTGACGCCTGCCGAGTTCCTGAAGCAGCTCGATGCCTATCGGGACATTGGCGAGGACGCGCTTCGGTCGCATCTCTACGGCTTTCTGAACGAGCTTACGCCCGTTTTGGAGGAGACGGGCGTGAAGATGGCCATTCATCCGGACGATCCGCCGCGTCCGCTCTTCGGGCTGCCGCGCGTCCTCTCGAACGCGACGGACATTCGGCGGATGTGCCGCGAGTGTCCCTCGACGAACGTCGGGCTGACGCTCTGCACGGGCTCGCTGGGCGGCAGCCTCGACAACGACGAAGTCGCCATCTTCCGGGAGTTCGCGCCGCGCGTCCACTTCGGCCATTTCCGCAACATCCGCCACACGGTGCCGGGCGTCTTCCACGAGTCCGTGTCGCATCTCCTCGGCAAGGTGGACATGATCGGGCTCGTCAAGGAACTTCTGCGGGAAGAGCGGCGGCGCGGCGAAGGCATTGTCGTCCGTCCCGACCACGGGCGGCATTTGGAGATTGACCGCGCGCGCACGTGCTACAGCGGCTACGACTACGGCGGGCGTCTCGTTGGGCTTGCGGAGCTGCGCGGCCTCGTGTTTGGCCTTGAACGCGAAATGCAGGGATGAACGCGCCCGTCTACACGATCGAAAACGAGTGCCAGGACTGCTACAAGTGCGTCCGGCACTGTCCCGTCAAGGCGATTCGCATCGTCAACGGCAAGGCGTCCGTCATTCCGGAGGCGTGTGTCGCGTGCGGCGCGTGCGTGAAGGTCTGTCCGGCGCACGCGAAGAAGATCCGCAGCGACTTGGCGCGGCTGAAGGAGCTTCTGTCCTCTGGCGCGACGCTCTATGCGTCGGTTGCGCCGAGCTTTGCGGGCTATTTCAAGGGCGTGACGATCGACCGTCTCGCCGCCGCGATCCAGAAGCTTGGCTTTGCGGGCGTGAGCGAGACGGCGCATGGCGCGGAGTCGGTGAGCGCGCACGTCTCGCGGCTGCTGGAGCAGACCGGCTCGCCGCTTGTCATTTCGAGCGCGTGTCCGGCGGCGGTTGACATGATCCGCAAGTACCTGCCCGCCTACGCGAAGTTCATCTCGCCCCTGCCGTCGCCCGTGCGCGCGCACGCGGGGCTTCTGAAGGAGGCCTACGGCGCGAACGCGAAGGTCGTCTTCTTCGGGCCGTGCGCGGCGAAGAAGAACGAGGCCGACGCGCACCCGGACCGCCTTGCGCTTGCGTGCGTCTTCCCGGCGCTGGAGAAGTTGCTGGAGGAGAAGGGGATTTCGATCACGGACGAGACGGTGGACCTTGCGCTTGGCCCGGCCGAGGAGGGGCGCTTCTATTCGGTCGAGGGTGGCATGAACGACACGCTGCGCGACGGCCAGGCGAACGTGCGCTACCTGTCGGTGTCGGGGCTTGAGAACCTGCGGCGCGTCCTTGGCGACCTGCCGGCCGAACTGCGGACGGGTGCGGCGAATCCGGGCGGACGCAAGATTTTCCTCGAAGTCCTCGCGTGTCCCGGCGGCTGCGTGAACGGGCCGGTCATGCCGGCGGACAGCGGGTCGCTCGCGACGCTCTTCGCGACGGACGCGGCGGCGCCGCTCCAGACGAGCGTCGGGCGCTGCTTCACGCACTGCGGCGTCGCGGCGTATCCGGCGGCGGCGATCCGCGAGGACGAGCCGGACGAGACGGCGATGGCGCAGGCCCTCGCGCGCGTCGGCAAGTACACGAAGGCCGACGAGCACAACTGCGGCTCGTGCGGATACGAGACGTGCCGTGCGTTTGCGCGCGCCCTCCTCGCCGGCAAGGCCGAGGAGGCGCAGTGCCACACCTTCCTCAAGAAGAACTTCCAGCGGACGTCGAACGCGCTGATCAAGTACATTCCGGCGGGCGTCGTGATCGTGGACGGCCGGGGGATGGTCATCGAGTGCAACCGCGTCTTCGCCGAGATGTGCGGGGAGGTCGAGGTCTTCGAGACGCTCGGCAACCTGGAGGGCATCGCGTGCGAGGCACTGATGGGCGAGTTCGCCGACCTCTTCGCGGGCGCGCTGGAGCACGGCAGCGAGATCGTCAAGTACCGCCAGCCGTGGAAGGAGCGGCTGGTGAACGTGAGCGTCTTCCCGATTGCCAAGGGCGAATTCGCCGGTGCGGTCGTGCAGGACGTCACGCAGAACGAGGGCCGGCGCGAGGAGATCGCCGCGAAGGCGCGCGAGGTCATCGCGAAGAACGTCTACACGGTGCAGCAGGTCGCGCGGCTCTTCGGCGAGCACATCGCCGAGACGGAGATCATGCTCAACGAAATCGCGGGCGCCTACGAGTCCCACACGGAGGGGCGGCGCCTGCGGGAGTCCGACAACGGCGACTACCTGAATGGATAGCGACCTTTTCATCGAGATGGAGGCGGCGCAGTACACGAAGACGGGTCAGGCCGCCTGCGGCGACGACGTGCGCTTCCTCACGGTCGAGAAGGAGAACCGCCATCTTTGCGCGCTTTCGGACGGGCTGGGCAGCGGCGTGAAGGCGAACGTCCTCGCGACGATGACGACGGCGATGGCGATCAAGTTCCTGGAGTCGAACATCCCGACGCTGGAGGCGGCGGAGATCATCATGGACTCGCTGCCCGTCTGCGAAGTGCGCAAGATCGGCTACGCGACGTTCTCGCTCGTCGACTTCCGCCTCGGCGGCCGCGCGAAGATCACCGAGATGGGGAATCCCGGCTACATTCACCTGCGGGGGACGGAGGAGGTTGCGCCGCTTTCCGACGAGCAGGTCGTCTCGGTGCACTGGCCCGACCGGGAGGTGCGCGAGTGCGAGGCCGATTTCCGTCCGGGCGACCGGCTCATCCTCTGCTCCGACGGCGTCACGCAGTCGGGGCTTGGCGTCAACCGGGAGATGAAGTTCGGCTGGCGGCGTTCGGGCGTCCTCAAGCATGCGCGCGAGTTCGTCCATTTCGACCCCGGCATCTCGGCGAAGGATCTCGCGGCCTCGATCGCCTCCCGCGCGCGCCAGCTTACGCCCGGCGGCTGCAAGGACGACATCACGTGCGTGGTCATCTACCTGCGCCGGCCGCGCGTCCTCCGGATTCTCTCCGGACCGCCGTTCTACAAGGAGCATGACGCCGAATATGCGCGGCGGGCGAAGCTGGGCTTCGACCACGTCATCATCTGCGGCGGCACGACGGCGAACATCGTCGAGCGCGAGCTTGGGCGGAAGGTCAAGGTCGATCTCGCGGATATGCGGCGCGCGGGGGGGCTGCCGCCCGTTGGGCGAATCGAGGGCGTCGGCCTCGTGACGGAGGGCATCCTCACGCTGTCGCGCGTCGCGACGGCGCTGGAGGAAATGCGTTCGCCGCGCGACGAGCCGATGGCGGCGAAGGAGATTCTCGAGCGCATGATGGCGCATGACCGCATCGAGTTCGTCGTCGGCACGAAGGTCAACGAGTCGCACCAGGACCCGAACATCCCGCAGGATCTCGAACTGCGCCGTTCGGTCGTCAAGCGTCTCACGGCGGCGCTCGAGCACAACTATCGCAAGCAAGTTCAGGTCAACTACTATTGAGGAGGAAACATGATCAAAGTCGAAGTCTGCTGCGGAACGGCCTGCTACCTTTTGGGGGCGGCCAAGATGATGAACCTGGAGGAACAGCTGCCGCCCGACTGCCGGGGGCGGGTCGAGGTCGAGGCGAAGACGTGCCTTGACCTCTGCGAGCGCGAGAACCTGGGCGGTGCGCCCTACGTGCGCTTCAACGGCGCCGAGGTCATGGGCCAGGCGACGCCCGAAAAGGTCGTTGCGCGCATTCGTGAACTTCTGGAGGGGGTGGCCTGACATGGTTAACGGCGCGACATTTCTTCGGCGTGAATTGATGATTCGTCTTGTCCGCGCGTTTGACGCGGGGACGCTGGCGGAGGAGATCGACCAGATCGCGATCAAGCTGCGGCCCAAGGGCGACGCCTCGTCCCGGTGCTGCATCTACCATGACCGCGCGGTCATCAAGTACCGGCTGATGGCGCTTCTGGGCGTGACGGTCGAGGAGGAGACGGACGAGACGAAGGCCCTGTCGGCCTATTGCGCGGAGACGATTGCGAACGGCGGGGCGAGCCACGCGAACCGGGAGGTCGATGCCCTGATCGCGACCTCGCCGCTGTCCGTCTGCGGGCCGGCGTGCAGCGGCTGTCCGGACGCGAAGGTCGTCTCGACGCCGAACTGCCGTGGCTGCTTCGCGCGGCCGTGCGTCTACAACTGCCCGAAGAAGGCGATCGAGGTCGTGAACGGGCGAAGCGTCATCGACCAGTCGAAGTGCATCAAGTGCGGCAAGTGCATCACGGCGTGTCCCTACCACGCGATCGTGAAGACGACCGTTCCCTGCGAGGAGGCGTGTCCCGTCGGGGCGATCCGCAAGAACGAGCACGGCGTCGCCGAGATCGACTTCAAGCGGTGCATCTTCTGCGGCAAGTGCTTCAACGCCTGCCCGTTTGGCGCGGTCATGGAGCGCTCGCAGCTCCTGGGCGTCCTGGCGGCGATGAAGCGCGGCGAGCGGCTGGTCGCGATGGTTGCGCCGGCGGCCGAGCACCAGTTCCCCGGCACGGTCGAGCAGCTGCTGACGGCCTGCTCGAAGGCGGGCTTCGCGGACGTGATCGAGGTCGCGCTCGGCGCCGAGAAGACGACGGAGCACGAGACGGCGGAGTTCGTCGAGCGCATGGAGAAGGACCCGAAGACGTTCATGACGACGTCGTGCTGTCCCGCCTACGTGAACCTCGTCGCGAAGCATCTCCCCGACCTCATCGACCACGTTTCGCTCACGCCCAGTCCGATGGTCTACGCGCGCGAGCTCGTCAAGGAGAAGGATCCTGACGCGAAGACGGTCTTCATCGGGCCGTGCGTCGCCAAGCGCAGCGAGGCCCGCCGCAAGGCCGTGGACTACGTGCTCTCCTTCGAGGAGCTGGGCGCGATTCTCGCGGGCCGCAAGGTCGACGTCCTCTCCTGCGACCCCTGGCCGGTCGTGCGTCCCGCCAATCCGACGGCGCGCAACTTCGCGCGCAGCTGCGGCGTCACCGAGGCGGTGCTGGCCGAGGCGACGGCGAAGATCCCTGGCTTCAAGCTGAACGCCAAGCAGATCAACGGCATCGACCGGAAGAGCTGCACGATGCTTCGGCTCTATGCGTCGGGCAAGCTGCCGGCGAACTTCCTTGAGGTCATGGCCTGTTCGGGCGGCTGCGTCAACGGGCCGTGCTCGCTGACCTAGGCGGCGGTCTCGTTGCGCCCGTTCGGCGGGCGGACGCGCCTTTTTGCAGAAGGCGTGAACCGCGTGCCGTCGGCGGGCGTTTAATGGGGCAATGAAAGCACACACTCTTTCCGTCGCCGCGTTGCTGCCGCTTGCCGGCCTTGCGCATGCGGCAGTTGTCGAAACGAACAAGACGAATGCGGTCGCCGACCTTGGAACGGTCATGGTCGAGGCGAATGCGCTCTCGAAGTATCGCCCCGAAAAGGTCACGGGCGGCACGTTCACGGGCGAAGCGCCCGAAACGCTGCCGTGCGTCGTCGAGACGCTTACGGAGGACTTCATCCGCGAGCGCAACCCGACGGACTTGAACGACCTTCTCCGTCAGGTGCCGGGCATCGAGACGGGCGGCACGTCGCTTCTCGTGCGTCAGCCGGGCCTTTTCTCCATTCGCGGCATGGGCGGCACGACGCCGGCGTTCGACGGCATCATTCCCGTCGGTCAGGGCGCGGGGCTGTTCATGGATCCGTCGATGATGGAGCGCGTCGAGGTCGTGAAAGGCCCGATCGCCTCGCTCTCCGGCGGCGCGGGCGCGCAGCAGAACAGCAACGGCGCGGGCGGCTCGATCAATATGTACCTGAAGGGCGCGCACTTCCGCGAAAGCGAGGTGAACTTCTCCGAGCAGACGTCCGTCGGGCGAAACGTCTGGCGTCAGCGCGGCATGGTTGACGCAAACGAGGTCATTGCCGAGGACAAGTTCGCCGTCCGCCTCCCGGTCGCCTTCGACATCTATTCGCCGGCCTACGTCTCCAGTGGCTCGCAAGAGGGCGCACGGCCGCGCGAGCAGTACACGCTTGCGCCGTCTTTCGTCTTCCGTCCGACGGACGACGTCACGCTCGGGCTCAAGACGATGTTCATCTCCTCGGACAGTCCGAGCTATATCGGCATTCCCGTCTGGCGCGGCAAGCCGGCCGGCGGCTACGGCTGGCACGAGTCGTCGTGCCGTCCCTCCGACCGCTCGACCTACAAGGGGATGATGGTCAATCCCTACGTCGACTGGCAGGTCACGGACGACTGGCTGCTCAAGTTTGGCGGCGCGTTCATGTATTCGCACATGGAGCAGACGACGCGCGAGCCGTACAGCGTCTATTCGGTTGACCAGAACGGCAATCCGACGGGGGCTTTCGCGGAGTACTGCCAGACGGGCGTCTGGCCGAGCGGCGAGAAGTACATGACGTCGTCGTTCTCCGAAAGCCGGCTGTTCCACCACAGCTTCAATCTCTACGCGCGTTCGGTCTACACGAAGCGCGAGCTGCCGTTCGGCTTCCGCAACACGTTCCTCGTCCAGCCGGACTTCACCTACCGCGAAGGGTCGGGCAGCTTTGGCGCGCCGACGTCGCGCTATGGCGTGACGTTGCAGGATTCGGTCGGCTGGGGCTGGGTCACGCTGCTCGCGGGGCTTCGGTACGACTATTTCGTCGAGAACGCCTCGACCCAGACGGGCGTCCGGACGGGCCCAGTCTTCTACGACGAGGCGCACGCCTTCGCGTTTTCGCCGCGCGGCGGGCTGACCGTCCAGCCGCTCGACTGGCTCGTCTTCTTCGGCAACGTCTCCCAGACGCAGACGCCGACGCTGGGCTTTCGCGATTCGGACGGCTCGCGTCCGGTCGATCCGTGGACGGCGACGCAGTGGGAGACGGGCGCGCGCATCCGGCCGCTGGAGCGGCTCTGGCTCTCGGCTTCCTACTTCAACATCGAGCAGGAGAACATGCCCGTCGCCGAGACGGTCGGCTCGCAGACGTTCTATCGCTTCGAGGGGCACAATTCCTCGCGCGGCGTCGAGCTTTCGCTTTCGGGCGACATCACGGACGACTGGACGGTTCTGGCAATGTATGCCTACACATTCTACGCCGACCACACGAAAAACGGCATCGCGAGCGAGTTCGAGCGGTTCCCGCGCCACGCCGTCACGCTCAACACGTCCTATCGCCTGCACGGCTTCGACCTCGTGGAGGACGTCGTCGTGGGCCTCGGCTACCGCTATCGCTCGATGAGCTACGCGACGATGCGCGGCGCGTTCGTCAACGAGAACCTGCGCTTCGATTCGAGCCATGTCTTCGACGTGAACGTGTCCATTCCGCTTTCGAAGGTCGGCTGGCGCGACGACTGGTTCCTGACGCTCGGCGTGCGCAACCTCTTCGACGAGAAGTACTTCGACACGTCCCGTCACTACTACGAGTGCTTCGCGGGCGACCCGCGCACGTTCGAGATTGGTTTGCGCGGGCGGTTCTGATCGCCGACGCGAATGCGCGCGCGGGCGGCATTTGATATAATGTCGCCATGAAAATCCTTTCCGTGAAACGTCGTCGTCGCCTTGTCGGGCTGTCGCTTCTGTCTGTCGGTTTGATGGGGCTGGGCCTTTCGTCTGCGTCCGCGCAGCCGTTCCGTCCGCCGGCCGTGCCGCTCGTGAGCGTGGATCCGCATTTCAGCGTGTGGAGCGCGGCAGACTGCCTGACCGATCGGGAGACGACCCACTGGGCGGGCGCGCGCCAGCCGCTCTCGATTGTCCTCATGGCGGACGGGCGGAAGTACCGCCTGTGCGGTCGCCGGCCGATGGACGTTTCGCCCTTGCCGCAGACGTCCGTGCGCGTGCGGGCGAATGAGACGCGCTACACGTTCGGCAACGGTGCGCTGTCCGTCGAGCTGAATTTCCTGACGGCGCGTCTGCCTGAGGACCTTGAGGTCTTCTCGCGTCCCGTCACCTACGTGACGGCGACGGTCGCCGGCGCAAAGGAGTTCAGCCTTGAGATGAACCTGCCGCCGGAGCTTGCGCGTGATGACGACCGCGCGCCGATGGTCGAGCGTACGACGACGGTTGCGGGCGTGCCGGCGCGGCGCGTCGGCCGCAAGGATCAGGTCCCCTTCCGCACGAAGGGCGATTCCCGCCGCGCCGACTGGGGGTACGTCTGGCAGGTCGGCCCGCACGTCGAGGGGAACGAGGTGCGCTATCTGCTGGCCATCGAGCATGGCGTGACGGCGCGCTACTTCGGGAAGGAACTCGTTGACTGGTGGCAGCGCGACGGCAAGTCGTTCGAGACGATGCTGGCGGAGGCCGTGCGGGACTTCCCGCGCGTCCGCGCGTCCGTCCGCGCATTCGACGCCGCGCTGGCCGCGCGGGCGGAGCGGATCGGCGGCGCGCACTATGCGCAGGTGGCCGAGCTTTCCTGGCGGCAGAGCTTTGCGGCCTGCATCTTCGTGGCGGGTCCGGACGGCGCGCCGTACATGTTCTCCGCCGAGAACCATTCGGGCGGCATGATCGGCACGACGGACGTCTTCTATCCGCAGCTGCCGCATCTGCTGCTCGCTGGGCCGACGTTCGTGAAGGCGACGCTTGAACCTGTCTGCGCCTACGCGGCGAGCACGAACTGGCCGTATGCCTACGCGCCGCACGACATGGGACTGTTCCCCGTGGCCGAGGGGCAGTATTACGGCATGCGCAAGGGGCAGTCCTTCGGCGGCGGGGATGACGACACGTTCCGCATGCCCGTGGAGGAGTGCGGCAACATGCTGATCTGCCTCGCGGCGCTGGCGCATCGCGAGGGGAACGCCGACTTCGCCGGACGCTGGTGGCCGACGGTGACGCAGTGGGCGCAGTATCTGGAGAAGGTCGGCTTCGACCCCGAGAACCAGCTCTGCACGGACGACTTCGCCGGGCATCTCGCGCACAACGCGAACCTGTCCGTCAAGACGATCGTCGCGCTCGCGAGCTACGGGTTCATGGCGGACTTGCGCGGCGAGAAGGCCGTTGCGGCGTGCTATCGGAAGCTTGCGCAGGACATGGTGCCGCGCTGGATCGCCGCCGTGGAGGGCGGCCGCCACGGCGCGGGGCGTCTGGCGTTCGACCAGCCCGGCACGTGGAGCATGAAGTACAATCTCGTGTGGGATCGTCTGCTGGGGCTGGGGCTCTTTCCACCGGAGGTGGCGGAGCGCGAGCTGACCGCCTATCTGAAGCTGCAAGAGGCGTACGGCCTTCCGCTCGACTCGCGCAAGGCCTACACGAAGGCCGACTGGCTCGTGTGGGTGGCGTGTCTGCGCGGGCGCACGGACGACTTGAAGACGCTGGTCGCGCCGCTTTACCGCTTCCTGGACACGACCTGCGACCGCGTGCCGTTCGGCGACTGGTACGAGTCCGACTGCGGTCTGGCGCGTGAATTCAAGGCGCGGAGCGTCGTCGGCGGCGTCTATCTGCCGTTCCTCGTGTTCCCGTAAGCGGGTGCGTCGAATGGGACCTGTCCAATTGTGATTCAAGGGGAATTATGAAGAAGTTGATTTTGTCGATGCTGTGGGCGGCGCCGCTGGTGGCCGCCGCCGCGATGCCGGCGAACGTGACGACGGCGGACGGTTCGCGTCTGTCGTGCGGCGAGAACGTGCGGAACTTCACGCTCAAGGCGAAGGTGCTGTCCGGCGC
>CAZWQY010000036.1:0-15493 GCA_964636295.1 uncultured Lentisphaeraceae bacterium | reverse complement strand
GACACAAGTAATCACATTGACAAACACGTGTCCGAAAGGAAAGCCCCCCCCCCCCTGGAGGAGGCACGCCGAAAAATCTGATAGCGAAGGGCCAGCCATCTGAAAATCAAGTAGTACTTGATGTCCTTGAACGAGCGTCTATCACGCGCCAACAGCCCGCGTCGTGCAAGCGAGGCAAGTTCACAGGCGAACACCCGCCGCGCCGTAGAAACCTCAGCCGTCCTCACACGGTGAACGAGATCTCGATAGTAGCGTTTCAGCAACGATGGCAGCGGCCCTTCGACCAATGCCCGAAACCCCGGCGGATCGTCGGCAAAATCACGGACAAGCCGTTCTATCGCCACCATGCGCCGCAAGAAGTTTTCGGCATCTAAAGGCCTGTGCGTCGCCGAATTTGGATTCGCCACATAGAACAACAGTTCAACGGGCAGGCGAAAATATCTCGGCTTCCGCTTCAAGGCCAGTTCCGTCGTGAAGACAACGTCTTCCGCATAGTGGACCCCCTCGGCAAAGCGAAGCTCGCCGAACACCGAACGAGGATAAAGTTTGTTCCAGACCGTTCCCGTGCTCTGACAGGGACGGATGCCAGACGGGTCGTAACAGTAAACCCGCTTCCGGAATTCGTCTGCCGACGGACGGCTCGTATAGTCAAACTCGATGACGCACCCCGGATGCTCGTTCGCCGCGCGACGAACGAACGCGATGCACTGCGCATGAAGAAAATCGTCGGAGTCCAAGAACAGGCAAGCATCCGCACCGCCTCGTTCCGCCACGGCCGCAAGCCCTGCATTTCGCGCCGCAGACACGCCTCGGTTCGGCTGACGAACGGCAACAAATCGCGCGTCCCGCGCAACATACTCGTCAATAATCGCCTGGGAATCGTCCGTCGAACCGTCGTTGACGCAATAGGCGGTGAAGTCCCCATCCGTCTGCGCGACGAGGGATTCAAGGCATCCCCTCAGATACCGCGCCTGATTGTAAATCGGTATGACAATCGCTAGAGTCATTTCACCGCACATTATACCAAAACTTTGCCTCGATTTAGCCAACCGCCGCATTTATATAAATGCGGCGGTCAGATACGGCATCATGTCCGGCGGGACGGGGGCGTCGAACGTCATCTTCTCGTTCCGCACCGGATGCCAGAGCGCGAGCCGCCACGCATGAAGCATCTGCCGCGCCGGCACGGGATCAAGCCGACGATCGAGCGCACCCTTGCCATAGACCCGATCGCCGATGATGGGACAGCCCAGCGACGCCAGATGCACACGAATCTGATGCGTCCGCCCTGTCTCGATCCGACATTCGAGAAGCGATGTCCGCGCGTCCGTCTCCCGCACACGCCAGTTCGTAATCGCGACCTTCCCGTTCCGCTCGACGATGGCCATGCGCTTGCGATCCACGGGATGACGCCCGATCAGGTTCTCGATGCGTCCCGCGTCCAGACGCGGTCGCCCATGGCAGACGGCGAGATACGTCTTCTCGACGTTCCGGTGCGAGGCAAACGCCTTCACCAGTCCATCCATCGCCGCCTGCGACTTCGCGACGACGATTAGCCCTGACGTGTCCTGGTCGAGACGATGGACAATGCCCGGCCGCGCGACCCCACCGATGCCGGAGAGGTTCGGACAGTGATGCAGCAGCGCGTTCACAAGCGTACCCGAACCGTGTCCCGGCGCCGGATGAACGACGAGTCCCGCCGGCTTGTTGACGACGACCAGATCCTCGTCCTCGTAGACGACGTCAAGCGGAATGTCCTCCGGTTCGGGGACGGCCGGCACCGGCGGCGGAATCGTGACGTCGATCACGTCCGACGCGACGACCTTCTGCCCCGCCTTCTCAGCCGGCGTCCCGTTCACCATCACGAACCCGACCTTCACGAGGCCCTCGATCCGCGACCGCGAGAAGTCGGGATAGCGCGCCAAAAGAACCTTGTCGAGACGTTCGGCCATCGTCAGCGGCGGCGGGACGTCACCTCGATCACGTTCACGCAGTTTCGAAGCTGCAGAATAATCTGGTCAACGACGCGCGCCGAGCCGAGGACGTCGATCTTCATGCGCGAGACCGTGCCATCCTCCGTCGGCCCGACGTTCAGCGTCTGGATGTTATAGCCACGCCCCGAAATGAGTCCGACAATGCGCGCAAGGACGCCGGGCTTGTTCTCAACGAAGCAGTTCAGCCGATAAATCGACTCCTTCATACGCACGCCTCCTTGGGAATCGCGACCTCGACCAGCACGGGTCCCTTCGTCCGCAGCGCGCGCCGAATCGCCGGCTCGACCTGGTCGGCCGCCGTCACGCGCACGCCCTTCATCCCATAGGCCGCCGCGAGCTTCACGAAGTCAGGCGACGTGAGATCGGTCGCGAAATAGCGCGCGCCATAGCCCTCCTTCTGCAGCTGGCGCACAAGTCCAAGCGTTCGGTTCACGAAGACGACGAACGTGACGGGAAGGTTCAATTCGACGGCGACAATCAGTTCCTCCGCCGTCATCTGCGCGCCGCCGTCCCCAACGAACGCGACGACGCGCGCGTCCGGCCGCGCAAGCGACGCGCCAATGGCCGCCGGAATGCCGAACCCCATCGCGCCCATGCCGCCGGACGTGAGGAAGTGGCGCGGGTGGACATGGCGGAACTCGCGCGCCGCCCAGATCTGGTGCTGCCCGACGTCCGTGACGACGAGCGCGTCGCCGCGCGTCGCCGCCGCGACCACGCCGATGACGGCGACCGGATCGACGCCCGCACCCTCGCGGCCACATGGCCGCGCCGCCCCGCGCCGCGCGAGCGATGCGCACCACGCCGCGTGCGCCGCCGGACGGATGCGCGAGTTCACGGTCGTCAGAAGATCCTTGATGTCCGCGACGATGCCAAGGGCGACCGACACGTTCTTGTCGATCGAACTCGGATCGCAGTCCACATGGACGATCTTCGCCTGCCGCGCGAACGTGCGGACGTCGCCCGTCGTGCGGTCGTTGAAGCGCACACCGAGGGCGAGGATGACGTCCGCCTCGCGAATCGCCCGATTCGCCTCCGCCGTCCCGTACATGCCCACCAGCCCCAACGCGAGCGAATCGCGCTCGTCGAGGGAGCCGATGCCCATGAGCGTCGTCGCGACGGGAATCTGCGACTTGTGCGCGAGCGCGGCGACGTCCGCCGACGCCTCGGCGGCAATCACGCCGCCGCCCGCGAGAATGAGCGGACGCTTCGCCTCGTTGAGGAGCTTCGCGAGACGGCTCACTTCGCGCGGCGCGGCGAAGGCCTCCGGATGATAGGCCCGCAGGCTCACGCGCTCCGGATATGCGGCCGCCGTCAGGGCCTCCTGACAGTCGCGCGGCACGTCGATGACGACGACGCCCGGCTTGCCGTGCGTCGCGATGTAGAACGCCTGGGCGACCGTCTCCGGAATCTCGTCCGCCGACTTGACGAGGAAGTTGTGTTTCGAGACGGCGCGCGTCAGGCCCGTCGTGTCCGCCTCCTGAAAGGCGTCCGTCCCGATCTGCGAAAGGGGGACCTGCCCGCAGACGAGGACGAGCGGCACGCCGTCCATGTTCGCGCAGCCGAGTCCGGTAATCGTGTTCGTGAGGCCCGGCCCGCTCGTCACGAGGACGACGCCCGGCCGTCCGAGCGCGCGCGCGTAGCCGTCGGCCATGTGGACGCATCCCTGCTCGTGGCGACCCAGCACGAAGCGGAACTTCGCCGTGCGCACGGCATCGAAGACGTCGATGACGTTCCCGCCCGGATAGCCGAAGACGACCTCGACGCCCGCGCGCGCGAGCGCCTCGACGAGCGCCTGCGCGCCCGTGCGCATCCCTCTTCTCGCGTGCCGCGCCACGGCGCGCCCCTTCTCTTTTCTCGTGTCTGCGCTCATTCCGCCTTCGCCGATTCCCGATGGTTCTTCTCGTAGAGGCGGACGGACTGCTGAACGATGTCCCGGCAGTTTCCCTTCGCCGCCCAATAGATCGCCGAGAGGAACGGATCGCCCCAGTCGTCAAATCCCGTCGCCTGCTCGATGCGCGCCATCTCCTGCGGATCCATGCCCAGTTCCTCCCAGGCCCCGCGCCGACGGACGTCCTCGACCTTCGCGCGCCAGAGCCGCCGATAGGTCGGCGCCGCCGCGTCGAGATTCGTGCCGATCTTCAGTTCGAAGAGCCACGCGAGTTCGCGCAACAGCTCCGGCGAGCGCGGATTGAGCCGCAGGCCCTCGTCCCGCAACAACCGAATCGCCGCCTCGACCCACCGCCAGCGCGACTCGGCATCGGGCATCATGACGGAGATGTTGTAGGCGAGATTCCAGGCCGCGTAGCTCCAGACCTCCGACGTGTGGGGTTCGAGGAACGTCAGCGTGTGCGCGAGCTGAGCCAGTTCGACGTAGCGTCCCTCGTCCTGCAGACGGTCGGCGCGAAACCAGACGACCTCGGCCGCCAGCGACCGCAGGCCGCCCAGCGCCGCGAGCGCGCCCTCCGTCAGGGCCGGTGCCGAGTCGGGACGGCGCGCGCGCAAGAGGAACTGGCCCGCCGCCGCAAGCCCCAGCAGAAGCGCGACGAGCGCAACGATCCCGATCCGGCGACGCCCGCTCATGCCGTCACCCCCAGAAGATCCTTGAGCGCGCCGACCTGGTGCGCGTCGCCGAGCGCGACCAGCTCGTCGCCGATGCGGAACTCCAGCTCCGGCCCGACGTTGCGGTGGACATGTCCGTCGCGGACGACCGAGACGATCGACGCGCCCGTCTTTGCGCGAATGTTGAGCGAGACGACCGTCTCGCCGACGGCCGGGGAGTCCGTCGTGAGAACGAGGCGATGGAGCGCGCCCTCCGGCATCGTCACCGTCATCGTCTTCGCCAGGCCCTTGCGCCGCTCCTCCTCCGTCAGCGACTCGTTGAACCGCACGATGGCGCGGCGGCCCGAGTTCAGAAGCGACCGCCAGCCGAACACGGCAACGACGAGCGTGAGGACGATCGAGACGAGTTGCGCGAGCCGGTCGTGCGGCAGAATCGTCAGGTTGACTGCTGTCCACAGGACGACAAAGAGCGCCACCGCGCCGAGGATCGTGACGAGCCGCGCCGTCTCGCGAAAGGCGACGAGGACGCGCGAGCGTCCGCGCCCCGCCAGCAGTTCGGCCACCGCATCGCCCATCGTCCGCGCCTCAAGGAGCGCGAGCGGCAGAAGGGAGACGGAAAAGAGGTTCGCCGCCACGAAGAACAGGAGCTCGTCGTGCGCCTCGAACCACCGAGAGAACTTCGAGAAGTCGAATGTCGAGAGGCGCGCGCAGACGAACGCGCCCGCGAACATCAGGACGGCGTAGACGCCCATGCGGATCGCGGACATCCGAAGCCGCGCGAACGCCGGCGACCCCTTCCCGGCCAAGATCTTCTCGCGCCAGGCCCAATAGGACTCAAGGCGCAGGCGCAACCGCTGCGGCAGACGCCGTTCGGCCCAGTCACCCGCCGGGTCGGACAGGCGAATCAGGAACGGATTCAGGAGCGTCGTCAGGAGGGACGCGCCGACGGCAATCTGGAAGAGCGGCGTCTGGGCGTCGCCCTGAAGCCCCGCGTAGAGAATCGCGACCATGAACGCGAACTCGCCGATCTGCGCAAGTCCAAAGGCGTTCTGCACGGACGTCTTCACGTCCAGCCCGCAAAGCAGCGAGGCGACGAGGTTGTCGACGAACTTGCCGGCGATGACGACGAGCGAAACAAGCAGCACCTGCGGCAGGCAGTGGAAGAGCGCAATCGGATCGACCAACAGCCCGATCGAGACGAAGAAGACGGCCGAGAACATCGACTTGAGCGGGTCTGCGAGCGCCGCCAGACGTTCCCGCACGATGCTCGTCGAGCCGATGATGCCGACAAGGAACGCGCCGAGCGCCAGCGAGTAGTCGAGCCGGTACGCGAAGTAGGACACGCAGAAGCAGCATCCGAGGATCGAGAGGACAAGCGACTCGTCGTCCTGCCGCTTCGCGACGGACTGGAGAAGGCGCGGCACGAAGACGAAGCCCAGCACGAGAACGGTGAGGAAGAAGACGGTCAGCCCGCCAAGCGACTTCACGAGCGCAGCCGCCGACATGCCCTCGCCCGAGGCGAAGCCCGTCACGACCGCAATCGCGCCGACGCAGATGATGTCCTCGCAGACGGACGTGCCGAGCACGTACTTCGTGAACGGACGGTTCGACCAGCCCATCTCGCCGATCACCTTGGCGAGGAGCGTCGTCGCCGAGTCGCAGATCGCCACGCCGAGGAAGAGCGACGGCACGTCCCCCCAGCCGAAAAGCTTCGTGCCGACCTCGTAGCCCAGCCAGATCATGACGAGCGTGTCGAGGACGGCCGCCGGCAACGCGACGCCCCGAATCTTCTTCATGTCCTTCGCCGAAAAGGAAAGGCCCATGCCGAACATGAGGAAGACGACGCCGAGCTGGCCAATCGTGTTCGTCGAGGAAAGGTCGAGAAGGAAACTGCCGCCCCACGTGTGCGGGCTCATGACGACGCCCGCGAGAATGTAGCCCAGCACCTTCGGCCAGCCGAGGCGCGCAAAGACGGCCGAGACAAGGCCCGCCGCCGTCATCAGCACCGCCAGATCCTGGAAGAACGCGCTTTCGTTCATCGCGCGCAGGCGGCGGACGCCACCTCCTCCACCAGATCGGCGAGGACGGGATCTTTCTCGCGCACCTCATCCGACGCCAGGCCCTCGATCTCGTGCGGGAAGACGATCCAGTCGTTTCCGATGTCCTTCGCGACATAGTTAGGCACGAGGCACGTCTGGTTCTTCGCGGGCTTCCAGTAGACGCAGGCAATCCTCGCCTCCGCCCCGACGCCGCGCATGTGCTCCATCACGGCCGCCGCCGTCTTGCCCGTGTCGAAGACGTCGTCGATGAAGAGAACCTTGTCCCCCGGACGAAACATGCCGAAGATCGCGTCGCCCAGCATGAAGCCGACCTTGCCCTCGTTCTGACCGATGCCCGTGTAGCTCCAGCACTTGAGCGGGATGTGCTTGACGTCCCAGCCCGTCACCTTGAAGAACTCGTGCACGGCGATCGCGACCGGCGCGCCGCCGCGCCAGAGGCCGACGAGGAAGTCGGGCATCCACCCGCCCTTGCGAATCCGGGACGCGAGACGCCACATGTCGCGCTGGTACTGGTCGGCCGAAAGATAGTGCTTCTTGACTTCCATGTCTTCTAGTTCTCCCCTGTGAATTCGGGCATCGTCGCCGCGCCCGCATGGCAGATGCCGCGCGGGCGGAGGCACTGGAAAAGGGTCAGCGCGAGAATGCGCGCGTCAAGCGCGAGCGACTGCCGCGCAACATACTCGAGGTCATAGCGAAACTTCTCCGCCCACGACAGCGCGTTGCGCCCGTTGACCTGCGCCCAGCCCGTGACGCCGGGGCGCACGTCATGCCGACGACGCTGCTCGGCCGTGTAGCGCGGCAGGTAGCGGACGGGGAGCGGGCGCGGGCCGACGAGCGACATCTCGCCCTTCAGGACGTTCCAAAGCTCCGGCAGCTCGTCGAGCGAACTCGCGCGCAGGAAACGCCCGACGCGCGTCAACCGCGCGGCATCGCTCCCCGCCCCCGTGCGCATCGAGCGGAACTTGACGAGCGTGAACGGCCGCCCGCCCCGCCCCGCGCGCACGTCGCGGAAGAGAATCGGCGCGCCAAGGGACAGGCGCACAAGACACGCGACGGCCGCCGCGAGCGGAACCCACAGCGGCGCGAAGACGGAAACCAGAAAAATGTCGAGCGCGCGTTTCACGGAAGGACGTGAATTATACCAAAAAGCGCACGCGCCGGCGCCGCACGTCCGAAAAACCTACCGCTTCGCCGCAGCCTTCAGATCGCGGATGACCTTGAACATGACGGACGGATAGTCCGTGGAGAATCCGTCGCATCCGAGTTCCCACAGCCGGTGGTAGACCGCCTCCGTCTCGCCGCCCTCGAACGGAATCGAGCAGACCTTCACGCCATGGGCGTGAAACTCGTCGATCAGGCCCTTCAAATAGTCCGTTCCCATGATGAACGGGTCTACAGGGTCTTTCGGATTCCAGTACGTGTGGAGCGACACGGCCGTGACGTACTTGAAGTCGTGCGCGCGGAGTTCCTTCATGACGTTCTCGAAATGCGTCCGCACGGCCGTCCCCATTTCTGCGCGAGCCTTCGAATCCATGCGCTTCCAAAACGGCGGAAAGCGTCCAATCCAGAGCAGGGCCTTGCCGCCCGGCACGACTTCGTTCCACTTGACGATGTTGCGATAGCTCGCCCCCGTGTAGTAGACCTGATCCAGCACGCCGAACTTCCGCGCCTCGGCGGCAATCCGCGCCGGACCCGCGCCCTTTTCGTCCACGAACAGCAGATACGACGGATGCCCCACCATCGCCGCCATCACGGACTCGATACGCGGAATGCGCTCGGACGCATACTGCGCGTTCAGATACGACCCGACGTCGATGTCGCGGATGTCCGCCCAGTTCAACTGGCTGATGCGATTCGTCTTGAACGCATCCGAAATGCCGCGTGGTGTCCGCCGCAAATCGTCGTCGTGGAACATGATGCCCACGCCGTCCTTCGTGCAACGGCAGTCGCACTCCAGCGCCGACCCGTTCCCCCAGCACCAGAGAAACGTCTCCAGCGTGTTGTCCGGCCGCTCCCGCGACCCGCCGCCGCGATGGACGTGCGAAATGAACAGCCCGTCCTCACGCGGCCCAGCCCACGCCAACGCCGCCGTCAGGCACAATCCCAGCACACAGGTTTTCTTGACCATTTTCGTTCTCCCCGTCGGTTTCATGTGCGTATTTTACCAAACACAGCCCCTCGTGTTCAACCGCGCACGCAGAGGCCGCGCCGGCGCGCGTCAGCGGATGAGGACGGTCAGGCCCTTCACGGGCGCGAGGCGCAGCTCGTTCTTGCGGCGAAGTACCTTCCAGGCCGTCCCGGACGAATCGACGAGGCTCAGCTTCGGGACAGTGCCCGTGAAGCCGCCCGTCGCCCGGAGGAACGCCACAGGCGGCGCCTCGCGGTGGGCCGGCAGGTTCTCGGGGTCGGTCACGCGCACCTCAACGCCGTCGGCGAACGCGACGGCGGCGTGGACGACGAGCGGACCCGACGCGGCATAAAGCTCGGACACCGTGATCTCCAGTGCCGCGCCCACCGTCACGCCGTTGCTACAGTTCGTCACCGTGCCGCCCACGCCCGCCAGCGTGGAGACGGCCAGCGCGCGGCCGTTGTTGTTGAACGTCCCGCCGTTCATCACCGTGAGCGGCGTGTTCGCGGGGAACGACTGCGCGCCACTCATCCGCAGCGTCCCGCCCTCCACAACCGTGCCGCCCGTGTACGTGTTCGTCCCGTGGAGGTCGAGCGTATAGGGGCCGCGCTTGGTCAGCGCGCCGCCAGACCGGACGTCCGTGAGCGTGTAGGCGCATTCGTAGCGACCGGTCGCCGCGGCGGCGCGGACGTAGACCTTCGTCGTCTCGTCGTAGCCGCATCCCGGCGCCATCACGACGATGTGCGTCAGCTTGCGCGTCTCCGGGTCGAACGCGGCCATCGCCGCCGCGCCGTAGCTCCCGGCCGGGCCTTCGATGTCCACGAACGCAGGGCCGCAGTAGGTCTCCGCCGCAAACGCCGCGTTGTCCGTCGGCAACGCGATGGACGCGAAGCCGCGTCCCGCCGCGTCCGACAGCGAATAGGGGAAGGCGGACGGATTCGAGGCGACGTCATCTGCCGCGCTTCCACCCAACAGTTCAGACGTGTCCACGACCATGCCGCGCGGCCCGATCGTCCAGTGGTCGGGGTTGCACCGGCTGAGTCTTGCATCGCTCAGCGACACGCCCGTCCAGTTCCACGCGAACGTCGGCATGACGACGCCGCCATCCACGTATACCTCGTTCACCGACCCGTCAGCAACGTCTCCGTGCCGATAGAACCGCCGCGCTTTGAGCGTCCCGCCGTCCGTGACGACAATCAGGTTCGTCGAAGCCACGCCACCATTGCCCATGACAATCGCCTCGGACTGCGCAACCGATCCCGCGCCGGAGACGACGAGCGTCCCGCGTCCGGCCGCCTGATCGCCCAGCTGCAACCGCACGGCCTGGCCGAACCTGCTGATCCACGTGTCGTTCGTCGCTCCGTTGAAGACGCCCAGAAAACCGCGCCCCGCACGACCAAGCCGAATCTTGCTGGTGTCCAGCTTCATTCGGCCGCCCGTCTGCCAGACGACGCCCTCGGAGGTCGCCAAGGCAGAAATGTGCAAGGACCCATCCTGAACAGTTCCCTTCAGATTCGACTGACCGCCCGACATCAGGTACGCGCCATACGCGCCTGCGGCTTCGCCCACAAAGGAGGCGGAGTCCACGCCGTTGACAAGCGTGCCGCCCGCCTGGACGAGTGTCGCGCGCCCGCCCGCGTTCGCCACACGCAGCATGGTATTCGTCACCACGCCGCCCAAAACATCAAACCGGGAAGCGTCAGAAGTCAGCCTCAGCCCCTTCAAGGCGCGGACGACATTCGAACTGCAGACCACGTGCGCCCCGCTCACGTAAAGTTCCTTCCCCGCCGCCATTTCAAGCGGGCCGTCGAGGCGGAGCGTTCCCACGCCTGAAGCCGTCAGGTTGGCGGACAGTGTCGTCGGGCCGCAAAGTCCCACCACCTTGTTCGTGGCGTCCACCTTTATGCTCGTCTGCTTCACAACATCGAACGGCCCGGTGAAGACATTCCGCTCCTCACCGCCACGACCAACCTCGAATTCGCCTCCACACATCACGACGCGGCACGGAATGGGTTGCGCCGCATAGAGATACAGCAAACCGCCCGCCATGCAAAGCGTCGTCTTGTCCGATTCGGAAAACTGGGGCGTGGCCTGAAATGTGATCCGGCCCGTGAGGTTCGAGACGATGCCCGCACCAACGACGCACCGACTGTTGTTCCACATCCATGCAGCCGTCCCGTCAATGCGTGTCAAGGCGTGTCCGTTGAGGTTGATTCCCCTGGCGAACCCGTAGCGGTGCGTGACGGACAGGTAGGCATCGCCGGAAAGCGTGAGCGTGTCGATCATGCTGTCATAGTCACCGCCAGACCCTTGAGGCGTCCAACGCAGCGCACCCTTCCCGTCCGCGCCCCTGCCGCGAATCGTGATGTCGTGTCCCGCGAAGAACGTCGTCCCCTGGCCCGCCCCGCTCGGCGCGGCGAAGTTGAGGTGAAGCGTGGCGGCATCGCCCGTGACGGCGAGTTTGCCGCTCGACCCGACGGCATTGATGTGGGTCAGCCGAAGCGTCCCCTCGCGGATCTCGACCTGCCCCGCGAAGGACGGCGACGCGCCCGCGAGAACCGCGCATCCGGACCCTCTCTTGACGACGGTCGTCACGCCGCTTGGCAACGCCCCTTCGTAGGTCGTCTCGCCCGACGCGACGGCGAGCGTCAGCGTGCCGTTCACGGCCGCCGGGAAGGACGCGGCGAAGACGCTCCCCGCCGCCAGCCACACGCCGGCGACCAACGCCGTGCGCCAGCCGACCGCGAACCCGATTCTCCTCATTTCACTCTTCATGTTCCGCTTCCTTTCGTATCTGGTTTTCCGTCTTGAATCGTTCGTCTGCCGAAGCCGTTCACTTCGCCCAGCGGATGACGTAGGCGAACGCCCGCGCGTCGCACGAGACCGTCAGCGTCTTCCCGTCCTGCGACCACGTCGGCGCCGCCGCGCCGTCCTCCGCGTCGAGGGCCTCGACCGACGCGACCGTCGCATCCGCCGCGCCGAGCCGCGCGAGGTCCAGCTCCGCCGAAAAGCCCTCCGAGCGCGGCAGCGGGATGATCCGCCACTCGCCCGGCCGCTTCGCGCCGAAGAGTCCCGACAGGCCGCCCGCGCGAACCTGCGGACGCAGGAGGCGGAACGAGCCGTCCGTCTTCACGCCCGCGAACGAAATCTGGCGACCGTCCACATTCTCGCCGAACAGCCGGCCCTGCGTCGCCCGCGCGTCCTCCTTCGCCGGCCGCCACGCCACGTGCGAGACCTTGCCGTCCGCCTTCTCGACCACGAGGTCGCCGCCGTGGACGCGGAGCTTACTGTCGCGCGGCGCGCCACCGACCGCCAGGCGACCTCCGCCCTTGGGACGGCAAACGCCGTAGCGGATCTCGTACGTGCCGGCCGCCACCGAGTCGGGCACCCGCACGTCCATCGTCGCCACGTGCCGCCCCGGCGTCGCGAGCATCTGCGCCGTCACGCCAAGGCCGCACTGGAACACGATGCCCTCGTTCGACCAGCTCGCCGCGCTCGGTTGGCAGACATGCACGAACGTCTGGCAGTTCCTTTCGGCGCGGCGCGTCTCCCAGTCCACCGTCACGCGGACGCGGTTCTTCCCCACGACCTCGCCCTTGACGGCGCGAGATGTCGCCACCACCGAGGCGGCAGGCTTGCGCGCGTCGAAGAAGTCCGCCGCCACGCCCCGCGCGTAGCCGACGCGCTGGCCGCCGATCAGCACGACGCCGGACTCCGTGCGCGGCGTCTTCGCGTAGTAGCCGTAGGGCGGCAGGACGACGCCGTTCGGGAGCGTCCACGTCTCGTTCGTCTGGCGGTTGACCCAGACCTCGCCGCCGCCGGAGAAGAACGAATGCTGCCGGTGGATGCTGCCGCCCTCGTACGTCAGGTCGAGGAACTCGGCCGCGCCGAGTTCCGCGCAGACGTCGTGCTGCATCCAGTACGTCTTCACCGCGTTGCGGGAGAACGGCCCGTCCGCCATTGGGTTGCGCCCGCCGAGGATCGTGTTAGAGAGATAGTCATCGGAGCCGAAGCCATGCTGCCCCGCATCGGCACCCGTGCGCCGAACCCCGGCCTCGTGGCGGTCGTAGCGGTCGCCCAAACCGCCCGCGAAGAGGACAAAGTAGTTGTGCGTGACGATGTCGTGCCACGGCGTGCGCTCGGCGTCCTCGAAACCGTCCGTCCCGCCCAGCCACCTGCGAGCCTGGTAGTGGTCGCTCTGCCCGGCGTCCAGCACGCCGACGAGATGATCCTGCCCCGCCTCGCTGATGCAGACGGCGTCCGGCCGCCGAAAGCCCTCGCGGTAGGTCTGGAAGGCCTCGCCCCAGTGGCGGGACGTCTCGGATCTCGAATGGAAACGGCCTTCGCGGTCGAGGTAGTCAAACGGGTCGAGCGCGGACAGCACGTCGATGAACACCGCGTCGGGATCATAGCCCTCGCGCAGGAGCTTCGCGTTGCGCAGACACCACGGGCGGAACGCGTGCGGCGCCCAGCGGTACGACAGCGCGTGCTGTCGCCCATTGAGCCAAGCCTTCTGCGGCGTTCCGTCGAGATTGAAGACGACGAGATCGTAGGAGTAGTTCTCCGCGTCGGGATAAACGTCCGTGTAGTTGTCGTGCGGGCAGAACAGGATGCCGCCCTCGGCGCAGGCCCTGCGCATGTCGCCGAACGCGGCCGCGTCGCCGCGCGGCGGATAGATCTCCGGCAGACGGTAGTCGTAGCCCCAGGCCTGCCAGTCGTGCTTCACGAAGATCGCGTCGTTCAGCCCGTACTTCGCGGCCTTGCGCAACCCCTCTGCCATCCGCGCATAGTCGTTGCCCCACCACTGGTCGAGACACATCCGCGAACCGAGCGCGTCGCGACCGGGGCTCTTGCGGTAGCCGGACACGGCGCGGAAGCGGCGCGCCGCCTCGAACGCGCCCTTCGCGGACGGCACGAACGTGAACGTGGCGTCGTGGTGCGCGTGGAGCGAGAAGAGGTTCTTGTCACTGTCGCAGACAACGGCGTCCGGCGGCAGGTCGACCGCCTGCACGACCGAAAGGCCGTTCGCGTAGTCCGCGCCCACGTGGCGCGTGGAGAGATCGAAACCGCCCGCGCCGAGCGAGAACGCCTTGGGGTTCTGGATAACGTTGCCGAAGCCCGCGTAGACACGCACGGGCCGCTCGGACGCGGGCCCGACGGCGAGGTCGCCCAGGCGCGGAAAGCCCTGCGGATCGCGCACGACGCCGGGGAGCGACCAGGAAATGCGCAGCGTCCCCTTCTCCGCGCGGACGTCCGCGCGCGGCTGCGGCGCGGCGCCGCCGTCCGCCGTGTCCACCCGCGCCGTGAAGCCACGATAGGCAATCGCGCGCGTGCCGTCCGTGAACGCCAGCACGCCGTCGACGAGGCCGCGTTCGCCCGGCACGACCGCCGCACCGTAGCGGATGCCGTTCGCCTCCAGCACGTAGCGGTTCTCGCCCGCGCCGTCCGTCCGCGCCCGTTGCGCCGCCGCGACGGCGGCCGCCTCGCGCGCCGCCCAGTCGGCCTCCGTCAGCGCCTTCGGCTGAGGACCGATCTCAAGGCGCAGGTCGCCCCAGCCGCCGCCGTCGCTCGTCGTGTCCATCTTCGGGCCGGGTCCCGTCCAGAGGCGGAGGATGACCTTCTTTCCCGCGTAGGCGGAGAGGTCGGCGGAGAGATCTTGCCACACGCGCGTCTTCGTCACGAGATGGGAGGCGAGTTCCTTCGGCGCCTGCCCGTCCGAGACGACGAGAATCTTGTACTCCACGCCGTCGGAGAGCGGCTGGCCGCTATTCCTCACAAGATAGTTCGAGACGCGCACGGCGATCGGGCGAACGTCCGGGAGCGTCAGCGGGAAGTCGCTCCAGATGAACCCCGCGCCCTTCTTGTAGGGCGGATGGGAAAAGAAGCCGCGCTTCTTCGCCCCGCCGACGGACATTTCGCTCGCGCGCATGCCGCCGCCCCATTCGGCGCCGTCGCCGCTGTCCGCGAGACGCACCGTCTTGCCGCCGATCTCGACGCTGACCGTCCGCGTGAAGCCGCAGTCCAGCGCGAACACGCCCGGCTCGAGCGTCGGCGGCTTCCGCTTCGGCAGGGCGCGCGGCGCGTCCGGGTTCTTGTACTGGAAGATGGCGATCGGGTGCGGCACGGCGGCCTTCGCGTCCGCGCCGTCCGGCGTGAACGTCGCGTGGACGGGATAGAGCGCGTCCAGCGCGCGGGGCTTGGCCGTCCCCGTGAAGGAGAGCGTCTTCTTCTCGCCCGGCGCGAGCGTCAGCGCGCCCTGCGGGCCGGCGACGTCCCAGTCGTCGTTCATCCAGACGGAGAGGCGGCCCGTCACGGGCCTGTCCGTCCTGTTCTCCACCGTGACCGGGAACGCGCGCGGCGCGCCGGCGGCAACTTCCGTCACGCCGAGCGGCCAGGTGAGCGGGCTGCCGGCGTTCCGTTCACGCTTCTGGGGAAACGAGCCGATCTCGACCTTGATGCCGCCGCGCTCCTCGACGGGCGGCAGGTAGGCCAGGGCCGTCGAGACGGCCGCCGCCGCAACGGCGAACGCCAGCAAACGCATCCTGCGGCATGGCTGTTGCGCATCCGTCCTCCCCTTCGGCGAGACACCTGACATGATAGAACGTCCTTTCATTTTTGGCGTACAGAAAATTCTTCGGGCTGTCGGAGTGTGTAGTATACCCCCCCCCCCCCCCCCCCCCCCCGCCCCCGCCCCCCCCCCCCAAAACAAAAAATACAAACAACAAAAGACGCGCCACAAACACGACCAACAC
>CAZWQY010000035.1:0-16210 GCA_964636295.1 uncultured Lentisphaeraceae bacterium | reverse complement strand
CGTAGTATACCAAAAACTCCGCGCGCCGCGCAAGGGGGTATTTGAAAATTTTTTATTTTCCCTCTTTCAGGACGCGGTCGATGACGCTGATGTACTCCCATTTCGGGCTGTCCGAGCTTCCCGTCAGGCGGAATTCCAGCAAAAGCTTCGTGAACGGCCACATGAGCGGATGCAGAATCTTCCCGACAAGCGTGTCCTTCTTCGTGAACTGGACGCGCACCGTGAAGTCCAGCCGATCGCGCACCGTGTCGAACTGTCCATACATCTTGATGGAAAAGACCGTGCCTTCAATGTAGATGTTGTCGCTCTTGAGAACGCCGTTCTCGATCACGTAGTCGCACGAACCCTGCGTCGTGTCGGTAAACCACGACACGCCCGGCACCCGCTCGGCCAACAGGGCGACAAGGCCCTTGAAGCCCTTGATCCGCATGAGCTGCCCATTGCGGATGCTCAGCCGCCCCTTTCCGTTCAAGACCTCGTAGTTGTTCGTCATCGACCGGGGGAAGCGGAATTCCAGCGCGCATTCGGCATCGCCGTGAACGTCCGAATCGACGTAGTCGCCCACGAAACCCCCGATCTTCAGCAAGTCGGCGACCGGCAAAAGGCTCTTCGCCGTCACCGTCACCGTGTTGTAGCCGTTCGTGCCATCCACCGTCACCGCGCCTTCCAGCGGCTCGTTCTTCACCCCCGTTCCGATGATCGGGCCGAAGACATGGTGGTAGTTGAGCGACGTCCCGCGCGTGTAGACGAAAAGCCGAAGCCGCCCCGTCGCGCGCTTCATCCGAACGCCGTTGTACTTGCCGAGCGTCGGGGCCAAGTCCAAGTCCAAGTTGAAGTCGTTGTTGACCAGGTTCACCCGCCAGGCGCAAACGGCGGGAATCTTCTCCGGCACTTCCGTGAATGCGTCCATGTACGGCAACGACGCCGGAATGTCCAGCGCGACCAGAAGCGGACGGATGTGCGACTGATGCGCCGTCCCGCGAACCTCGCCGCACACCTCCTGCCGTTCCAGATCAACCGTGCAGAATCCATCGAGGAACATCGGCCCGTCCTTATCCAGCGGCCAGTCGAGATGCACCCGCTCGCACAGCAGACGATGATCGGAAATCTCGATGTCGGCAACGACCATCTCAGGCTCGACGCCCAGGATCTTCGGCCGCACGAGCGTCAGCGCAAAGCGCGGAATCGTCGGCAAGACCGCCTCGACCGGTGCGTGTCGCTCGTTGTTTTCGGGCGCATAGTAGGAATCGGGCAGACGCGAATAGCGCGCCCCCTCGATGAGAAGACGATGCTCGAAGACATCCGCGACGATCCGGTCGGCGGACGCCAGCGGCTCCCGCGGCGACAGGCGCAACCGCTCGAAGACGCGAAGCCCCTCAATGACGATGCCGCGCCGAAAGCCAAACGCAAACGAATCAACGCGGACAACCACGTTCGCGGGCACAACGCGCGCGGCCACCGCCTCAACCCACGCGGACGGAACGGCCTGTTCCCGAAAGAACAGCGAAACGATGAAAAAAAGAAAAACGATGAAGACTATCTCCATCGCCCGTATGAGGATCTTCAGGAATCCAATCACCTTCCCAAAACCCTTTCCTGCCGATTGGCAGCCCCTAGGAGAGTCGAACTCCTCTTTCCTGGATGAGAACCAGATGTCCTAGCCGATAGACGAAGGGGCCAATATGGTGCACCCGGTGGGAATCGAACCCACATGCTTTATGGGCACAAGAACCTGAATCTTGCGTGTCTGCCAATTCCACCACGGGTGCTTCGGTTGGATAGTATATCAAAAACGGCTTCGCATTGTCAACGGGGTTGCGAAAGAAATTTCGCAACCCCGCTCGACTCGCCTTACTTCAGTCGAAGTTCGGGCTTAATGACGCCGTTCCGAATGAGAACGTCGAGCGCGCGATTGACGTCCGCGACCTCCTTCGCGTCGCCCGGCTTCGCACGATACGCCGCGAGCGCCGCCTCGAACGCGGCCTTGTACGGGCCTTCGTTCGCATACGAGATCACCTCGCCCAGCGCCTTCACGTTCGCCGCCGTCGCGGCCTTCGGATTGTCGATCTTCGCGAAGAGACGCGCCGCCGTTTCGCGGCGAAGCTTCATCACGTCCTCCTCTTTGCCCGACAGCGTCGAATGCGTCGTGTTGGCCCACCGCGAGGCGAGCGGACGATACCAGACGTTGCGGAACTGGACAACGCACCCGTGATCCTGCAGCTGGAGCTGCCCAGTCGTCGCGTGCGGCGCAAGCGGACGACGACGGCAGTGCGTCGTCAGGCCCTCCATCTCCCAGTGATCCTGGACGAGGACGCCGTTGAAGAAGACCGACACGCTGCCCGGATGCACGAGCTTCTGGCCGTTCCAGACCGGCTGGTGGAAGACGATGTCGTAGACCTGCCACTCGCCCGGCTTGCGCGCGGGGTTGACGAGCGGCGGATTCTCGGCGTAGACCGAACCCGCCTGGCCGTCGGTGTAGTTGTCCACGTAGCCCGCCTGGCCCGCGCGCTCGCGCGACGTGTAGTACGACTCAAGCACCTGAATCTCGTAGTTCCCCATCAGGAAGATGCCAGAGTTGCCGCGCATCTGCGGGCCCTTGTCCACGTAGAGCTGCGCCGGATCGTGGCGGTACTCGATGTGAAGCTGGCAGTCGCCGAACGCCGCGCGCGTGAAGATCGGGCCGCCGTTCTTCCATCCGGGGACGGTGTAGAAGTAGCCGTCGTCGGAATACGCCCAGGCGGACGGCTTGCCGTCCTTGTCGCACCAGTTCTTCTCGAACGACGCCTTCGTGCCATCGAACAGCACGACCGCGTCCGACGGCGGCTGGCCGAGTTCCTTCGCCGGCGTGACCTTCGCCGGCTTCGGACGGTTCCAGTCATGAACGGACCAGGCGTGCTTGGCGTCCGGCGTGTCCCCATAGAGCGCCGCCAAGACGGCGGCTGCGCACATCATCATCATTTGAACGTATCCTTTCCTTGGTTGTCCAACGTTTGAATCACTTCGTGAACTTCACGATGAAGCCGCCGCCCTTCGCCAGGCGGAACGCGAGCTTCGCGCCGGCCGTGACGGTCTTCGTCTCGCGGACGTAATGCGTCGGGTGCTCGTCGGCGTCCGCCGCATCGCGGAAGATCTCGGCCTTCCACTCGCCCGCGCCGAGGAAACCCGTCTCAAGCGTGAAGTCGCGCGCCTCGGTGTTCGTCAGCCCGGCGGCGTACCAGCTGCCGTCCTTCGCGCGGCGCGCACAGGCGACCATCGTGTCGGGCGTGCCGCCGAGGCCAACCGTATCCGCCCAGACGACCGGGACCTTCGACATGAACGCGAACGACTCCATGTTCTTCTCGTAGTTCGTCGGCGAGTCGCACAGCATCTGGAGCGGCGCCTCGTAGAGGGCCATCATCGCCATCTGGCGGCAGCGCGTGCCGACGGAACCGGGGTTGACGTTGCCGCCGGAGACGGACTCGTACGTGCCGAACTTGTAGTTGAGCATCGCGCCGGGCGTATAGTCCATCGGGCCAGCCGTCTGACGCAGGAAGAACGCCATCACGTCGCTCGTCATCATGTCCTTGTCATTGCGGGCGTCATGCCACTTCATGCATTCGAGCCCGTGGATGCCCTCGTAGTTGAGGACGTTCGGGTAGGCGCGGCTCATGCCCGTCGGACGGTGCGCGCCGTGGTAGTCGAGAAGCATCTGGTGCTTCGCGCACGCCTCCGCGAACGTCCAGAGGAAGCGCTCGCAGTCCGCATCGCCGCGATCCATGAAATCGACCTTGAAGCCCTTCGCGCCGAGCTTCGCGAAATGCGCGGCGACCTTCTCCTCTTCGCCGACGATCTGCGCCCAGGCCATCCAGAGGATGATGCCGACGCCCTTCTCGTTGCCGTAGCGGATGATTTCGGGCACATCCACGTTCGGATGGAACTTCCAGATGTTCAGCGTCTCGCTCCAGCCCTCGTCAAGGATCACGTACTCGACGCCCGTCCGCGCGGCAAAGTCAATGAACCGCTTGTAGGTCTTCGTGTTGCATCCGTCGTTGCCCTGGTTGTCGAAGCAGTTCCACCAGTCCCACGCGACCTTGCCCGGCTTCACCCACGAGAAGTCCGCGCCCTTCGCCGCCGGACGCGCCAGCGCGTTGACGATGTCAGCCTCGCAGAGCTTCGCGGGCTCGTCCGCCAGCACGAACACGCGCCACGGCAACGGACGCGCCCCTGCCGTCTTCACGAGGAAGTCCGCGTGCTCGGCCACGCGCACCCAGCGACCGCCGGACGTGATCGCCGTCTTGCTGTCCCAGCCGCCCGCACGGAACGTGCGCGCCGGGAAGCCCGCGAACGTCGAGACGAGCGCGTCGCCCTTCTTCTCGAAATTGAGGATCGGGTAGTCGTAGACGTCCGACTCGGTGACCGCAACCGTCTTTCCGCCGACCTTCGCGACGAACGGCAGGTAGGCGAACTGCTTCTTGCCGAAGTCGAGCGCGGCGAACGTCCCAGCCTGCGGAACCGTCTCCTCGTTGCCGAATGCGCCCGTCGTGTTGTACCAGCACCGCGCGTCGCCGGGGAGCGCGACCGTCGCCGACTCGTTGTCGATGGTGACCGTGCCGCCCTTCGCGGACGTGAAGCGGTAGGCGACGCCGTCGTTACGCGCCGCAAGCTCGACGCCCCAGTCGCCGAAGCCCGCCGTCACGAACGTGCCAGAGAGGTCAAGGGATTCCTTCTTGTAGACAGGCGACGGCTCGCGCCCCGTCTCCGTCCGCTGCGAAACCGATGGCCGCCCCGCCGCCGCAAGGCCCTGCCCGTCGCGCGTCAGGCCAATCGCGCTTTTCGCGACGATCTCGACGCCGTCGCGGGAGACGGCGTACGCGAGCGGATTCGCCCACAGGCGGATCACGTTGCGCCCGTCCGGCGAAACCGCCGTCGCCACAGGCTTGTTGGGGTCAGGGCAGAGGCAGCATCCCGCCGCCACCGCACACACGGTCAACGCCATGAGCGTCTTTTTCATAGGTTTTCTCATTTTCATAGGTTTTCTCATTATACCAAAACGATCAGGATGCCGCGACAGGCCGTGCGCCGATCAGGAGCGCACCTTGCCAAAGATGTTGCCGTAGCGATTGACGTTCAGCGCCTCGACGAACGAGGCGATCTTCGTCACCGTCGAGCACGGGTCGATCGAGGCGTCCATGCAGTCGCCCTCCAGCGTGAGCAGCGGCACGTTGATCGCGTCCAGCGTCTCGCGCAGGTGCTTCGAGAGCGAACGGTCGGCGAGCGAGCAGCGCCCGAAGCCATGCGTGTAGAGGACGACGCCGTTGAACTGCCCGGCCGGGACGGCGCGCTTGACGTACTCGACGCGCAGCGCCGGATCGAGGAAGCCCGACTGCAGAAGCTTCTTCGCGAGCGAGCGGTACGGGTCCTTCGGGTCCAGCGGCTCCCAGCCGACGAAGTTCGTCTCCTCGAAGACAATCGGCGCGTTGCATGTCGTCTCGATGTAGTCGAGGTGGCGCGTGTCGTAGAACGGCGGCAGGTGCAGCCAGAGGAGGCGGTGCGTGTCGCCGATCGCGTAGCGCTTCTCGGCCCACTCCTTCTTCATCTGGAGCTCTTCGAGATACGCCTTCTGGATGTCGACGAGTTCCTGCCGCCCCCAGAGCTGCGAGAAGACGATCGCGTTGTAGACCGCCTCGCTGCCGCGCACGAGCGGCGGCGACGTGAAGCGGAGCGCCTGGCACTGCTTCGCGAGCGCGGCGGCCTCGTTCGAGAGGACGCACGCCTCCTCCAGCCGCGCCGGATCGAGCTTTCGCCCGAACGCCTTCTCCATCTCCGCAACGGCCTCGGCGAGCCCGTCGGCCATCGTCTCGACCGCGTTGCGCGACTGCGCGTTGATCGGCGTCTGCAGCGAGTAGAGGCGGTCGGCGATCCCGTGCTCGCGCGCGAGGTCGGCGAAGATGCGCTCGGCCTGCTGGCAGGGCTGGACGGTCGAAACGATGTAGTCGGGCTTCTCGAGATCCATGCCCTCCAGCATGCGGAGGAACGAGCAGGTCTGCCCGTCGTAGCCCTTCTGCGCGGCGCGGCCGAGGGCCTCCTTCACCTTGTCGGCCCGGCGGCCGAAGAGCGCGGCGTACGTCTCGAGCGTCCGCACGCGGCAGTCCATCGCGTTCAGGATCTCCGTCGGGAAGAAGAGGTTGCGCCAGACGAGCGGCTTCGACGCATCCTTCGAGAAGAAGTCGTGCTTCGTCGACTTGATGCGCAGGAGGACGGACTTGCCGCGCGTCGGCTCGTACTCGACCTTCGCGAGGTCGAGGTGGCCGGACGCCTTGAGCCCGTCGAGCTGCCGGGCGATGACGGCCGCGCCCAGCGCGCCCATCACCTCGTGGTACTGCGGGATGACGATCTCGCTGCCCGTGAGCTTGCCGAGGAAGTAGGCGACGGCCTTGTTGAACGCGACGCCGCCCTGGAAGAGGATCTTGCGCCCCGGCGCGTTGAGGAGGAGCTGCCCGACGGAGTTGAGGATCGTCCGCGCCTGGGCCTTGCACGCGCCCGCAAGCAGGTCGCCGATCGGAACGCGGTTCTTGAACTTGTTGATCGACGTCGCCGAGAGAACCGCGCAGACGGAGCTGAACTCCGTCTTCGAGTCGTAGTTCACGCGGTCGGCGACGTCCTCGATCCGCACGCCAAGCTTCTGGGCGACGGAATCGAGGAAGCTCCCCGTGCCCGCCGCGCAGACGCCGCTCATCATGCTCGTCCAGAGGTTCATCGGCGGATTGTAGACCATGCACTTCGAGTCCTGCCCGCCGCAGTCGATGATCGCGTCGACGTCCGGATGCAGGAACTTCGCGCCCTCGACGTGCGCCGTCACCTCGCTCACCTGGAAGTCGTAGGGGATGAACTTCTTCGTGTCCTCGACGATCTGGCTGCCCGTGACGACCGTCGTCTCGACCTGGTCGAAACTCGTGCCCGCGACCTTGAGGAACTCCAGCGCGAGACGCTTGACCGCGCCGCCCGAGCAGTTCCCGCAGGCGTTGCAGCGCCCCGTGCAGGCGACCTTGCCGGCCTCGACGGGCTGCGTGCGCTTGTAGACGGAGCGGAGGACCTTGCCGTCTTCCGCGAGTAGGACGGCCTTGAAGGTCGTCGAGCCAATGTCGATGCCGAGATAGGTCTTCATTTACAGCAGGTTCCTCTGAATCTTGCCCGAAACGGTCTTGGGGAGCTCGTCGCGGAAGACGACGATGCGCGGATACTTGTACGGGGCCGTGTGGGTCTTGACGTAGTCCTGGATCTCCTTCTTGAGCTCCTCGGACGGCTCCTTGCCCTTCACGAGCTTGATCGTCGCCTTGACGACCTGCCCGCGCACGGGGTCAGGCGCCGCCGAGACGCCGCACTCGACGACGTACGGAAGCTCCATGATCACGTTCTCGACCTCGAACGGGCCGATGCGGTAGCCGGACGACTTGATCACGTCGTCGGCGCGACCGACGTAGTGGTAGTAGTTGTCCTCGTCCTTCCACGCGACGTCGCCCGTGTGGTAGGCGCCGTTCCGCCAGGCGTCCGCCGTCTTCGCCTCGTCCTTGTAGTAGCCGAGGAAGATGCCGGGGTGCGGGTTGTCGCGCGGCGTGCGCACGACGATCTCGCCGTGTTCGCCCGGCGGGACGCTCTTGCCGTCCGCGTCCACGAGGTCGATGTCGTAGTCCGGCACGGGCTTGCCCATCGCGCCAGGGCGAATCTCGTCGCCGAACAGCGTCGCGAGCGCGCACGTCGTCTCCGACTGCCCGAAGCCCTCGTAGATGGAAAGGCCCGTCGCCCGCTTGAACTGCGTGAAGACCTCGGGGTTCAGGGCCTCGCCCGCCGTCGTCGCGTGCTTCACCGACGAGAAGTCGTACTTCGAGATGTCCTCCTTGATGAGCATGCGGTACATCGTCGGCGGCGCGCAGAACGTCGTGATCCCGTACTTCGCGAACATCGGCAGGATCTGGTCGGCGTGGAAGCGCGAGAAGTCGTAGACGAACAGCCCGCCCTCGCACATCCACTGCCCGTAGAGCTTGCCCCAGAGAGCCTTCGCCCAGCCCGTCTCGGAAATCGTGAAGTGCAGGCCGTCGCGCTCGACCTGATGCCAGTACTTCGCCGTCACGTAGTGCCCCAGCCCGTAGAGGTGGCTGTGCAGGGCCATCTTCGGATAGCCCGTCGTGCCGCTCGTGAAGAACATGAGCATCGGGTCCTTGCCGCCCGGCGCGTCGGGACGCCGCCCGTAGACGCGCGAGAAGCCGACGTACTCCTTGTCGAACGACCGCCAGCCCGCCCGCTCGCCGTTGACGATGAACTTGACGAGGGTGTGAGATTGCGGGGGGGTGGAGGTTTGGGCGTTAAGATTCGCCTCCGCCAGGTCCGCCTGCTCGGCGACGTCGCCGTCCGCCGTGCAGACGAGCGCCTTCACGTCCGCCGCCTTGAAGCGGTACTCGAAGTCGTGCACCAGAAGCTGGCTCACGGCCGGAATCACCACGGCGCCGATCTTGTGCAGCGCGAGGATCGTCGGCCAGAACTGGTAGTGCCGCTTGAGGACAAGCATCACCTTGTCGCCCCGGCCGATGCCGAGCGAGAGGAAATAGTTCGCGATCTGGTTCGACGTCTCGGAAATCTCCTTGAACGTGAAGCGCCGCTCCGTCAGATGGTCGGAGACGTGCAGCATCGCCAGCTTCTCCGGGTATTTCGCGGCAATCGCGTCCACGACGTCAAACGCGAAGTTGAAGCGCTCCGTGTTCTTGAAGCGAACGTGCAGAAGACGGCCCGCCGCGTCCTCCTCCGTCTCCACAAAACGATCCACGACGAGCGGCGCGCGCTCGGAACGCGGACGCACCGTCTCAAGGCCGAGGTGCGAGTCGCCGTCCTCGCCCGCCATCACCATCGCGAGGAACGTGACGCCGGCCGGATCGGTCGCGACCATGCCGTGCGGCGTGGAGGAGCGGTAGTAGATCGAGTCGCCCTCCTTGAGTTCCTCGACATGCTCGCCGACGCGGATCTTCATCGACCCCTTGAGCACGAGGTCGAACTCCTGCCCGTCATGCGTCGTCGTCGCAATCGGCTTGTCGAGAAGCGCCGGGTCGTACCGGTACGTGACCCAGTAGGGCGTGCCGAGGCGGTTGCGGAACAGGGCCGCCTGGTTGCGGATGTCCATGTGCGACTCGTGGGCGGTGAGCGGGCCCTGCCCCGCGCGCGTCACCTCGTAGCCAGACAGGTGGGCGCTGTGCCCCTCCAGAAGCGCATTGATGTCAATGCCGAAGACAATGGCGCACTGGTGAAGGAAATTGAACGTCGGCTCGACAACGCCCGCCTCAACCGCCTGATAGTCAGCGACCGACATCTCGGTCTTCTCTGCCATTTGCTCGACCGTATAGCCGACAATCTCGCGCATTTCACGAATGCGCGCAGCCATTTCCATCAACTTCTGCTTTTCTTCTGCATTCATTTTCAGGCTTCTCCCTAAAATGAACGTATATTATACCAAAACTCCCCGATGCCCGTGAGGCGTTCGTCCCCGCCCGTCAAAAGCGCGCCGAAACACGTGGATTTACGAGTCTTCGCCCTCTTTATGGTATAATTCCGTCCATGAACAGCAAATCGGCTTTCGCGCTCGCACTGTCCGCACTCGTCGGCGGCGTCGCCATCGGCTATGGCCTTCACCCGTCCGGCAACGGCACGCCCCCCGAAACGGAGACGGCCGCAAAACCGCGAAAATCGGTTCTCGCGGACGAATCCGAGGTCGCGCGCCTTCAACGGCGCCTCCGCGACCTTGAACGTTCGCTCGCTCGGCACGCGCAACAGGCGACGCAAACGGCAGACGCGCCCGAACGCGCGGGAACGCCCGAACGCGCGACGAACGCCACGCCGCCGCCCGCGCGGCACGGCCCGCCCACGGCCGCCGACATGCGGGCGCGGATGGCGGAACTGCGCAAAAACGACCCTCAGCGGTATGCGCAGATCACGAACCGCTTCGCGCAAATGCGCCAGCGGAACCTCAACCGCGTGCAGAATCAGCTCGACCTGCTCGAAAGCGTCGACCGTTCTCGGCTGACCAAAGCCGAACAGGACGTCCACGACCAGTATCAGGAAGCCGTCGCCCGTCGCGAGGAACTGCGCGAACTGCTCAATCCGCAGAACGAGGACATCACGGAAGAGCAACGCCGAGAGGCCTTTCGCGAACTGCGGGATCTCGACCAGCAGACGCAGCGGCTGGCGGAGTCCGAACGCAACACGTTGCTCACCCAGGCGGCGCGGGACATGGGCATCACCGGGACAGAGGCCGCCGAATTCGCCGAAACGGTTTCGGCCATCTACGAGGCCACGCAGACACGCGGCGGGCCAGGCGGGCCGCCGCGTGAACGTGGGGACAGGCCCCAGGGCGCGGCTGGGGACAGACCCCGGTAGCCCGTGGGGACAGGCCCCGCACGAAACTCAGTCCACGCGCGTCAGGACGACGCGCGTCAAATCGAAAAACCGCGCCGCCGCGCCCGCCGAAACCGTGCGCACCCGAACCGTCCACTCGCCGGCGGGAAGCGTCAGCGTCCCCATGTCCGACTCGGCGCGGTCATAGACCGTATGCGGCAGGCGGCGAGAGAGGACGAGATCCGCCTCTAGCCCCTGCGCCCCAATGTCCACGCGCACACGCCGGTCGCCCGCCCACGGACGCGAATGTTCCCATGTCTCCGTCCAGACCGAGACGCGGTAACGGCCCGCGTCCGGAATCCGGATGTTCCAGGCGATTGCGTCGCCGGGATGATGCCACGCCGTCAACGCGCCGCGCTCCATCACGCGGCATCCGTCGTCCACCCCCAGCCGTTCGCCCGCCGCCCCCAGCACAGCCGTCGCATTCGTCTGCACGGCGGCCGCCGCAGAAACGGTGCCCAGGGTCGGCATCAGCGCGAGGACGCCGTTCTGCGGCATCAACGCCGCATCCACGTCCGGCTTCGCCGCGAGCGTCAGGCGGACGACACGCGGCATCGCATCCGCCACGGGCGGCAGACGCACCGTCAGCTGCTCGCCCACCTGCTTGAACGCCGCCGTCCCCGAAAGGACGCGCGTGCGAAGCCCGCAGACCTCCAAGTCATTCGTCCAGTCGTTGCGGACGACGAACTGCAACACGTTTCCCGGCGCCTGCGTACACCAGCCCCACGCGAAGGCCTGCGGAAACGGACTCGGCCCCGCGCCGCGAATCGTGAACCCCGTCCGCCGCCGCCACGCGCCCAGTTCATGCAGGACATCGCGCGAGACGTCCGGGAAGCGCCCGTCGCCGCGCGGCCCGATGTTGAGCAGGAGATTCGCGTCGCACGAGAGGGTCTGCGCCAGGTCGCACGCCACACGATACCCGCTTTTCCAGTTGTGGTCGTCGTACTTGAAGCCCCAGGTGTCGTTAAGCGTCATCGCCACCTCAATCGGGCAGGCCGTGCGGTCGGCCACCATCTGGTTGTCGCCAAACGTGCCGACGTCACCCAGACCATAGCCGATTCGACTGCTGACGAGCGTCTGCGGCTGGAGGGAACGCACGTACTCCCGCAGGGCGACCGTCTGCTCGCGGGTCATCCCGAACGGACAGTCGAACCAGATGTAGAAGATCTCGCCGTAGTTCGTCAGGAGTTCCTTGAGCTGCGGATAGACCTTGCCCTTCAGGTAGCGTTCAATGTCCTTCTCGGAGGCATCGGGCCAGTCCCACGCATTTCCCCAGTCCATGCCGAAGTTTCCGCGCCGACTGGCGACATCGTCCGCCGCATCCCGTTCGTGCCAGTCCAGGCACTGCGAGTAGTAAAGGCCGACCTTCAGCCCATGACGACGGCAGGCGGCCGCCAACTCCGCGAACACGTCGCGGGCGAACGGCGTCGCGTCAACGACGTTGAAATCGCTCGCACGCGAGGCGAACAGCGCAAACCCCTCGTGGTGCTTCGTCGTCAGCACGACGTAGGTCATGCCCGCATCCGCCGCCGACCGCGCCCACTCGTCCGCATCGAACGCGGACGGGTCGAACTGCTGCGCCAGCGCGGCGTATTCGGCGGACGGAATCCGGTAGCGGCTTTGGATCCACTCGCCGATGTAGTCCATCGTCTGGCCTTTCCAGCGTCCGCCCAACAGGGAGTAAAGCCCCCAGTGGATGAACATCCCGAACCGCGCCTCGCGAAAGGCCGCCAGCCCGCCGTTCGGCTCCGCCGCAACGACGCCCCCGGCGGACAACGCCAGAACAAGACTCACGCAAACGCCAAACGACAGACCTCGCATCAATACGCTCCCTTTAACGACCTGTTTGTCTCTAGTATACCAAAACCATCCGTACGGACGGGCTACTGAATCACCACGAGAAGCCCTCTTCGGGGCTTGATCTTCAACGTGTTGCCCACGACCTTCACGGACACGCGCCGGCCGGCGGCATCCGTCCATTCCGAAAAGTCGGACGGCAACCCAAACGCGGCCGCCGTCACCACCGCCTCGCCCGTGTCCGGCAATTTCCCCCAGACGATCTCAGCCTTCTTCGGCAGAATCACCTTGCCGCCGAACGTCATGGCCAACATCGTGCCCGCCGCGTCGGAAACCGTGATCTTCGCGTTCTCGGCAAGCGTGAAATCGCCCACGTACGCTTCTGCGTCGCCGCCAAGGGCGAGATTCGCCACCGTGACCGCCCCGCAACCCGACAGCGAACCGAGCAAGCCGAACGTGCCGTCAATCCGAAGCGCCGACGCCGCCCCCACGGATACCGCCCCGTCTCCGACCAACGCGCCGTAGTCGTGGCCGTAGCCACGAAACGCCGCCGTCACGCCGGATTCGAGCCGCACCGTGACCGGCGAAGGAACCGTGCCAACGGACGTCTCGTCGAGCGTGCGGGACTGCCGCGCATACTCCGCCGCCACCTCCTCGTCCGTCGGCGCGACGTTGAAGATCTTGAACTCGTCGAACCCGCCCAAATAACGGCGGCGGTTCGCGTTCCCGTCACCGCCCACGTCCGAATTGCCAAGCGAAATCGGCTTCCCGTCCGCCACCGCGAGCGCATAGGCCGTCTCCTTCGTCGCGACCTTCACACCGTCATAGTGCAGCGTCAGCGTCTTCGCTTCGTAGGTACAGACGACATGGTGCCAGTTCCCGTCAAACAGATCCGCCGTCTCGTACGTGCACGTGCCGTTCGGCCCCAGCCAGTTGGCGATCGACCAGCTCAACTTCGCCGACCGCCCCCCGGCCGAGCCTTTCGAGAGAAAGAGCGTAGACCCGAAACTGTCGCCATAGTCGCCGCGCCGGAAGACCCAGACGTAGTCATCCGCCAAGCCCATCCCCCCATTATTCCAAAGCCCCTCGCCACAGGGACGAATCCACAGGCTGTACGCCACGGTCTCGCCGCCCGCCGGGATGCCGTTGGCTTTCGTCGTCGTCGCGGCGTCCGTCTTCACATAGGTGCTGGGCCAATACCCCCATTCCAATTTGGACGGGAACTCCATTGCCCGACCGCTGACGCCCGCGATGGACTGGATTGGCAACGCATTGGTTGCCGTGCCACTGCTCACCCACACGCCGCTCGTCGCGGTCAACCCCGCACTCCCGGAATCGACGAGCCGCCCTTCGGGGTCGGGATCGTCAAAGGAGAAGTGCGCGACGAGCCCGCGTTGTGTCGAGGGACGGCGAACCGACAACGCGCCCGCCTTCACGTGCAACGTCACGTTCTGCTGCCCATTCGTGCAAATGACGCCCTTGACGTTCAGCGTCGCCTCGGCTTTCTCCTGCGTGAGCGTACCGCCGTCGTCCAGCGGCGTCACGTCCAAAACGGCGCCCGCCGCGCGAATCGCTTCCACCGTGCGACGATTAGACGCCGTCAACCAGTTGTTCGCCGGCTCCGTCGCACCGCCCGTCGCCGCGCCCGACCAGACCACGACGTCCGTGTCAAACGCGACGGCACCCGCCCGATAGGCCGCCTGCACCTCGTCGACCGTCAGAACACGGTTGTAGACCTTGATGTCATCGAGGCTACCGGCATACCGGGAGGCGCAATAGTCGTTGAAATCGCCATTGCAGTCATCACCTATGATCAACGGACTGTTGTCCGCAACGCCGACGGCGGAATCCAACGTTTTCTCGGCCACCTTCTGCCCGTCGTAGTAGAGCGTCAACTGCCGATTGGCATAGGTCGCGACAATGAAATGCCAACCTCCGTCAAAGGCGGCCGGCAACGTGTAGATGGCCGAAGAGGCGGCCGCTCCCAACGCGCCCACACTAAAGGCGATTATGGGAAGACCATCCGCGGACTTTGCGATGAACAGCCCCTCGGAGTTGTAGATTGTCCACCACTCGTAGCCGTCCGCACCATGCCGCAACAGCCGGCACTGGGTTCCCAACCCTTGATTGGTGCTCGTTTGCCATCCCGTCGCCGGCTTGATCCAGAGCGAATAGGTCACGGCCTGATCCCCGTATGGAATTCCCTGCGCGGAACCGAATGACGCGCCGTCCACGACTAGATAGTTATTCTGCCACCAGCCGCCCGCGACCTGCAACCCCTTGACCCACGGTGCCGAACACGCTGTCGGCGCGGCCGTTGCGACATCCATGATACTCGTATCGTAGACCGTGCCAATCGACTTGCCTTGGACACGGTCGTACCCGAAGGCCGCCGCATCGTCAAGCGTCAAGTGGGCGACCAGCCCCGCCTCGCCCGCAACCGCGACCAAGGGACAGACCAGGCCAACCGCAAACAACGCGAGAACGCGCGACCACGACAGACATTTCAACCTGTTCATGAGAACCGTCCTTTCCGTAGAAGCCCCGCTTAATAGCCGGCCAACTTGGTGTTCGGTGACTGAAGCTTGCCCGACTTCTTGCCGTCCACGTCCGGACGCGCCACGCCCGACCAGTTGCCGGCGTAGATGATGTCGCGCCACTTCACGCCGCCCTTGCCCTCGTAGACGCGGACGCGCTCGTTGACGCCCGCGCGCGTGAACACGCAGTCGCTCACCAGCAAAGCCCCGCTGTTGCCCGTCTGACGTACGACCAGCAGGTCGTTGAGTCCGAAGCTCACGTTGTTGAAAAAGCTGCACCCCAGGAGACGAACCTCCCACGCGCCGCAGATGTCAAAGCCCGTCTGCGCGGTGTCCGCATAGCAGTCGCGGAGAATGGTGGAGTGGCCCTCGACGCGGAAAGCCGTCGAGCCCGGCAGCATCTCCGGAATCTCGTTCGGCTTGCGGCGCGGCAACGACCCGCCCCAAACGTGGATGCGCGTCAGACGGTTGGACGCGCCTTTCGTAATGACGCCCGTCGTGTAGTCGAGAATGTGGATGTCCGTATAGTGGCTGTCGCCGCCTTCGAGATACATGCCGACGTTTCCGGCCAGTCCATGCTTGCGCACGAGGAAGTACAGCCCTTTGGCCACGATTTCCGCGCCGCCGCCCTTCACGTGAAGGCCATACTTCTTGCCGTTCAGAATCTTGATGTCGTCAAGCGAATGCCGCCAGTAGTTTTCGAGCGCAATGCACGAGGCCAGCCCGTTGCCGTCAACCGCGCCGCCTCGGATGAAGCAGAGAAAGTCGAGGTAGTCCCACACGCCCCGGTTGCAGACACGCAGGACATACGGCATCTCCCGCATCGCCCGCAGCGTTGCGCTCTTGTGCATCAGGAGCGAGCAGCGGTTGGAGACGACGAGCGTCGACGAGACGAGATAGTCGCCGCGCGGAAACCAGAGAACGCCGCCCGTCGTCGCGTCAATCGCCCGCTGGACACGCGCCGTGTCGTCCGTTTCGCCCGCCCGACGCGGGAACTCGGCGAGCGAACGGTCGTACGTGCCGCTCGCCGCCGAAGCGGTCATGTCGGCAAAAGCCGTCGCGGCAAGCAGGGTTGCGACCAAAGATCCGAACGCCAAGCGAGACGGATGCCGCAGATTCGTACCTAGGAACATGACCAAACCTCCTTTGTGGCTGTTTTCGTACTGTGTTGTTTGCGTGTCGTGGCACGACTAAAACGCCTTTCGACACGATAAGAAGTATAGCATTCCCCGCACCGTTCCGCAAGGGGAAATCGCAAAAAATCAGGGGGGGGGGGGGGGGTAATTGCAGTTATTTCAACTCAATCGAAACTTTATTAAAACATTTCACCCCTTGGGGACAGACCCCAAGGGGTGGATGCAAACATGGGTCGAACGGAATTAGTCCGAATGGACGTCAGATTTCCTCGCAGAGGGCGACGTCGCCGCCGTGGAAGACGACCGCGATCCGGTGGAGCGTCA
>CAZWQY010000034.1:0-18161 GCA_964636295.1 uncultured Lentisphaeraceae bacterium | reverse complement strand
CGCGCCGCAAGGCCGCGCAGGCGGAAACTACATCCGCAACGCGCAGACGTTCCTGTTCCGTGTCTCTTCCAGAGATATCATGGGCTTGTAGCTCAGTTGGTTAGAGCGCGTCCCTGATAAGGACGAGGTCACAAGTTCGATTCTTGTCAGGCCCACCAGATGCACCGCATCGGGGGTATAACTCAGTTGGTAGAGTGGCTGCTTTGCAAGCAGCATGTCGCCGGTTCGAATCCGACTACCTCCACCAATTGCCAGTTCTCAACATCTAGATTCGCGTACCGCATCGACTTCGTCGATGCGGTTTTGCTTTTTAACCAGACAGTCTTTTGCCGATTTGAGGGGATGCCGATTTGAGGCGATGCCGACGCACGCGGCAGACGGCGGTTTCCCGTGGATTCGTGTTCAGTCGTTTGCCGACTATTCGCTTGACGTCCGCGTCAAGATGAGAAGGGGCGTGGCGTTTTGCCCAAACGCCTCTTCCCGAAGGACAAGGCGGTAGTTGGTCTTGAGGAGATTCCAGTAGGCGAGCTGCTGTTCGACAGGCCGCTCGTTGCAGACGGGCGGCTCGATTGCGAACGTGTAGCCCGAAAGCGCGGCGACGGGACAGTCCGCCGTCGCGAGAAGCTTGCGCCAGTCGGCATCCGAGAGAATCGCGAACGGACCCATCTCCAAGCCCTTGGGCACACGACGATTCGTCTCAATTGCGAGATAGAGGTCTTGCGTGAAGAGTGTCGTTCCGCCAGGATCCAGCGTCTCGATTGTCTGCGCGACATCTCGCAACTGTGCCAGTTCCGTCTTCGGCTTCTTGCGCGACCAGAAGCGATCCTGCCCGTTCGTCGCCCAACTTTCCAGCAGGGGAGAGCCAAAGGCCGTTGCAAAGCACAGTCCCAGCACGAGCAAACGTGCGCGCGGAAGGACGAGATCCGCACGACTGACGAAGTTGACGGTGGCGAAGACCGCGAGAAGCCCCATGATCGGAACTTGATAGTCCTCATACGGGAAGGGCGCGAGCATCTGCACGACGAAAACGGACAGAAAGGCGGCCAGCAACAGGCGGGCGTGCTTGAATCCGCCAAGGCCGAGGATGAGGAAGACGGGCAGATACCAGCGCACAAGGCGGCTCACACTCCCCACCGTCCAGGTGAGGTCGAATCCGCCGCGCGCGGCATGATAGGTCTGCGCCGCGACGAGCCCCGCGCGTGTCGCCGAATCGAGCAGGAACGGCCCGTAGACGAGTGCCAGTCCGCCCAATCCGCCGAGGCTGAACGCCAGCAAGGCCTTTCCGTGCCGCGCACCGAGCAGCCCGATCCCGACGACGGGCAGGATTGCGCCCAGAGACAGGCGTGTCCCGGCCGCCAACGCGAGGCAGAGGCCTGCGCCGAGTGCGGCAACCGCATGGCGTTTCGCGAACGTCAAGAGGTAGAAGCCGGCGAGGACGAAAAGGCCGGCGAGGGCGTAGGTCTTGGGGATCGCCACATAATAGAGATGGTAGAGGTTGGTCGCCAGCAGGAAGAAGACGACAAGGGCGGCCGTGTTTCGCCGTTCGTCTGGCACGAGCCGTCGGGCAAGAGCCATGGCCAAAAGGATGCCACACAGCCCAAGGCTCAGCGTGAAGAGACGCGCGCCAAGAAGTCCGAACGTTTGCCAGATTGCCGCAAACGGCGCATAGAAGAACGGCAGGACAGGGCCTTGCGTGTAGGCGAAATCGCGATACGGCACAAGACCGTCCGAAACAAGGTTCGCCGCATAGAGATACCAGCCCTCGTCCTGGTTCAGCCCGCCCATCCACACGGCGGCTGCGCCGAGGATCAGGCTGGCAACAAGGGCCAACGCGCCGAAAAGGACTCCGCCACAGATTCGGGTGTTGTTCATGCTCGTTTCTTCCTCCCTTTGTTTTGCGGGGACGGTTTCAGCGTCCGTAGGCCGATACCCAGTTCCGCGAGCGGTTCGCGGACGAAGGCGCGCAGGTGCGCGCGCGGGTGCGGCAACGTCAGTTCGGGCGTTTCCATTCGCACGTCGCCGAACAGGATGAGATCGAGGTCGATTGTGCGCGGCCCGTTCCGAACGGTTCGGACGCGCCCCAGGCGGTCTTCAATGGCATGCATCGCGCGCGAGAAGGTAAGCGGCGCGAGCGTCGTCTCGAAAAGGGCGGCTTGATTGAGGAAGGTTTGCGCCGCAAACGCCGGCGGCACGTCCACTGGCTTCGTCTCGCGCACGGTGCTGACGTCCACGAGCCGGGTCTCCGGCAGCTTCGCGAGTGCCGCGAGGGCGCGCGTGAGAAACGCGGCGCGGCGGCCGACGTTCGAGCCGAGCGAGACGACCGCCTGCACGGCGGCAGGGTCGCGCGCGACATAGACGAACGCGGGATGCGAACTCGTCACGGTCACGTTTTCGGATGCGGCGCGGTTCAGCGTCGCCACGTACGGATTCGTGAAGCGGACGCCGTCCAGTTTCCAGCGCAGGCCGCGCGAGGTCATGCGTGTTTCGGGGGCGGGCGCGAAGACGGAGAGGCCCGCGTCCTTTCGAGTCCGAACCGTCAGCCTGCCGCGTACGGGCCAGAACGTGCCGTGCTCGCTGACGATCGGGATTTCTGCTGCCAGCGCGCGGTAGACGTTGCCGATCGTGTGGTCTTCGCGCTTCCCCGTCGCGCCGACGATGAGGGTCGTGTCCTTCCAGTCCGATGGATTTTCCGCGCGGCAGAGGGCGAGAGCCTTCTCCAGGTCGTTCGTCTCCTGGTCGGCGACGTGTACGCACCGCCGTTTCGCATCCGTGTCGTCGCCGGAATCGAAGCTGTCGAGGTCGCCGATGATGACGTCGGGCCAACGACGAAAGCGGCGGCGATAGGCCGCCGCCGCCGAATCGCAGGCGATGACATGCGTCGCCGCCTTGAGCAGACGTTCAGGTTCCGAACCCCGCGCGGGGAAGTCCCCCGCCGCGAGGATGACCGTTCGCCTTGCGTTCGCGCGGGAGACCATTGAACCGTTCGGCTACTCGTGGATTTCGCCGGACTTGAGCCGCTTGAAGTAGCTCTTCGTCTCCGCCGCGACGACGCCCGACAACGCGAGAAGGGCAATCATGTTCGGCACGGCCATGAGTCCGTTGACGATGTCCGCAATGCCCCAGACGGCCGAGATCGTCATGTACGGGCCGATGAAGACGGCCGCGATGTAGAGCCAGCGGTAGACGAGGACGGGCTTCATGTTCCCGTTCGTCAGGTACTCAAGGCAGCGCTCGGAGTAGTAGTCCCATCCGAGAATCGTCGTGAAGCCGAAGAGGACGAGCGAGATCATGAGGAGCGCGTCCGTCACGATCGGCGGCAGGAAGGGGATGCCGACGGCGAACGCCTTCATCGTGGCCTCCGCGCCGGTCGCGGCGCTCGCGCTGTAGAGTTCGGAAACGCCCTTGAACGACTCGGCCGAAATCGGCTGGTTCGTCATCGTGAGGGCGAGGCCCGTCATCGAGCAGACGACGATCGTGTCGAGGAACGTGCCCGTCATGGACACGAGGCCCTGTCGGACGGGTTCCTTCGTCTGCGCGGCGGCCGCCGCAATCGGGGCGGAGCCGAGGCCCGCCTCGTTCGAGAAGATGCCGCGCGCGATGCCTTTCTGCATGGCCGCGATGATTGCGCCGAGCGCGCCGCCCGCCGCCGCCTGAAGGCCGAACGCGGACGTGACGATCGTGCTGATCGCCGACGGAATCCTGCCGAGATTGCAGAAGACGAGCATGAGCGAGAACACGACGTAGAGGATGACCATGAGCGGAATCACCTTCTCGCTGACCTTCGCGATGCGCTTGAGCCCGCCGATGACGACCAGGCCGACCATGAACGCGAGCAGGATCGAGCCGAAGATCGTCGCGCACGAGTAGGAGTTGCCGAGAATCGTGAAGTTGTGGACGTTCGCCGTGTCGATGTAGCTCTTGAAGAACGTGTTGAACGAGCCGCAGATCGAGTTCACCTGCGTGAACGTGCCGATGCCGAAGAGTCCGACGAGGACGCCGAAGAACGCGAAGAGGCACGCCAGCCATTTCCACTTCGGGCCCATGCCGCGCTCGATGTAGTAGAACGGCCCGCCGAGCGTGTGGCCCGTCGCCTCGTCATGCTCGCGGTACTTGACGGCGAGAAGGCCCTCGGAATACTTCGTCGCCATGCCGAAGAGCGCGGCGAGCCACATCCAGAAGATCGCGCCGGGTCCGCCCGCGACGTAGGCCGTCGCGACGCCGACGATGTTGCCCGTGCCGATCGTCGCGGAGAGCGCGGTGCACAGCGCGCCGAAGCTCGAGACCTCGCCCTTTGCGCCGTGCTCGACCTTCTCGTTCTTGAACATGTACTTGAGCGCGCGCGGCAATTGGACGAATTGCATGCCGCCGAGGCGAATCGTCAGCCAGATTCCCCCGAAGAGAATCAGGATAATCAGGAGGGGAACTGGAAATCCGGCGATTTCGAACGACGTGCCCCAGACCTTGTCGTCAACCAAGTTCACGTAATCCGTGAACGAATCCAGCCACGTGGCTGCCTGCATCATGTTTCGTTTCCTTTCCGTCCTTTTGCCTGAGAGATCGTCCCCGACCCTTTCGGGGAGTTACACCTTCGGCACCCTGCACCGTTGCAGGGCTTCTCCGGACCCGCACAAAGGCGGTAAAAGTCCGCGTATTATACCATATTAGGAGAAGAGCCACATGACAAGGCTCATCGCGACACCGACGACGGCGCCGATTACGCCGCCCCAAAGCGTGACGCCGCGCAGTTCGCGGTTCGCCACCTGGCGCGTCAGGCGCACGAGCTTCTGCTCGTCGTAGCTCATGATCGTCTCGTAGACGATGTTCCAGATGTCCGTCTCCTCGATGAGCTGGGGCAGGTGCTCGGACAGATAGGACTGCATTTGGTTCGCGCAGATGCGCGCCACCGTCGCCCGCAGGTCGTCGTCAAAGAGATCCGCGACCTTGGCAAAGGCGCGGACTTCCTCTTTCAGCAGGTCGGGCAACGCCGACCCGACGCCCTTTCCGACGCAGCCCAAAAAGGACTTCGCCGTGTCTCCGAGGTCGTCCAGCTGCCGGCGGACGTCCCGCTCCAGCGCGGCTTTCACGTCTGGCGACGACAGCTTCGCCACGATCTTCTCGGAGGACATCAGCTCCGTGCAGATGACCGCCTTCGTGTTCTCGGCGATGAGCTTTTTCTTTTTCGTGAAGAGGGCGTTGAACACCCATCGGATCGCCAGGTCGTTCGTCCCGGCGCCGATGGCGAATCCAACCGCCCCCTGAACGGCCATCTGGGCCAGCAGCGTCATGAAGCCGCTTCGGCCGGCGGCGGCTCGTCCGCCGCCTCCAGCGCATCGGCGATGCCGAGCGCCTTCGCCGCGCGGACCAGGCCCTCGTCGTCGCTCGCCAGGACGCATTTCACGCCGTGGACGGCTTCGAGTTCCTGCATCGTCGCGAGGTGAATCGCCTGCAGCGTGCCGACTTCGACCGGATAGGCCTCGGCCGCGCGCTTCAGCACCGTGTCTGTCACGGGGACTTGCGTGACCGCGCCGCAGACCGTTTCGATCCAACCGCCGAGACGCGCGCGCCCGGCGTCGTCGAGCTTGCCGTTCAGCCGCAGATGGTTGGCGGCGCGGCAGCACTCGGTGCGCATCAGCGTCGAGGCGTAGGCCTTTTCCCACTTGCCCCAGAACGCGGCCGACGGGCCGACGCCGAGCAAACGGCGAATCACAAAAGACGAGTCGAGATAGACGATCATCGCGCGCTCCTTTCCTTTTTCATCTCGTCCAGCGGATCCTCCCCGAATCCGAAGCCGCCGATGTCCGCCACGGCGGACGCCGGCAAGGTCGGTTCGCGGAGCGGAAGGCGGCTGTCGCCATCCTCCCCCAAGAGTCGCGCGACAATGCGCTTGTGACTCGTGATCAGCACATCTTTCCCCTGGTGGGCCAGACCAAGATAATGGCTGAGCTGCTGTTTCAGCGTGGCCGTATTAACTGTTATGGTCATGATGTGGACATATGATAGACTTTTATTTTCGTCTTGTCAATGTGCGCACCGAAGGCCTTGTGTCTTTTGATGGACAGTGCGGCGCATCAAGTGAACAACGAAAGCAGATGCGCGCAAAGAAACAGGGGGTGAGGGGGGGGGGGGGGATAGGGGGGGCGATACTGGACTCGGACCAGTGACCCCTACCGTGTGAAGGTAATGCTCTAACCAACTGAGCTAATCGCCCGAACAAAAGTGAAGTATATCAAAACGAGCGGCGTACTGTCAACGCCGCTCGTCGCATTTTTTAGGTTTGGTTTGTTACTGGATTGGAATTTGCGTCGGTTTGGACTCGGCCCGCTTCTTGACGATGACCGTGAGGACGCCGTTTTCGAGTTTGGCCGTGAGCGTCTTCGGGTCGGCCATTTCCGGCAGGTCGGCGCTGATGGCGTAGTTCGTGCGCTCGAATTCCTTGGCGACTTCGCGGAAGCCGGCCGGGTTCTGGTATTTCGCGTGCGTCTTCAGCGTGAGGGTCTTCCCGTCCATGTGGAGGTCAGCATCCTCCTTGCCGACGCCGGGAACCTCGACCTTCAGTTCGTACTCCTCCGGCTTCTCGGTCAGGGTCGCCGTCGGAACGACAAATTTCTCTTCGTTCATGTTCATTGCCTCCCTTTTCGGTGCGTGTGGTTATTGAATGGCGATCTTGTGGACGCCCGTCGCCTCGGCCTTCGGCAGTTCAATGCGCAGGATGCCGTTGGTGAACTTGGCGTTCGCCTTTTCCGTGCTGACGCGGAACGGCAGTTCCAGTCGGCGGCTCCAGGCGTGCGCCTTTCCGTCTTCCGGCTTGTCGGAGATGATGACGGCCTGCGGCTCGAGCGTCAGGTCAACGTCCTTTGCAGAACGCCCCGGCAGCTCCACGTCGATCAGGATGGCATCATCGTCCAGAAACACGTTCACGGGCGGAAACCGTCCGGCGGCGCGTGCCCGCATGTTCCTGAACGTCCGGCTTCCCGTGTCGAGAAGATCGTCCAGGAAGCCCCACGGATCCATGTTCATCAGTGTATTCATGTTTTGTTTCCTTTCGTTTGCCAACGCCCTTGGAATTGCAAAGAGCGTGCCATCGTTCGGGAGCGCTGTCCGGGGCGCACCATCGGGTCATCCTGTCGCAGGGCGTGAAAAAGCGCCCTTGCACGGTGACAATCTGTTCCCTGCGCGGGCGGGCGAATGCCCCGAGGAAAGTTAGCCGAGGCTATTGATGTGCGCGGCGGCATATGTTATACTGCGCTAACTTTTTTCGAGGGAGACAATGTCGAATGGGGACTCCAGTCATAGATGAACGCCATCGCAAGAAGCTCTTGGGCTTCCTGTTGGTCAAGACGGCGGCTGTGCGACAGGGCATCAAGCCCGGCGAACTGCTGCGCGTGCGACATTGCTATGCAGACGTCAATTCAGAAGGCTTGCGCGTCTGCTTGTACAGGAGCGACATCTACGACATTCTCGGCCTCGACTATGTGGAGCTGAAGGTCGAGGCCGAGAGCTCTCTCGTCCTCTTCTACAATCCCGCCGCCCTGGATGCGACGCTCGCCGAGCCGCACAATCGCCGATGGCTCGCCCATCTCGGCTATCCGTCGGACGGGACGACGGCGGAACTCTTGGCCGAACTGGTTCGTCGCTTCTCGGGCTGCGCGATGTCGCATGAGGTCGGAATCTTCATCGGCTATCCGCTTAAGGACGTCGCGGGGTTCATGCATCGGATCGCCACGACGCCGAGCCATGGCAGGGCCTGGCGCATCTACGGCAATGCGCGCGAATCGCTGGCGCGGATGCGCCGTTATGCGACGGCCGAGGAGGCGGCGAAAGCGGCCCTCCAGTCCGCCGACGGCATTGACGACTTCATTCGGAGACTCTCCCTGAAAATGGCGAGCTAGTCAAAGACCAGTCTCGACGACACGAACGAGCCTTCCCAGACGGATGCCAAGATCGCCGCGTGGATCGACACGATCAAGGAATAGGGCCGTCCTTATGTCCGCGCGCGCACGTCGGCGCGCGGCAGTTGTGCTATAATACGCGCCATGACGACTAGTTTTGGCGAGGAATGTCCGCGTGTGCGCGGCGCGGAGGCGACGCGATGAGAATTCTGATGATCGGGGATGTCGTGGGCGGTCCGGGCCGGCGCATGCTTCAGCAGCATCTGAAGGCGATTCGCGCCGAACGGGGTCTGGACGCGGTCGTCGTGAACGCCGAGAACTGCGCGGCGGGTTCGGGCATTACGGCGGCTCTCGCGGAGGAAATCTTCAAGGCGGGGGTCGATGCGATTACGCTCGGCGACCACACGTGGGGGCAGAAGGAGTTCGCGGGACAGATTGGCGCGCTTGCGAATTTGGTTCGTCCCGCGAACTTTCCGTCCGAATGCCCTGGCAAGGGCTGGTGTCTCGTCACGTGTCCGACGTTCCGTTTCGCGCTCCTCAATCTGCATGGGCGCGTGTTCATGAATCCGGTGGACTGTCCGTTCCATGCGGCCGACCGCGCGCTCGCCGAGATGCCGAAGGACGTGCCCGTCTTCGTCGATTTCCATGCCGAGGCGACGAGCGAGAAGATGACGCTCGGGCATTATCTCGACGGACGCGTCACGGCGTTCGTCGGCACGCACACGCACGTCCAGACGTCGGACGCGCGGCTGTTGCCGAAGGGGACGGCCTACATCACCGACCTTGGCATGACGGGTCCTTACGTCTCGTCGATTGGGCGAGATCTGAAGCCTGTCACGAAAAAGTTCACGACGGGCATTCCGGCGCGCTTCGAGGTCGCAACGGGCCCTTCGACGCTGGAGGGCGCGATTATCGACTTTGACCCCGTGACGAAAAAGGCGTTAGCCATCGAGGCGTTCCGTCTCCGCGACTGAAATTCGCGTCATTTGGCGGAGAGGGAGGGATTCGAACCCCCGGACCCTTGCAGGTCAACGGTTTTCAAGACCGCCGCGATCGACCACTCCGCCACCTCTCCGAAAAGTGCGCATATTATAGCATAATCCCGCCGTCCGAATAATGGAGTTTGGGGGACAGGCCCCATGTTTTTTGAAACCACGGATTAAGATTTGATGGGGTCTGTCCCCACGATTCTCTATCTCTATCCACGAATTTCACGAATCGTCACGAATTAATGGATTTATCTCAAATGATTCTCACGAATTTGTGTTAATCCGTGAAATCCGTGGTTAAAAAGCGGTTGTCCCTGGGGACAGACCCCAGCTATCCCTGGGCATCTCTGGGGACAGGCCCCAGTGGACAGTCCACTAATCTTCACGAATTCGCACGAATATCGTCGGCTTTCAGAAGATTCGAGTGATTCGTGTTGATTCGTGGACAACAGCCGAGAGACATTCTCCATGGGAGTCTTGAAACCACGGATTTCACGGATTAACACGGATTTGGCAGGATTCTTGCGCTGAGTTTGGGTTGTTTGTCACGAAATGAGAATTTATTGCGGAATTCTTTTTTTCGTTGGAAACCCCTGGGGACTGTCCCCACGATTGTCCTTCGCCTGGATGAGCCGGGCGACCTTCGCGCCGATGCTGGGGTCGGCGGCAGAAGCGCCGCCGGTGATGGCCTTGTCTATGGCGGAGGTGAAGCGGTCCCTCATTCCGGCGGCGGCAAGGACGTGTACCATTTCGGGTTCGCCGCGCTCCACGTAGCCGACGAGTGCGGCGCGGTTCTTCTCCGCGAGCCGGTCGGCCATGGCGAGGGCGTCGGCTGCGGTCAGACGGGTGACGCCGAGGTGCTTCAGCACCTTGTCGGCGTCCTCCGGCGAGACCTCCTTGCCGGCGAGACGGCGGGCGGCGAACAGGGCGGTCGCGTAGTCTTCGCGGTTCATCGCTTTGCCGCGACGTACCGAGTGGCGCGATGATCTCTGGTCGCGGAGTGCGTTTGGGTGACTTGTAAAGGGGGTGGGTCAGCAAAAACTCCTTCATTCGTCTGGGCCAGACGTGAATCGCAGGCATATGCGGTCTCTCCGTTGAGCGATTCCCTGTGGATTGAGTTCATGGTGTCTTCCAGGTCCCGTACCTGCCGTCTCGTGAGGCGGCTGAAGTCCGTTCCCTTCGGATGCCACCTGCGCACGAGGCGGTTGCAGTTCTCGACGGCCCCCTTCTCGTACGAGGCGTAGGCCCGTCGCCAGCCTGTTGACGTACTGGTTCCAGGCCCTGCCGAGGATCTCGCGCTGCCGGTCCGTGAGGTGTCGCCCCGCGTCGCGCCTTATGGTATGCTTTCTCCTGCTCATGGCATCGAACTTCCGTGTGCATGCTTGTCTTGACAGCTTCATGATACACGATTTCCCCGATGCCGTGGGCATTTTCGTCCCGCCGCGACGGCCACCCACATGTGGGTGGCGTGGCTTGGCTTTCCTCTTCGTCGTTCCCCATGGTCTTCCTCCCTTTTTTGCTGACCCATTAGATATTACCATTTGCGGTGCCTGGTTGACATGCGCGCCTAGTTGACAGGAAAAAAAAATGAATATAATTATTCGCGTAAAGGTTGCATTTTGTTTTCTGTCACTCACTCCTAAAAGGATTGCAAAGATGAAGACATGCGTGCTCGGAGTCGCGGTCGCGGCTCTCTCTGTCGGAAGCCTGTCCGTCGCCCACGGCGACGTGCTGGACGAGGCGAAGTATCTCTGGGACTTTGACTGTGACGTCAATGGCGACGGGGATCTGCAGATCGAGGAAGTCCGCGACGCCCGGCTCTGGGGCTCGACGAATCTCGCGGGGTATGCAGGCTCCTGGTTACCTGAGAGCATCCGGACGAACATGATCGACAGCGTCGGCCCGCAGTGGCGGACGGGTACGGTCGTCCAGCCGACGCGCGGCATTACGTCCGAAGGAACGTACCTCCACTTCTCCGTCGGCACGAACATCATCTCGAAAGCGGACGGCACGTGCGTGACGAACGTCTGCGGCAGCGGCATCGAGTATGCGACGGGCGCGATTACGGGCAGCGTGACCGTGCTCGTCCGCCTACGCGTGGATGCGTTCGACGCTTGGGTCAACGCCAACGACCTGAGTTGGGTGGTTGACAACGGTGAGGCGTGGAACGAGGTCGCCGAGAAGGCCGCCGGGTCGAACTTCGGATTCGCGGCGGACAAAAATGTAAAGGGGCGAGGCTACCCCCTCGTCATGTTTGGCAAGAAGCAATTCAGCATGAACACGAGCGTCAAGACGAACGTGTGGTACGACATCGGCATTTCCCTGCGAGACACGGGGGACGGCGGGGCCGAAGCGTTCTTCATGATTCGCGACCCCGATGCGCCGGAAGGCACCCCGGCAGAATCCAGGGAGTATGTGACGAAGGGCGTGGTCTTCGAGCGCAAGACCCTGGCGGCCGGCAGCGGCGCGTTCGCGAACGAGGCGAAGGCCAGGGCGTTCCTTCGCATCGGCGGCGAGGAGATTGGAATGATCGGTGGCAACGCGAAGAAGAGTTTCGCAGGTGACATCCAGCGTCTCGTGATGTGGGATCGCGCGCTCACGACGAACGAGCTTGTCGAGGCCGCGCTTCAGACGTCCTCGCTTTTCAAGATCGGATACGAGGACGGCGCGAACGGCGAGTTCGGGCGCGCGGACGAAATTGTGAAGCCCTATGACGTCGATCGTGCGCCGTTCCGCGAAATGCCGCAGTCGCTGTCCGCCGACCATCCCGTGGCCGAGCTCGCGTTCACGCCGCGCTCGAAAGCCGCCGCCACGCTCGGACACATGATGCGCATCAAGGCCGCGTCGGGTGCGGCGGGAACGACGGTGCTGGGCGTGTGCATCAACGGGCGCGAGGCGGAGACGCTGGTCTTGTCCGTCGGAGAGGAGAAGTGGTTCTACGTGAAGCCCGGCTGGCTTAACGCGACGAACAACGCGATTCGGATCGAGCGGCTGGCCGCGAGTACGGCGGCGGCGTTCAACTTTGACGTCGTGGAGATGGCTGGATCGTGGCAGGTCGGTGAGGCGAACTACAGCTGTTACGATATGACGGCGGAGAATCTTGTGCCGACGACGTTCTACGCGGGCGACTGGAACTTCCGCGGCATGCAGCGTGGACTCGTCACGTCGGTGCGGAAGACGACGATTCGCTTCTTGTTGCCGGCCGCGCTGGCGACGCGCCATCGATTCAAATATTCGTGCCGGTGCGAAGGTGTGGACGCCAACTCGTCGAGCTTGGTGACGCTTACGAATAGTGTCGAGAACGGCGGTTTCGGCTATCCGTACAAGAAGTGGCCGTTGAACGTGGCGGTGAACGGTCGTGAATACGTGACGGGCGAATGCTTCGGGAAAGGCGAAGGCTGGTCGTTCACGATTCCGGAGGGCGCGCTGAACGCCGGCTGGAACGAAGTCACGATGGAACTTGCCGTTCCGCCCCAACCGTGGACTGCTTGCTGGACGACGTTTGACTACCTTCGGCTGGAGGTCAAGAACCCGAACGGCGCGGTGCTCATTTTCCGCTGACGACGCGGTGTCCGTTTGTCGTTTCGTCGCCGAACCTGCTATAATGCGGACAGATGTCAAACGAGAGCAAACAAGGGAAGGATGAATGAGATGAAGAGGCCTCTGTGGATGAAAATGTGTTTGGCGGTCAGCCTGGTCGTCGTGTTGACGGGCGGGCTGACCGCGGCGAACCTGCTGTCGGACACGGCGTTCGCCGTGCGCGGCGCGAAGAGCCCGCCGTCGGGCTGGATGCCGTCGATTCAGAGCGGCGCGACGTACACGGTGGATCCTGTCGGACGTGTGCCGGGCGCGACGTCCCTCAAGGTGACGGTGCCCAAGGGGGGCGAACGCGCGTGGAACATGGTGTCGCGCCGAGTTGCCGGACTCAAGCCCAAGACGGCGTACACGGTCAGCACATGGGTGAAGACGGCGGACATGGACAAGGGGGCGATGGCGTATCTCTCCCTCCACTGCTTTGCGGGAGGACACCGTCTCGCGTCGAACGATTCGGCTCAGAAGGTGGCGGGCAACCGCGAGTGGACGCGAATCGTCCACACGATTCCCGAACTGCCGGTCGAGACGCGTGACGCGCGGTTTATCTTCTGTCTCTATGGCGGCGGCACGGCGTGGTTCTCCGAGCCGCAGCTTGAGGAGGGGCGCGTGGCGACGGACTACGCGCCGTCCCCCGCAGACGTCGCCCGCGCGGAACGCCGCGCGCGGCAGATGCGCGAGGCCGCCGCGTGGCGGACGGCGCGCGGACTTGAAGAGCCTGGCGCGCCCCGTGTGGCCGTGCTTGACCTGGGGCTGACGCCGGGCCGGGGCGAATTCGGCTACGTGACGGACCCCGCCGCGTTCGAGCGGCTCTTGTCCGATGACTTCCGCGTCGTGCGGGTTTCCGGCGACGACGTCGCGAACATGGGCATTCTCTCTCGCAAGGTGTTCGACCTCTTGGTCGTGCCGACGGGTTCGGCGTTCCCGAAGGACGCGGCGGAGACGCTGGTCGATTTCCTGCAGGATGGCGGGGCGTTGCTGACGTGCGGCGGCTATGCGTTTGACAAGCCCGTGCTGAAGGTGAATGGCGCGTGGCGCAGTCCGGAGGCGTTCGCGGGCGACATCCCCGCCGGCACGGATGCGCTGGCGTTGCCGCCGGCGAAGGCGTGGTCGTCCGGGGCTGACCCCGCCGGCAAGGCCATCGTCTCGACTGCCGTTGGCCCGAAGGGCGAAAAGGGCATTTGCCTGTCCACGCCCTCGCTGTCCATGTGGAGCACGGCGGACGTCCGTCTCGACGGGGCGTTCAAAGGCTGTGGCGTGGTGAGCTTTCTCGCCAGAGGCGACGCCATGACGACACGCGCCTGGTTTGAGGTCGGCGAACGCGACGGCTCGCGCTGGCGCAGCAAACTCGACTTGACGAAGGACTGGAAGGAGTTCCGCCTGTCGCCGATGCAGTTCGCGTACTGGTCTGACAATCCCAGCGTCGGGCGCGGGAAGCCGGGCGATTTCGTGCGATTTGACGAGGTCGTCCGCGTGAGCCTGGGCGTGGCGATTGACGTGGCGGCCGCCGGACAGCCGCATGCCGTGTCGCTCTGCGCCGTGAAGAAGGGCGTGGATCCCCATGGCGCGGAGCGGTTCGTCACCCTTCCGCAGATCAATACGCGCACGGCGCAGATCCGCGACGCGATTCATCCCGAAGCCCATCAGATCGGCGTGTTCGATCCGTCGTTCGATTTGCGGCGCGTGGCGAAGATGCAGTCCGACGTGGCGATGGCCGGGATCCTTCCGCCGCGCAAGTCGGTTCGTGGAACGTTCACGGGGCTGTCGGCGATTGCGCAGCTGGGGGTGAACGGGCATGGCTTCGGGCCGAACCGCTGCTGCTGGCGGCCGGTTCTTGCTTGCGCGGACGCCGCCGGGCATTCGCGCGGATACGCGGGCGCGATCGTCCACCACTACACGGGGACGTTCGCGGGCTCTTCCTGGGCGATCTTCGGCGTGGACAACGCGGATCTCTTCGATCCGTCGGATGCCTCCGTGCGCGCGTGGACGGTCGCGCTCGTGAAGTCGCTTGTCTCTCGCCGCTTCCTTGGCAACACGTCCGCCGAATACGCCTGCTACCGCGTGGGCGAGACGATGAAGCTCGTGACGGACGTGGCGAACTTCGCGTCCGAGTCCGCCGCGTGTCGGGTCGTCTTCACGCTCGCCGATGAACGCGGGCGCACGGTGGCCGTCGTGCCGCAGGAGGTCGTCGCGCCCGCCGAGCAGACGACGCGCGTCGTCGGCGAATGGGCCGTTCCGCCGGACGCGCCGGACTTCCTGCGCCTGACGGCGGAACTGCAGACGACCGCCGCCGGTCGTCCGACGCAGATCCTCGACCGCGAACGCGGCGCGGTCGTTGTCTGGAACGAGGCCGTTCTCGCGCGCGGCCCGAAGGTGAAGAAGGAGGGCTTGCGCCTGACGGTTGACGGCGAATCGCGCTTCTTCCTGGGCAGCCAGACGTTCTGGGGGCAGCACGGGAGCGTGACGGCAAGTTCGCCCGAACGCTTCTATCGGGACTTCCGTCAGATGCGGGCGTTCGGGATGCGCTGGACGCGCTGCTTCCTGCCGTTCCGCAACGAGAAGGAGAAGCGCGATTCCGACGCCGTCGTTCAGCTGGCGCAAAAGTTCGGGCTCGTCCTCTACCACACGCCCAACCTCTGGAACACGCGGGACGAGAAGAGGCTTGTCGACCAGAATCGCGTGATTGGCGAAATCGCCGCGCGCTATCGTGCCGCGCCGGGGTTTGTGATCGACATCTGCAACGAGCCGGAGCTGAAGGAGCCGTCGTCTCGGTCGGCCACGGACGCGCAGCGCCACTGGGCGAAGGCGAACTACGACGCGGTGAAGCGCGTGCGCGCGGAGGTGCCGGTGTCCGTCGGCTGGAGCCAGGGCTGGGCCGGCGGCGCATCGACGAAAGACCCGCAGGTGGCGTCGCTCGACCTTGACTTCACGGATCGTCACTACTACGGCAATCCCACGAAAGTCGTGGAGCAGATGAAGGACGTCGATCTGCGCGTGCTTGGCAAGCCCGTCATCATCGGCGAATGCGGCGCGAAGAACCATCCGACGTTCAAGTCCAGCGATCCGTGGGGCATGGGCGACGACGACGCGAGCTACGACGAGCGTTTCCGCTATCTCGTGTCCCACGCATTCGGCACGGGCGCGACGGCGCTGTTGTCGTGGCATTGGCGCGATCCGATGGAAGGGCTGTTCCCGTGCGGGCTTGTCCACGCGACGAACGTGCCGCGTCCGACGGCGTACCTCTTCGGGAAGATGGCGCGGACGTTCGGGAAGCTGACGCTCGTGGACAATCCGCCGGATGTGGTGGTCGTGCTGGACGAGGACGTTCGCCAGCGGGCGACGCCCGAGCGTGCGCGAGCCCTCAACGAGGCGTATCGGGTGGACGAAGACCTGATGTGGTGGGGTGCGAACTGGAGCAAGTTGACGTCCTCCCAGACGGCGGCGATTCCGCCGACGGTCAAGCTCGTCATCCGTTCTGAACAGCTGCCGGCGGACGCGGCGGCGCGGCGGGCAGAAATCGGGCGTCTGCTGAAGGCGCATGGCGCGTCCTTCATGCGGCGGGCGAAGGATCCGGACACGCTGGAGACGTTCAAGGTGCCGGGCGCGGGCGCGACGGGCTGGGTGTTCTGGAACGGTGGCAAGAAGCCTGTGGAGGTCAGGCGCGGCGCGGGACGCTTGACTGTCGGCCCTCGGCGCGTGGGCTATCTGCAGCTCGGCGACGATGGCCGCGTCCAGGTTCGAGAGGAACTGTAAGCGTCTTCGGTCTCGCCCTTGGGGTCTGTCCCCAAGGGCTTTGTTTTTGTTATAATGTGGGGACATGGAGAAGATTGCGACAGACATCTACACGTTCGCTGAGTTGCGCAAAAGTGGCTACACGTACGTCGACAAGACGGGCCGCATCCTGCCCTTGGTGAACGATACGCAGGGACGGCAGTTCTTCCTGGCGCGTCCGCGTCGGTTCGGAAAGTCGCTCCTCATCTCGACGCTGAAAGCCCTTTTCCAAGGGAAGCGCGAGCTCTTCAAGGGGCTTGCCATCGAGCCGCAGTGGGACTGGTCGAAGACCTACCCCGTCATTCATCTCGACATGGGCTCGACTCACGCCGACACGGTGGAAAGGTTCGAGTCGATTCTCCACACCCTGTTGACGATCGAGGCCGACCGCAACGGTGTCACGATGCCGGATGCGCCCGAAGTGTCCGACCAGTTCCGCCTTCTGGCAGAGGCCCTTGCGAAGAAGTCTCCGATGGGGCAGATCGTGATTCTGATCGACGAATACGACAAACCGCTGCTGGGGCATCTCGGTGAGCCGGGGGTTGAGGCGTTCCGCGCCGCGCTCAAGTCGTTCTATTCGGTGGTCAAGACATGCGAGGGGCTGCAGCGTTTCGCGTTCATCACGGGTGTCTCCAAGTTCTCGAAGGTGTCGATCTTTTCGGATCTCAACAACCTCGTCGACCTCACGCTCACGGCGGATGCGGCGACGCTCCTCGGCTACACGCATGAGGAGGTGAAAAAGTACTTCCCCGAACGCCTCGCGGCACTTGCGGAGGCGAACGGGATGGACGCGGCGGCGGCGTTCGTGGAGGTCGTCAGGTGGTACGACGGCTACTTGTTCGAGGAGAACGCGGCGCGGGTCATCAACCCGGTTTCTTTCGGGCGGTGCCTTTCAGATAGGAAGTTCAAGGCCTACTGGTACGAGACGGGGACGCCGACGTTCCTCGTGGAGATGCTACGGGCGCATCCGAAGGACATTTCCCATCTTGATCTTTCCGAGGACGAACTGGGTGCGTACGAGCCGAGCAATCCCGCCGTCGAGCCGCTTCTCTTTCAGACGGGCTACCTGACCATCGACAAGTTGCTGACGCTGAATCAGGACCGCTTCTACCGACTCCGCTTCCCGAACGAGGAGGTTCGTCGCGCGTTTAGCCGGTCGCTTGCGCGCGCCTACGTGGGGGATATCTCCGACACGGCGTTCACGCGGGCGAAGATCGACGGCTACCGCGCCCTCGCGGCGCACGACCTGCCCGCGTTCTTCAAGTCGCTCGCCGTCCTCTTCGCAAACGTGCCGTATGATCTCACCGACCGGCAGAACGAGCAGACGTGGCAGGCTATTCTCGTCGTCATCCTGAACTTTCTCGGCCTTCGCGCGGTCTCGGAGGAGCGGACGAACGTCGGGCGCATCGACATGTCCATCCGCGTGGAGGATGAAATCTACGTCGTCGAGCTGAAGCTCGACGGCTCCGCGCCGTCGGCTCTCGCGCAGATTGTGCGGAATCGCTATCATGAGAAGTTCCTCTCCGAGGGGAAGCGTGTCACGCTCGTCGGCATCAACTTCTCGACGAAGAAGCGCGGCATTGCCAGCTGGCGGTCGAAGGTGGTCACATCCGATTGCCCTTGACGGCTGTGCGGACGAACACGTGCGACGATGGAACGAACAAGGCAATCACAAGGAAGGAGTGCGAGATGAAGAGATTCCCATGGACGAAAACGGGGCTGTCCGTCGGCGGACGGAACAGGGCGAAGGCGTCTGTCCTTGCGCTTGTCGCGGCGGGCGCGTGCTGTTGCTTCGCGGCGCCGCTTGAACTGGGGCTTGGCATGGGCGGCGAGATCCGCGTGGGGGCGGACGGCGCCCGGCTGGGGCCGCGGATCCACCGCGAAGGCTGGCGCGGGACGGCGACGGGCGTGCGGACGGACT
>CAZWQY010000033.1:0-18535 GCA_964636295.1 uncultured Lentisphaeraceae bacterium | reverse complement strand
CGAGGGTAGTGCGGGACTCGCCCGCGCGAGAGTAGGACGCCGCCGGCTCTTTTTTTTGCCTTTACATCGAGGGTTTCTGTTTTCATGAAAGCAGTTGTTGTCCTTTCCGGTGGACAGGATTCGGCCACGAGCCTTGCGCTCGCCGTGAAGAAACACGGCGAGCAGGAGGTCGCGGCCATTACTTTTTCCTATGGCCAACGCCATGCCATCGAAACGCGCTATGCGCGACGCTTGGCGAAGCGGTTTGGCGTGGCGGCGCACAAAGTCGTGAAACTGGGTTTCTACAAGGATCTCACGACGAACGCGCTTTTGGATCCGACGATGAAGATTCAGCGTACGCGCGGTGCCACATGTCCGACGACCGTTGTCGAGGGGCGAAATGCCTTTTTCCTCTTGGCGGCGGCCGTGTGGGCGAAGACGCTGGGCGCGACGGAGATCCACACGGGCGTTTCGGAGACGGACTTTTCGGGCTACCCCGACTGTCGCGCGGCGTTCATCCGTGCGCAGGAGAAGGCGATTCGCCTGGCGCTTGACTATCCGATTCGCATTGTCACGCCGTTCATTCATCTGACCAAGGCCGAGGAATGGGCATTGGCGGACAAACTCGGCATTCTTGACGTCATCAAGAACGAGACCGTGACCTGCTACAAGGGCGTGCCGGGCGCGGGCTGTGGAACGTGTCCTGCCTGCCGTCTGCGGGCACGAGGCTTGAAGGAGTATGAGGCTTCTCTTCACGGACGCCGCGTTTGTCGTCGTTGACAAGCCGGCGGGGCAGATCGTGCATCCAGCCCCCGGACACGAGACGGGGGCGTTGACGGACGAATTGGTGCGGCGTTTCCCGGAAATGTCGCGCGTCGGTTCGTCCGAACGTCCGGGCGTCGTGCATCGCCTTGACATTGACACGAGCGGCGTGATGGTCTTTGCGCGTACGCAGGCCGCCTACCTTTCGCTGCGTCGTCAGTTCGAGTCGCATCGCACGGTTGAAAAGACCTATTTGGCCGTCTGCCACTGGCGGCGCGGCCTTGCGCCGCAGGGGACGCTCTCGTCGCCCATTGATCGGCAGCGCGCCGTCTCCCGCTATGCGCTTTTGGGGCGGCAGGGTTCGCTGGCTCTTGTTCGCTTTGACATCGAGACGGGGCGAACGCATCAGATTCGCATCCACGCGGCCAAGGAACTCGGTGGTCCCATCGTCGGCGACCCGCTTTACGGCGACGCGGCGCGCGACCGCCAGCTCCGCCGTCGTCCGACGCGGACGCTTCTCCACGCAGTCGAGCTTGCGTTTCGCCATCCGACGACGGGCGCGCGTGTCCAGTTTGCCGCGCCGCCGCCGTCGGATCTCGTCTTCGCCGGATAGTGGCGGCGAATGTGATATAATACCGCGACACATGACGAGGAGCAAAGAGGCCTGGTTTCTTTTCCTGCTGACGCGCGCGGTCGGCCTTGTCGCGGACGCAGTGGTCTTGGCGGGGGCCTATTGGGGCGCGTTCCTGCTGCGGTTTGATTTCCAGTCGCCGCGCTGGGGGTGGCGCGTCGTCGCGCTTTCCTTCGTCTCGGTTGTCGTGGCGCATCTCCTCGCCCTCGTCCTCTGCGGGTGCTATCGCGGGGCTTGGCGTCGCTTTTCGACGCGCGACTTGCCGCGCTACTTCGGTGCGACGGCTCTGGCCTCCCTCGCCCTGACGGTGTTGCGGTGTCTGACGCCGGTCGAGGCGTTGTCGCATGTTCGTCCGCCGTACTCGATTACGCTCATCACGTTTGCTCTTGCGTCGCTTGGCCTTGTCGGTTGGCGGATTGTCTGGAGCTGGGTCGCCTTGTCGCGCGTGCGCGTGGACGCGCTCTTGGAACGCGGCGTTCGGCGAATGGATTCGGCGGCGGCCGCCGCGTTTCTGCGTGGGAAGACGGTGATGGTGACGGGCGCGGGTGGCTCGATCGGTTCGGAGCTCGTGCGGCAGGTCGCGGCGGCGGAGCCGAAACTCCTTCTGTTGGTCGAGCGCGGCGAGAACGCGCTTTACGAGATTGACCGCGAACTGCGGACGGTCATCCGCACGACGTGTCCGACGAAGCCGCTCATGGTGGACGTCAATGACGCGGCGCGCATGGCTGACCTGTTCCGCGCCTATCGTCCCGATGTCGTCTTGCACGCGGCGGCCTACAAGCATGTGCCGATGGTCGAGATGAATCCGCGTGAAGGCGCGCGCAACAACACGGAGGCGACGAAAGGCCTGGCCGAGCTCGCGAAAGCCCATGGCGTTGCGCGGTTTGTCCTCATTTCAACGGACAAGGCGGTGAATCCCGTCTCGGTGATGGGGCGGACGAAGCGTGCCGCCGAGCAGGCCATCCTCGCGCTGAACGAGGCGGGCGGCACGTCATTCTGCGCGGTGCGCTTCGGCAATGTCCTTGGTTCGTCCGGGAGCGTGGTGCCGCTTTTCCGCGAGCAGATTGCGCGGCGTGTGCCGGTCACGGTCACGCATCCGGAGATGAAGCGGTACTTCATGACGGTCGAAGAGGCCGTCGGGCTTGTCCTTCAGGCGGCGAGCCGTTCCGAGAAGGCGATCTACACGCTCGACATGGGCGCGCCCGTGCGCATCGTCGATCTCGCGGAACAGATGATCCGTCAGGCCGGCTATCGGCCCTACGTGGACATTCCAATCGTCTTCACGGGCATTCGCCCCGGCGAAAAGCTGTTCGAGGAGCTGGACATCTCCGAGAAGTCCGCCTACAAGACGGACATGGCGCGCATCTACATCACGAAGGAGAAAGGGAATTTTGGCGATGGATCTAGCTCCGCTCATTGACCACACGTTTCTGAAGCCCGCCGGCGATAAGGCGGCGGTCGCGACGCTCTGCGCGGAGGCGAAGGCGCATGGTTTCGCGTCGGTCTGCGTCAATCCCGCCGAAGTGACGGCGGCCGCGCGCGCGCTCAAGGGAAGTGGCGTCCGCGTCTGCACGGTCGTGGGCTTCCCGCTGGGCGCGAGCACGAACCGCACGAAGTGCTTTGAGGCGGCGGATGCGATTCAGGCGGGGGCGGACGAACTGGATCTCGTCGTGAACCAGCGGTTGCTCAAGTTCGCGCCGTCGGCGTGCGAGGCGGAGTTGCTTCAGTGGGTGCGCACGTGCCGGACATTCCGTTCGGACGTTACGCTCAAGCTCATTCTTGAATGCTGCAATCTCACGAAGGCGGAGATTGTTCGGGGATGCCAGATGGCGAAGCGGGTCGGCTTCGACTTCGTGAAGACCTCGACGGGCTTTGGCGCGGGCGGCGCAACGGTCGAGGATGTCGCGCTCATGCGTCGGACGGTCGGTCGGGAGATGGGGGTCAAGGCGGCGGGTGGCATCCGCGACCGCGAGACGGCACGGGCGATGGTCGCGGCGGGTGCGACGCGCCTCGGCTGTTCGGCCAGCGTGGCGATTGTCGGCGGCAAGGCCGTGTCCGCGCGCACGGGACGGGCGAAGAAGGAGGCGGCGCGATGAGGGCGGACTGGTTGGCGTTCGTCGAGGCGACGCTGGATGAAGTCCTGCCGTCGGCAAACGCGCGTCCGGCGGTTCTCGCCGAGGCGATGCGCTATGCCGTCGGGTCGGGCGGCAAGCGCATCCGTCCGCTCGTCTGTCTCGCGTCCGCCGTCGCGGTGGGCGGCGAGGTCGAGGACGCGCGGTATCCGGCGGCAGCCATTGAGCTTCTTCACAACTACACGCTCGTCCATGACGACTTGCCGGCGATGGACAATGACGTCGAGCGGCGCGGTCGCCCGACGGTCTGGAAAAGGTATGGCGAAGCGAACGCGATCCTGACGGGGGACGCGCTTCTCGCGCTGGCCTATCGGACGGCGGCGCGCGCGCCGCGCAACGTCGCGGCGATTGTCGATGTCCTAGGCGCGAAGGGCGAGGGCGTCGTCCAGGGTCAGGTCGAGGACGTGGCGGGTGCGACGCGGGCCGACGACGCGTCGGACGTTCCCTTCGTCTATCTTCACAAGACGGCCGACCTGTTTGTCGCGGCGGCGGAGATGGGCGCGCTTGCGGGTGGCGGCACGGTGGAGGCGGTTGCGCAGCTTGGACGCTTCGCCGAGAATTTGGGGCTGGCCTTTCAGTACGAAGACGATTTGCTGGACGGCGACGGCCTGTTCGCGCGCGCGGAGACCGAGCGGCGTGTCCACGCGACGACGGACGCGGCGATTGCCGCGCTGGAGGGGCTTCCCGGCGAGACGGCGTTCTTGAGGACGCTCGCGCACGAGTTGGTTGGACGGACGGTTTGAGATGGACTGGACGATTTGGATTCTGCTGAGCGCGTGCTTCCTTGCGCTCTACGACCTCGCGAAGAAGGCGAGCGTTCGGGAGAACGCCGTCCTGCCGGTTCTGCTGGGCTCGACGTGCTTCGGATGCGCGGCGTTTCTGGTCGGGTTGGCTGTGACGGGGCGGCTGTCCGCGTCCCTCGCGGCGGTGGACGCGCGCGTACACGTCTTCGGGCTTTTGAAGTCCCTGATTGTCTCCGTGTCGTGGGTCTTCACCTTCTGCGCGTTGCGGACGTTGCCGCTCACGATTGCGACGCCGATTCGGGCGTCGGCGCCGGCGTTCGTCTTTCTGGCCGCGCTGTTTGTCTATGGCGAAGTCCCGACCGTCTGCCAGGGCCTTGGCATGGCGGCCGTCTTTCTCGGCTACTGGGCGTTTTCCTGGGCGGGGCGGCATGAGGGCATCGACTTTCTGCGGAACCGCGCCGTCTGGTGCGCGGTCGCGGGCATGGCGTTCTCGGCGCTCTCGGCCCTGTTCGACAAGTTCGTCTTTCAGGTTGCCCGCGCGCCGGTCGAGCCGACGCAGCTCGTTTTTCAGGTCGGGCTGATTGCCGTCTACGCGATTGGCCTGTTGGTTTCGCGGGCGTTCCCGGCGACGCACGCCTTCTCCTGGCGTTGGACGATTCCGCTTGTCGGCATTCTTCTCGCGGGTGCGGATTGGCTTTACTTCAAGGGGCTGTCCCTTCCGGACGTTCCGATTTCCGTCTGCTCGCTCCTGCGGCGGTTCTCGGTCGTGATCACGTTCGTGCTCGGTGCGCTTTTCTTCCACGAGACGAACCTGCGCCGCAAGGGCCTCGCGCTTGCGCTCATCCTTCTCGGCATCGCGCTTCTCTGCCGCTAGGGCGCGCGCGTGCCGCACATGCGTTGGTTTGCGCAAATGAGCCGAAAAATTTTTGCGCAAACGCGCGCATTTCGCAGGGGCAATGTGTTATAATGCGACCGTCTTTAAGGAATCCAAGGAGGGGAGACGGTCGAAGATGAATCGTTTTGCCGGGAAGGTTGTTCTCGTCACGGGCGGGAATCGGAACACGGGGCTTTGGCTCGTGAAGAAATTCGTGGACGAAGGTGCGCGCGTCTTCATGTGCGGGTCGTCGGAGGCTTCGACGGCGCGCGGCGTCGCGTCGCTGGAGGCGATGGGCGTCGCGGGCGTGACGGCGCAGGCGTGCGATGTCGGCGACAAGGCGCAGGTTGCCGCGCTGATGGACCGGATTGAGCAGGAGGCGGGGTCGCTCGACATTCTCGTCAACAACGCGGCCGACCAGGGCCTGGGTCTCGGCGGCCCGCTGGAGATGGATCCCGACGCGATACTGAAGGTCATGAACACGAACGTGAAGGGCGGCTTTCAGGTCACGCAGGCGGTCGCGAACCGCTTCTTCATGAAGCGTCCGTATGCGGTCGGCGGCCCGTTTCGCGGCACGGTCGTCTTCCTGTCGTCCGATACGGCGCGGCGCGCGATTCGCAACCGCACGGCCTACTGCGCGTCGAAGGGCGCGATCAACGCGCTGGTGCGTTCGCTCGCGCTCGATCTCTCGCCGCTCGGCATCCGCGTCAACTGCTGCGCGCCCGGCTACATCTACACCGAGCGGTGGGATGCGCTCGACGAGTCGGTCAAGGCGCGTCGCCGCGCGAACTGTCCGTTGGGGCGCGAGGCGACGGGGGCGGACATCGCGAACGTCGTCGCGTTCCTGGCGAGCGAGGACTCCGGTAACATGGCCGGCGAGATCGTGACGTGCGACGCGGGCTGCTCCTGCCAGCATATGCCGGCGGACGTGGATTGCTGACGCGCCGTCCGCCCCTTTGTTTCCAACAGAAACTCGTTTCGGAAAAGTCATGAAAATCACGAAGATCAAGCCGCTTGTCATCGACTGCTTTCGCACGAACTGGGTGTTCGTCAAGGTCGAGACGGATGAAGGCATCACGGGCATTGGCGAGGGAACGCTCGAATACAAGGAGAATGCGCTCGTCGGCGCGGTGCGCGATCTGGAGCACGCGCTCGTGGGGAAAGACCCGTTCGACACGGAATGGATCTGGCACGAGAACTACCGCGACGCCTACTGGCGCGGCGGCCCTGTCCTCATGAGCGCGCTCTCGGCGATCGACATGGCCCTGTGGGACATCAAGGGCAAGGCGTTGAGCGTGCCCGTCTGGAAACTCCTGGGCGGAAAATGTCGCGACGGCGTGCCCTGTTACGCGAACTGCTGGTTCTCCGGCGCGCGCGAACCAGCGGAGTTTGCGGACAAGGCGCGGGCGGCGGTGGAATTGGGCTTCAAGGGCCTCAAGTGGGATCCTTTCGGCAAGAACTACCGCCAGTTGCCGCCGGCCGACTTCAAGAAGGCGCTGGCCTGCGTCGAGGCGGTCAAGGCGGCGACGGACGGCAAGGCGGAGATTTTGATCGAGTGCCACGGACGTTTCGACGTGCCGACGGCTCTGCGCGTCTGCCACGCGCTGGAGGCGTTCGATCCCTACTGGGTCGAGGAGCCGGTCATTCCCGACACGATGCGCGCGCTGGCGGACGTGCGCAGTCGCGTGCGCGTCCCCATCGCCTGTGGCGAACGGCTCTACACGACGCAGCAGATTCTTGACGCGATTGAACTTCGGGCCTGCGACTACCTGCAGCCGGACAGTTCCCATGCGGGCGGCATTACGGCGATGAAGGGCATTGCCGCGATTTGCGACGCGCACCATGTCCCGTTCTGCGCCCACAACCCGTCTGGGCCTGTGGCGAACGCCGTCACGCTCGCGCTCGGCGTCTCGACCCCCGGCTACTGCATTCACGAGACGCTTTTCAACGACGTGCCGTGGCGCAAGGACGTCATCGACGAGGACGTGAAGTTCGTCGACGGCATCATGTATCCGTCCGACCGTCCCGGTCTCGGCATCGAGATTGATGAGGCGGTCGCCGCCGCGCATCCCAAGGCCGATCATTGGCTGCGGCACTACGTCGGCACGTTGACGGACATTCGTCCGCCGGACAGCGTGGCCTACTACCACCGCTGAGGGGGCGCAGATTTGCAGACGACGTTGATTGGATGAACGTTTTTTAAGGAGACACGAACATGACGAAAATGAGAGGTATTGGATTTGTCGCTCTGGCGTGCGGGATGTCGTTCGCCGCGCTGGCGGGCGATGTGGTGCTGTTTGACGCGGCGACGGCTCGTCCGGCGGACGTGCGCGGACAAGACGGCGGCACGTTTGCGCTCAAAGACGGTCTGCTGACCGTGACGACGCCCGCGAGCGACGCCTATCCCGGCGTGGCCATTCGGGGCGACTGGGACTTGTCCGACTGCGGTCGGATCGAGGTCGAGTTCGTCGACGGCGGCATTCACGGGCAGTACACGCTTCGCCTTTTGAACGCCGGCGGCGTTCCGGCGGGCGCGGGCAGTTTCATCGCCAAGCTGCCGATTGGCGGCGAGAAGCACAAGGTCTGTACGCAGGTCTTTCCTCCCGTGCTGACGAACTGGAACGCGATTGCGCAAAAGCTGACGCGCGTGCGGACGTGGGCGTTGCCGTACATGATCTGGCAGCCGATTCCGCCGGAGGGCGACAACGTTTGGGGCGCACGGCCGAAAGGCGTTCGCGTCGATCAGCTGGATCGCGCGGCGGTCAAGGAAGTGGCCGTCTACATCAACACGCCGCGCCGTCCGCACACGTGGCGCGTGAAGCGCATTGTCGCGACGGGCACGCCGATGCGTGCGCAGGACGTTCCCGCGTTCGCGCGGATGACGCCCGACGCGTTCTTCCCGTTCATCGACGTCTACGGACAGTTCAAGCACCGCGAATGGCCGGACAAGGTTCATTCGGATGCCGATTTCGCCGTCCAGCGCGAGAAGGAGGCGAAAGACCTCGCCGCGCATCCCGGTCCGAAGGGCTGGGACAAGTGGGGCGGCTGGGCGGACGGCCCGCAGTTGCCGAAGACGGGCGGCTTCACGACGACGAAATGGAACGGCAAGTGGTGGATCGTCGATCCCGACGGCCATCTCTGGTGGAGCCACGGCCCTGTCCGTGTCACGCCCAGCAGTGCCACGACGGCGTTGGACGGACACGACGACTGGTTCGAGAAGCTGCCCGCGAAGGACGCGCCCGACGCCGAGTTCTACTCGACGCACGACCAGCTGCTCTTCCCCTACTATGCCCGCTGGAAGATGCACCGGATCTACGATTTCTCCGCGCGCAACATCGCCCGCAAGTACGGCAAGGGCTGGTATGACACGTGGGCCGACCTTGCGCACCGCCGTCTGCGCAGCTGGGGCTGCAACACGATCGCCAACTCGTCGGACAAGAAGATCTGCCTGATGGATCGCACGCCCTACACGGATCGCTTCGAGATCCATTCGCGTCCGATCGCCGGACACAAGGGCGGCTGGTGGGATTTCTGCGATCCGTTCGATCCGTCCTTCCGCGCCGAGGCGCGTCGCCAGACGGAGATCCACCGCGACGTGATGCAGGATCCCTGGTGCTTCGGCCTCTTCGTGGACAACGAGCACGGCTGGGGCGAGGCGCACTCGCTTGCTCTCTCCACGCTCAAGTCGCCCGCCGACCAGCCGTGCAAGAAGGTCTTCCGCGACCGTTTGCAGGAGAAGTACGGCGACGTGGCGAAGCTGAACGCGCAGTGGAAGACGCAGTATGCGGACTGGGAGGCGGTGCTGGCCTCGACGGAAGCCCCCGCGCTGGACGGCGCGAAGGCCGACTTGGAGGCGTTCTCGATGGAAATCGCCGAGGCGTACTACCGCATTATCCGCGAAGAGCTTAAGCGCGCCGCGCCCGGCAAGCTCTATATGGGCTGCCGCTGGGCGGGTTCGTCGCCGCCCGCGTTCACCGTCCGTGCGGCGGCGAAGTACTGCGACGTGCTCAGCTACAACATCTACACGCGGCATTTGCGCGGGTTCAAGCTGCCCGACGGCGTTGACAAGCCCGTGCTGATCGGCGAGTTTCACTTCGGTGCGCTCGACCGCGGGCCGTTCTGCCCCGGCCTCCTCCTCCTGAAAGACCAGGCGGAACGCGCGGAGGTCTACAAGGACTACGTTCGCTCCGCGCTGGAGCATCCGCTCTTCGTGGGCGTTCACTGGCATCAGTTCTCCGACCAGGCCACGAGCGGACGCTTCGACGGCGAGAACATGCAGGTGGGCTGGACGGACGTCTGCGACACGCCCTACTGGGAGACGATCGCTGGCATTCGCGAAATCGGTTCGCAGCTCTATTCGATTCGCGCGAAAGACGGCGCGGCGGCCGCAAAGGCCAAGCCCGCGCGGGCGAAGGTGGTGGCGTTCAAGGACGCGGACAAGATTACGAGCTGGGACGCCTGGGCGGACAACGGCAAGATGCCCACGGCTCTCAAGTCCTCGCTGGAACGCGAGAAGCCGTGTCCGACATGGAAGAAGCTCAACGCCCTGAAATTCGACGGCCTGCGCGAAATCGGGCGGCTGCCCACGCGGACGGCGACCGAGATCAAGTCGTCGCCGTGGTCGATTGGTTGCGAGACGATGGATCGCGACTACGCGGACTGGAATTCCTACAAGTTCCTCCTGCCGATGCTCGGCGCGAAGCACGGCCGCCTCTTCAGCGGCTGGGCCAAGACGGAGCAGGAGAAGGGCGTGTACGATTTCACGTGGCTTGATCCGCAGGTGCGCGAGATGGCGGCGATGGGCGTGAAGCCGTGGATCTGCCTGAGCTACGGCAACCCCGTCTGGGGCAGCGACTTCCGCCTGGGGATGCGCGTCAAGCAGGTCACGGATGACCCGGAGGCGTTCGCGGCGTGGATTCGCTACTGCGAGGCGTGTGTGCGCCGTTACATGGACGTGGTGGACGAATGGGAAATCTGGAACGAGCCGTTCGGGCAGGGGCCGGAGTACGCCGAGATGTTCTATCGCACGGGCAAGGCGATTCGCGCCATCCAGCCGACGGCGAAGCTGTACTGCACGGCGATCAACTATCCGAAGGACTACACGACCGTGCTCGAGCGTCTGAAAAAGGAGAACGCGCTCGACCTCGGTTCGCGGTTCATCTATCACCCCTACTGGGGGAATCCGGACGATTCCTATGCGGGGCTGGCCGAGCCGCTGCGCAAGCTCGTGAAGAGTTATTCGCCGGCGTTCGACGTCTATCAGGGCGAGGTGGGGTGTCCGTCCCAGCTCGAATTCGCCCATGCGCTGGCCAACATCGAATGGACGGAGTATTCGCAGGCGAAGTGGAATCTGCGCCGCACGATTGGCGACGCCGCGCGGTCGATTCCGTCCAGCGTCTTCACGATGGTCGATCTCAAGTACACGTTCATGCTCCAGAGCTTCGGGCTTGTGCGCTCGAACCTCTTGAAGGAGTTCGTCTACCGTCGGCCGAGCTTCTACGCGATGCAGAACGTCTTCAACTACTTTGACGACGAGACACGTCCCGTGAAGCTCGTCACGGCGGCCGGCTTCACGGTTGAGCGGCGGGCCGATCCGCGCGACACGGCGGGACGGCGGTTGACGTGCGCGAAGTTCGAACGCAAAGGCAAGCCGTCCTGGTGCTACTGGTACGCGAACCGGACGCCGTCCAACGCGCTGGAGTTCGACCGCGTGACGCTGGCGATTCCCGGTCGCATCGAGAACCCCGTGTGGATCGAGATGATCACGGGGCGGATGTTCGAGATTCTGGCGGATTGCGTGTTGGTCGCGAACGGCGCGACGGCACAGGGCGCGGATTCGTCCGCTCCTGTGACGACGCTGCGCAACGTGCCGATGTGGGACTCCCCCGTGATGATTACCGAAAAGTCGGCATTCGTCCAGCCCTGATAAAAGAGCAGAGGGGGGGGGGGGGCTTGACAGGGGGTAAAAAAAAAAAACATATAATAGCCGCCAAAACTTGAAAAATTGTTAAACAGTTTTGGAGGTTGCGTGAACAGGTTGAATGTTGGCTTGGCGGTTGTCGCCGCCGTGGTGGGCGTTTCGTTTGTCGCGTCGGGCGCGTCGGCGGATGTTTCGGACGGCGTTTTGACGCTGGACGGGCTGGTCACGAACGTGACGGCGGAAGCCGACTTGGGCGCGGCTGTCACGAATGTCGTCTTGCGGAATGGCGGCGGCGTGAGGTTTTCGTCCTCCGCGACGCTGGCGAAGTCGTACCGGATCGACGGCGCCGGGACGTTCGACATGCCGGCGGGCGTGAGCGTGACAATGCCCGAGAAGGCGTTTCACACGGCCGGGGCGACGTTCACGAAGACGGGCGCGGGAACGTTCCTCGTCAAGCGGCTCGACAATCAGAAGCTGCAGTCCGACAACGCGCACTGGATTGTCGCGGACGGGCTTTTGCGTTTGCCGGATGCCAACACGTTCGGCAGTCATGGCAGCCTCCCGACCGTCTGCTTGGAAGTCCTGTCGGGCGCGGTGCTGCAGTCGGACCGGCACAATGTCTTTGGGGATCTCGTGCTGCGGGGCGGCACGCTCTTCAATCGGCAGATGCAGGGGGATTTGGAGACAATGAGCGTGCTCGAACGGCCGCTGCGTTGGGGCGCGTTCTCGTTCAATGGCACGGTGACGGCACATCCGTCGCCCGATGGACGTCCGTCGCGCATTGACGGCGAGGCGTATGCGCTTTTGGGGAATGGCGATTACACGACCGTCTTCGACGTGCGGGACGGCGCCGTCCTGGAGGTGAACGTGCATCTGCAGCCAGGCGAGAATGCGGCCGCGACAGGATTGCGGGTGTCCGAAGACCTGGTGAAGACGGGCGGCGGCGAACTCGTGCTGCTCAAGGGGTGCGGGGCGCGGGGAACGGTGGATGTTCGGGACGGCGTGGTGACGCTGGGGTCGGACGCGCGGTTTGCGCCGGAGGCGAACGTCGTCGTGTCGCCAAACGCGAAAATCCAGCTGCGCGACGGGGCGTTGCTGGCCGCGCACACATCGGCGGCGGGGGCGCTCATGGCATCGGCGGACGTTTGGCTCGACGCCTCGCGTCTGGCTGCGGTCAATGACGCGGCGGTGACGTTCGTGCCGAACCTCGGCACGGCGGGCGGCGCGTTCGCGCCGTTCACGTGGAAGGATGAAAAGCACGTCCTGCCGGATGCGCCGACGTTCAAGAAAGACGGGATCGGCGGCAAAGGGACGCTCGCATTCAACGGCGCTCAGGCGCTTGCGCTCCTCTCCTACACGAATCGGTCGGCGGCGGTGGAGGTGTTCTTCGTCGGCATGTGGACGAAATGGTATCACCATAGCGGGATGTCAGGGTACTGGGGGTCTCCGTTTTCGCTTGGACGGCGTGAGATGACGACGAATGACAATGGCGAAACGGGGGGTGTTTCGTACATGCATGCGGATGAGAGTGTGGTGGGACGATTCTGCACGAATCCGTCCCGCGTTTGGGTCCACGACCCGTCTTTGAAGGTGGAGACGCCCTACTTCCTGTCGACCGCGCGAAACGTGGGAACGATCACGACGACGGTGTGCACGTCAGACGCGACGGGCGACGTGTCCGTCTCCGCCACGATCGCTTCGACAAATGTCTCTATCGATGTCGTGTCCATCGGCAGCCGCCTCGACTCCGGTGCGCAGGCCCTTGTGTTTTCGACGGCTGTCGGGAACGACGGACACTCAACGCATAATGACAATCGCACGTTCCATGGCCGTCTCGGCGAACTGATTGTCTTTACGCGGACATTGTCCGATGCGGAACGCGCGACCGTGGCGGCCTACCTGAAGGCGAAGTGGCTTGGCTCGACGGTGACGGCGGTGTCCGAGGGGACGAGGGCGCGGCGAGGCGCTCTGACCGTGACGGTTCCGGAAGGGGCGCGCGCGGCCGTGGCGGGGACGACGGGCGCGATGACGGGCGGTCGCACGGACGCCGCGTTCGCGAAGGACGGCGCGGGGACGCTGGAACTTGCGGCCGCCGTGTCGGGCGAGGGCGTCGTCGCCGTGGACGGAGGCGAGCTTGCGCTACCGGAGGGCGGCGAAATCGCGTCGCGCGCGGACGTGTGGTTCGATCCGACGGATTCGGCGGCGGTCGCGCGAGATGCGGACGGCACGGTGCTGTCCGTCGCGAACAAGGGCCGTTGCGGCGGGGCGTTCAGTCCGGCCGTCGGCTGGAAGGGCACGACGCTGGCCACGCCGGCGTATGTCGCGGACGGCATCAACGGGCATCCCGTCGTCGCGTTCGACGGCGATTCTGCGCTCGTCCTCGATTCCTATACGAACGTCGGCTGGCGGAGTCAGCATGTCTACGCCATTCTTCGGCGGACGACCTGGAGACGCTACTGCGGGCCCTACGCTTTTTCCCGCGTGGACACGACAGAAAACGACAATCAGACCTACGGCTCGATGCACCTGGAGGAAAATGACGCGACAAAGGTTTCCCTGTACTACGGGAAGAGCGCGTATCAGGATTTCTCGCGTGGCTACGATGCGACGAGCAACGTCCTTCTGCACGTCACGCATCAGTACGCGACCCATGCGACCTGCGCGTTTGAGCGCGCCGAAGACGACATGAACAACGTCGCGGTCTTCCATATGTGGCCGACGACGGCTTCCTCGAACGTCATCCACCGACTCGTGCTGGGCGGCCGCGCGAGCCAAGGTGGGCGCGTGCAGTGGGGAAATAAGGGGAACGACCTCAATCGCATGTGGTTCGGCCAGATCGGCGAGTTCATCGTCTTCCGCGAACAGCTCAACTATTCGGAGGAATGCGCGCTCGTGGCCTATCTGCGGAAGAAGTGGCTGGACAAGGGCGACGGGACGGACGCGCCGCCGGCGTTTCTGAGCGGACGGTACGGCGAAGCGGATTTCGGTTCGGCGGGACTGGCGATGGCGGACGGCACGCGCCTCGTCCAGGCGCAGACGACGCGGACGATTGCCTCGCTCGCGGCGGCGGGGACGGTGGACTGGACGCGCGTCTGGCGCGGGGAGGCGGACGGTCTGCCGCTCTTCGAGGTTTCGGGGGACGTTGCGCTTGGCGCGGTCAACCTCGACCTGTGGCCGAAAGCGAGGAGCGGCAAGGTGCTGGGATTTGCGGGCGAGGCATCCGTGGGGACGACGTGGCGCGTTTCGCTCGAAGGGCGCGCGTCCGCCGTGTCGATGTTGCCCCGCGAACACGGCTGGTGGCTGTCGCCCTCCGGCATGATTCTAATTTTCAGGTAGTTGTCTGTCCCTGACGATCGAAGAGGAGTGACACGGAGGTGGAGCGGTCGATGAAACGGGTTTTCGCTGGCGCGTGTGTGGTGTGTGCGGTCGGAGGCGTCGCCGTCGCGGCGGAGACATTCAATCCCTATGGCATCTGCGCACATGTCACGCGCGGCGAGGACACGGTTCGGACGGCCGAACTTCTGCGTCCGGCCGGTCTCGGCTGGGCGCGGAGCGACTTCGACTGGCGGACGGTCGAGAAGACGCCGGGCGTCTGGGACTTCTCGCGCTTCGACAAGGTCGTCGCCGACTTGGAGGCGCGGGGCGTTCAGCTGCTGCCCATTCTCGGCTATTCCGTTCCGTGGGCGCATCCCGCCTACGAGCATCTGGACGCCTGGGGCGAATACGTGCGCCAGTGCGTGACGCGCTACGGCAGGCGGCTGCCCGTCGTCGAAGTCTGGAACGAGGAGAACATCGACCCGTTCTGGAAAAATCCGAATCCGACGAACTACCTGCCCCTGCTGCGGCGGACGTACGAGGTTGTCAAGCGCGTCGATCCGTCGATCCGGGTCGGATTCGGCGGCACGGCCGGCGTGCCGTTCGATTTCATCGAGGAGGTCTACCGCCTCGGCGGCGCGAAGTACTTCGACATCCTGATGATCCATCCATACTCGCATCCAGGTGCGCCGGAAGGGGTGATGGACGCGCAGATCGAGAGGCTGCGCGCCATGATGGCGCGTTATGGCGACGCGGACAAGCCGATGTGGATCACGGAAGTCGGCTGGCCAACGCATGCCGTGCGCATCCCTGACGTCGACGTTCTGCAAAAGGGCCTGACGGCGGTCGATCCCGCCAAGGCGTCTTGGCGCGCGATCTACGTGCCGGCGCGGAAGGTTGAGGACGGCGAGGCGCACGTCGAGGCCCTGAAGGCCGCCGCGCCCGATTTCCTGAAGGTCGAGGTCTGTGAGGCCGATGCCGTGGCCGCGCGTCTGGCGCGGGGCGACGTGGATGTCGTGGTTTATCCGTTCAGCGAGGACTACGCGCTCGATTCAGTCCCGGCCGTACATGCGTTCGTGAAGCGCGGCGGCGTGCTCGTGGACTTCGGCGGCATGCCGCTGTGGACGCCCCTGCGCGTGAATGCGGAAGGCGGCGCGGATGTCGTGAAAGGTGCGCCCTCGTGGCAGGACCGCCAGCGTTTCCGCATCGGCGAGACGGCCTGGTGGATGGACAAGCGCTATCCAAAGTCGATGCCCGTCCGCCCGACGGCCGCCGCCGAGGGGGCCAGGCCGCCGCCAAAGGGGTTCGTGGCCACGCGCTTCTTCACGGATCGCCTCCTGAAGGCGGGCGACAGGATGATTCCGCTCCTGTCTGCGCCGACGAACGGAATCGATGCCGTGGCCGCCTGCGTCTACACGTTCGGCAGCGACATGAAGGGCAGCGTGATCGTGAGCGGGCTCATGTCCGACTCGCGGGGCACGAGCGACGAGGCGCGTCAGGCGAAGATGATCGCCCGTGCGCTCGGCATCGCGTTTGCCGAAAAGGTCGAGGCGTTCTTCCTCTACAATCTGCGCTGCTTCGAGAACGATCCCTACGACCCCGAATCGTTCTTTGGCATCGTTCGCGCGAAGTTCATGCCGAAGCCGGGCTATGGCGCGTACATGGCGTTTGTCGATCGGCGGCCCGTCGGGTCCGTGCAGAAGGATCTCGTCTGGCATTCACCTGGGCGCACGACGTATTTTCCGCAGTGGAAGCGTCCTGACGGACGCGATGCCGGCATGGTCTGGCGGACGGGTGCGGCACAGACGCTTCGTCTCGTCTTCTCCTCTCCGAACGTCTCGTTCATGGACATGAACGGGCAGCTTGTCCATCCGAGGCGCAGCGGCGACGGCTACGAGGTGCACGTGGGCGATGCGCCGATCTACTTCTGCGGCGGCGAGTTGAAGTCGGCGTTGCGGGTTCGCGCAAAACGAACCGCGCCGGCCAACTGACCGAAGCGGCCGGCCGCAGGAACCCGCGCGCCCTGTCACCACCTTAGCACCACCTTAGAAAGAGTGTCCGCCTCTCTCTCTTTTGCTGACCCATTAGATATTACCATTTGCGGAAATCCAGGACAGCCGCCGTGTCGCGGCGAATTATGGTATAATGTGCGACCAACCTCATTTCAGTCTGTGACGCTTTGGCGCGGTGCCGGGCGTGTGACGGGCGAAGAAGTCTACAGGGAATGAAAAAATGACCATGAGTGACCATTGCCATGTCTTTACGTCGGAGTCCGTCTCGGAAGGGCATCCCGACAAGGTGGCAGACCAGATCTCCGATGCGATTCTCGACGCTTGCCTTAAGGTCGATTCGCGGGCGCACGTCGCCTGCGAGACGATGGTCGGGCCAGACGTTGTCGTCAACATGGGCGAAATCACGTGCAAGGGCTGGCCGAAGATCGACCCGAAGGCGATTGCCATGAAGGTCGTCAAGAAGATTGGCTATGACCGGGCCGACGAGCATTTCTGCTGGAAGACGTTCGAATACGTCTCGCATTTGCATGGGCAGTCTCCCGACATTGCGCAGGGCGTGAACCGCAAGGCGAAGGCGAAGCAGGGCGCGGGCGATCAGGGCATGATGTTTGGCTACGCGACGAACGAGACGACGAGCTACATGCCGACGGCGCTCGTCTATTCACACGAGCTCCTGAAGATGTACGCGCGCCTGCGCAAGCGCGGCGGCAAGTATGCCTGGCTGCGGCCGGACGCGAAGAGCCAGCTGTCTGTCCTCTACGAAAACGGCAAGCCCGTCGCAATTGACACGGTCGTCATCTCGCACCAGACGACGGAGGCGGGCGCGACGGAGCAGAACTACGCCGAGCTGGAGCGGCTTGCGACGGACTACCTGTCGAAGACGGGGCTTCTGGCGGAAGACACGAAGTTCATCGTCAATCCGACGGGCAAGTTCGTCGTCGGCGGGCCGTGCGGCGATTCGGGCCTCACTGGGCGTAAGATCATCGTCGATACCTACGGTGGCATGGCGGCGCATGGCGGCGGCGCGTTTTCGGGCAAGGACCCCTCGAAGGTCGATCGGTCGGCCGCGTACTATGCGCGCTATGCGGCGAAGAACATCGTCGCGGCGGGGCTGGCCGACCGGTGCCAGGTCCAGGTCGCGTACGCGATCGGCATCGACCGTCCGGTTTCGTTCTGCGCGAAGACGTTCGGCACGGCGAAGGGCCGCGTCACGGACGAGGCGTTGGAGAAGATGCTCGCGTCGGGGAAGATCTTCGATTTCCGTCCGGCGGCGCTCATCGACGACCTGCAGCTGCTCAAGCCACAGGGCTGGAGCTATGAGGACACGGCGGCCTACGGGCATTTCGGGCGCGACATCTTTCCGTGGGAGCGGCTGGATCGCGTGCCGGCGCTGAAGAAGCTCTTCAAGGTCGCCTAAGGCGGAGCGGCGCGGATGTTCGCGGCGGGAATCATTCACCACGTCAACGTCTTGGAGATTGTCCGGCATCCGTGGTTCATGTCCGCCTTCCTTGCGGCGGTGTCCGCGCAGGTTTTGAAGTTCGCCTATTGCTGGTTGCGGACGGGGCGTCCGGACACGCGCGAACTGCGCGCGTCTGGCGGTATGCCGTCCGTCCACTCGGCGCTCGTCTCGGCGCTGGCCTTCGCCGTCGGCCTCACGGAGGGCTTTGACGCGCCGTATGCGATGATTGCCGTCGGGCTGGGCCTGATCGTCCTGGTCGATGCCGCGACCTTGCGGCGCGAGGCCGGCGAACACGCCAAGCTCATCAATCGCATCGTCTCGCACCTCAACAGCGCGAGCGAAGAAGACCGCATCGAGGCGCGTCGGCTGGAGGAGCGGCTGGGCCATCGACGGCGCGAGGTTGTCGCTGGCGTCCTTTGGGGATGCTTCGTCGCGTTTGCCGTCTGCGCGGTCTGGGACTTCTGGAAATGACGCGGTGAAAGTTTTTTCAAATACCCCCTTGCGCGGCCCACGGATTTTTTGATATACTATGCACTCGTTCGCCCGAAAGGGTGTGACGAGCCTGACAGAAGCCCGAAAGGGTGAAGTGGGCGTTGATCTTTGAAAGATGGATGTTTGAGAACGTGTCTCTGGAAGAGACATGGAACAGTTAGAATGTTTGTGTGGAGCGGAACTCGAAATTCTTTTTTCTGAGAGTTTGATTCTGGC
>CAZWQY010000032.1:0-18824 GCA_964636295.1 uncultured Lentisphaeraceae bacterium | reverse complement strand
CGCACCCCTTGCTATTCTGTCCGCAGGTTTGATATAATACGCGCCAATCTGCGGCTGTCTCAGGAGGTTATCCCTGTCGCGGGGGCCATCGAGTGATGGCCGTGTCCCTTGTCGGGCGAACCTCCCAGCGCGCGGAAAGCAACGAAGAAAGAGAAAAGACACATGAAGATCGACAAGGCCGCCATCAAGAACGAATTCCAGCGCCACGACCGCGACACGGGCTCCTCCGAAGTCCAGATCGCGATTCTCACCAAGGAGATCGCGGCCCTCACCGAGCACCTCAAGGCGAACAAGAAGGATCATTCGAGCCGCTACGGCCTCCTCCGCAAGGTCCAGAACCGCCGCAGCCTCCTCGACTACCTGAAGCGCGAAGACGGGGCCAAGTACCAGGACCTCATCAAGAAGCTCGGCCTCCGCCGCTAATTTCAGACAAAGGAAAAAGAAAAGAGAACACCAATGGAAGGTGCAAAGCAGTTCAAGGTCAACATTGCGGGGACGGACCTCGTGATCGAGACCGGGCTCCTGGCGCAGCAGGCCGCCGGGGCCGTCACCGTCTCGTACGGTGACACGACCGTCTTCACGGCGGTCACCAACACCGACACGCCGCGCGAGGGAATCGACTTCTTCCCGCTGCAGTGCGAGTATCGCGAGAAGTTCTACGCGGCGGGCAAGTTTCCGGGCGGCTTCTTCAAGCGCGAGGCGCGGCCGACGTCGAAGGAGATCCTGACGGCGCGCATGTGCGACCGTCCGATCCGACCGCTCTTCCCCGACGGCTACTACAACGACGTCCAGGTCAACTCGACGCTCATCCAGTCCGACGGCACGCGCGAGGCCGACTTCCTCGCGGTGAACGCGGCGTCGGCGGCGCTGCACATCAGCGAGATTCCGTTCATGGGCCCGATCGGGTGCGTGCGCATCGGCCGCATCGACGGCCAGTGGGTCATCAACCCGACGCATGAGCAGAAGGCGAAGAGCGACATCGACCTCCTCTATGCCGGTATCCGCGGCAAGTTCCTCATGATGGAAGGCTCGGCTTCGGAGATCAGCGACGAGGACTTCATCGCCGCGCTCAAGCGCGCGCACGAGGAAGTCGAGAAGATCATCGACCTCCAGATCGAGATGCGCCGTGCGCTCGGCAAGCCCGACAAGGTCATCGCCGACGTTCCGCAGCCGCAGGATCAGATGGACTTCGTGCGCAAGGAAGGCGGCGAGGCTCTCGCGGCCGCGCTCCTCATCAAGGGCAAGCTCGAGCGCCAGGGCAAGGTTTCGGCGATCAAGGAAGACCTCCTCAAGAAGGTCTCCGAGAAGTGGCCCGAAATCGACGCGGTGAAGTTCGTCCACCTCTTCGACGCGCTTGAGATCGAGACCGTGCGCAAGAACGTGCTCGTCCACGGCAAGCGCATCGACGGTCGTGCGCAGCACGAGATTCGTCCGCTGTCCGCGCAGGTCGGCGTCCTGCCGCGCCTCCACGGCAGCGCGATCTTCTCGCGCGGCGAGACGCAGTCGTTCGCGACGGTCACGCTCGGCACGAAGAAGGACGCGCAGGATCTCGACTCGGTGACGGGCGGCGACACGTCGAAGCGCTTCATGCTTCACTACAACTTCCCGCCGTACTGCACGGGCGAAGTCGGCCGCCTCGGCTCGACGGGCCGTCGCGAGATCGGCCACGGCGCGCTTGCTGAGCGTTCGATCGCGGAGGTCCTGCCGGACAACTTCCCGTACTCGATTCGCGTCGTGAGCGAGATCATGGGGTCGAACGGCTCCTCCTCGATGGCGTCGATCTGCAACGGCTGCCTCGCGCTCATGGATGCGGGCGTGCCGCTCAAGCGCACGGTCGCGGGCATCTCGATCGGCCTGTTCACGAACGACGACCAGAGCCAGAAGGTGCTCGTCACCGACATCCTCGGCGCCGAAGACCACTGCGGCGACATGGACTTCAAGGTCGGCGGCACGAAGAAGGGCATCACGGGCTTCCAGGTCGATCTGAAGCTTCGCGGCCTCACGTGGGATCTCGTCGAGGGTGCGGTCAAGGCCGCGCACGACGCGCGCCTGCAGATCATCGACTACATGGAGTCCGTCATCCCCGCGCCGCGCGCCGAGCTGAACCAGTACGCGCCGCGCATCGAGGAGATGCAGATTCCGGTCGACAAGATTGGCGCGCTCATCGGGCCGGGCGGCTCGAACATCCGCGCGATCGTCGAGAAGACGGGCGCGCAGATCGACATCGACGACGACGGCAAGGTCTCGATCTTCGCGAACAACGCCGAGTCGATGGAATCGGCGAAGCGCGAGGTCGGCGCGGTTTCGGCAGTCGCCGAGCCGGGCAAGATCTACGAGGGCAAGGTGACGGGCATCAAGGACTTCGGCGCGTTCGTCGAGATCCTCCCCGGCATGGACGGACTCTGCCACATCTCGGAGTTCTCCGACAAGTTCCTCAAGTCGATGGACGGCGTCTGCAAGGTCGGCGACATCATCAAGGTCAAGTGCCTGGACGTCGACGAGCGCGGCCGCATCAAGCTCAGCCGCAAGGCGGCGATGGCCGAACTCGACGCGCAGGCCTAAGGGGAGGCCAACGACTATGAACGCAGAATTGCTGAAGCGGGCGCACGAGAAGATTCCGTCGGTTCCGGTTCTCGTGAACCTGGTCTCGAAGCGCGAACGCGAGCTCATCAACGGCGCCAAGCCGTTGGTGAACCCGACGACGCTCTTGACGGACGATGACCGCGCGAAGAACCGCTCCGCCCTGGACGTCGACAAGTGCGACATCGCGCTGGCCGAGGTCGCCGAGGGCAAGCTCATCGCCGAAATCGACTTTGACGCGATTGCCAAGGCCGAAGACGCGAAGACGCGGTGGAACGCGAAGCACACGTCCGTGAATTCGCTGTATGCCGACTGAACGCAAGTTCAACCCCGTCTTTGCCGAGAACCGAAAGGCTCGGCACGACTATACCGTACTCGAGACAATCGAGTGCGGTATCGTCTTGACGGGGACGGAGGTCAAGTCCGTCCGACAGGGCGCGGTCTCCCTCGCGGGGTCCTATGGCGCCGTCCTCAAGGGCGAACTCTGGCTTCTCGGCTGTGACATTGCGACCTATCGCTTCGGCAACCGCTTCAACCATGAGCCGAAGAGCCAGCGCAAGCTCCTCGTGCACGCGAAGGAGGTCCTGGATCTCAAGTTGAAGACCGAGGCGAAGGGGCTGACGCTCGTGCCCCTGAAAGTGTATCTCAAAGGCGGGCGGATCAAGGTCGATCTTGGCGTCTGTCGCGGCAAGCAGCTGCACGACAAGCGCGATGCCCTGAAGCAGAAGGCCCTGCGCCGCGACCTTGAGCGCAGCTGAGGGCGATTCGCGTGGTTCGTTCGGGCATCACGCGCGCAGAGCTGGAGGGCTGGGGCGGAAGGGACGTCTTCAGCCAGGGGCTTGCGCTCTGCAATTCCGGCGACGTCACGGACGTTCGCTATGACGACGCGACGCTGACCGTTTCGGGGAAGATCCAGCAGCGCGGCGGCTGGGAAATGCCCGTCAGCTTCAAGCTGGAACGCGCAGGGTGCATCCGCTCGAACTGTCCCTGCGCCGCCAACCAGCGCCATGGGCGTGTCTGCGAGCATGTCCTTGCCATTGGCATCGCGCTCTGGGTCATGGAGTCGGACGATCTGGAGGAGGCCGCGCCGACGCGGCGTTCGGCGCGTGCCGCAGATGATCCGCCGCCGACGGCGGCCGAGACGCCTGCGGACGACTTCATTGAGGTGCCGATGGCGCCGAAGTTCTTCGCGTTTCTCTCCGGCTCGCGCGCGGCCCTGTCCGTTGAACTGGACGCCTGGTACGGCGACATCGACTTCCCGGCCTGCTCCGTGCAGGCGGAGCGGACGGTCTACCTCGAAGACCCCGACGACAGCCTCGTCCGTCGCACGCGCGCCCTGAAGGCCGAGAAGGCCGCCGTCGCGGAACTGGCGAAGTGGGGCTTTGAACCGGGCTATCGCGAAGGGGATCTCAAGCTCTATCTCACGGGCCCGCAGAAGGTGCTGCGCTTCCTTGGCACGGGCTATCCCTCGCTCCGCCGCCGTGCGGACTGGGAGTTTCAGTTTTCAGACCGTCTCTCGTCGCTGATGGACACGTTCCGAACGATCGTGCCCGTCGTCAAGGTGAAGGACGCGCCGAACGGCGCCTTTGACGTCTCCTACGAGTTCGACGCGCAGGGCGAGGACATTTCGCCCGTCGAGATCCAGGCGGCGATCAACCGTGGCGACGGCTGCCTTCTCAAGAGCGGCCAGGTCTATCTCCTTGACGGCGATGCGGTCGGGCGCATGCACGACATCTTCACTGACTGCGCCGCGACGCAGGGCGGCGCCGCGCGCGGCTGGTTTCGCGTGAAGGGCGTCTATGCGCCCTACGTGCGGTCGTCGCTTGAGTCGATTCTGGATGCCGTCGATCTCGATGACTCCGCCGCGACGGCCTGGCGCACGGCGGCGGCGACGCGCGGCGACCCGAACGCGCGTTTCGAGCCGGTGGCGCTCGGCGCGCTCGACGCGGTGCTGCGTCCCTATCAGAAGCAGGGCGTCTACTGGATGCGCTTTCTGGAAGAGGCGGGACTGGCGGGGCTGCTGGCGGACGAGATGGGCCTCGGCAAGACGCTTCAGACGCTGACTTGGCTGTCCTTGCCGCCGTCGCGCGGCGGGGCGCGTCGTCCCGCCCTCATCGTCTGCCCGACGTCGCTCGTGCGCAACTGGGAGGCGGAGGCGCAGAAGTTCACGCCGCAGTTGAAGACGCTCGTTGTCTCGGGACCCGACCGCGCGCGCGACTTCCGGCGGATTGACGCGGCCGATCTCGTCATCACGTCGTATGCGCTTCTCCAGCGCGACTTTGACGCGGCGTATCTCGGCCGTCGCTTCGGCGCGGTCGTCCTCGACGAGGCGCAGCACATCAAGAACCGCGAGACGAAGAACGCGAAGGCCGTCAAGCTTCTGGAGGCCGACCGCAAGCTCGTTCTCACGGGCACGCCCGTCGAGAACTCCGTCGCGGACGTCTGGTCGATCTTCGACTTTCTCATGCCGGGCTATCTCGGCGACTACGAGACGTTCAAACTCAACTTCGAGGATCCGATTCGCGAGTCGGGCGACGCGCCGACGCTGGAGAAGCTCAAGCGCAAGATCGCCCCGTTCATCCTGCGGCGCGTGAAGAAGTCCGTCGCGAAAGACCTGCCCGACAAGATTGTCAAGGTCTCGTACTGCCCGATGTCCGACGACGCCCAGCGCGAGTATCTCGCGGCGCTCGCGCAGACGCGGCGCGACGCCGGCTCGGCCGTGCGCGCCAAGGGCTTCGCGAAGTCGAAGTTCGAGATTCTCGCGATGCTGATGAAGCTCCGCCAGATCGCCGCGCGCGCGAAGGTCGAGCCGTTCATGGAACAGCTGTCCGACGCCGTTGCGGGCGGGCACAAGATTCTCGTCTTCTCGCAGTTCGTGAAGGTGCTGAAGACGCTGTCGGAGGAACTCGACCGCGTGGGCATTCCGTTCTGCTATCTCGACGGTGCGACGAAGGATCGTCTGGGGGTCTGCACCCGCTTCAACCGCGACCCGAAGATTCCCGTCTTCCTCATCTCGCTCATGGCGGGCGGCACGGGCCTCAACCTTACGGGGGCGGACATGGTTCTGCACTACGACCCGTGGTGGAATCCCGCCGTCGAAGACCAGGCGACCGACCGCGCCCACCGCATCGGGCAGAAGAAGACGGTCTACGTCATGAAGATGATTGCCTCCGGGACAATCGAGGAAAAGGTCTTGGCGCTCCAGCGGCGGAAGCAGGCGGTCATCAACGCGACCGTCTCGACGACGGATGCGCAGGTGATGGAGACCCTGACGGCCGCCGACCTGAACGAGCTCCTGTCATAGGCGAGGAACGGAGGACGACATGGCATCGGCAGACGGCAACGCGAAGTGGCTCGGCATCTTCAAGGCCTTGCAGCAGGACGTGCGCGACGGGGTCTATCCGCCGGGCGTTCCCTTGCCGTCCGAGGCGATGCTCGTCCGCAAGTTCGGCGTCTCGCGCATCACGGTGGTGCGGGCGATGGAGGAACTGCCGGCGAGATCTTTCCGCCGATTTGCCAGGCGCTGACGCGCTTCGCCCAGCAGGACGGCTATTCGGTCGTCTTGGGCGACATTTCCGCCGCCACGCCGAACGGACGGGCGCGCGAAGCCTGCGCGGTGGCGCGGCGGTTCGTCGAGCAGGGCGTTGCGGGCGTCATCCTCCAGCCGCTTGCGTTTTTGCGGACGCCGGAGCGCGTGACGCGGGAGATCATGGCGCTGTTCAGCGAGGCCGACATTCCCGTCGTTCTCATTGACTGGGACGTTGACGCGGGGTCTCTTCAGTTGGCGCATGACTTCGTCGGCATCGACAATCTGAACGCTGGCCGTTGCCAGGGGCTTCATCTGCTGGAGCAGGGCGCGAAGCGCATTCACTTCCTGATGCGTCCGAACCGGCGGATTTCCCATCTCGCCACCCTCGGCTTTCGGTTGCGGACAAAGGCCAAAGGGGACACCGAGATGTGGAGACGGCGGTTTTTTGCTATACTACGCGAACAGGAGTTCATGATGGCAGAAAAATTGAGTTTTGAGGCGCCGCGCGGGATGCGCGACTTCTATCCGGAGGACATGGTCTGGCGCAATCGCGTCTTTGACGCCTTTCGCGCGGCTGGCGAGGCGGCGGGCTTCAGGCCCTACGACGCTTGCGTCGTCGAGAGTTACGAACTGCTGGCGCGCAAGGCAGGCGAGGAGGTCGGCGAGCAGATCTACCACTTCCTCGACAAGTCCGAACGCCACCTGGCGCTTCGCGCCGAGATGACGCCGACCCTGGCGCGCATGGTCGCCCAGCGGCAGAAGGAACTTTCCTTTCCGCTCAAGTGGACGACGATTGCGCAGTGCTTCCGCTACGAGCGCATGACGAAGGGTCGCAAGCGCGAGCACTACCAGTGGAACGTCGACATCATCGGCGAGGACTCGATTCTGGCGGAGGTCGAGGTGCTGGGCGCGGCGGTGGACGCGCTTCGGCGCATGGGTCTTTCGACGGACGACTTCAAGGTTCACGTCTCGTCCCGCAAGTTCCTCGGCGCACTTCTTGAGAAGAGCGGCATTGCGCCCGAAAAGCACGCGCAGGTCTTCCTCGCGCTCGACAAGCGCGGCAAGATGCCCGACACGGAGATTGCCGCGATGCTGGAGGACGGCGGACTGTCGGATGCGGATGTCGCCGCGACGTTCGCGATCATGGACACGACGAGCTATGCGGACTGTCCCGAACTCGTCGAACTATTCCGTTTGGCGGAACTCGCGGGCTTTGCGGACGCGCTTCAGTTCGACATTTCGGTCATTCGCGGCCTGAGCTACTACACGGGCGTCGTCTTCGAGGCGTTCGACACGAAGGGCGAATTTCGCGCGATCTTCGGCGGCGGACGCTACGACAATCTCCTGACGACGATCGGCGGCGAGCCGACGAGTGCCGTCGGACTCGGCTTCGGCGACGTCGTCGTGACGGAACTCCTGAAGGCGCGGCTCGGCGCGGACGCGGCGGCGCAGAAGAAGGGCGTGGCCGTCGGCTTCATGTTCCCGGAGCAGCGCGATGCGGCCGTGCGTCTCGCGGCGAAGCTGCGCGCGGCGGGCGAGTCGGTCGATCTTGCGCTCAAGGCCCAGAAGCCGAAGAAGTTCTTCTCGCACGCCGACCAGGGCGGCGCGGCGAAGGCCGTTTTCCTCGGCCCGGATGACGTCACGAAGGGCGTCGCGCGGCTGAAGGATCTCGAGACGCGCACGGAGACGGAGGTCGCGCTCGCGTGAGGCCCGTCCGCACGAGCCTGGAGGTCGGCTTCCCCGGCGAGTCGCTGCCGGCGCGCTTCGCGCCGTTGCGCGGCCGCGTCTGGCGCGCGACGGATCGGGCGACGGCCCTCCCGTTCGAGGACGCGCAGTTCGAGGTCGTGCTGATGGACGGCGCGGCCGTCTCGCGCGCGGCGGTCAAGGAGGCGCACCGCGTCCTGAAGCCGGACGGACGGCTCTACTTCGCCGTGCCGGAGAGGACGCGCCAGCAGGCGGGCTTCACGCTGCCGGAGGTCTACTCGCTTGTGCGCGACGGCTTCCACATCGTCGAAGTCGAGCGTCCGAGCCGCTGGCTCTTCTGGCGGCGGGAGCGGACGCTTACGATCTGCGCGAAGAAGAAGAACTGGAAGACGCTGACGAACACGTATCGGCCCTACCTATGACGTCGTTTCTTGCGGCAGTCTGTCTGCTCGGCGCGATGAGCGCGTCCGACGCCGTCGTGCGCGTCCTGAACGCGCCGACGTCCTGCGGCGCGAAGGTCTATGCGGAGGCGCAGGCAATCGTCGCGCGCGATGCGAAGGCCGGCAAGCCGCTCCAGCAGTTCGTCATCGGCGTGACGACGGACGACAAGGAGTTGGCGAAGCGGTATCTCGATGCGTCGCGCGACAGGATTCGCGAACTGGCCGAGACGCGGAACAATCCGCTCGCCTGGTATCTCCTGTCGGTCGAGAAGAACGACTTCGCGTGCCTCCAGAAGGCGGCGGACGGCGGGAACGTGCAGGCGTTGAATGCGCTTGGCTCGATTGCGATTTCCGAGGCGTTTGCGCGCGAGGGAGTCGGGACGAATCGTCTGGAGCGCATTTTGAAGCGTGGCTACGACTGCTTCAGCCGCGCCGCGCGGCAGCGCGATCCGAACGGGTTCGTGAATCTCGGAACGTGCTATCTGCGTGGGTTTGGCTGCGCGCAGGACATGGACATGGCCGTGCGCTGCTATCGGGCGGCCGCCGAACTGGGGCATCCGGAGGCGATGGACAACCTCTCCGCCGCCTATCAGTTCGGGCATGGCGTCAAGCCGGACGCCGAGCGGTCGCTCTACTGGGCGATGCGCGCGCGCGCCCTGCGCGGCGACGAGGCGGCGGCCACGTGGCTGCGGACGCGCCAGTAGGGGCGGCTTCCGCCGTCGTCAGGCCGACTGGCGGCGCCAGTCGCGCATGGAGAGTCCGAAGCGACGCTTGAAGAGGTTCTTGAGCGAGTTCGGGTTCGTGTAGCCGCAGCGCAAGGCGATGGCGTCGATGGATTCGCGCGTCGTGGCGAGAAGGTGCTTGGCCTCATCCAGCCGTGTTGTGAGAATCGTCTCGCCGATGGACGTGTTCATCAGTTCGCGGAAGCGGAGGTCGGCGAGACGGCGTGAACAGCCGAGATGGCGGGCGACGTCCGAGACGGTGATGCCGCGCAGGGCGTTGGTGCGGACGTAGGCAACGGCTTTCTGCACGAGCTTGCCGGCGAGGGAGACGTCCGCCGTCGAGTCGCGGCGCACGAGTGCCTTGACCCCGACGAAGATCGTTCGTGCCGAGGCGGGCGATGGCGTCGCCATCAGTTCGCCGAGCGCCTGCGCGGCGAGGAAGCCTTCCTGCTCGAAGTCGGGCTGGATGGAGGAGAGGCGCGGCTGGCAGTTTTCGCAGATGAGCGTGTCGTTGTTCGTGCCGAGGACGAGCACATCCTCCGGGACGCGCAGACGATGGCGGCGGCAGTATTCGAGGATGTCGTAGCCACGGTCGTCGTTGGCGGCGAAGATGCCGATCGGACGCTCCAGTCCCTTGAACTCGTGCGGTTCGGCGAATTCGTGCGCCCAAAGGCCTCGGTCGCGCAGGGCCGTGCGAAAGGCGCGGAAGCGGTCGACGCTCCATTCGCGGACGGACGGGTTGTGGACGAACGCATAGGCGCGGCAGCGGCCCGTCGCGAGGAGGTGGTCGGCGGCGGCGCGTCCGATGGCCTCGGGGTCGTTGCGGACGAAGACGATGTTGCTCTGCCGGGCGGAGAGGCCGGGGTCATGGATGTCCATGACGACGGTCGGGATGTCCGTTGCCGCGAGAAGGGCGGCGGAAGGCTCGGTGTCGGGGATGGAGACGATGAAGCCGTCATAGCCCTGGGCGAGGGCCTGGCGCATGCGCGCAGGCGTGAATTCGGCGGCGGTGCGGACGAGCGTGATGTCCCAGTCGGGCGTGTTGGAATCTGTCGACATGCGGCTTTCGCCGAGAAAGCGGAAGATGCCGGAGAGCTTGTCGCGCCCGGCGACGCCGGCCATTCTCAAGGCGATGAAGATTCGTTTCATGTGCCGCGCATTATACCATCTGCCCTGTCTGTGGCGCAAGCGTCGCCACGGTTGCCCCTGTCGCTTCGGGCGACCTCAGAATCCAAAATGTGCGTTTCTTGAATTTCTCGCCGAAGCCCATTGACGGGGCTGCGCCGATTATGGTATACTACTCTTCGTTTTCACGCATGGGGATATAGCTCAGTTGGTAGAGCGTCTCAATGGCATTGAGAAGGTCAGGGGTTCGACTCCCCTTATCTCCACCATCAAGAAAAGCCGTTTACAACTTCGACGCGGCCTTCTTTCAAGGCTTGATTCGTAGCCGCCATTCTCCCTTTTAGCCGCCGCGCGGAAAGTTCGATGCCGTTGTCTCTGCGCCGTCCGTGAAGCGGAGCGCGATCACGTGTCTTTTTTCACGCGGGCGGTTGACAAGGGAAAAAATACTATAATTGACTTCATTTCTTGTATTAGACCGAAAGGATCTTGAAATGAAGCGACTGGCGTGTGCCGAACGAACGGAAAAAACTGTGCTTCGTCGGGCCGGGGGACTCTGTGCGTGTGCCGTCCTCTGTCTGCTTGGCGCGCGTGCGGTCGAGGTCTCGACCGTGGACGAGCTGGTCGCGGCGATGACGGCCGTGAATGAGGGGACTTCGACCGACACGAAGATCCTTCTCAAGCCGGGCTACTATGACGTGTCGGGCTGCACGATGAATTCGGACGGACACCTCTACATCGCCCGCGCGATGCAATTCGAGGGCGTGGACGACACGTCCTGGCGGACAACGGCCAGCAGCAACACGGCCGTCGTCATCGACGCCAAAGGGGGCAATGCGATTTTCCGGTTTGACGTCTCCGCCGCACAGCAGATAGGATGGAAAACGAGTTTTCGAAACATCACATTTCAGAACGGGAAAGGGAAATCGTTTGGAGGTGTCGTGAGCAGCACGTATAGTGGACCGGGCCACACGGTGTCGAATTGCGTCTTCCGTGGCAATGAGGCGGAACAGGGCGGCGCGTTGATGCTGTGTGCTGTCTACGACTGCTTTTTCACGAACAACGTCGCGGGGGAAGGCGGCGCCGTCTGTGCGGCGAGCGACATGCACGACTCCTTGTTTATCGACAATCGCGCGAAGTCGAATGGCGGCGTCGCGCGAAACGGCGGCCGCATGAAGCGGTGCGTGTTCATTGGCAATCGCGCTCTTCGAGGCTCATGCGCGTTTGGGCTTGTGGAGGCTTCCGACTCCATCTGCAGGGGCAACGTGGCTTCAGGATCCGGCGGCAGTACTTTTGGCGGGGGCTGTTTTCGTCCGCAGAACGCGACGGAGACGTGCGAGGTGCGCGGTTGTCGATTTGAGGCGAACGTGTCTGAGACGGAAGGCCCGTCGTGCGCATTCGGCATGGCGCTCGTCACCAATTGCGTATTCGTCGGCAATGTCGCCCAGCAGGGCGGGGGCGTCTACAAGTGTGCGGCGGTTGCCGACAGCCTGTTCGTTTCCAACACGGCGGGTTATGGCGGCGGGGCCTACGGCTGTACGAATCTGACACGCTGCACGTTTCAGGACTGTGCAGCACGGATTGAGGGCGGGGCCGCTTACGAATCCTCGCTGTTCGACTGCCTTGTGACGAACTGCACGGTTCTAGCGACTTGGAACATAGCCGGTGCAGGAGCCTCCTCGACCAACTGTGTGGCACAGCGAACGACGTTTGTCGATTGCCAAAACGCGACGAACGTGAACGAACGGTGGGCGACGGGCAAACTGCGGCTGACGGACTGCACGTTTGTCCGTTGCGGCGCGGCACGCAACTTGTCGGCGGTTCGCTGCACGTTCACGGGCGCGGCGACGGACAGTTACATTTTGCACGAAGGTGTGGCGACAAACTGCCTAATGACGGGTTGTTCGGCGAAGTATCTTTTGGGTTGGGTGAAGGAACTCGTCAATTGTACGATGGTCTCGAACAATATTGGCACGACAGGCCAGTTCTGTGCAGATAAGATTCGGGCAGTCAATTGCATCTTCCGAGACAACTACCACAATGGGGGGCATTTTGACATCGCGGGCTATGGAACATGGACGTTTGAAAATTGTCTCTACAAAACCGATCCGGGCTGGAAAAATTACACGCTCGTCGTGACGGACTGCGTGACGAACGGCGTGAATCCCTTCCTCGCGCCGACGCATCGCGACTACGACCCGGCGCATCCGTATGCCATTGGCCGTCGTTCGCCGGCGCGGAATGCGGGGCAGACGATTGACTGGCCGGCGGGCTTTACTGATCTGGCGGGGCGGCCGCGCGTGTTCGACGACCGGGCGGATTCGCCGCGCGTGGACATTGGCGCCTACGAGTGTTGCCTCCCTCGGCGCGGCGCGTGCCTCGTTGTCCGCTGAGGCGTTTCCGATGCCGTCTCGCGGCCATGGATTTGGTATAATGCAACCTAAACTTTAAGGAGACGAAAAAGATGCGAACGAAAAGTCGGAATCGGTGGATGACGTGGTTGGGATGCGTGACGCTGTGTTGCGTGGCGTCGGCGGTCTGTTCGGCCGCAGTGGCCGCAGGCACGGAGGCCGCGCAGGGCGGCTACGCGGGGTCGTTGGAATTGCCTGCGCCCGGCATTCTGCTGCAACCGTGTCTCAAGCCGGACGGGTGGGCGACGCGCTTCCCGCTGGAGGACGACTTCAACGCGCCCGCCGAGACGGCACATGCGTTCTACTTCATTCCGGACGCGAAGAACGCGGACAAGCCGCGCGTGCGGGGCGAGGCGCGGTTCGTACCGACGGCGGACGGCGGCGTATCCGCCGTCTACCGCATGGCGGACGATGAGACGAGCCGTGCGGCGCGGCTGGCCCTGGAGACGTCCCTTCCGCTGCCGCAGTATGCGGACGCCGTGCTGGAGACGGATGCCGGAAAAGGCCTCCTCGCCGTGACGAACGCCTTCGGGACGGCCTTTGAGAAGCACGTTCGGAGTCTCGTGCTGAAGGACGCGCGGGGAACTGTCTGCATGCGCCTGGCGTTCTCCGAGCCGGTGCGGGTGTATCTGCGCAAGATGCGCGACTGGGGGCTGGTGAAGTACGTGCTGGGTCTGGTGTTCGTCCGCGACGCGTCGGGGACGCGGCTGGACGTGCGCGTCTACGGCGAGCGTCCGCTCGTGTTCCGCGAAGTCGGCCCGCAGACGCTTGTGGCGGGGAAGGAGTGGATTCCGTTCTCGTCCTCGGTCGTCGTGAAGGAGGGGAGCGCGCTCGACTTCTCGCGGATTCGCGGCACGGACGCCCCGGCGGGCAAATGGGGGCGCGTCGTCGCGAAGGGCGAGCATTTCGAGTTCGAGAAGCGGCCGGGCGTGCCCGTGCGCTTCTACGGCGTCAACATCTGCGGCGACGCGAACACGCCGTCGCCGAAGGAGGCGCGCGCGTTCGCGTCGAATCTGCGCCGCCTGGGCTACAACGCGCTCCGATTCCACCATCACGAGACGTCGCTCGTCAAGCAGGATGCGGCGCACGGATCGGTCGAGCTTGACCCGGCCGCGATGGCGAAGTTCGACGCGCTGGTGGCCGCCTGCATCGAGAACGGCATCTACCTGACGACGGACCTGTTCGTCTCGCGCCGTCCGATCGCCTACCGTTCCATCGGCATCGACCGCGACGGCGACGTGCCGATGAGCGTGTTCAAGTTCCTCGTCCAAGTCCATGAAGGGGCGCACTCGAACTACCTGGCGTATGCGCGGAACTTCCTGACGCACGTGAACCCGCACACGGGGCGGCGGATTGCGGACGAGCCGGCGATGGCGCTGCTCTCGCTCGTGAACGAGGGCAACATGTCGGACGTCCATTGGGGCGGGCGCGAATTCGGCCTCCTGAAGGATCATTCGCGGGAGACGCTGGCGGCCAGCGAACGGAAGTTCGCGCGGCGGATGCGGGCGTTCTTGCGCGACGAGATCGGCTATCGCGGCCTTCTCACGAACATGAACAACTACTTCTGGAGCGACGATCCGCCGGCCGAGAAAGTCCGTGCCGAGGCGTTCGACTATTCGGACGACCATTTCTACGTGGATCATCCGCGCTTCATCGGGCGTTCCTGGAGTCTTCCGTCCAGCTGCCCCAACACGAATCCGCTGCTGGGCGAAGACCTGGGCACGCAGCGTCTGGCGAGCACGCGTCCGCGCGGCCTGCCGTTCACGACGACCGAATACAACTTCAGCGCGCCCGGCCGCTTCCGTGGCGTGGGCGGCATCCTCACGGGCGCGTTTGCCGCGCGCCAGGACTGGGCCGGCCTTCTGCGCTTTGCGTGGACGCATGGTCGTCGGGGGCTGTTGAACAGCCGGCCGCTCGGCTACTTTGACATGAGCAGCGACCCGCTTGGCCTCGCGGCGGAGCGCGCGTCGATCTGCCTCTTCCTGCGCGGCGACCTGAAGCCGGCCGAATCGAACAGCGCGTTCCTCTGTCCGCCGGCGAAGATGGCGGACACGAAGAAGACTCCCGGCTCGCTCGCGCCGTACTGGGCGCTTGACTGGGCGGCGTGGCACACGCGGCTGGGCATCTGCGTGGCGGACGAGGCACCGGTCGGCATGGAGACGCTGGCCGTCTATCCCCAGGCGCCGACGGCCGAGACGGTGGCGCGTCTGCGCGCGCGGCCGACGGGCGGGGTGACGATTGACGCGGCGGCCGGGGCGTTCACGCTGGACACGCCGTGCACGAAGGGCGGCTTCGCCGAGGGCGGGCGGATCTGCGCGCCGGGCTTCACGGCCGAACTGTCCGGCGGCGCGGCGACGATCTGGGCGAGCTCGCTTGACGACGCGCCGCTGGCCGCGTCGCGCCATCTGCTGCTGACGCATCTGACGGACGTGCAGAACACGGACATCCGCTATGCGGACGCGGGTCGGCGCATCTTGCTCGACTGGGGGCGTCTGCCGCATCTCATGCGCGTCGGGCGGGCGGACGTGACGCTGGCCGTGGCGGCGGGCGACTGGACGGTCTGGGCGCTCGACGCGACGGGCGCACGGGTGCGCCGCGTCCCCGCGCGCCGCGTGGACGGGCGTCTGGCGTTCACGGCTGACATCGCCGCCGATCCGGCGCACGCCACGTATCTCTACGAGCTTGTCGCCGCCGACGCGCCGTGAGGCGCGCGTCGGCCGCCTCGGCCGAGACCTCGTTTTCGGGCTGTCCACTTGCACGTGGGGCAGCCTTTTTGATATACTACGTCCTAATTCGCCCATGGTGGGCGGGTTGAAGCGAATGAACCGAGGTCTTCCATCCCACGGTCAAAGCGGATTGAACATTCACATCTCGTTCGAAAGGAAACAAAAAATGGATATGCCGACCTCCGCCCTCACGGGCATCACCCTCAAGGACATGTTTGACGCGGGCCTCCACTTCGGCCATCAGACGAAGCGGTGGAATCCGAAGATGAAAGGCTACATCTTCGACAAGCGCAACGGCATCCACATCATCGACCTCCAGCAGTCCGTCGAGCTTCTTGACGAGGCCGCCCAGTTCGTGAAGGACGTCGTTCTCGCCGGCAAGAAGATCCTCTTCGTCGCGACGAAGAAGCAGATGTCCGAGATGGTCAAGGAAGCGGCGGCGGGCGTCGAGCAGTTCTACATGACCGAGCGTTGGCTCGGCGGCACGCTCACGAACGCGAAGACGCTTCGTTCGAGCGTCAAGCGCATGCGTCAGCTCCAGGCCACGGCGAAGGCGAACGGCGGGCAGCTCTCCGAGCACAAGCAGGAGAATTCGGTTCTGCGCCGCGAGCTCGCGAAACTCGAGAAGAACCTGACGGGCGTCGCCGACATGTCCGAGCAGCCAGGCGCCATCTTCGTCATTGACTGCGTCAAGGAGGCGAACGCCGTCAAGGAGGCCGTCCGTCTGCGCATCCCGGTCGTGGCGGTCGTTGACACGAACGCCGATCCGGAGCCGGTCGATCACGTCATTCCGGGCAACGACGATTCCGTCCGTGGCGTTGAGCTGATTCTGAACGGCATCGTCAAGGTCATCAAGGACGCGAACGTCGAGTACGGCGCGAAGGCTGCCGAGGCGAGCGCGAAGCGCGAGGCCGAGCGTTCGGCTCGCGAGGCGTCCGAGCGTGCCGCCCGTGCCGAGCGCAAGGCGAAGGTCACCGCGTCGCGTCCGGCGGGTGCGAAGCGTCCGGCCGGGGCGAAGAAGCCCGTCGTCGCCGCGAACGTGAAGGCCGCCGCGCGTGCCGCGAAGGAGGCCGCTGAGATCAAGGCGAAGGCCGATCTCGCCGCGAAGCGTCAGGCGAAGGTCGCCGAGGCGCAGGCCGCCGTCGAGGCGCAGGCCGCGGCGCCGGTCGCCCCTGAGGCACCTGCCGCTGAAGCGCCGGCTCAGGCCTAAGGCGTCGTCGGGGAGGGCCGTGTCCCTCCCCGAACGCTACCCCAAACCTCCAAACATCCAAACTTCAAAACCTTTTATTCCAATGAACATCACGATTGACATGATCAAGCAGCTCCGTGAGGCCACTGCGGCCGGCATGGGCGCGTGCAAGGAAGCTCTCAAGGCCACCGACGGCAACATGGACGAGGCGGTCAAGTATCTGCGCGAGAAGGGTCTCGCGGTCGCCGCCAAGCGCGTCGACAAGGAGTCGAAGCAGGGCATCGTCGCCCTCGCGGCGACGGCCGACAAGAAGGCGATGGCGCTGGCCGAGGTGAACTGCGAGACGGACTTCGTCGCGAAGACGGAGGCGTTCATCAAGTTCGTCGATGATGCGGCCAAGGTCGCGCTTGACGGCAAGGACATCGAGGCGACGCTGAACGACGACTACAAGATGCTCCTCACCAAGACGGGCGAGAATGTGAAGATCCGCCGAGCGGAGCGTTTTGAGCTCGCGGGCGCGGGCTGCGTGTCGGGCTACATTCACATGGGCGGCAAGATCGGCGTGCTCGTCGAGCTGGGCTGCGACAAGCCAGGCGAGAAGTTGGACGAGGCGGCGCACATGGTGTGCCTCCACATCGCGGCGAACGCGCCGAAGTACCTGAAGCCCGAAGACGTGCCGCAGGCCGAGATTGACGCGGAGCTTGAGATCAAGCTGAACGCGCTCAAGGAGCAGAAGGGCAAGCTTCCGCCGGAGCAGGCGCTCGTCGGCATCAAGAAGGGCATGGCCGCGAAGTTCTGCGCGCAGATCTGCCTCTTGAAGCAGGACTACGTGGCGGACGGCGAGATCACGGTCGAGAAGTATCTCGACAACGTGGCGAAGGAAGTCGGCGCGTCGGTCACGGTGAAGCGTTTCTGCCGTATGCAGCTCGGCGCCTAACCGACGCGCGGCAATCGCTGCAAAGCGCAAAGGACGCGACGGGGATCCGCCGCGTCCTTTCGCGTTATGGTATAATGTCAGACATGAAACCGATTGCGACGACGACGAGCGACTTTCCCGACCTGCGGCGGTCGGGGTGCATCTACGTGGACAAGACGGCGTACTTCCACCGCCTCGTCACGGACGTGGGCACGCGGATGTTCTTCCTCGCGCGTCCGCGCCGGTTCGGCAAGTCGCTCATGATCACCGCGCTGAAGGCGATCTTCCAGGGTCGCCGCGAGCTGTTCGACGGGCTGGCGATCGCGCAGACCGACTGGGCGTGGGAAAAGTGGCCGGTCTTGCATTTCAACTTTGGCGGCGTGGTGACGACGGACGTCGGGGCGTTCGATCAGTCGTTCGCCTGTCAGGTCAAGGGTCGCATAGAGGATGCCGGGTATGTTTATGACGATGCGATGCTGCCGGCGGATAATTTTGGCAAGGCGATTGAGTCGCTGTCCGCCGCGAATGGCGGAAAGGGAGTCGTGATCCTGATCGATGAGTACGACGCGCCCGTGTCGCACGTCCTCGATCGGCCGGAACTTGCCGAGGAGATTCGTCGGCGGCTGGCGGCGTTCTACACCGTGATGAAAGACCGCACGGACAAGATCCGCTTCCTGATGATGACGGGCGTGTCGAAGTTCACGAAGATGTCCGTGTTCTCCGCGCTCAACAACATCGTGGACGTGTCGATGCGCCGCGAATACGCGACGATGCTCGGCTACACGGAACGGGAATTGGACGCGAACTTCGAGGAACATCTCCGGGAGCACGCGGCGGTCATGGGGCTTTCTTACGACACCTATCGCGCCGAACTGCGTCGGTGGTACAACGGCTTTCGCTTCTCGGCCGACGACGCGACGACTGTCTATAACCCGATTTCCGTCGCGCTCGCCCTGTCGGCGAAGGCGCCCGCCTTCCGCGCCACATGGTCGTCGACGGGCCGCCCGTCCATGCTGATGAACTGCCTCAAGCGCGGCGACATGCTCGCCGTCGACCCCGACGGGACGAAGAAGGTCCTGGAGAGCGAGTTCGACGTCACCGACCTGAAGAACCTGCGGCCGATCGGGATGCTCTTCCAGACGGGCTACCTGACGATCAAGGACTATTCGTTCGACACGGAGATGTATACGCTGGCCGTGCCGGACGAGGAGGTGCGGCGCGACCTCTGCCTGCTTTTGGCAGGTCTCGCCGCGAACGAGGACGTGGCGTGGGCGGGGCGGCTCGGCGGCGAACTCCTTGAGGCCGACTGGGAGAACTTCTTTACGGGGCTGAAGGCGCTCTACGCGGCGATGCCGTACGGCTCGACGGAGGGGCGCGTCCACGAGAGTTCCTACGCCCGCTGCCTCGCGTTCCTGCTGGCGAGCCGTGGTTTCCGCTTCCGCGTGGAGGACGTGCAGTCCAACGGACGCGCGGACGTCGTGGCGG
>CAZWQY010000031.1:0-19853 GCA_964636295.1 uncultured Lentisphaeraceae bacterium | reverse complement strand
CGGCGGCGAACGCGACCAGGAGGACGCGGCCCGCCGCCGGCTGGCTTCCGAAGAAGCGTCCGAGGTCGCGCAACGGACACACCCCCTTCTCGTGCAGAAGCGCGGCGAGCCACGCGAGCGTCGATGCGCCCGCGAGCAGGAGAAGAAGCGATGTCCAGAACGCCTGCATCGAGTTCGTCTCACCGCCAACTCATGACAGGAGACGTTGCCTTGGCTACGCAGAACCCCAGGTGAAGCACTGGTCTGGATATTTTTCCGCCAGTTCACGCAACACGACGCCGTAGGCCGCCTCCATCGCCCGCGTCTCGTCCGGCAGTCGGCGAATGACCGCCCGGTAGATACGCCCCGTCCAGACACAGGCAACAAAATAGGCCGGATGCTCCAGTGCGTGCGCAAAGCGAAACGCCCCCCGCCCCCTGTCGCCTGCCATGACGAGGCAGTCGCCGTGCGCCAAGGCCTCGCCCGCGAAGAAGGCCGTCGCCATCCCGATTTCGGCAATCGGATGAATCACGACGCGCGCACGGTTCGCGTGCCGCAGGTAAAAGCGGTTGAAGACCCCCGTCCGCGCCACGTCCATCCAGGCGTGAAACGTGCGGTCACAAGCCCCCAGAGCCGTCAAGACCTCGACCGTGCCGATGTGCGAAGAAAGGACGAACACGCCCCGTCCCGCGCGCACGTCGTCCAAAAACGCCGCCGCGTCCGCCGAGCCGTCCATCTCGACGCGAGGACGATCACGGCCATCGGCCATGACAACAAGCTTGTCCGCCAGCGAGCGCGTGAAGTTCACGAGCTTTCGCACGCCCGTCGCTCGGCGAACCTTCCGCGAACACGTCCACGCGCAGAGTCCGACAGCCGCCGAAAAGGCATGCAAGGCGCGCAGACCGAAGAGGCGATAAAGCAGCCAAAGGATCTCCAGCCCCAGCGGCGTCGCCGCGACCTCCGTCGCCGCGCCCCCATCGACGGACGCGGACGTGTCATCATCCTTTCGCCGCGTCACCCATGCGGCGAAAAACCCACAGGGAAGCCCTAGCCCCAAAACGAAGCCGAAGCCCTGCACAACGGGGAACGAGACGAAGCCAAGCGCACCAAATCCGACAATGCTCGTCAGAAGCGAACAGAGCGCGGGCTTCCACGCCGCACGGCCGCCGTTGTGCATGAAGACGGTGTAATCAACGCTCATGCCCGCGAGAAGGAAACACGCCAGCAGATGGAAGAGGTTCACGGACTCGCCACGCAGTCCGAGCGCACCCATCACGACAGTAATGGCCACCGCTGACGGCAGAAACAGACGAAGCGCCCGCCGACGGTCAAACAGAAGAAGCGCGGCGAACATCAGCGCAAGCGCACAGCCAAGCCGCACGAGCGTCTCGTCCGTCCAGCGAGACAAAACGGCGGCAAGGACTGCGCGCGGCTGGAGAAAGCGCACGCCCGCCGGCAAAGTTCCCTCGGGACGCGGCATCGCGGCAAGAGCCGCCGTCTCCGAGCCGCCGCAGACAGGACGTGTGAGCGCAGACAGCCCCAGCGCGGCACGCAGACGTTCGCCCTGCTCGTCAAACAACTTCTCGACATTGGCCGCGACCACCCGCCGATCAAGAACGAGGAAGCCACGATCCCCCTCGTCCGAGCCTCCCAGTCCAGCAAAAAGCCGCTCCGCCGCCGCGAGATCGACAGGCGGACGATAGAGCGCTGTCAGATTCGTTCCGAAGCGAACGCGGCAGAGTCCCGCGACGGCAAGTGCCGAGAGTAGAAGGAGGAGAAGAAGAGTGAAAGGACAACGGACGGAGACGAGAGGACGGAGACGAGAGGACAAAGGACAACGGACAAAGGACAAACACAGGGATTTCACTTTTCCACAGCAGCCCTTTTCAATCTTTTCACTTTCATTCCGCCCGCCTTCCCACTTTTCGTTTTTCCCCCTCGGATAGCCCCAGACGACATAGGCCAACGCGGCGGTCAGCCCTGTTCCAAGGAAAACCGCCGACTGTCGCAAAACCGGAAGCGACGCGATCATCAACGGCACAAGACTGATTTCCGTCGTGAGCCATGAAATGACGAGATTACGCACAAGCCCGCGCCGCGCATCCGCCAGCAGCCAATGGAACGAGTAGTCGATGACAAGGCCCATCACCGTCGTGCCGAGCACGACCGTCATCAGGTGAATCTCCCGGAAGAAAAGAAGCAGCGCGATGCCCCCGGCCAGTCCCGCAACGGACAGCGAGGCGGCGAGCAGCGGAATCCAGCGAACGCTACGGAACGCGAAGACCGAGAGAAGCGCAATGAAGACGAGGGAAAGCGTGCTGAGCACGTTAATCTCCCGCTTGCAGTTCCCTGCCGTCGCGGCCGTGTGCAACGGCACGCCGCACGCCGCCGTCCGAACGGACGGATTCGCGGCTTCGACCGCCGCCCGCGCCGCGTCCAGCCGTGCGCGAAAGGCGATGAGCACATCCGTGTCCGCCGCAACCGACGAACGAAGCCGCAGGAGAAGGACAACGTAATCGACGCCGTTCGCGCCACGCGCAACAAGTTGTCCGTCCCGCAGTCCCCAGTTCGCGCGCGCCTCCCGCTGGGCGCGGACAAAGCCATCCGCGAGCGCAAACGGGTCTTCAGCGACGGGGAAAAGCGGCGGGAGAGGCGATGCCACGTACCGTCGAATCGCCCGCCGCGCGAGACGCGCCCGGCCTTCGGGCGTCTCCAGCAATCGGACATCCGCCGGCGCGGCAAGTCCCCAGCGGTCTGCCGCCACGGCCGCAAAGGGGTCGTCCGGCATCTCCGCCAGCAGATCGGCGGGCAGTTTCGCGCGAAGGTCGCGCGCAGCGGCAATGGCCGCCACAGAATTGGAGGACGACCAGACAAGAACGGGCACGAGGTCGGACGAGGCCTGGCGCACGGAGGCGGGCACGGCCTCAACGCCATCCCCAACCAAATCTTCGAATGACGTGCGCAGGGCGATCGGCCGCCCGACGGCCAAGGACACCGCCAAGGCCAACAACGCCGGCACCGTCCATCTGCGGACGGCGCGTCGGACAGTTTCCCGCGCGTCCGTCACCGCCCCCCCGCGTCTCGCCGCCGGAAGCGGATGACCGACACGCTACCAGGCGCACGCAAGACGGCATTCGTCGGGAGTTCGGTTCCCGACAGTTCGACTTCCGTGACGAGCCGACGCATGGCCGCGACCGTCGGCACGAGCGTCAGCCGCCAGCCTCCGTTCGCACATGTCGTCTCGCGAATGTCGAAGACGCCGTCAAAGGCATCCGTCTGTCCCGCGACAAACGCATCCGTCGCCGCTCGAATCTCCGCATAATGCGGCAACTCGTCAAGCGGCTTCTCCCGCCGACCGTCCTCGTCCACGAAAACCATCGCATTCGTCGTCATCGCGACAGACGCGGCAAATGGCGTCGTCGTTTCCCAGACAATGCCCTGCCCCGCCGTGCAGACGACCGTTCCCGACGAGACGAGCACACGATCCGAACCATCCAACTGCCGCGTCATCGTCCAGTCCGCCCGCGAATCAAGTGCCGTCTGGAGCGCCGTGACAGCCGCAGAGGCCGCCAGGAAAAGGCCGGGAATCAGGCTCATGCCGGTCCTCCGCCCGTCTTCGCATCCGCAAAAATCTCACGCGCCCGTTCGCGTTCCCGCCGCTTCGCCTCTGCCCCCGCCGCGATAAACGCCTTGAGCGCCGACGCGTCCCGCGCGTCCAACGCGACGCGAAACGCCGAAAGCCGTCCGAGAAAATCGTCCAGAACCCGCAAAAGAGCCGCACGGTCAGCGAGATAGAGCGCGGCCCACGTCTCCGGGTCGATCGTCGCGATGCGCGACATGTTCGCGAAACTGCCCGCCGAGAAGCCAACGGAATCGGCGACGCGCGGATCCTGCGCGTAGGCGGAGGCGATGACATGCCCCAGCTGGCTCGTGAAGGCGATCATCTCGTCGTGCCGTTCCGGCGTCGTGACGACGACCTGCGCAAAGCCGAGCGAGTGAAAGAGTCGGCGCAACGCCGCCACGTCCGCATCCGGCGTCGGCGGACACAGCACCATCGACTTGCCGAGAAAGAGATCGGCCGTCGCGTTTGCGAACCCCGTCACCTCCTTGCCCGCCATCGGATGCCCGCCGATAAAACGCCACCCGTCTTTCGGAAGCGCGGCCAGCTCCTGGCAAATCGCCGTCTTCACGCCGCAAATGTCGATGACCGTCGCCCCCTTCTTGAAGGTGTCCGCATGGCCGCGAATCCACGGCACGATCACGTCGGGCGGCAGACAGACAAAAACGACGTCCGCGCGCTCCAGCCCTGCACGCTCGCCGTGGTGAAGCGGCACGACCTCATAGCCCGCGCGCAGCCCCGCCTTGTAGAACGAGCCGCCAATAAGCCCCATGCCAACGACCGCGAGCATCAGGTCGCCGGCCTTCGCCGTGTTCGCAAGCTGCGCGCGCTGACGGGACTTCGCGACCTCGAAGAGGGCGCGAAAGACGGTCTTCACCTCGTCCGAAAAACCGTCGCCCGCCAACGCGCCAACGGATTCGAGAATGGACTCCTCGCGCGCCGGGTCATAGACGGCTTGCCCCGTCCGCCGCTTCGCCTCGGCGATTTCGCGAACGGCCGTCAGACGGCGGACGACCAGCGCGGCAAGATCTCGGTCAATCGCGTCGATTTCGGCGCGAACATGTTCAAGGGACTTCGAAGGGGCTTCCACGGGCAAGATTCCTGTGCAATTCGTTCGTTCTATCGAAAGAGCTTCTTCATCTCGGCAATGCGCGACTTGTCGGCGACGAGGACGGCGTCGGGCGTCGTGACGACGACGAGGTTCTTCACGCCGAGAAGCGAGATGCGCGCCGACCGCGCGACGCAGATGTTGTCATCCGCCTCGACGACCGTGCACGGCCCCTCGCGCACGTTGCCGCGCGCATCATGCGGGAAGTAGCGGTCGAACGCGCCATAGCTGCCGACGTCATCCCACCCGCAGTCCGCCGCGACGACCTCGACGCGCGCCAGTTTCTCCATCACGGCAAAGTCAAAGGAGAGACGCGGCAGGGACTCGTAGAGCCGCGCGAGGGGCGGCCGGCGACCGGCGGCGGCCAGCGAGGCCAGCGCGGGCGCATGCGCGGCAAAGGCCGCGCGGAACGTCGCCGCCTCGGCGATGAACATCCCCGCGTTCCAGAGATAGCCCTTCCGCAGATACGTCCGCGCCGTCCGCTCGTCCGGCTTCTCGACAAACCGTCCCGACACGGGATCGACATAGCCAAACCCTGTCGCCGGATATTCGGGACGGATGCCAAGCGTGACAATCGCCTTCGTCCGCTTCGCGCGCGCAATCGCCGCCCGAACGGACTTTGCAAAAGCCTTTGGCTTGAGAACCATCTGGTCGGCCGGGAAGAACCCGATGACGGGATTGCCCGCATCCGCCGCCACGCCGACGCCAAGTGCAACGGCCGCGCCCGTGTCGCGACGCATCGGCTCGCCGAGGATGTTCGCCTTCGGAATCTCAGACAGTTCGCGCCGCGTCGCCGCGACAAGGGCCTTCGACGTGACGACGTAGACGTCTTCAGGGCGCACGAGACCCGCAAGCCGACGGACGCTCTGCCGAATCAGGCTTTCGCCGCCGAAGACGCGCAGGAACTGCTTGGGCGTTTCCGGCGTCGACAACGGCCAAAACCGTTCGCCCGACCCGCCTGCGAGAATGACAGCCTTAAACATGAACGCCCCCCCTTCCCTTTCGTCCGCCAAAACGCCCCTTGGAAAGAGCCGCGCCCGCCATCAGCAGCACAAGGCCCGGCACCAAGAAAAACGCATACCGCTCAGCCGCACGCTCCGCCTCCTCGTTCTGCTCCTTGGCGGCGACCTGGCGAAGGAAGCGACGGTAAATGGCACCCAGCGTCGTCTCGACCGTGCCCGCCGTCGCGAGCGGGACATACCGGCCCTTTGACATTTCGGCGATCGCCTTGAGGGCCGCCTCCTCCAACTTCACCTTGACCGTCCCGCCCTTGTACATCTGGAAGCCACGCCCGTCTTCGGAGGGAATCGGCGCGCCGACGCGCGGATCGCCAATGCCGACGGTGAAGATCGGGATGCCGCGCTTCTGCGCGAGCGCGGCATTCGCAAGTGCCTCGCCCCGCAAGTCACCGCCGTCCGATATCAGGATGATCGCATTGTGGTCATCCGCCGCCGGATCAAGCGCATCCAGCGAGGCCCTGATTGCACTGCCGAGATCCGTCTCGCCGCGCGGCGCCGATTCGGGCGTCAGCTGCTCCAGCGCACTGCGCAGATAGGCGTGGTCGGTCGTCAGCGGACAGACCTGAACGCCCGTCCGCCGAAACGCGACAAGCGCACACCGGTCGCCGTCCAGCGAATCGATCAGGTCGGCGACGTCGGCCTTCGTGCGCTCCAGCCGATTCGGACGCACGTCCGCCGCCAGCATCGACCGCGAGACGTCAATCGCAACGACGACGTTGCGGCTGCGCGCGACGGCCTTCTCCGTCACATGCCCCCACTGGGGACGCGACGCGGCGAAGAGAACGAGCGCCAGCCCCGTCAGCACCAGCGCGAGCTGAAGGCCGGCTACTGGCGACGTCGGCACGACAAGCGTAATCTTCGCGAGCGCCTTCTCGCGCCGCGCGCGCAGAAACGCCCACCAAAGCCCCACGAACGGGACGAGCGCAGCCAGGACCAAAAAGACGGGATTGACGAATCTCATAAGAAGAAGAAAAGCGCGTCAGCGGCGAACACGAGAACGCTAATGGTCAATCTTGCCTTCGCCATGCCAGGGGACGAATGCGGGTACCGCGTCCAGTCCGGCGGCGATGCGCTGGCGGACGGCCTCGTAAACGAGAATCGTCGCGGCAGCCGAGACGTTGAGCGAGTCCGCCAGCCCCAGCATCGGAATCCGGACGCGCAGTTCCGCGCCGTCCATCCACTTCGCCGTCAGGCCATACTGCTCCGCGCCAAGCGCAATCGCGACGTTGCCGGTCAGGTCAACCTCGAAGTGAAGCTTCTCGGCGTGCGGCGTCGCCGCAAGGATCTTGAAGCCGCGCGCCTTCAGGAACGCCAACGCCTCGTCGCTCGTCGCCTCGACAATTGGCACGGAGAACATCGTCCCCGTCGAGGCGCGGACGACATTCGGGTTGTGAATGTCCGTCGTTCGGTCGCAGACAATGACGGCCGCGACCTTCGCCGCATCCGCCGACCGCAGGATCGTTCCGAGGTTGCCCGGCTTCTCGATCGCCTCCGTCACGATGACGAGAGCCTTGTCGGGAAGCTTCAAGTCCTCGAGGCGAATCGAGACATGCGGCCCGACCATGAGCAAGCCGTCGGGACGCTCCTTGTAGGCAATCTTCTCAAAGCACGTCTTTGAGCAGGCGTAGACTTCCGCGCCCAGCTTCGCGCAGTCGGCGACGAGCGTCGGCTCGTTCTCGTTCTTGAGGTAGAAGTCGGGGCAGTGGAAAATCGCGCGCGGGCGGTAGCCATTGTCCAGCGCGCGCCGGCACTCGCGATAGCCCTCGACGATCATCTCGCCCGTGCTCTCGCGCGTAGCGCAGCTTCTCAGCTTCACCACGTACTTGAGCTTCGGGTTGCTAGGCGAAGAGATGTCCATTTTGCTTCTTTACTTCTTTTCGATTTCAAACGCGCCCAACGGCAGACAGACATCGCTGTAGAGCGCACCGAACCACGGCGTGGAATGGAGGTAGCGAAGCTTGACCGGCTTCGTCACGCCGTCCGCACCGCAGATCTCGAAGCCGGCCGTCAGCGTCAGTCCACGTGTCCCGTTCATCGCCATCCCTTCGGTTCAGGCTGCGCGGCAAACCGTTCAGTCGTGGTGGTGATGCCCGCACGTGCAGCCACAGCCGTCGCCGTGCAGATGCTTTCCGCAGCACTCCTTGTACTCGATCTGCGCCTTGTCACGCAGTTCGGCGACGTAGGCGTCCATCGCACGGCCACGCGCCTCATGGCGCAGAAGATCCTTGATCTGGTCGTGAACGTCAACGAGGGTCTGCTTCTCGCCGCCCTTCTGGTCGGCCTTGTAGATGATGTGGTAGCCGAACTGCGTCGTCACGATGCCGGAGACCTCGCCCTTCTTCATCTCGAAGGCGGCCTTGTCGAATTCGGGGACCATCATGCCGCGACCAAACCAGCCGAGCGAGCCGCCCTGCTGTCCCGACGGGCAGTCGCTGTGCTGCTTCGCCTCCTCGGCGAAGTCGGCCTTGCCGTCCACGATGCGCGCACGGATGTCCTTGATCTTGTCGAGCGCGGCGTCATCCGTCCCCTTGACGAGAATGTGCTGGCAGAGAACCTGCTCCGGCGCGACGTACTCGTCCTTGTGCGCGGCGTAGAACGCGGCGACCTCGTCGTCCGTCGGCTCGGCGACGGACGAACAGGCCTGCTCGACGAGCTTGTTGACCTTCGCGCCCTTCTCAAGTTCCTTGCGGAACTGCTCTTCGGTCACACCCTGTGCCGCAAGGGCCTTCCGGTAGTTCTCCGGCCCGCCAACCTGCTCAATCACCTTCGAGACCTCGCCGTCGATCTCGGCGGCCGAGAGGGGCAGGTCGAGCTTCGCCGCCTGATCGAGAAGAAGCTTCGCGCCGATCGCCTGATCGAGCGCCTTCTCCTCCAGCTTCGGAAGGTTCTTCTTCACCTCCTCCATGGTCATCCCATGGCTCATGTAGAACCGCACGAGCCGGTCCAGTTCAAACTTCACGGCCTCGCCGCCGATTTCCTGTCCGTTGACAATCGCCTTCTTCATCGTTCTTCCTTTGCCTTTTCCGCACGAGGCCGAACGGCCTCCCGCTGTTCGTTTCAGATTGACTTCAAGATTATATCAAAAATCTCCGCCGGCTCCGCCATGCGCCCAGCCCCTGCCGTGCCGCACGCGAGTTCGCCGACGCCCGGCGCAATCACCGTGACGCCGCGCGCCTTCAGCGCGGACAGGTTTTCCTGCGTCGCGGCCGCCTCCCACATCCCCACGTTCATCGCGGGCGCGACGAAAAGCCGCGCGCGCGTCGCCAGCAGCGTCTCCGTCAGCAGGTTGTCCGCAAGTCCAAAGCGCAGCTTCGCAAGCGTGTTCGCCGTCGCTGGGGCGACGAGCGCCACGTCCGCCGTTTCCGCCAGGGAAATGTGCTCGGGCTTCCAGTCGGCCACGGGCGCGAACGTCTCGACGTAGACCAGGTTGCGCGACAGCGTCTGGAACGTGAGCGGCGCGACGAACTTCGTCGCGGCCGCCGTCATGACGACCTGAACGGCGTCGCCGTTCTTCACGAACAGCCGCACGAGTTCGGCCGCCTTGTACGCGGCAATCGACCCAGTCACGCCCAAGAGGATCTTCCGGCTCATCGCGCCTCCCCTCCGCCGCACGCCACAGCCAGGTCACGCCGAAGACCCGCGACCGCCGCCGCCATGTCGGTCTGGCGGAAGAGGTAAGACCCCGCGACGAACTGGTTCGCCCCCGCCCGCGCCGCGAGCGGCGCCGTCTCGGCATCCACCCCGCCGTCCACCATCAGGTCAACCGTTGGCAACCTGTCCCGCAGATACGTGAGCTTGGGCAGGCAATCCGCGATGAACCGCTGACCGCCAAAACCGGGATGCACCGTCATGACGAGAATCTCGTCCACCTCGCCCAGATAGGGTTCCAGCCGCGCGACCGGCGTTTCGGGATTGAGGACAATCGCGTTCTTGAGTCCGCGCGCGCGAATGCGCCGCAGTTCCGTATGCAGGTCGCAGTCCGCCTCGACATGAATCTGGATCGTCTGCGCGCCCGCGTCCGCAAAGGCGTCGAGATAGAGGTCGGGACGGTTCATCATGAGATGGACGTTCCGGTAGAAGCTCGGACACGTCCGACGGCAGAAATCGACAATGGACGGCCCGAAGCTCATGTTCGGCACAAACGTCGGATCCATGATGTCGAGGTGAATCGCGTCCGCGCCGGACGCCTCGGCGCGCCGCAGCTCGTCCGCAAGATGGCCGAGATCGGCCGCCAGGAATGACGGGAGAATCTGAATGTCCATGTTTCTAGGCCCTCACCTTGACAATGAGCTTGTGCGCCGTCTTCACGACGTCCGTCGTCACCGCCGGCGCGTGCGCGCACGTCCGGGGCCACGTGATGCAGAACGAGCCCTTCGGGACGACGAGCCAGTCGACGGCCTGTTCGTAGAAGCCGCAGTCCTTCCCCTCGTCAAACGAGCCAACTGCGCGACTGTCGAACGCCGCCAGTCCAATCATCTCGTCATCCGAAAGCGGCACGTGAATGTCGAAGTAGGCGTGATGGACTTCGGGCGTGCGATCCTTCGGCAGGACATACGCCGTCTCGTCGTTGTTGACGAAGACGTTCTTTCCGTCCAGCGCATTCGTGCCAGGCTTCAGCGACGCGAAGTCGCCTTTCGCGAGAAAGGCCACCGCCGTCGCGAAGTTCGCGCCGAGGGCGGCATAGCGACCGATGTTCGTCCGTTCGTCAATCACGTAGACGTTCTTGAGTTCCTTCATTCCGCTCCCTCGCTCTTCCGAACCCGAAGACTCGCGCCCGCTTACTTGCGCTTCGCAAGCATCTCGTGGTACTCGGAGTACGACCCCTCGAACCACGTCGTCTTGCCCTTGCCCTCGAACGCGAGGATGTGCGTCGCGATGCGGTCGAGGAACCAGCGGTCATGCGAGACGACCATCACGCAGCCGCCGAAGTCCTGAAGGCCTTCCTCCAACGAGCGCAGGGTCGCGACGTCGAGATCGTTCGTTGGCTCGTCCAGGAGGAGGAGGTTGCCGCCCGCCGCGAGCAGCTTCGCGAGATGCACGCGGTTGCGCTCGCCGCCCGAGAGAACGCCCACCTTCTTCTGCTGCTCCGGCCCGCGGAAGTTGAAGCGGCTGCAGTAGGCGCGGCCGTTCATGAGCGTCGTCCCGGCGAGCTTCACGAACTCGCCGCCGCCCGTGATCGCCTCATAGACCGTCTCGTCCGGCTTCAGCTCCGAGCGCGTCTGATCCACGTAGGAGAGCTTCACCGTGTCGCCGACCGTGAACGTGCCCGCGAGCGGCTTCAGGCTGCCCGTGATGAGCTTGAAGAGCGTCGTCTTGCCGGCGCCGTTCGCGCCGATGACGCCGACGATGCCGCCGCGTGGCAGGTCGAAGTTAAGGTCATCGTAGAGGATCTGACCGTCAAAGCCCATCTTGACATGCTCGGCGCGGACAACGAGGTTGCCGAGGCGCGGACCCGGCGGGATGCGGATGACGAGATCGTCTTCGCGCGTCGAGACCTCCTGCTTCTGCAGTTCCTCGTAGCGCTCGACGCGGGCCTTCGCCTTCGCGTGACGGCCCGACGGATTCGTTTGAATCCACTTGAGTTCGTTCTCCAGAAGCTTCTGGCGCGACTTCTCGACCTTCGCCTCGCGCTGGAGCATCGCCTCCTTCTGCTTGAGCCATTCCTCGTAGTTGCCCTTGTAGGGATAGCAGACGCCGTGGTCAAGTTCAAGGATCCAGTCCGTGACGTCGGAGAGGAAGTAGCGGTCGTGCGTGACGACGATGAGCGTGCCCTTGAACGTCTTCAGGTAGGCCTCCAGGCGGAACGTCGTCTCGGCGTCGAGGTGGTTCGTCGGCTCGTCGAGGAGAAGGACGTCGGGATTCGAGAGCAGGAGGCGCGCAATCGCGACGCGGCGACGCTCGCCGCCCGAAAGGACGGACACCTTTTTGTCGCCCGCCGGACAGCAGAGGTCGGCCATGCGCCGCTCGACGAGGTTTTCGAGGTTCCAGTAGTCGTTCGCGTCGATGATCGCCTGCAGACGCTCCATCTCGGCGGCCGCCTTCGGGTCGTCGAGCTCGCAGCAGAGGTCTTCGTAGCGCGTCACCATCGCCTGCGCGTCGGCGACGCCCTCCATCACCGTCTCCAGGACGGTCTTCGCGTCGTCGAGGACCGGCTCCTGCGGCAGGTAGCCGACCTTCGTGCCCTTCGCGACCTGCACCGTGCCCATGAGGTCGGTGTCCAGCCCCGCGAGGATCTTGAGGAGCGAGGACTTGCCCGCGCCGTTGCCGCCGATGACGCCGATGTGCGCACCGTAGAAGAAGGAGAGGTTGACGTCCTTCAGGATCGTCTTCGTGCCCTGCTGTTTCGTGACGTCGATGAGTGAGAACTGGTATTCGCCGGCCATGTCGTCCTTTCGATTGTTGCCTGTCGTCCGCGTTTCGTCCGCGCCTTACGCGCCGTAGCCCTCTTCGCGCAGCTTCTCGACGATCGAGTCGGGATCCTGCGACTTCGTGATGAGCTCCTCGTAGGCGATAAGCCCCTGCTTGTAGAGCTGCGTGAGGTGCGAGTCGAGCGTCTGCATGCCGAACTTCGCGCCCGTCTGCAGGTCCGACTTGATCATGTTCGTCTTGTTGTCGCGGATGCGGCTGCGGATCGCGTCCGTCGTCGTCATGATCTCGAACGCCGCGACGCGACCGTGCACCTGTCCGTCCGGCCCAAGCTTCGGCAGCAGGATCTGCGAGATGACGGCCTGGAGACCCGCCGCGAGCTGCGTGCGGATCTGCGACTGCTGGTTCATCGGGAAGGCGTCGACGATGCGGTCAATCGTCTCCGCCGCGCCCGTCGTGTGCAGCGTGCCGAAGACGAGGTGGCCCGTCTCGGCCGCCGTGATCGCGGCGGCGATCGTCTCAAGGTCGCGCATTTCGCCGACGAGGATGACGTCCGGGTCCTGGCGAAGCGCGCGACGGATCGCCTCGGCGAAGCTCGGCACGTCATCGCCGACCTCGCGCTGGGTGACGAGCGAGTTCTGCGAGACGTGGTAGAACTCGATCGGGTCTTCGATCGTGATGATGTGGACGTTGCGCTCCTGGTTGATGACGTTCAGCATCGACGCAAGCGTCGTCGACTTACCGGACCCCGTCGGGCCGGTCACGAGGATGAGTCCGCGCGGCTTGAAGAGGAGTTCCTTGACGACCGGCGGCAGTCCCAGCTGCTCCATCGTCAGAAGCGTCGAGGGAATCTGGCGCAGCACCGCGCCGTAGCGCTTGCGTTCCTTGAAGATCGAGACACGGAAGCGCGTCCCGTCCGGATGCGCGAGCGCGAAGTCGGCGCCGCCATTCTTCTCGACCTCGTCCATCTTGTCCGGATCGCTCGAACGCGCGACCATCTCCTTGCAGAGCGCATACGAGTCCTCCTCGCTCAGCTCCTCGTCCGCAATCGGCAACAGCTCGCCGTGGACGCGGAGCTTGGGCGGCATGTGCGCGCGGATGTGGAGGTCGGAAGCCCCCTCGTCGATCGTGGCCTGAAGCAAGTCTTCAATGTGAATGTCCATGTTCGGTCTCTCCTCTTGTTCGAAAAATGTCGTGTCGAAAGCGGATCGGAACTCAAACGCCGTCGCGCCGTCTCACAGAGCCGCGAGCTTCTTCGCGACGAGCGGCCCGACGAGCTTCGGGTCGGCCTTGCCCTTTGAGAGCTTCATGACCTGCCCGACGAAAAAGCCCGCCGCCGCCTTCTTGCCCGCCTTGAAGTCCGCGACCGGGCCAGGATTCGCGGCAATCGCCTGATCGACGAACGCCTCCAGGGCCGCCGTGTCGGAGACGGCGCCAAGCCCCCGCTCCTTCACGATCGCCTCCGGGTCGCCGCCGGTCTCGAAGATTTCGGGCAGGAGCTCCTTCAGCGTCGGCCCGTTGATCGTGCCCGCCGCCGCGAGCTTCACGAGTGCGGCCAACGCCGCCGGCGTCATCGCACAGTCGCCAATCGCCTTGCCGCTCGCGTTCAGAAGCGCCATCACGTCGCCGAGAAAGAGGTTGCAGAGAAGTTTCGCCGTCTTCTTGTCGAGTCCCTTCGCCGCCGCCTCGAAGTAGTCGGCGTTCGCCTTGTGCTGAGACAGAACGTCCGCGTCGTATTCGGCGAGTCCGTACTGCTCGACCATGCGGGTGCGGCGCAGCTCCGGATTCTCCGGCAAAAGCGCGCCCCATTCGGCGACCTGCGCCTCGGAAAGCTCGACCGGCACGAGGTCCGGCTCCGGAAAGTAGCGGTAGTCGTGCGCGTTCTCCTTCGAGCGCATGGACGCCGTCTCCAGGGCCTCTGGATCCCAGCGGCGCGTCTCCTGCACGATCGGAACGCCCTGCGCCAGGCACGCGCGCTGACGCTTCGCCTCGTAGACGAGCGCGGCGTGGATGCCGCTGAAGGAGTTCATGTTCTTGATCTCGACCTTCGTTCCGAGCTGCGAGAAGTCAATCGAGCCGTCCGCCTTCGTCGGCAGCGCGCCGTCGCCCGTCTTCGGACGGATCGAGATGTTGACGTCGCTGCGCATGTTGCCCTCTTCGAGGTTGCAGTCGGAGACGCCCGCGTAGACGAGCATTTCCTTGAGGGCCGTCAGATACGCGATCGCGTCGTCCGCCGACTCCATGTCCGGCTCGGAGACGATCTCCATGAGGGGCGTGCCGCCACGGTTGAAGTCCACGCCCGACGTCGCCGCGTAGTGGTTGATCTTCGCCGCGTCCTCCTCAAGGTGGATGTGGTTGATGCGGATGAACTTCTTCGTGCCGTCCGCCCGCGTGATCTCGACGCCGCCGCCAAGGCAGAGGGGATTGCCGTTCTCGGAGATCTGGTAGTCCTTCGCCATGTCGGGATAGAAGTAGTTCTTCCGGTCGAAGGTCGCATGGCGGTTGATCGTGCAGCCCAGCATCAGCCCGCTCATGACGGTGAACTTCACGGCCTCCTTGTTCATGACCGGAAGCGCGCCCGGATAGCCAAGGCAGACGGGGCACACGTTCGTGTTCGGCTCGCACCCTGTCTTCAGGAGGCAGCCGCAAAACATCTTCGTCTTCGTCTTCAGCTGGACGTGCGTCTCCAGCCCGATCGTATTCGCAAATTCCATGGGCGTATTATACCAAATCGGACGGCCATCCGCCCTGTTCAGGGGCGAGAAGCCGTTCACTTGCGGACGGAAAAGATCGCCGCGTCGTTCGCCGGAAGCACAAGCGTCTCGTCCGAAACCGTTCCGCGCCAGACTTTCGCGACCTTCCCGTTCACGCGAATCCGACACGTCACGGGTTCGGGGTCATAGTTGACGGCCACGACAATCGCGCCGCCCATGCCGTCCGGATGCTCCGTGAGCCCCACGTTCGGGAACGCCTCGCCCTTCTCGACGAGGCGACGCACGCCCGCAAGCCGCGCCGCTGCGCGATAGACGAGGTAGAGCGGGTTCAGATCCTTGCCGAAATAGGCGCCGCCCCGAAGGTAGCTGTCACGCTCGATCGCGGCGTTCACGTAGACGACCTTGCCCTTGCCATAGTCGCACACGGTCAGGAAGGCGTTCCCGGCCGCGTCCCGCGCAAGGACGCGGCTGCGCGTCGGCTGGATGCGCACGGTGCTGGACGTCGCGAGGCGCAGCGGACGGTCGGCGTGCCCCTCCAGAACGACGGTCGTCGCCTCGCCGTCGTCGCGCGTCCAGTCAACGTCGTTGCCGCTGACGGCCGCAAGGTCGGCGAGCGTCGTCTGATTCCCCTTGCTCACAAGAAGCGTCGCGCCCGCGCGAACGCGCGCGTAGACCTTCCGGCAAGCCGTCCCCGTGTAGGGGTCATAGCCCTCGCCGGACGGCAGGATGTAGAACGGCGCGTCGGGAATCTCCCCTTCCGCGCCGGCAAAGCGGATGTCAAAGCCCGCCTGACGCGCCAGCGCAAACGCGCCAAACGCCGTCGGCAGCGTGGAGGACTCGCGCTCGCTCAAAAGGCAGACGGCATCGACCTGACGCGGCGGCAACGCCTGGAACGGCAAGGCGTCCGTCACGTTCACGAAATCCCTTATTTCCGCGAGGACGGGCTTCACGCGGAAGTTCCGGTCCATGAGTCCGAGGTCGCACTCGACCGCCGTCCACGTATACGGCGGGAATTCGAGATGCCCCTGGTCAAACGCGCACCACCACATGTACGAGCCAAGCCCATAGGCCCACGTCGAGTAGAGGGCCGTGCGGATGTGAAGACCCGCGCGTGCCTCCGAGCAGACCGTCCGCCCCATGTCGCCCGCCTCCTCCGGGAAGCAGGGCCGCCCCGAAACGCCCGCGTACATCAGCGACTCGGCGACGGCGTGATTGCCGTTGCGGAACGAGTTGAACGGCTCGCGGCGCATGCCCGGCGTCCAGAGCGGATAGGGGTGCGTCGTCAAGACGTCCATCAGCTCGCCTTGGTCACGCAGGTTCCAGGGCTGGGACGGATTGGTCTGGGGAGCATGCATGCCGCTCACGACCGGACGCGCCGCGTCCTCCAGGCGAATCGCGCCCGCAATGGCGTTCATCCACGTCCACGCCTGCGCCGGGGTCTTCGCCGCGACAAGGCAATTGCACTCGTTGCCGAGATCCCACGCCGCGATGGCCGGGTGATCGGCCATCGCGCGGACAAAGTGCCGCACGAACCGCACCTGCCAGACGATCGCCTCGGGATCGGAGAGGCACTGGCCCTGCAAGGCATCCGGCACGAACGTGCGGCCGCTCATCCAGCCCGTGACAAGTCCGACGACGAGCTTCAGTCCGTGCCGCGACGCGGCGTCGCACATCAGCCGAAAGCGACGCATCATCTCCTCGTCGACGCCGGCCGGGTTCGGCAACGGTCCATCCCGAAACGCGACGCTCCGCGCGGTGTTGTTGTAGCCATATTGCCGCGTCAACGGCTGGAAGTCCGGCCAAAGCGGGAAGACGCGCAAGGCGCGGATGCCGTTGGCGGCGAGGGCGGCGAAGTCCCGCTCGACATGCTCGGCATTCCAGTTCCGCCACATCATCATGCCCGCATGCGAGGCCCAGTAGTTGCAGCCGACGCGAAACGCGTCGTCCGCAAACAATCCCTTCGGACACGTGTCCGCCGGCGCATCCGCCGCCACAGTTCCCGTCGCCGCCAGCACGGACAACGCCGTCACCGACAACACCCCAACAGCTTTCTTCATCTTCATGAATCAGATCTCCCCATCTCTTTTGTTTTTAGTCTCTTCTATTTTTCGGTCAAGATCAGCAAAGGCATTTTCAAGCCCCTCGACATGGTAAAGTTCGTACATGCCAATGGCATAGTCCAAGAGATTGAGACGAGCAAGGCGCCCATAGGTCTTGTCGGCCGTTTCGCCATTTCGCGCCGCGTAGCGCTCAAGAAGGTATATGAAAAACTCGAATTCCCGGCTCATCCTATGCCATCCTCAAATAAGCGGACTTCAGCGGCGACCCTGTCACCTTCTCGCTTTCCCAAATCTCGAAGACTCCCGCCGGACTGAACTGCCACATTTCCATTTTCGGATTCGCCAGCATACGATAGGTCTGTGAGCCGAGAAATTCGGCCAAGGCGCCTTTTGCGTCATATCCATACTTGTCGATGATGCGCTTCACGACTTCCGTATCGTAGAAGTCCAGCATCTCCGGATCAGCACTCATACAACCTCCTTCGCGTCCAGAAAAGACAGGCACGCAAGCGCACGCGCGGTCTTGAACGCAAACTGATCGCACAACCGCTGCGGCAAGAGACGCCGCAACGCCTCCTCTTCCGTGTAGGCCCCCTTGAAATAAAGGTTCAAAACCGGCATCGTATTGTCGTTTGCCACGGGCCCCGAAACAATGTCATACTGGGAATCGTCCAGCCGTTCGTTTCGATTCCGGCTGACAAAACGAAGCCACGCCCCTGTCGGGCCATCGAATCGAAGGGTGTTAAGCGACGCCGCAAAAGGCATCTCAACGAAAAAGGAGGAAACCGTCGGCAAGCCTTCGCCTCGGCGCAACGCGGACGTTTTCGCCCATCTCGCCGCCTGGTTCCAGTCGGACGTCAAGTAAAACGCCTGACCGAAGTCGAGCGCGCGCGCCATTGGCAAAATACGCGGGCTGCGAACAGCCACATTGCTTCCGTGGTAAAGTATCATACAAATGCCCGTCTTGAATACGCAGCACACCATGCAAATTCGTTCACGAGGATTATACCATAATCTGGGCATCTCCACCTTTCGCCCCAAATGGTAATATCTAATGGGTCAGCAAAAAAGGGAGGAAGGCCATGGGGAACGACGAAGAGGAAAGCCGGGCCACGCCACCCACATGTGGGTGGCCGTCGCGGCGGGACGGAAAAGCCCACGGCATCGGGGAAATCGTGTATCATGAATCCGCCAAGACAAGTATGCACACGAAAGTTCGATGCCATGAGCAGGAGAAAGCATGCCATAAGGCGCGACGCGGGGCGACACCTCACGGACCGGCAGCGCGAGATCCTCGGCAGGGCCTGGAACCAGTACGTCAACAGGCTCGTGCCGGTCTCCCTGCGGGAGTTCGCGAGGCTGCACGACATGCCGCACGAGACCTGGAGGCGGGAGTACAGGCGCGGCGCGGCCGGCAGGACTGTCTGTCCGTAGCGGCAACCGCTGGACGTACGCCGAGTACGGCCTGGAGAAGGCCAGGGCGTCGATAGCCGAGGGCAGAGCTAACATGGGCGCGGGGATGAAGCTGACGATCGGCATGGACATCCTCTTCAGGCACGCGGTGCCGGCCCTCGGGCGCTCCCCCTGCGACGCGCGGATGATGCTGCTCGAGGCGTTCCCGGACAGGGACGTGCCGTGCCTGAAGACCTTCTACAACCACGTCGAGTCGGGCGACATGGCGTCTTCCACGGCCAGACGCCGTACCGTCCCGGCAGGAGGAGAAGGCCCGGGTCGCCCGCGCACGAGGCGAGGGTCGTGCCGGGGAGGCGACGGCTCGCGGACAGGCCGCGGGCCGCGAAAGACGCGCGCGAGCTCGGCCACTGGGAGATGGACACCGTCGTCTCCGGGTGTGGGTCGCGCGGCGGCCTCCTGGTCCTGCTCGACAGGTGCAGCAGGCGCTGCGTCGTCGAGCGCATCGGCCACGTCAGCCAGGACGAGGTCGTCAGGGCCGTCAGGCGCATGAAGGCCCGGAACGCCCTTCCGACGGTCAGGAGCGTGACGACCAACAACGGCTGCGAGTTCCTCGACCGGCGGCGCCTCGACAGGGCCTTCAAGGCCAGGGTGTACTGCACGCGGGCCTACGCCTCGTACGAGAAGGGGACCGTCGAGAACTGCAACCGCCTCGTGCGCAGGTGGCATCCGAAGGGAACGGACTTCAGCCGCCTCACGAGACGGCAGGTACGGGACCTGGAAGACACCATGAACTCAATCCACAGGGAATCGCTCAACGGAGAGACCGCATATGCCTGCGATTCACGTCTGGCCCAGACACATTAAGGAGTTTTTGCTGACCCACTCCCTTTACAAGTCACCTATTTTTTGCCTCCCCCTCTCCCCCCACCCCCACCTCAATTCGTGCCGATTCGTGAAATTCGTGGCCCCGCCTCCCCACTCTAGGGACAGGCCCCTGCCATTCTCATCCACTATCCACGAATCTCACGAATGAACACGAATCGCCTATCCGTGAAAATCCGTGCTAATCCTTGGACAAACAACCCCCTACCCGTGGGTACTCGTGGGGACAGGCCCCCGTTTTCAACCACGGATTTCACGGATTATGGTAGAGAGACAACCTTGGGGACAGACCCCAAAGGGCAATCCATCAATCTTCATGAAGTCGCTCAAATTTCATCGACTTTCAATATATTCGTGTTATTCGTGTTGATTCGTGGACAACCCATCCCTGGGGACAGACCCCTGTTTTCAGCCACGGCGGGCCATTCGAAGCAGAAACGGCCGTAATGCCGGCGCACGTTCAAGTGCCCTTTGCACAGTCTCATGCGTCAAGCCCATCCTCAATCGCCGCTCACGCCTCTTCAATCGCCGAATCGACGATCGTGCGGCGTTCCTTCGAGAACGCGAGGCCGATCAAGGTCAGCGTCTTGCCGTTCCCCGCGAAGCGGTCGGCGTAGTGCGTTTCCTTGATCTGCCGAATCGCCTCGGCGGCCGACTTGTCGAGCTTGAACTCGATGACGTAGCAGTGTTCCG
>CAZWQY010000030.1:0-20355 GCA_964636295.1 uncultured Lentisphaeraceae bacterium | reverse complement strand
CGCCCCCCAAGAGGACATCTAAAGGATAGATTTTCATGTTTTCAGGCCGTTCGCATGGTGCGGGCGACAGACAAATAGGGAAAACCACAAATGACACAAAAAACACAATTCAAGACCCTCGTACATGAATGGCTCAAGGCCAAGAAGCCAATGGTCGCGCCATCCACCTATGCCGCGTTCACGCTGATTGCAGAAAACCATCTGATTCCGCAATTTGGCGGCATAAGGGTTTGTTCGCTCACAGAAGCGGATGTTCAGTCATACATCCTCAAACTTCATGAAAATGGACGACTTGACGGAAATGGTGGCGTCAGCGTAAAGACGATTCACGACATCCTCCTCGTTTTTCGCCTTGCGATGGAATACGCCTATAAACTCCGCATCATCCCTTTGCTCAACTGGTCTCTTGTTGAGTATCCAAAGCAAAATTCAGTTCGACAGGTATCCGCCCTCTCGCACGATCAGGAGCGCGAACTCATTCAGAGGCTCTATCTCGCCATGAACCGGCGCACGATTGGCATTCTCCTTGCGCTTTTTACGGGCTTGCGGATCGGCGAACTTTGCGCTCTTGAGATGAGGGACATCGATCTCGAAGCGAAAACGCTCACAGTAGGAAAGACACTACAGCGCATCTATGACAAGAAGACCGGCAAAACACACATCCATATCGGTCCGCCTAAAACGGTGACTTCTGAACGTACGATTCCGCTGCCCTCGATGTTGACCATTCCGCTCGCCAAGTTCATCACGGACAAATCCGACCACTACTTCCTTACGGGGAAAGGAACGCCGACTGAACCGCGCACTTACCGGCAGTTCTTCACACGATTCCTAAAGAAGCACGGTTTACCGAAAATGCGCTTCCACGAGGTACGACACACGTTCGCCGTCCGTGCGATGGAGATTCCCGAATTCGACATCAAGTCGTTGTCCGAAATTCTCGGACACAAAAACGTGTCCTTCACCCTCAATGTCTACGGACGAGCGAACCTTCAGCAAAAGACACGTTGCATGAATCTTCTGAACGAACTACTTTAATGCCCTCGCCAATTGTGGCGGCCGGAGAAATGTAGATTCCTGTTGGGTCATTCGCCAAAGAGGTGTCATTTCGGCGTAGGAGATTGGCGGTTCGAGCAGGAAACATTCTTCCTGTCGTCAGCCAATCTCCACATAACGGGCGTTATGGGGATGTGGCATCATTTGTCCTCGCCTTCTGCGCCGTTCTTGCAGCCCTTCCCCTTCTTGATTTCATCCTCCAACTCCAGAAGATACCTGTCGTAGTCGCTCATGAAGAGCCGATCTTGGACAATGCGGTACTTCTCGAACTCGGATTCAGCATACAGCTGCGCCTGATAGGCGGTAATCGGATCGCCGTCATATTTCGGTGCGTTCTGGTCAAAAAGAACCAGGAATCTGTCTAACCGCGTCTTCCAATCTTCCATTGTCAGCGGAATCTTCTTCATCGTCTGCGTCTCGGCGTAGTCGAGAAACGCATTGACCATGCGTTCAAGTATGCCCAGTTCATTGTCGTCCAGATAGTTCTTGGCGATGACGACATCGGACTTCTTGATCTTTCCGTTCGGGCCATCCTCCCAATTCCGCAACCCCATGTGTTCCTTTTCCGCATTGGCCCGCGTGTAGAGGATCTCCGCCGCCGTGTGTCCATGCACGGCGCAATGCATCCGATTCTGAACCGTCGCGTAGAACAGGCGCGTCATGTTGGATGACCTGTCGTAGTCAATTGCCGTTGCGTACAGATCCGTCACCTTCTGATAGAACTTGCGTTCACTGAGGCGGATTTCGCGGATGCGCTCAAGCTGATGTTCAAAGTACTTGTCGGTAATCGGAGAGCCGTCCTTGAGACGCGGCACGTCCATGACCCAGCCCTTGATCGTGTACTCCGAAACAATCTGATTCGCCCACTTGCGAAAGGCGATTGCCCGTTCGTTGTCGATCTTGAAGCCAAGTGCGATGATGACTTGAAGATTGTAATGGTTGACGTTGTACCGCTTTCCATCTTCGGCTGTTATTAAAATTTCTTTAATAACTGCCGCCTTGTCCAGTTCCGCGTCAGAGAAAAGTCTGCGCAGATGATAGGCGATATTCGGCACCTCAACCCCATACACCGCCGCGAGCATCTTCTGGCTCATCCAGATGTTTTCATCCTCGTAGCGGATTTCAAACTTCTCATCCGAAGCGCCGGTCGAGGCAATGTACATCAGGAACTGCGCCGCAGACGATTTCTGCGGTTCCAGATCCCAATTCCCTTTGTCGTTCCGCTTTGCCATGCCTAAAAATCTTTCCTCATTTTCACTTGTGGCTGTGGATTATATCATTTCCACCAGCCTCGGACGACACGCGCACGGGCACGTTCGGCAGGCACGTCTCCTCGGCGACGGCCGCGTCCAGCTCCGCCGCGCGATCCTCGTCGTACCACCAATAGGACAGAACGCCGTCTTCGTCGCCATAGCGGCCAAGAACAGACGTCGGCATGCCAAACTTGTTCCAGTAGAGCAACCGCCGCTCGTCCGTGTTCCAGAGGAGCACATAAGGGACCTGCGCCGCGACACGGGCATCGATCTGACGATAGACCGCCGCGCGCGCCTCAGCCGACATCAGCGACTTCTCCTGCGCGATGAGCGCGTCCACCTCCGGCAGGCCAAGGCCCGTCACGTTGTTGCCGCCCGCGTGCTTTCCCTCGGCGGAATGCCATGACGTCTCCGGGTTGCGGAAGATGCCCGCCCCCCACGCCGCCCAGGTCATGTCGAAGCTGAATGCGTCCATGTCGCGCATCCACCCGGCAAAGTCCTTTCGGACGATCTCCATCTTCACGTTGCAGGCGGCCAACGCCTGCGAGACAAGCGACAGGAACTTGTCCTCGCCCGCCGAGCGCGAAAGGAACGTGAACGAAAAGCCCTTTGCCAGCCCCGCCTCCGCAAGAAGCCGCCGCGCGCCTTCGACGTCATACGTCCACACGGCGTTGGCACAGGGGTGCGCCGCGTCATAGAGGTCTTCGCAGTAGCTCCGCTGGAGAAAATACTCGCCGTTCATCAGCGTGCGGTTCATCGTCTCTCGATCGACGAGCTTCGCCATCGCCTGGCGAACCTTCAGGTTGTCAAACGGCGGCCGGCGCATGTTCATCGCGAACCCCTGGAAGCCAATCGGCGCACGGTTCTTCACGCGCCGCTTCAGAATCCAGTTGCGGGCAAACGGCGTCCCCCGCGTCCCCTCGTTCATGATGCGCGCCGAATAGACGGGGTAGACGTCTATCAGCCGCTTCTTCAAGGCCTCGAAGGCGTTCTCGTTGTCCGCATAGTAGCGCAGGACAATGCGGTCGAAGTTGTAGAGTCCGCGCATGGACGGACTGCCGCGCCGCCACCACGTCTTCGTGCGGCGGAACTCGCTCTCGACCGACTCGTCGATGCGCGCGAGGGCATACGGCCCGCTCACGGGCATCCCGACGAGCGAAACCGTATTGAAGTCTCGCCCCGCAAATCCGTGTCGCGGCAAGACCCAGAACATGCCGCAGTGCAGGAGATCGCGCCAGTCGCGCGGGCTGTCGCCTTTCTTGCGGAAGCGAACCGTCCGCGCGTCCGGCGTCTCGGGGCTTTCAAACGTGCCCAGAATCGTCTTCCACGGGCCTGTCTCGCTCCTCGCGTCCAGGACGGCGTCAAACGTCGCCTTCACGTCCGCCGCCGTGACGGGACGTCCATCCGACCAACGCGCGCGTTCGTCAAGGACGAACGTGAACGTCTGGCCGTCCTCCGAAACCGCCCACCGCCGCGCCAGTGCCGGCACGAAGTCCAGCGTCGCCGGATCGACCGAGATGAGGTTCTCGTACATCAGGTCGAACGTCATCTTCGTGTAGGCGTTGTTGTCGATGTAGGCGTTGTAGCTCTTCGGGGCCTGCCCGCCCGAAAAGCGCACCGTGCCGCCGGCGCGCGCCCGTGGACTCGCGACGGGATCGGGCCGTTCGACCCAATTCGTCGCGGGATACCACGTCGCCGCCGCGAGAAGAAGCGAAGCGATCACGTCAAGGCGTCGCCGCTACCGGTTCGTCGCGTAGAGCGGGCCGAAGTTCTTGCAGGCCCGGTAGTCCGCGCCCGTCGGATCGTCCGACGCGCCGAAGAGCCCCCAGCAATGCGGCTGGAAGACCTGCTCCTCCGGCACGTTGTGCATCGCCACCGGAATACGGAGCATCGACGCGAGCGTGATGAGATCCGCGCCAATGTGCCCGTAGGCGATCGCGCCATGGTTGGCCGCCCAGGCGTTCATCACCGAATAGACGTCCTTGAAGAATCCCTTGCCCGTGAGACGCGGCGTGAACCACGTGCACGGCCATTCGGGGTTCGTGCGCTCCATGAGCACCTTCTGCTGCTTCGCGTCCAGCTCGACCGACCAGCCCTCGGCAATCTGGAGGACGGGGCCCTGCCCCTTGACGATCGAGATGCGGATCATCGTCAGCGGCAGCCCCTTCGGCGTCAGGAAGGAGCTCGAGAAGCCGCCGCCCCGGAAGTACTCGACGCCCGCCGGCACCCACTTCGTCGCCTTCAGCGTCGCGTTGATGTCCTTCTCCGTGACGTCCCACCAGTTCTTGAAGGCGCGCGCGCCCTTCTCCTTCATCTCGCCCGCCGCGTCGAGGCAGCACGAACCCGAATTGAGGAGGTGGATGACGCCCGCCTTCGCGTCCTTCGGCAGGCCCTTGCCCGTCGCGCGCTTCACCGCCGAATCCGACCAGTACGTGCGCACGTCGGCGAACATCGAGGCCTTGTTGGTGAGCAACCACATGAGGAGCATGCAGACGCCGTTCAGCGAATCGTTTTCCGTCGCGAGAATCTGCGGCATCTTCTTGCCGTTCCAGTCGAACGAGCTGTTGCAGAGCGTCTCGGCGACGTCGCCGTTCGGCCAGTGATCCGTCCACTGGCGCTGGCCCTGGAATCCGCCCGCGATCGCGTTGCGCCCCACGGCCTCCTCGCCGAAGCCCATCTCCTTGAGCTTGGGATTGCCGACCATCATGTCGCGGACGATCATGGCCATCTTGGCGAGGAATTCCCAGTCGCGATCCTTCTCCGCGCGCGACTTCTGGATCTTCGGCGGATTGTAGTCCTTGCCCTCTTTGAGGTTCGCGCGCATCCACGCGAGGCACCGCTCGTACTCGTCCTTGTCGTAGATGCCCTCCTCCATGCGGCGGAGAATCTCGCACTCGTCCATGTTCTCCGGCGCGAGGCCCAGGTAGTCCTGCATGAAATCGACGTCAACGAACGAGCCGGCAATGCCCATCGCCGACGAGCCGATCGAGAGGTAACTCTTGCCCTTCATCATCGCGACGGCCAAACCCGCCTTCGTGAAGCGGAGAATCTTCTCGGCGACGTCAGCCGGGATCTTCGCGCTCTCGTCGCGGTTCTGCACCTCGTGGCCGTAGATGCCGTAGGCGGGCATGCCGCGCTGCGCGTAGCCCGCGAGCATGCAGGCGAGGTAGACCGCGCCGGGACGCTCCGTGCCGTTGAATCCCCAGACGGCCTTCGGGATCTGCGGGTCGAGATCCATCGTCTCGGTGCCGTAGCACCAGCACGGCGTGACGGAAAGCGAGACGCCGACGTTCGAGTCGCGGAACTTGTTGGCGCACATCGCCGCCTCAAAGCGTCCGCCGATCGTCGTGTCGGCGAGGACGCACTGGACGGGCGTGCCGTCCGGATAGCGCAAATTCTCCGAAATGAGCTTCGCCGCCGCCTTGGCCATCTCCATGGTCTGGTCTTCAAGCGACTCCCGGACGCCGCGCCGGCGACCGTCGATGATCGGGCGAATGCCCACCTTGGGGAATCCGTTGTGCGTGAATACTGTCTGGTTCATCTTTTTTCTCCTGTTTGCTTTTTCCAATAGCTCAAATACTCTATGTTGCCCATCTCCTTGCCGCGAATCGGCGACTCGGCGAGTCCGAGAAGGGACAGCCCCAGTTCCTCCGTCGCGAAGCGGACGATTCCGTCGCGCGCCTCCAGCCGCAGGGCCTCGTCCCGAACAAGTCCGCCCGGCGCCTTGCCCTTGCCGACCTCGAACTGCGGCTTGATGAGCGCGACGATTCGCCCGCCCGGCGCGAGCACGTCACGAATCGGCGGCAGAATCAGCCGCAGGGAAATGAACGAGACATCCGTCACGGCGACGTCGGGGACTTCGGGCAGGTCGGCGGCCGCCAGGTAGCGCGCGTTGTAGTTCTCCCGCACCCAGACGCGCGGATCCGCTCGCAGCTTGTAGGCGAGCTGGTTTGTGCCGACGTCAACGGCCATCACGCGCGCCGCGCCGTGCTGCAGCAGGCAGTCCGTGAATCCGCCCGTGGACGAGCCAACGTCCAGGCAGACCTTCCCCTGGACGTCCAGGGCAGCCCCGTCCGGCAACGCCCCAAACCGCTCGAACGCCCCTTCCAGCTTCTCGCCGCCGCGCGAGACGAAGCGCGGCGGGGCCTCGACCGCAATGTCGGCCGATGCGTCCAGCGCGCGCGACGCCTTCGTCTCGACCTGCCCGCCGACGCGCACCTTCCCCTCCAAGACGAGCGCCTGCGCCCGCGTACGCGAATCGGCGAAGCCCCGCTCGACCAGCAAAACGTCCAACCGCTTCTTCATCGCCGAATCGAGCCGTCTGGATTCCGCAGGAGATAGCCGAGCGGGAGAACGGAATCACCCTCCCAATCGTATGTCGTCGCGTCCTGGAACAGGGCACACATTTCGCGTCTCATCGCATCTCCTTCACCTCGTCTTCGCATCTCGTCCGAGCGGCAGAAGGAGGTGCGGCCGTTCCGCCGCACCTCCTTTCGTCGTCTGACGTCCTGCGCCCATCTTTTATTACGCAAACGTGTAGACGTCGAGCTTCTTGTAGTGCGTGTGGAGAAGCTTCTCCGCCTTTTCGCTCCCCGGCTCGCCGAGGTAGTCCTTGTAGAGGGACTGGACTTCGGGATTGAGGTGCGACATCCGCAGCGTCGACTTCTCGTCGTCGGCATAAAGCCCGGCCGTGCGCTTCGCGCGGACTTCATCCGTCGCGAGGCAGGGCTGGCCGCCGCCGCCGATGCAGCCACCACGGCACGCCATGACCTCGATGAAGTCGTAGCGCGGCTTCTTGCCGGCCTTGAGGTCGTCGCGAACCAGATCCAGCACCTTCTCGACGTTGCCCATCTGGTGCGCGACGGCGATGTTCACCTTCGTGCCCTTGACGTCAATCGTCGCGGTCTTGATACCGTCCATGCCACGGACTTCCTTGAAATCGATCGCCGGCGGCTTCGCCTCCTTCGTGATGAGGCAATAGGCCGTGCGAAGGGCCGCCTCCATGACGCCGCCCGTCACGCCGAAGATCGTGCCCGCGCCCGTGTAGGCGCCGAGCAGGTCGTCGGCCTTCTCCTCCGGAAGGGAGTCGAAGTCGATGCCGGCGGCCTTGATCATGCGGGCCAGCTCGCGCGTCGTCAGGACGACGTCCGTGTCCTGCTGGCCCGTCGCGCGCATGAACTCGTCGCGCGCGATCTCGTGCTTCTTCGCCGTGCAGGGCATGATCGAGGTGACGTGAACCTTCTTCGCCTCGACGCCGTTCTTCTCCGCCCAGTAGCTCTTCGCGAGCGCGGAGAGCATCTGCTGCGGCGACTTGGCGGTCGAGAAGTTCTCCGTGAAGTCAGGCGCATACTTCTCCATCCAGTCCGTCCACGCGGGGCAGCAGCTCGTGATGAGCGGCAGCTTGCCGCCCGTCGTGAAGCGCTTGACGAACTCCGTCCCCTCCTCCATGATCGTGACGTCGGCCGAGAAGTTCGTGTCGAACACGCGGTCGAAGCCAAGGCGGCGGAGGGCCGCGTAGATTTTGCCCGTCGTGAGCGCGCCCGGCTCAAGTCCGAACGCCTCGCCAAGCGCGACGCGCACGGCCGGGGCGATCTGGACGAGGCACGTCTTCTCCGGATCCTGGAGGGCCGACCAGACCCTCTTCGTCTCGTCGTTCTCGTAGATCGCGCCGACCGGGCAGTGCGCCGAGCACTGGCCGCACTTGATGCACGGCGAATCCGCGAGCTTCACGCCCGCCGCCGGCGCCATGACCGTCTTCTCGCCGCGCCCGATGAACTCAAGCGCCCAGACGTTCTGCATCTCCTGGCAGACTTCCGCGCAGCGGCCGCACTTGATGCACTTGTCGGGATTGAGGACGATCGACGGGGTCGACGTGTCGTTCTCGTGGTGGACGACCTCCTTCGGGAACGGAATGTCGCGGATGCCGAAGTCGGCCGCAATCGCCTGAAGCTCGCAGGAACCCGAGCGCGGACACTGCAGGCAGTCCGACGGATGGTTCGCGAGGATGAGCTCAAGGACCGTGCGGCGGACCTGGACGATGTCGGGGTCGTGCGTGACGATCTTCATGCCCGGCATCGCCTCCGTGCAGCACGCGCGCAGGAGCTTCGGGCTCGGGACGAACATCCCCGGCTCCGTCCGGCTCGGAACGAGCTGACGGACGACGCAGATGCCGCAGCTCGCGCCCGGCTTGAGGTCGGGATGGTAGCACAGGGTCGGGATCTTGACGTTCGCGGCCTTCGCGGCGACGAGGAGGTTCGAGCCCTTCGGGACGCTCACGGCGACGCCGTTGACCTCGAGCGAAATCATTTCGGTAGCCATAACTTAAACTTCCTTTCCTTTGTCCCTCACCCGTGCGAGATCGCGCCGAACTTGCACGTCGCCTCGCAGGCGCCGCACTTGATGCACTTCGCCGGATCGATGACGTGCGGCGTTTTGACAGAACCCGCGATCGCGCCGGCCGGGCACTTGCGGGCGCACATCGTGCAGCCCTTGCACTTCGCCGCGTCAATCGTGTAGCGGATGAGCTTCGAGCACTTGCCCGAACGGCACTTCTTGTCGTGGATGTGCTCCATGTACTCGTCCATGAAGTACTGAAGCGTCGAGCGCACGGGGTTCGAGGCCGTCTGGCCAAGGCCGCAGAGCGACGCCTTGTTCATCGCGTCGCAGATCGACCGCATGTCGGCGATGTCCTGCTCCGTGCCGCGCCCCTCGCTGATCTTGTTGAGGTAGTTCAGGAGCTTGCGCCCGCCGATCCGGCACGGCGCGCACTTGCCGCACGACTCGTCGACCGTGAAGTCGAGGTAGAACTTCGCGATGTCAACCACGCAGTCCGTCTCGTCCATGACGATGAGGCCGCCCGAGCCCATGATCGAGCCGATCTTCGCCAGCGACTCGTAGTCGATCGGCGTGTCGAGGAACTGCGGCGGAATGATGCCGCCCGAAGGGCCGCCCGTCTGCGCCGCCTTGAACTGATGGCCGCCGCGAATGCCGCCGCCGATGTCGAAGATGATCTCGCGCAGAGTCGTGCCCATCGGGACTTCGATGAGGCCCGAGTTGTTGACCTTGCCGGTGAGCGCAAAGACCTTCGTGCCCTTCGTCGTCGCCGTGCCGATCTTGCTGAACCAGTCCGCGCCCTTGTTGATGATGACCGGGATGTTCGCAAGCGTCTCGACGTTGTTGATGACGGTCGGCCGGCCCCAGAGGCCCTTCACCGCCGGGAACGGCGGACGCGGGCGCGGCATGCCGCGGTTGCCCTCGATGGACTGGAGCAGCGCCGTCTCCTCGCCGCAGACGAACGCGCCCGCGCCAAAGCGCAGCTCAATCTCGAAGTCGAAGCCCGAACCGAGGATGTCCTTGCCGAGGAGACCCAGGTCGGTCGCCTGCTGGATCGCCACCTGCAGGCGGTGAATCGCCAGCGGATACTCCGCGCGAATGTAGATGAAGCCCTTCGTCGCGCCGATCGCGTAGCCGGCGATGGTCATCGCCTCAAGAACCGAGTGGGGGTCGCCCTCCAGCGTCGAACGATCCATGTACGCGCCCGGATCGCCCTCGTCGGCGTTGCAGACCATGTACTTCTGTCCCTTCGGCTGCTGCTGGGCGAACTTCCACTTCATGCCGGTCGGGAAGCCCGCGCCGCCGCGCCCGCGAAGCCCCGACTTCAGCATCTCGTCGACGACCTGCTCCGGGGTCATCTCGAAGAGCACCTTCTCGATCGCCTTGTAGCCGTCGCGCGCAATGTAGTCCTCGATCTTCTCGGGGTCGATGACGCCGCAGTTCCGCAGGACGATGCGGTACTGCTTCTTGTAGAACGGGATGTTCGCCTCAGCAACGACGTCCGTCGCCTGCTCCGGGTCGTAGCAGAGACGCTGCACGACGCGGCCCTTGACGAGATGCTCGGCGACGATCTCCTTGACGTCGTCCTTCTTGACCTGCACGTAGAACGTACCCTGCGGCAGAATCTTCACGATCGGGCCCTGCTCGCAGAAGCCGAGGCAGCCCGTCTTGACGACCTGGACCTTGTCCTTGAGGCCCGCCGCCTCCAGGCACGAGGCGAACTCCGTGACGAGGTTGTCGGCGCCGCCCGAACAGCACGCCGTACCGCCGCAGATCAGAACATACGATTGATAAGCCATGGCCTTATTTCTCCTTCACGATTTCAACCGAGGGCTTCTTGAGGACTTTCGCCTCGACGACCGCCTTGCCGATGACGTGCTTCTCGACGATCTCCTTCGCCGTCGCCACGTCGACAGGCCCGTAGATGACCGTCGGAAGGCCCGCGACGACGACCTCGACGGTCGGCTCCGCGTGGCAGTGGCCCATGCACCCCGTCTGACGGACGAGGACGTTCGTCATTCCCTTCTCCGCCAACAGGTCGACGAGCGTCGTGAAGACCTCCTTCGCGCCGGCGGCAATGCCGCACGTGCCCATGCCGACGATGACCTGCGCGTCCTTGTTCGAGTTGTCGCGCAGCTCCATCTCCTTCCGCCGTTCGCTGCGCATCTTGCGCAGGTCGTCAAGCGTCAACTTTGCCATGATAAAATCCCCCCTTATCCAAGCTTCCGGTACTTTTCGATGATGCCCGCGACGTCCTTCGTCTCGAGTTTGCCGTGCACGTCGCCGTTCACGACCGCAACCGGCGCCAGGCCGCAGCAGCCCAGGCAGCGGACGGCCTCAATCGAGAACAGCCCGTCGGGCGTCGTCGCGTTCACGCCCACGCCGAGCTGGCGCTCGAACTCCTTGATGAGGTCGTCGCCGCCGCGCAGGTAGCAGGCCGTGCCGAGACAGACCTGGATGATGTACTTGCCCGCCTTCTGGAGCTTGAAGAAGTTGTAGAAGGTCACGACGCCGTAGATCTTCGCCAGCGGCACCTTCAGGAGCTCGCTCGTCTCGATCGCGATGTCGCGCGGGATGTAGCCGTAGGTCTGCTGGACCTTGTGGAGCACCATGATCAGGTTGCCCGGCTTGTCCTTCCACTCCTCGATGAACGCGCGCAGATCCGGCGTCATCTTTTCGGTCTCGTTGCTCACGTCTCAGTCTCCATTGGGTTGGTAGATGATTGCAGTATACCACACCGTTCGCAAGTTAGGCAAGGGAAACTCAAGGCTTTTCCCCCTTGCGCACACGCGGCAGATTTTGGTAGAATGTCCGCCGTTTTCACGGACCCTTAGCTCAGTCGGTCAGAGCGGGAGACTCATAATCTCTTGGTCGTGGGTTCAAGTCCCGCAGGGTCCACCCGAATGCCAGGCCAAGGTGCGCGCACACGCGCGGTCAGGCCAGGCGAACGCGCGGGTCAAGCGCCGCCACCAGCAGGTCGGCCGCCAGATTGACGAACTGATAGAGCAGCGCGCCCAAGACGACGACCGCGCGCACGACTGCCATGTCCGCCGAATGAATCGCATTGATTGCGACCGCGCCCAGTCCGGGGATGCCGAAAAAGCTCTCCAGCAGGAGCGACCCCGAAAAGAGACCCGGAATCGACAGCGACACGTACGTGACGATCGGAATGAGCGCGTTGCGCAGGACATGCCGCACGAGGATGACGGGACGCGCCAACCCCTTTGCCCGCGCCGTGAGGACATAGGGACTGTAGATCTCGTCCAGCAGGGCCGTCCGGAAGAAGCGCACGTCCGTGCCCAGCGAGGAGACGACGCCAATCAGGATCGGCAGCACAAGATAAAAGGCATTTCGATAGCCCCAAACGGGAAAGAGCCCGAGCCGATAGGCGAGAAAGAACTGCCCCGCCAACACCCAGACGACGTAGTTGACGCTCATGAGGACAGCCGACGCCAAAAGGACGGCGTGATCGACGGCGCGTCCGCGAAACGCCGCCGCGCCGAGCGCGAGGGCCAGTCCGACAAGGACGCCGCCGGCGAGGATCGGGACGGTCAGCGACAGCGACGGCCCGACGCCACGCGCCAGCACGTCGAGAACCGGCTCACCGTTCTCGATCGAGTAGCCGAAATCGCCCCGCACGAGGTCGGACAGGAAACGGACGAACTGGCTGTCCCGCGCAAAGACAAGCGGACGGTCGAATCCGTACTGGCGATTGAACGCGGCAATCGACTCGGCCGAGGCGTTCTTGCCGAGAACGGTCTCCGCCGGCGATCCGCCGACGACGTTGAACAACGTGAACGTCAGGAGAAGGACGCCGACCGTGGTCGGAATCATCTCAAGAACGCGGCGAAGAACGTATCTCAGCATCCGATCGCGGCCGTCAGCCGCGCCGCAAGCGCGTCCGGATCGCAGGCGTCCAGGCGACGGAGCGCACAGGCCCAACGGTAGGCGCCCGACCCGTTCGTGTCATAGGGACGATCCGAGAAGAGGTTGTCGAACGCACGGCGGCGCGCACGGTAGGAAGCCTGCGTCTCGGCGAGCCGGCGGCGGAAGCCCTCGACGTAGGCGGCGGCAAACGCCGGGAATTCCGTCACATACGCCCGCCGCCGCGTCGCGAACGCGGCGTATTCGGAAACGAAGTCCCCCAACGGCCGCTCGTAGTCAACGAAGCTTCCCGCGTGATCCGTGATGCGGATCTCGTCCGGCATGCCGTCCGCCCCCGTCGTGACGACCTCGTAGTTCTGGTCGAAGAGCAAGTCCTTCGACACGGAGTTGCGCCGGCCGACAATCAGGTCGATCGCGGCGGCGCGCCCCATCAGGAACGCGAACTTCTGCGCCCAGGCGGGGTTGCGGTACTTCGCGAGCGGCACCTTGTCCGAGGCCGTGCCGCGAACGTAGCTGCGCGCGAAATAGGCCGTGCGGAGCGAAACGCCGTTGTACTGGTTATTGCCCCGGTACTTCTCGGCGAAGTGCCCATAGCCGATGTGGCGCGGCAGGTTCATGCCGAGCTGGCGACACATGAGCCGGCGGTCAAGGATGAAGTCGGAGTACTCGTCGGCTTCGAGAATCGACTGCAGAAGGCTCTTGCCCTCGTCGAGATGCTCGGCAACGCCCCACTTCTGGAGGCGAATCATCATCACCTTCGGCTCGGTTTCGCCCTCTTCCTCGTACTGCATGATGTAGAGGTGCCCCCGACGGTCGCCGGCGATGGGACGGCGGGCAAGCGAAGCCGCGATTCGCCCGACGTTGATGTAGGTGATGCGGCCAAAGAGGCGCGTCGTGTTGAAGAGAAGGCTCTTGACGCGCGGGTCGCAAAGCGAGAGAAGCTCCGGGTCCTGCGTCCGCGCGGCCTCGTCGTAGATCGGATCGAAAATGACCTCGCCCTCCTCGATGCGCGCGCCCGGCAGCCATTCGACCTGACGGTAGAACTCAGGCGAAAGCCCGGCGATGAGATCCTGCTCCTCCACGGCCGTCTCGTTCGGGCCAGCCGTCAGCGCATGGCACATCGCGTTGCGCCAGTCGAAGTTGACGGCCGACTCGTCGCGCAGTTCCGCCGGAAGCGCCATGCGCCAGTCGAGGGCGATCTGGTCGCAGGCGACCTTGAGCGCGGCGTCGTCCAGCTCCGAGACCTTCAGCGCGCGCAAGGCGCGCTTGACCTCGATCGGCGTCGAGGCGGGGAAGAGGTCGATCTCCGGATGGCCCGTGCGGTTGCGCTTGTTGAGTCCCGAGACGATCTCCGCGACCTGGCGGCGGAAGTCCGCCGAGGACAGGCCCTTCATGACGGAGTAGGCACCGGCCGTCAGGAATCGCGTGCCGGTCGCATGGTTGTAGTAGTAGACCGGCAACACGTCGATCGCGACCTTTGCGCGCGCGATGAGGGCGGCCATGTCGTCCTGCGAAATCGGCTGGCGCGCCATGCGCCAGTTCTCGCCGCGCGCGCGCAGCGCGCCCCGGACTTTCGCGGACGAGGTGTTGAGGAAGCGAATCGACCGCTTCGGCACCATCGTCTGAAGGACTTCATCCGCCCGAAGGGCAAGATCCATGCGGTCGGGGTTCGGACGGATCAGCACCTGGTCGTCCGTAAAGATGAGATCGACGGACTCGGCGATTTCGGCCTCTTCCTCGGATGGCGTCAGCGGCTTCTCCTTTGCCAGCTCCTCCAGCCACATCACGCGCTGAAGCGCGTGAATGCCCTTCTTCGTGACGAGTCCGGGCGTCCGGAAGAAAAGCGTGCCGATGCGGCTCAGAAGACGCCCTTCGGCATCCTTGGCAAAGATTTTCTCCCCGATGATCCTCATGTCTTGACTATCCTTTCTGAATCCTGAAATGGCGCGGATTATACGCTTTTTCCCTCGCGACGGTCAAATCGGCCGCTGTTCACCAGGCGATTGCCCCGAGCGCATCGGCCATCAGCCGCGCGGCGTGGGCATCACGCTCGGTGGACGTCGAGGAGCCGAGGACGACGACGACCGCGCGCCGGCCCTTCCGCGTGCCCGTGAGGACGACCGACGAGCCGCCCGCGTCAATATACCCCGTCTTCAGCCCGTCCACCGCCTCCGTGCCGTCGGGGTTGATGACCTTGCGCGCATCCTTCACGAGGACGTTGTTATGGTTCTTGAGCGAATAGGGCCGCCCTTCGCCGTCCCGAACCGGCGTCTCCGCCGCGCTCTTCACCTTGATCGACGTGTACTTCAGCACGCCCGGATGGTTCTTCAGGAGCTCACGCGCCAATCGCAGCTGGTCGGCCGCCGTCGTGCGGTTGAACTCCGTCCACGGATAGCGCCGCCGCGCGTTCGGCGGCAGGCCGTTCGCGTTGAAGTAGCGCGTCCGCGTCATGCCAAGCTGCGCCGCGCGCGCGTTCATGCGCGCGACGAACGCGGCGTGCGACCCGTTTGCCTGGACGGCGAGGGCGATCGCCGCGTCGTTCGCGCTGTTGACGAGAAGCGCCGTCAGGAGGTCTTCGACCGTCATCGACTGCCCGGCCTTGAGCCCGACCCAACTCGCCTCGGAGGCGTAGACCTCTGGCGTCGCCGTCACGCGCGTCGCAAGGCCATAGCGGCCAGCCCGCACGTCCTCAAGGACAAGCAGGGCCGTCATCAGCTTCGTCACGCTCGCCGGATACGCCTCGGCGTCGGCGTTGTCGGAAAAGAGGATTTCGCCCGTCTTCGCGTCCGCCGCAATTGCCCCGACATAGGGAGAACGGCGGTGGGCCGTCTGGACGGGCGCCGCCTTCGCCGCTGGAGCCGCCCGCCGGTCAGGCTTGCGCGCCGGCGCCGCGGCGACGGCCGACGCGGCCAGCCCGACGAGAATCGCAAGCTTCAGCCTCCGCATCTGCCGCCTCGTCACTTGACGGTTGTGCGCGTCGCCTTCTGGAGAGCCTTCCAGAGGGCCGCCGCGTCCTTCGCCTCCAGGACGGCCTTGCGGTTCGCCTCCTTGGCAAAGGACTGCGCAAGACCCGCCATCAGACGCAGGTAGAACGCCGAGACCGCCACGGGGATCGCCGACAGGAAGACCATGTTGACCTTCTCGCCGTCCCAGTCGATGCCGTCCGCCGAAACGCCCATCGCAAGCGTCAGACCGCCGCCCTCGACCCCGCGCACGTGCGGAAACGCCAGCCCGCCTTCCATCGCCGTCGAAAGGACGCCCTCGCGCTCAAGCGCCGCCGTCACGAGGTTTTCCGCGCTGGAGATGAACCCGTGCTTCTCCATCGCGAGGGCGAGCTTCGCGATCGCCTGCTCGCGCGTGGCCGAACCGAGGTCGCAGACCATGAGCTCCTCGGCGCTGAAGCGCGAGATGCCCGTCTTCGGATTGTCGCGGTCGGGTGCTTCGGACGTGTTGACGACCGCGTCCTCGTCCGTCGCGAAGAGGATGCGCCCGCAGCTCGAACACGCGACGAGATGCTGGCCGAGACGAACCTGCTGGCCCTGCGCAATCGGCACCTGCATGCCGCAGACGGCGCAGCAGTTGTTGACCATCGCGGAGATGACGATGTGGCTTCTCTTGTAGAGCCGCGCGTAGAGGCCCGCGACCTGCGGCACGAGCTTCTGCTGCAAGGTGTCGATGGAGTCGTTCAGCGCGTCCAGGTGACTGCCGTCACCCGTCTGGTGGTGCTCGTCGCGCGTGAGAACCAGTTCCTGGAGCTGGCGAAGCGTATTGATTTGGCTTTTCATCGTTTTCCTTCTGTGTAGATGCGTATCTTGTCCAAAGTCTCTGCGGAGAGGATGTGCTCCATGCGGCAGGCGTCCCGATCCGCCGTGCGGCGCGAAACGCCGAGCTTCAGGAGAAATCCCCGAAGCAGTTCATGCCGGTTCAGGACGCGCCGGGCGGCCGCCGCGCCCTTGTCCGTCAGCTCAATCGGTCCGTAGGGCCGCTGCTCGGCCAGTTCCATCCGCTTGAGCTCGTGGATCGCCTTGACGACAGACGGCATCTTCACCGACAGGAGGCGCGCGACATCCCGAACCTGCGCACTCCCGTTCTCCTCGATCAGCATGAAGATGGCCTCGAGGTAGTCCTCCAGACTCTGCGTCATCTCGCACGAAGCCGCACCGCTGCGGCCGCCATTTATCTCTTTGTCCATCGGCCGCCTCACTTCCCGTAGGGACTCGTCTTCTTCATGAGCTGGGCGAACTTGACGGCCTCAATCGACTCGTCCAAGTGCAGCGGAAACGGCGCCGCCGTGCGGACGGTGGCGTACACGTGCTTCCAGAACGCCGCCGGCCCGTACAGCGTCCCCTTCGGCAGGGAGACCGTCTCGGTGACGACGGGGAACGTCTCGTGCAGGTCGCGGATCGCCGGCGTGCGCACGGACGACCGGCGACGGGGGAACGAGAACGCCGGATCGATCGCCGTGAGCGTGCCCTCCGACGCGCCCGCCTCGATGCGGACGACGCCGCGCTCGCCGCGCAGCTCGAAGGACGGGGCCTGCAGCCCCGGCAGCACGCCCCCGGAGAATTCGATGTCGGCCGAAATCGTCTCGCGCGTCTTGAGGTTCACGTGCGCATAGTCCTCGGAGTCGCCAAGCGAGGCGATGCGTTTGAGCTCGCTCCACATCTGAATCGGCGGCGTCGGCAACAGCCGCAGGGCCTGAATGACGAGATCCGTCATCGCATAGTAGGCCGCGCCGCCGCCCAGGCGCTTGACGCACTGCCAGTCGTCGCGGCGGACGAAGTCCTCGCGACGGATGCGAATCTGGTAGATCGGGCCCAGTCGCGGGTCGGACATCATGTGCTTCGCGAGGAGGAAGTCGGGCGCGAACAGCCCGCGCTGAAGGACAAGAAGCCGGTTCTTCGACTTCATCGCCTGGCCGCGCAGAAGCTGCGCATCATTGAGCGTCAACGCCATCGGCGCCTCCAGCAGCGTCCAGAACCCCTTCTGGAGCGACAGGAGCGCATGCTCGACATGGTCGGTCGTGCACGTCGCGATGTCCACGAGGTCGATGTCGCGCTCGTCCAGCATGTCGGAGAACTGCCGGAACATCTTGCAGTCGGGATAGTCCTTCGCGACGCGATCGCGACGCTCCTTCAGGAGGTCGCATGCCGCGACGACCTTGAAGAGGGACGGATGCCGGAGAAAGACCGGATAGTGTTCCGTGAACATCGCTCGTCCGAGGCCCATGAGGGCCACGCGAATCGGCGGACGCTGGTATTCGAGGTGACTCATTTCTTCACGATCTCCGTGATGGCCGAAAGAAACTGCGCGACATCCTTGAACTGGCGGTAGACGCTCGCAAAGCGAATGTAGGCGACCTCGTCCACGCGATGAAGCTCTTCCATCACCAGTTCGGCAATCTTCGTCGAGGGAATCTCGTCGCCCTCCAGCCGCGCGACGACGCTGTCGATCATCGTCCGGATCTGCTCGCTCGAGACGCGCCGCTTGCCGCAGGCCTGGCGAATCGCCTTCTCCAATTTCTGCCGCTCGAACGTCTGGCGGCGACCGTCGCGCTTGACGACCAGAACCTCGTCGCGGTCAATCTCCTCGTAGGTCGTGAAGCGACAGCCGCACTTCAGGCACTCGCGACGGCGGCGAATCGCCGCGCCGTCCCGCGCGCTGCGCGAATCGAGCACCTTGTCGTCGTCCGTCTGGCACTTCGGGCACTTCACCTCTTAACCTCCCAAACCTCCAAACGCCCCAACATCATCAACACCCCCTCAAACCTTCCCGTTCGGGCACATCGTGCAGTGCCGGCAGTCGAGGCTGACCGGCAACGGCGCGGGCGCACCCTGCCGACGCGCCTGCCATTCGCCGAGCCGGTTGATGAGCGCCAGCAGAAGCCCCAGCGTGATGAAGCCGCCGGCCGGCAGGATCGCGAGCGTGACCGGGCCGGGATTCAGGTTCTTGAACACGAGATCGCCCCAGACCGTCAGCGTCCCCGCCCCGCAGATTTCGCGCACGGACGCGACAAGCGCAAGCGACAGCGTGAAGCCAAGACCCGAGCCCAGGCCGTCCGCGAGCGAGTCGAGAACGCCATTCCGGCACGCGAACGCCTCGGCGCGACCAAGGATGATGCAGTTGACGACGATGAGCGGAATAAAGATGCCGAGCGAAGAGGAGAGCGCGGGCAAGTACGCCTGCATGAGCAAGTCAATCGCCGTCACGAACGTCGCGATGATGACGATGTAGCAGGGAATGTGCACGGCGGCGGGAATCGCCTTGCGCAGCGCCGAGACGAGTCCATTCGAGCAGACGAGGACGAACGTCGCCGCCAGGCCCATGCCCAGCGCGTTCTCAAGCGACGTCGTGACCGCCAGCGTCGGGCAAAGGCCAAGGACAAGCCGAAACGTCGGATTGTTCCTGAAAATGCCGTGCCAAAGGGCTAACCATGTCTTCATGGTTGGTATTATACACCCACGGACAGAAAAAGGCAAGGGCGGCCCGTTGCCTACAGCCCTTTCCGCCGCAGACGACGCAGCCAGGCCGCAGGTCGCCGGTGGACAAGCAGCGAGACAAGCCCAAGCGTCAAGGGAACGAGGGCAAACGCGCGGCAGCCCCAAACGCGCAGAAAAACGGCCCCAAGGACAACGCCTAAAACGAAACACGCGATGATGAGCGCATAGTGCCGCGCTTTCGCGAACCCATTCGGATCCGCCCCCGTCAGCGCGGCATAGGCGGCATCCGCCCCGCTGCGCAAATTGCCCGTGCACATGGTCGAGGCAAACGGCAGGCCGTGAACACGCCGAAACGTCTGAACCTGCAAGGCGCAGACAAAGGAAATCATGGCCGCGACGGCGAAATCGCCCGTCCCGCACGGCAGGCAGACAACGACGGCAAGAAGCGTCGCCTCGATCCAGAGGACGACCTGATGCCAGCCCATTCGCCGAACGCGCCCGTATCGCGCGTGAATCACGTTGGCGACCATCACGCCCGCGCCATAGGCGAGGACGGCGCACAGGCCATGCAGCGCGCGTGCCACCTCGCCGGTTGCCATGTGCAGCCCCATGAGCACGAGGTTGCCCGTCACCGCATTCGCGAACACGCCGCCGCGAAAGAGATAGGAATAGACGTCCGTAAAGCCGCCCGCCGCGCTCAGCAGACAGGCCGCCAGCAACCGCTCCTCTCGATCCACCCGTTTCACCGCGTCGCGCGTTCGGGCTTCGTCGCCTCGGCGTAGTCCGCGTCGGAGACGGGTTCGTGCCAGGTAGTCTTGTTCGTCTCGGAATGGCATTCGATGGCGAGGTGGCTGAACCACGTCGTCGGTCCCGCGCCGTGCCAATGCTCGACGTTCGGAGGAATCTCGACAACCGTCCCTGGCGTCATCTTCACCGCCTTCTCGCCACGCGCCTGATACCACCCCTCGCCGCCGACGCAGACAAGAACCTGTCCGCCCGTGTGCGCGTGCCAGTTATTCCGACAGCCCGGCTCGAACGTGACGTTGAAGATCGGAACGCCCGTCTCCTTGTCGCGTTTCGTGAGTGCCGCCAGCCAGCTGCGTCCGCTAAAATGCTGCCGGTAGCGCACGTTGGGAAAGCCCGCCCGAAACGGACTGACCGTATCCTCCGTCTGCACGGGTTCAGGGGGTGCAGAAGATTCGGCGTCGCAACGCGCCAAGACCAGCCCGCCCGCCAGAACAGCGAGCGCAAGCGCGAGAAAGGCAGCCGCCCGCCAACTAATGACACCGTTCTGTCCCATGCTTAACAATCCTTTCGTTAGGCGCGCAGTTCATCGACGGGAATCTCCTCCAGGCGCACGAGCTCGCGCCCGCGGAACTCGTAGCAGA
>CAZWQY010000029.1:0-21190 GCA_964636295.1 uncultured Lentisphaeraceae bacterium | reverse complement strand
CGGCATCTTGACGCGGCGAAGATACTCGCCCGAATACGTCTTGAGCACGGGCCAGTCCGAGTCTGATGCCGCGCAGGTGAGGCCCGCCGCAAGCGCGGCGACAAGAAAAAGAACACCCCGTCTGTTGTCTCTCATAATTGTTTTTTTTTTGTCTAGATTTTTGCATTATACCAAAAACGGCGGAGGCCGACATCACCCTCAGTCAGCGTGCCGCCGTGCGCAACGCCTCCTCCTGCGAACGGAGGAACGCCTGGGCGAGGGACAGGCCCTCGGCGGATTCAAGCCCGCCGACGGCGTCCGCCAGTTCCGACCGCGCAACCGAGTACGATGCGCCGCCGCGCCGATGCGTGAAGACAAGTTCGAAGGCGCCGGGATAGTTGACGAGCGTCGTCACCATCCCGGCGACGTCTCCCATCGGCGGCAGGTCGATGTGCCGCGCGTTGAACCGGTAGCGGAGCGTCGTCCCGACGCCGGGCGCCGATTCGAGCGAATAGCCGCCGTCGCACGCCTCGCAGATCTGCTTCAGGATCGGCAGACCCAGCCCGACCTTGCGCCGACCGTGCTTGCCGGATTCTGTGAAGAACGGGTCAAACGCCCGCTCTTGCGTCGCCGCGTCCATGCCCTTGCCGTCGTCGGCGATCACGACGGAAACCGTCTTCCCGTCCTCGACGAGTTCGACCGTGATGCGCCGTGCGCCAGCCTCGATCGAATTCTGCGCCGTGTCGGCAATGACGTCAGCCAGCGTGGCGTGCATGCGGCATCCCCGTCCCGTCCGTCACGACGCCCGTTCCGCCAGCGCGGCCCAGCGCTCGACGAGCCGTTCCAGTTCGGCTTCCAAGTCCGGAAGCTTCGCGTAGCGCACATACTCCTTCGCCGGATCGGCCGCGTTGATGTCCGCAATCTCCTTTTCGAGCGCGTCGATCTTCTCCGGCAAGGCCTCCAGCTCGCGCTTTTCGTTAAACGAAAGCTTGGCGGGGCGCGCTGGCTTCGCGTCGCACCGCCCCCTCCGGTCTCTCGCTTCGCCGCCGTCCGCGCCCGCAGCCCCCTTCTTCGCTTCGTCACGCGCACCGCGTTGGCGCACGTAGTCCGCGTAGCCGCCGGGATACGACCGCACGAGTCCGTCGCCTTCGAGGACGAACGTCGACGTGACGACATTGTCGAGGAACTCGCGGTCGTGGCTCACGAGGAGCAACGTGCCGCGATAGTTCAGCAACTGTTCCTCCAAAAGTTCCAGCGTCTCGATGTCGAGGTCGTTCGTCGGCTCGTCCATCACGAGCAGGTTCGCCGGCTTGAGGAAGAGCTTCGCGAGCATGAGCCGCGCGCGTTCGCCGCCCGACAGGGCCTTGACGGGCGTCCGCACACGCGCCGGCGAGAAGAGGAAGTCGGCGAGATACGAGTAGACGTGCTTCTTGACGCCGCCGACGATCACCTCGTCGCGGTCGCTCGCGACGTTCTCCCCGACCGTCCGTTCGGGATTCAGCTCGCCGCGCAGCTGGTCGAGGAACGCGAGCTCGACGTTCGTGCCGCGCGTGACCGCGCCCTCCGTCGGCGCGAGCCGCCCCGTCAGGAGCTTCAGCAGCGTCGTCTTCCCCGCGCCATTGCGCCCGAGGATGCCGATGCGCTCGCCCCGCAGGACGTCCGCCGTGAAGTTCGAGACGATCGGACGCGCGCCGTACGAGAAGCCAAGGTTTTCGACCTTGAGGACGCGCATGCCGCCGGGCGCGGCCGTGTCGAGCCGCATCGTCGACGTCCCGACCTGCGCACGGCGCGCGGCGAACTCCTCGCGCAGCTTCAGCAACGCGGCGACGCGCCCCTCGTTGCGCGTCGTGCGCGCCTTCACGCCGCGCCGAATCCACGCCTCCTCCTGCGCGAGCTTCTTCGCCTTGCGCTCCCAGTAGACGGTCTCGTCCGACAGAAGCTCGGCCTTGCGCTTCAGGAACGTCGGATAGTCGCATTCCCAGCCGGAGAGCTCGCCACGGTCAAGGTCAAAGATCTTCGTCGCCACGCGCTTCAGGAAGCGGCGGTCGTGCGTGACGACCAGGACGGCCATCTCGCGCTGACGACGGATCATGCCCTCCAGCCAATCAATCGCCTCGACGTCGAGGTGGTTCGTCGGCTCGTCGAGGAGCAGGACGTCGGGCTTCGCGAGAATCGCCTCCTCCAGACGCGCGCGGCGGATTTCGCCGCCGGACTGCACGCCGTCCCCTTCCACGCCCTGCGAGACGTAGGCGACCGTGAGGCCCGGTGCGCGGACGATGTCGCCCGAATCCGGCTCCAACGTCCCGGCGATGACCTTGAAGAGCGTCGACTTTCCCTCGCCGTTCCGCCCCGTCAGCGCGGCGCGCAGACCCTTGGAAATCGAAAGCGAGACCTTGTCGAGGATCTGCGGCCCGCCGAACGCGAGCGAGACGTCCTTCAGGGACAGGAGAAAGTCGCTCATGCCTCGCCTCTCTGACGCACAAAGCCCAGGACGCCGCAGTCCGGCCCGACCCAATACGAGCCGGCGATGGCCGCGTGCACATAGCCCTTCGCGCCGGCGACCGCCTCGGCCAGCGGACGCCCGCAGGCGAGTTCCGCCACAAGCGCGGCCGCAAGCGAGCAGCCCGTGCCATGCGTCGAGACGGGGTCGGCCACCCACGGAAGCGCGAACGTGCGCACGTCCCGCCCGTCATAGAGGACATCGACGGCGGCGGCGGACGCCCCATGCCCGCCCTTCACAAGGACGGCGCAGCCATATGTCTCGTGAATCTGCCGCGCCAATTCCTCCGCGTGCGCCGCATCGCCCGCGCGCGCGGCATTCGGGTCGCTCACGGCACGTCCGCACAGTGTCTCCGCCTCGGGCAGGTTGGGCGTGATCAGCGTCGCCAGCGGCAGGAGCCGCGAGCAGACGGCCCGCAACGCCGCGTCCGGCACAAGGCGCGCGCCGCTCGTCGCGACAAGGACGGGATCGACGACTTTGGAAATTTCGGGATGCGCCGCCAGACGGTCGGCGACGACCTCGATCACCGCCGGGTCGGCAAGCATCCCCGTCTTGAGCGCACGAATCGCGTAAACGCCCAGGACGGCGTCCAGCTGCACGGCGACGAAGTCCGCCGGCACGCCGTGAATCGCCGAGACGCCGAACGGATTCTGCGCCGTCAGGGCCGCGAAGACCGTGCAGCCGTGCAGTCCGTAGGCATGGAACGCGCGCAGGTCGGCCTGGACGCCGGCATTGCCGCCGGAGTCCGAGCCGGCGATCGTCAGACAGCACGGGCGAACCGCCGACGCCGTCACGCGGGAATCGTCCGCCGCGCTCACGCGAGTTCCTTGCGGCTGCGCGCCTTGAGGAAGATGCGCAGAGGCGCACCCTCCAGACCGAAACGCGCGCGCACGTTCTTCTCGATGAACGCGAGATAGGCGGGCGTGACGAGCTTCGGATCGTTCACGAACAGGCGAATCGTCTGCGGATTCGTCGCGACCTGAAGGCCGTAGTAGACCTTGAGCCGCCGCCCCTTGATCATCGGCGCCAGCGTCTTCTTCGTCGCCGTCTCGATGACGCGGTTGAGCATGCCCGTCGGCAGACGCTCGGACGCGCTCGCGGCGGCGCGGTCAATCGCCTCCACCGTGCGGCGGATGTTGTAGCCCGACTTGTTCGAGCAGAAGACAATCGGCGCAAACGAGAGGAACGGCATCATCCGGCGGACGGCGTCCGTCGCCTTCTTCTCGTCCGTCAGCCCCGCCTCGTTCGCGAGATCCCACTTGTTCAGCATGAGGACGCACGCGCGGTGCGCGTCAAGGATCTTGCCCGCGATGCGCTTGTCCTGCAACGTCGGGCCCATCACGGGATCGAGCAGCAGGACGACGACGTCGGCTTCCGCAATCGCCTGTTCGGAGCGGAAGAGCGAGAAGTTGTCGACGGACGTCTTGGACATCTTCGTGTGCGGCTTCATCCCGGCCGTGTCAACGAGCATGTAGTGGCGCGCCTCCGGCCCGGAACCGATCGTGAACGGCACCTCGACGGCGTCGCGCGTCGTGCCCGCGATTTCGGAGACGATGACGCGCGGCGCGTTGAGGAGACGGTTGATGTAGCTCGACTTTCCGGCGTTCGGACGGCCGACGATGGCCACGCGCAGGGGACGCGCCGCCGTCTCGTCCGCAACGGCGGGCGGCAGCTTCGCAACGACCGTCTGCACAAGAGTCTCGACGCCGCGCCCATGCTCGGCCGACGTCGGATAGACGGGAAGGCCAAAGCGCTCGAACTCCGTCGCGCGCACGTCGTCGTCGGGCGTGTCGCACTTGTTCGCGGCGATGAAGCACGGCACGCCCGACTTGCGGACGCGCTCGATGACCTCCTGATCCAGCGGCGTCAGGCCCGCGCGCGCATCGACCACGATCACGCAGACGGCCGAGTCCTCGACCGCAAGCGCGGCCTGGCTGCGCGTCTCGTCGTCCAACGGGTCCTTCGTGACGCGGTTGTCGAAGGCGATGCCGCCCGTGTCGACGAGCATGACCTTGCGCCCCAGCACCTCAACCTCGCGCGTCACGCGGTCGCGCGTCACGCCCGGCTGATCAAAGACAATTGCCACGCGCTTCTTCGCAATGCGGTTGAAAAGCGCGCTCTTGCCCGTGTTCGGGCGCCCAACGAGACTGACGACGTTCATGATGGGGACATATTATACCAAAACTTCACCTTTCGCAATCCAACGCCATCCGCCGCGCCTCGCGCACGAGCGTCCGCGAATAGGGATGCGCCGGCGCACGGAAGAACGCCGCCGGATCGTCCGCCGTCTCGACGACCGCCCCGTCCTTCATGACCGCGAGCTTCGTCGCCATCTGCGCGACGACGCCCAGGTCGTGCGTGATGAGGAGAATCGCCGCGCGGGCACGGTGGAGATCCTTCATGAGACGCAAGACTTGCGCCTGAACCGTGACGTCGAGTGCCGTCGTCGGCTCGTCGGCGATCAGCAGGTCGGGTTCGAGCATCAGCGCCATCGCGATCATGACGCGCTGCTGCATGCCGCCCGAAAGTTCGTGCGGATAGGCCGCCGCCCGCGCCGCCGGATCGGGAATCCCGACCTTGCCGAGCCAGTCGACCGCGCACGCCCGCGCCGCCGCACGGGAGACGGACGCATGCAGGCGCACCGTCTCGGCAAGCTGGTCGCCGATGCGGTGGAGCGGCGAAAGCGAACCCATCGGGTCCTGGAAGACGACGCCGATCCGGCGGCCGCGCAGCCGCCGCAGCTCGGCGACCGGCAGTTTCAGGGTGTCCACGCCGTCGAAGAGGATGCGCCCCTTCGGCCAGAACGCGGGCGGACTCGGCAAGAGGCGCGGCACAGACAGCGCGACCGAGCTCTTGCCCGACCCGGACTCGCCGACAAGACCAAGGATCTCGCCGCGATCCAGCGTCAGATCCACGTCTCGCGCCGCCGCCGTCACCTCGCCCGCCTCGTTGCGGAACGACACGTCCAGCCCCTCGACCTTCAGCAGCATGCCGTCCCCTTTCCGTTCGCCGCCGCCGCGTCCGCGCGGAATCCGGGCCACGCCAACGCCAGCGCGTCCAGCAGCGTCTCGCCCGTCGGCGCGACCGCCCGCAGCCGTTCGGACGCATGTCCGCCCTGCGCACACAGGACGCACCGGATGCCCAGCGCGTCGGCGACCTCCTTGTCGTGGAGCGAGTCGCCGATCAGGACGATGTCGTCCGGCTGTCGGCCGTCCGCAAGGACGCGCGCCAGCAGCTCGCGCGCCCGCGCCAGCTTCGACTCGCCGTCCAGGCTGTCCACGCCGTAGACGAACTCGAAGGAGTCGCGCAGGCCAAAGGCGTCCACCGCCGCATCAAGGAGATCCTGCCGAAGCGCGGAAATGATGGACTGCCCGTCGCCCGCCGCCAACACGCGCGCGAGCGCCGTCCGCGTCTCGACATTGAGCTGCTTCGGCAAGGCGGCGTAGGACGCATGGTACTCGCGCGCAAGCGTCTCCCAGTCCTCGTGCGCAAGGTCGATTCCGCACCGCGCGTAGAACGGGCGGACGGGAAACGAAAAATTGGCGCGGTACCAGTCGCGCGTGACGCACGGCAGATTCCGCTGGCGCAGCTGGACGTTCAAGGCCTCGATCGCCGCGTCCGTATCGTCCAGCAGCGTTCCGTTCCAGTCCCAGAGAATGTAGGGCGGCGACACGCCCGCCACGCGCAGCGCGTAGGCGACGCCCGCCTCCCGCGTCGCGAAGCGTCCGTCCAGCTGCGCCTCGTAGGTGTTCGCCAGGATCGCGCCGAACTGCGGGCCGGGCTTGAGTCCGCGCGCAATCAGGTCGCGCCCCTGCACAAGCGGCTTCGGCTTGGCGTCCGAGACGGCCAGACGCCGCGCCGCCGCCAACAGCCAGCTGCAGGCCTCTTCGCCCGTATTGTCCGCCGCCGCGACGCGCACAAGCGCCGAGATGCTGCAGACCTTCGTCGCGAGCCGCCGCACCGCCGCGTCCGAGGACTGCGCACGCCACATCGCATACGGGCGCATGTGCATCTGGACGAGCGGCGGCACGTCCCGGAGCAGCCGCTCCTCGTTTGTGAGACGCTTCAGGAACGCGCGCGCCGGCTCAACGCCCGCCTCGTCGTGGCCGAGCGAGCGGATGTGCCGCTTCACCGGGTCGTAGCGCGTGCAGAACGGCTTGCCGAAGTCGTGGCAGAGAACGGCGAAACCGACGACAAGATTCTCGTCCCGCGTCGCCGAATCCGCCGCGTCGCGCGCGGCGGCGAACCGGTTGAGGCAGTCGAGCGTGTGGTTCCAGACGTCCCCTTCCGGATGCCATTCGGGATCTTGCCAACAGCCGATGAGCCGCCGAAGCTCGGGATAGTACCGAACCCATTCGGTCGAGCGAAGGAACGCAAGCCCCTGGGAAATCCAGACGCCCTGCAGGAGGAGCTTCGACCATTCGCCCATCAGCCGCTCCGGCGCAAGGCCCTCCGGCGTCATCGTGCGGCAGAGGTCAATCGTCTCCTGCACGGGACGAAGGCCAAAGCGCGCGGCGAACTGCATGCCGCGCAGGACGCGCAGCGGATCCTCGACGAAATGCGGCGAGACGTGGCGAAGCGTGTGCCGCGCGAGATCGGCGCGTCCGTTCCACGGATCCAGGATCTCGTCCGTCAGCGGATCCTGGTAAATCGCGTTGATCGTGAAGTCGCGCCGCGCGGACGCCTCTTCGAGCGAGAGATTCGGATCCGTCTCCATCTCGAACGCGCGATGGCCGAGGCCGAGCTTCGTCTCGCGGCGCGGCAAGGCGACGTCGATGTCGTGGCCCTTCAGCTTCAGGACGCCGAACGACGCGCCGACGAGATCCAGCGCAAACGCCGAGCCAAGCGTCGCCTTCAACCTGTCGGGCGTCAGCCCGTAGACCTCGACGTCAAAGTCCTTCGGCGTGCCGCCGAGAAGCCCGTCGCGGACGCAGCCGCCGACCAACAGCGCCCGCCCGCCCGCATGGCGGACAAGCCGCGCAACGTCAAGAACAGCCGAATCTCTCATGCATTCTCTTAGCCCTTGGTACGCCATGGAAAAGGTTGTGTGTTCATCTTCATATTCGAATACAGCATCCGCGCTCCGAAAGGCTTAGTTTTCATAATTACGCAAATCTTAACAAACATCAACCATATACTGTAAATTTACATGGCGAAATTTTCGCAACGAAATTTTCGCCATGCCCGTCCGTGCAAGTCCCCCGATTGCGCGTCTACTTTCCCGAGTGCCCCGATTCGGCGACTAACCGCTCGACCTCGTTCAGCCCATTGGCATAGCCGACAGGCAAGGCCGTGCGCATCGAGACCTTGAGCCCGTTGTCCGACGGCGGATTGTGCGAGGCCGTGACCATCACCGAACCGTCATAGCCGTCCTCGGCCGTAAAGAAGTAGACCATCGGCGTCGTGCAAAGCCCCAGATCCATCACGTCCGCGCCCGCCTCCCGCAGACCCGCAACCAATGCGTCCCGCACCGCCTCCGACGTGAGACGTCCGTCGCGTCCGACCAGAATTCGGAGCGGACGCCCGGCAGCATCCGGATAACGCGCGGAGAGAACCTGCACAAGCGCGCGCCCGACCTTGTGAACCGTTTCAAGGTCGAAATCGACCCCGAAAGTCCCCCGCATGTCGTATGCCTTGAAAAAGCCCATGCCGTCCCCCTTCTCAACCGTGCGCGCGCATCTCCGGAACCGCCGCCAGCGTCAGCGCGTTCCGCCGTTGGCCTTCGCCAGCTTCTTGAGCTTGGGCGCGCACGCCAGCCGCTCGACGGCCGTCATGTGGTCGATGTAGAGAACGCCGTCCAGGTGGTCGATCTCGTGCTGGAGCGCACGGGCGAGAAAGCCGCGCGCCGTGATGACCTGCGGACGGTTCTCCGCATCGAGGTACTGGCACGTCACCTGCTCCGCGCGCGTGATGGAACCGCCGACGTTCGGAAAGCTGAGGCAGCCCTCCTTGTCGCGGACAGCCCCCTCCTGCGCCAGAATCTCCGGATTCCACAGCCGCAGCGGCATCGCGATCGGCGCATTGAAGACCTCGTCTTCCGGATCGTCGCACCCTTCGGGGATGTCGATGACGCACATCCGCTCCGTGTGCCCGACCTGCTCGGCCGCCAGACCGACGCCCTTGGCCCGGTGCATCGTCTCGATCATGTCGTCCGCCAGTTTCCGCAAACGATCGTCGACGAGCGCAACCGGCACGGACTTCTCGCGCAAGACCGCCTCGCCGTACTTGTAGACTTTCAAAACCATGCTGTCCTCCCCTCGCGCATCATCGACCGTCGCTCAGATGCGGGACGGCGTCTCGATTCCCAAAAGGCCAAGCCCCGTCCGCAGAACCTTCCCGAAAAGCGCGCAGAGCCGCAACCGCGCCGCGCGCACCGCCGGCTCGCTCTTCAGAATCGGCGCGTTCTGGTAGAACGAGCTGTAGAGCTGCGCCGTCTGGAAGAGATAGTCGGCGAGGACGGACGGCTTGTAGGCCTCCGCCGCGCGCACGACCGCGCCCGGAAACTCGAGGAGCGCGAGTGCCAGCCGCTTCTCCGCCGGCTCCGCGACCCCGAACCCGCCCGCCTCGGAATTGCCGTCCTTTGCCTTCTCCAGCAGCGAGCAGACGCGCGCATACGCATACTGCAGATACGGCCCGGAGTTGCCCTCCAGCGCCAGCGCCTTGTCCCAGCTGAAGTCAATGTCGGTAATCGGGTCATGCGACAGGTCGGAGTACTTCACCGCGCCAATGCCGATCTGCGCGGCCAGCTCGTGCGTGCCGCCGCGATCCTTCACGATCTCGTAGGCGCGCCGCTCGGCCTCCGCCAACAGCTCGTCGAGCTTGATGAGGTTGCCCTCGCGCGTCGAAATCGCCTTGCCCTGGTAGCTCATCAGCCCGAACGGCACATGGACGAGCTGCACCTTGTCATAGCCCATCTTGCGCGCAATCGAGAACCACTGGCGGAAATGCAGCTGCTGCCGCGCGTCCGTCACGTAGACGATGCGTTCGGGATTGTAGTCACGCACGCGCGACTCGACGCACGCGAGGTCGCTCGTCGTGTAGTTGTAGCCGCCGTCCGACTTGCGGACGATCGCGACGCCCAGCTTCTCCGCGTCGAGGTTGACGACGAGCGCGCCCTCGGACTCGACGGCAAGCCCCATCTCCTGCAGACGCGCGACGACGCCCGGCATCATCTCGTTGTAGAACGACTCGCCGCGATACGTGTCGAAGCGGACGCCGAGCTTCGCGTACATGCGGTCGAACTCGCTGATCGAAATCTCGATGAACCGCTTCCAGAGCGCAAGGTTCTCCGGATCGCCCTGCTGGAGCTTCACGAGCTCGCGCTTGCAGGCCTCCTTCCAGACGCCGTCCTCCTCCTTCGCCTTCGCCGCCGAGAGGACATAGCACGTCTCAAGGTTCGCGACGGTGAGGTTGTCGCGCTCCTCCTGCGTCAGGCACTCGCGGTAGCCCTTGATGAGGATGCCGAACTGCGTGCCCCAGTCGCCGAGGTGGTTGTCGGCGACGACGCGATAGCCGAGCGCGCGGAAAATGCGGTCGATCGCACAGCCGATCACCGTCGAGCGGATGTGCCCGATGTGCATCTGCTTCGCCGCGTTCGGCGAGGAATAGTCGATGACGACCGTCTTCCCCGCACCCGTCTGCGGAATGCCGCAGGCGGCCTGCGCGTCGAGCGTCGCGAGCCGCGCGTTCAGCCAGTTCGGCGCGACCGTGAGGTTCAGGAAGCCCGGCCCCGCGACCTCGGCCTTCGCGAACGTCGGCTCGTCCGCCAGCGCAGCGGCGACCTTCGCGCCGATCTCGCGCGGATTCGCGTGCAGCTTCTTCGCGACCTTCAGCGCGTCGTTGCACTGGTAGTCGCCGAACTTGGGGTCAGTTGCGGGCAGAACGCGGACAAAGGAGAAGTCCTCTCCCGGAAAGGCCTTCTCAAAGGCCGCCTTGACGATTTCGCTGAGTTCCATTTCTCTCCACTTTAAAAGGAATTCCGCACATTATACCATTTTCCGCGACACGTCTCCGGCGCATGAACCGATTCGGACGCGCCGCCCCTCGATTGCGTACTGCCCGGACGCGAGAATGTTCAAGGCTTCGGGGAACGCCAGATGCTCCTGAACCTGGATGCGCGCGTGCAGCGTCTCGGGCGTGTCGTCTTCAAGGACAGGCACCGCCTTCTGCACGAGAATCGGCCCGGAGTCCGTCCCCGCATCGACGAAATGGACAGTCACGCCCGCGACCTTGCAGCCATAGTCCAACGCCTGCGTCCAGCTGTGGACGCCCGGAAACGCCGGCAGGAGCGCGGGATGGATGTTGAGGACGCGGTTCGGAAACGCCGCGAGCAGCTTCGGCTTGACGATGCGCATGAAGCCGGCCAAAACGACCGTATCGACGCCCGCCGCCTTCAGAATCTCGATGCACCGGTCCTCGGCCGGGCCTTCGAGCTTCGTCTTCCACGGCGCGCAGTCGAGGTACAGGCAGGGAATGCCGTGCCGTCGCGCGCGGTCGAGGATCTTCGCATCGGGAACGTCCGCAAGGACGACCCGGATTTCCGCGTCGAGCGTTCCCGCCGCGATCGCGTCGACAATGGACTGCATGTTCGAGCCAGCGCCCGAACCAAGCACGCCGAGATGGAGTTTGCCCATGGAATTACCTCCTTATCGTTCGTAGGGCGGCGGCGAAACGCGCGCGTTGAAGTCATCCTGCGTCCAGCGCCGGAAGTTCTCCTCCGTCCGCGCCAGGCAGTACTCGCGGTAGCCTTCCTTCCAGATCATCCACGCAATGAGCACCGTGATGAAGCCGAAGGAGCCGCCGTTGAAGATCGACCAGAGGCCCTTGAGTCCGAGCAGGATCGCGAAGCCGCGACCGACCCACATCGCCACGAGCGTCGCCTTCGCCCTCGTCAGGAACAGGCGCATCACCGAACGGAAGATGCGCCCGCCGTCCATGGGAAAGCCCGGCAGCAGGTTGAAGCCGCCCAGCATGACGTTGATCCAAAAGGCATAGGTGAGGACGTTCCAGAGATAGCGGCTGTGGACGGGAATCCCCAAGACCTCCAGCAGGAGAACCGCCCCCGCGAGCGCAAAGCTCATGAGCGGCCCCGCGAGCGCCGTCAGGAACTCCTGCGACGCCTTGCGCGGCAGGGAGATCATCGACGCGCAACCGCCGAGAAGCGAGAGCGTGATGTCCGTCGTGCGGTAGCCGAAGGCACGCGCCGTGAGCGCGTGGGCGAGTTCGTGCGCCGTCACGGAAAGCGCGAGGACGAGCGCCATCGAGAGGCCGTAGCTGAACGACCCGAAGTCTAGGATAAACAGCACGAGCAGCACGAGGAACGACGTGCTGACGTAGATCGGAATGTCAAAGAGGTCGCAGAGACGATAGCGAGAACTGAACATGGGCGACATTATAGCATTTTTGCGCGCGCCGGTTCGGCAGGAGACGCCTCCGGACCGACGGCGGCCGCCGCGCCAAGATGCCGGAGACGAAGCTGACCGCACGCCGCGTTCGCGTCCTTGCCGCGCGAACGGCGGAGCATCGTCTGGACGCCGCCCTTCATGAGAACGTCGAGGAACATGAGCATTGTCCGGTCATCCGGCGTCTTGAAGTCAGGGCGATGGGCGACGGGCGAAAGCGGAATAAGGTTCACCTTCGCCATCGGCACGCGGCGGACTTGCCGCGCGAGCTCTTCCGCGCAGGCGCGCGAGTCGTTCACGCCATCGATGACCGTATACTCGAAGGTGATGATGCGCTTCGTCGCGCGCGTGTAGTCGGCGCAGGCCGCAAGAAGCTCGTCAATCGGCCACTTGCGGTTGACGGGCATGAGCTGCGAGCGAAGCGCGTCGTTCGGCGCGTGCAGCGAGACGGAAAGCTCGAACTGGATACCCTCCGCCGCCAGACGCGCAAAGCCGGGGACGACGCCGCACGTCGAGAGCGTGATGTGGCGCGCGCCGAGGTTCGGGCCTTTGCCGGCGTTGATGAGCTTCAGCGCGCGCAATGTCGCGTCGTAGTTCGCGAACGGCTCGCCCATGCCCATGACGACGATGTTCGTGATCTCGCCGAACGCGCGCCCCGCGAGGTATTCGGCGACGATCTCGTCCGCCGTCAGCGAGCGCACGACGCCACGCGACCCGCTCGCGCAGAACGCGCAGCCCATCGCGCAGCCGACCTGCGTCGAGATGCACTGGGTGAAGCGGCCCGTCGCCGGGATGAGGACAGTCTCGACGGCCTGGCCGTCCGCAAAGCCGACGAGGAGCTTCTTCGTGCCGTCCGCCGACTCGGACACGTCCAGAACGTCGTGGCGCGTCAACGGGAACTCGGCCTTCAGCGTCTCGCGGAAGTCCTTCGGCAAAGTCGTCGCCTGCTCCCAGTCCGTGATGTAGTCGCGGTAGAGCGCCTGCAGGATCTGGTCGGCGCGAAACGGCCGCAGCCCCCGCTCCTTCAAGATCGGCTTCCACTCGTCCGGCAAGATGCTCCAGGCCTTTGTCATGCGGCAATTATACCAAAAAGCCGCCCTTCCCGCGCCGCCAGACGAAACGCGCAACGAGGATGACGGCCGCGCCCGCCACCGCGAAGACGGCCAGCGACGCCAGGGACGCCCGCATGCCGAAGCGTCCGTTCAGCCAGCCGATCAGACCCGGACCCAGCGCGCCGAGGACATTGCCGCCGCAGCCGAAGAAGCCGACGGCCGCCGCACGATAGCGCGGACTCACGACGTCGAGCAGCGACGCATAGAGGTTCGAGTCGTAGACGCCTGTCGCGAACCCGAAACCGAAGATCGCCGCGCACGCGACGACGCCGCCCGGCGCAAAGGCCGTCAGCAGGATGAAGGGAACCATCAGCAGAAGCCCCGCGATGTTCACCTCCATCCGAATGCCCGGTCGGCGCGGCAGGAGACGATCCGAAAGCCGCCCCGCGAGCAAAACGCCCGCCATCGCCCCGCAGTAGAACCAGAAGACGGCATGGAACGCCGCGCCCGACGGCGTCATGCCGGGGAAGGTGCGCAGGAGAAACGCCGGGCACCACGTCTTGAACCCGTAGGTCGCGTAGACGTAGAAGCCCAGCCCGACCGTCAGCAGGATCGCCGTCGGCCGACGGAAGAACGCGCCCAGGGCCTCGCGCACGGACGGCTTGTCCGCCGCCGCGCCCGCCGCCGCGACAGGCTGGGGCGTGTCCCGCAGGAGAAACGCCAGCACGAACGCCCAGAAAATCCCGATTGCGCCAAAGAGCCCGAACGCCCACCGCCATCCGCCCGCCCCCAGGCCCGACAGCCAACCCGACACGGCGCTGCACACGACGATCCCCGCGTAGAAGACCGTCTGGTAAATCGAGAACGCCGTCGCCCGCGTCTCGACATGGAACTGCCCGATCAGGGATGAGATCGACGGCGGCAGCATCGACTGGCCCGCCGCGTTGAGGACACCGTAGGACACGAGGAGCAGGCCCAGGCCGATGGCAAAGCCCGACGTGAAGATGCCGACGGAGAAGAGCAGCGTGCCGGCGACAATGATCCACTTGCGGCGCAGGAAGTCCGCCAGCGTGCCGGCGAACGGGATGACCAGCCCGAAGACGAGCGTGAACGCGCTGCCGACGAGGCCCAGCTGCAGGTCGTCCAGACCCGACGCCGCGAAGTCCGCCTTGATCTGCGGCAGGACGGCGTTGTAGATCTGCCGCGTTCCCTGCGCGAGAAAGTAGGTCGCCGACAGGAGCGCGAGAAGCCCCCACTTGTAGTCCAGCCGCGCCTTCACCGCGTCGCCTCCGGCGCGACGTAGGGCTGGTACATGCAGAGTCGGCCGCCGTCCACGACATGGTTCGACCCCGTGATGAACGAGGCGTTGTCCGAGCACATGAAGAGGATGACGTCCACCAGCTCGTGCGGCTCGCCGGCACGCCCCAAGGCCGTCGGCATACCGCTCATCGCCGCGCGCGTCAGCACGGGACCGGGCGTGACGCAGACGGCGCGCACGCCGAACGGGCCGCCCGCCAGCGCAAGAGACTTCACGAAGCTGACGAGCCCGTTCTTGGCCGTGCCGTACATCGAACCCACCCCATCGCCCTCGAACGCCGTCACGGAGCCGAGGCAGACGATGACGCCCGCGCGCTTCGCGACCATCTGCGGCATGCACGCGCGCGCAAAGTAGACGGGGCCCTTGAGGTTGACGTCCAGCCCCCAGTCGAGGACATCCACCGGTTGCTCGTAGAACGGCACGCGGCTCTGGCACATGCGTGCCTCGTTGCCGCCCGCGCAGGTGACGAGAATGTCGCAGCCGCCCAGCCGGGCCGCCTCGGCGGCCGCCTTCTCCGCATCGGCGAACCGCCGCACGTCGCCGGGACACGCCACCGCGCGACCGCCGCGCGCGACGAGATCCGCCGCCGCGCGCGACAGGGCCTCGGCATTCACGTCGCACATCACGACGGACGCGCCACGTGCCGCCAGTTCCTCCGACGTCTTCAGCCCCATGCCGGACGCCGCGCCCGTCACGACGGCAACCTTGCCGCGAAAGTCGAGTTCCTTCATTTCCATTCCTCCAACCGCATCACTTCACGTCCGCCAGAAGCGTCTCCACCTTGCCGTCCTTCCCCGTCCACGACAGACGGTAGCGGCCTCGGAAACCACGGAACGCAACCCGTCCGTCCGCTCCCGCCACGACGTCCAGATTCGTCCGCCACTCGCGATTGATGAGCGCATCGAGTGCCTCATAGACGGGCTTCTTCTCCATTTCGCGCGTGAACAGCCCGGAGACAAGCGGCTCGCCCGCGACGCCGGCGCCATCCACCGTGTTCCACCAGGTGATGCCCATCGTCTTCGGATGCGAAAACCAGGCGCGGTAGATGTTGCGCGCCAGCACGGCCTGGATCTCGCGCGAAACCGCATCCGTCCCCGGCGCCGCAATCGTCACCTCGGAGACGTGGAGCGCCTTGCCCGTCTTCGCCATCATGTCCAGCCGCTCGCGGATGATCTTCGGCGAGCCGACCCAGTTGATGCCCGTCGCGCCGCGCGCCAGGCGCAGGCTGTCGTTCGTGCTGAAGATGTGCATCTGGCAGCCGACAAGATCGATCCGCGCGCCCTCGCGCTCAAGGTCGCAGACCTGCGACAGGAAATGCTTGTTGATCGAGTAGTCGTTGATCGCGAGCTTCGCCTCGGACGGCAGCACCTCCTTCGCGTCCAGCAGCGCATGGAGCGGATAGTCGCCCGGCATCAGCCCATAGACGCTGAACCAGTAGTCAAGACCCGTCCGCGACCGATTGTAGCGCGCAAAGTCGCCGGCGCTTTCGTTGACGACGTCCCAGCTGTCCACGACCTCCCTGAAACGCGCCGCGACGTCCGCGACGCGCTTCCGGAAAAGCCGACGCAGGTTCCGCGCGTAGACCGGCGCCTGGCGCGCCAGCGCGCGCTCGTCAAGCGCCGCGTAGCGGTCGCGCCACGCCCGCGCCTGCTGGCCCATGAAGCCCATGTTCCAGTTCTGCCCGCACGGCTCCCAGCCGAGGGACGACGAATGACGCGGAATGCCGAGCGCGTCAAAGACCCTCTTTTCCGGTTCGGGACAATACCAGTCGTAGATCCAGTAGGGCTTCGCGTTCCCCCAGACGAGGATATGCCCGTGGATCGCGACGTCCTTCGACTTGAGGAAGTCGATGACCGGCCCCGGCGCAGGACGCCGCCAAAAGCGATCGGCCATGGCCTCCTCCCGCGTGAGGGCGTTCCAGTAGCGTTCCGTATCACGGTAGTCCCCGCCAAAGCGAAACGCCCCCGGCGTCGGCTCGTGGTCGATCCAGTAGAACGACACGGTCGCCTGGTTGAAGAGACCGCCGCGGCCATAACTCGCCTTGTACGCCGCGTTGTACGCGCGCGCGCCCAGCTGGTCGAAGTTGAAGATGTGCGCGCCAAAGCGGAAGGCGTGGTCAAGCTGCTCGACCTTCACGACCGCGCCCGACGGCGCCGCCACGCAAAAGACCGCGTCCGCCTTGCGGTTCCGCTCGATGTCCGCGTCAATCCGCGCCTGTTCGGACTCGTTCCAGATCGCCCAGTACGCATCCGACATGACCTCCCGCCCCGCGCCGCACGCCGCGGGGACAGCCAGCGCCAACGCCGCAAACGCGGCAAAAGCACGTGAATCCATCTTGACTCCTCCTCGTCTCATTGATGCCCGTTGTATTCCAATTGCCGCGCCTGTGGGCGGGCGTTCCATATGATACCATCTCCGAATCGACTTTATGCGCAAAACAAAATTTGCTTTTTGCGAAACGCCCTCCGTCGGCAACCGTCGAGATGAGACAGCCGGGATATGCTATACTACCGCACATGAAGAAAACCAGAAAGTCCCTTCCGAGAACGGTCGTCGTCGCCGTGCGGATGCACGAGACCGTCGGGCGCATCCGGCTGGAGGGCATTCTGCGCTTTCTGCGGAAGGAGCGCGACTGGCGGATCCGCCTGTTCGAGACGGAGGAGAGCCTTTCGTCCGGCACAGTCGCCGCCGCGCTCAGGGACGGCGTTGACGGGTTCATCATCTTTCAGTCCCTCCCCCCGGCCCTTTGGCGCACGCTGACGGAATCGGGCGTGCCCACCGTCTCGCTCGAATCAAGCTATCCGTCCGGACTGCCGCGCGGGCCTTCGCTCCGGCTCGTGCGCATGGACGACGAGGGCCTCGGACGACTGGCTGCCCAGCATCTGACGTCCGTCGGCAGCTTCAGGGCGTTCGCCTTCGTGCCGACGCCCGACGCAACCCAGTGGTCGGCCCGACGCGAAACCGGCTACCGCGACGCACTCGCCGCCGCCGGACACGCCTGCCGGTCCTGTCCGCCGGCCTGTCTGTCATCCGCAGACGGCGAAGCCCCGCTTCAGGACTGGCTTCAGGCGCTGCCGCGCCCGTTCGCGCTCTTCGCCGCGACGGACAATCTCGCCGCGCGCGTGCTCACGGCCTGCCGCGCCGCGCGAATCGACGTCCCCCACCAGGCCGCCGTCCTCGGCACGGACGACTCCGAAATCCTCTGCGACAACACCTCGCCGCGCCTGTCGAGCATCCGATTCGTGACGGAACAGCAGGGCGAGTTCGTCGCACGCGAACTCGAAAAGCTGATGGACGGACAGACGCGCGGTCCCCGTCTGCTGCCCTGGACCTACCATGCGGTCGTTCCCCGCGAATCGACCGCGCCCGTCGCGCCCGCCGCACACCTCATCCGCCGCGCGCTCGCCCTGATCGACCGCCGGGCAACGACGGGTCTCGGCGTCGAGGCACTGGCACACGAACTCGGCGTCTCACGGCGGCTGCTGGAACTGCGCTTTCGGCAGTTCAAGGGAACGACCGTCGCGCAAACCCTCGACGCGCGGCGATTCGACGAACTCCTCCGCCGGCTGGCGGACACCGACGAACCCATCGCCCGCGTCGCCCGCGCCTGCGGATTCCGCGACCTCACGAACCTCGCGCGGCGGTTCAAAGTCCGCACAGGCCTCACGATGCGCGCCTGGCGTCAGCGCAACGCCTGACGGGGAAGCCGCCGTTCTGCCGCGTGCAGACGAACGGCCCTAATTCTACTGAATTTTCTCGACGTCGGCATCGACGAGCTGGCGCGTCTTCGCGTCAAACACAAGGCCGATGGCCCAGATCGGGAGACCCTGCGCAAGATACGGCTTCGCGTAGCCCCGCTCCCGAATCTGCTGGAGCGCGTCCGCCGCCGTTCCGCCCACCTTCAGTTCAAAGACGTAGATGCCGCACGGATGCATCGCGACGAGGTCACTGCGCCCCTCCGTCTGCGCCGCCTCCGGATCGTACTGGAATCCCTGCGCGGCCAAAAGCATGCAGAGAGGCCGCGCGTACGACGCCTCGTGCTTACGCTCGAAACGCTCGTGCGAGCCGTAGGGCAGCTTCGCGTAGAGGGCCTTCAGCCCCTCGAAGAACGCGCCGAACTGCCCCGCGCGGAGCTTCACGCCGAGCGAGGCCGACCACTGTGCGTCCTTCCCCGCGTACGCCCCCGCGAGGAGCGCGGCGAGATCCTGTCGCACCTCCTCGTCCGGCACACGCAGCGTGTAGAGTCCGTAGGAGTAGTCCTTGATTGTCAGGTATCCCGTCTGGTAGAGGAGACCGACCGGCTGGATGTTCGCGAGGTCAGCAACGTCAAAGTCCGCCTCGCCCGCGAAGACGTCTCGATCGGGATCGATAGAGAGCGCGCCCTCCCGCTTGATGTAGTTCATGAGCGTCGAGGCCCGCCCCGTCGACGTCCAGGTCGGGGAGAAGGCTGGATCCGGCGATGAAAGCGTCAACGCGATTGAGACGGGATTGTAGACCGTCGTCGCGTCGTAGCGCGCGAAGCGATAGCCGTTATACCAGAACTTCAGCCGTTCACGGAACGCCGCGTCCGAAAGCCCCATGCGCACGGCTTTTGCGTGCAGATGCTCCGCGAAATTCGCGGAAAGCTCCTCCTCCGTGTAGCCATAGAGCGCGGCGTAGGCCGACTCGAAGGAGATGTCGTTCAGGCTCGACAGGGCTGAGAAGATCGAGAGCTTCGTGAACTTGGAGACGCCCGTGATGTAGAGGAAGCGAATCTTCCCCGAATTGTCCTTGAACTGCGCGTAGATCGCCGCGAGCCGCGTCCGGATCTTATCCGCGAGTTCCACGTTCGCAAGTGCCTTCGCGACCGGGTCGTCGTACTCGTCGATGAGGATCGCCGCCCCCACGCCGTCGCGCCGGTAGAAGTAGTCGATCGCGCGGGCGAGGTTCGTCGAGGGACGCGCGTCGTCCTCGTAGGCGTAGCCGCTCTGCACGAGCGAGTCCCGGACGGTCGTCGTGAACGTCCGCTCAAACGTCTCGATATTGGAGACTTCGACGCCGCCCCAGTTGAAGTGGATGACGGCGTGGGGCTTCCAGTCGTAGTCCGTCGCCGCGATCGCGAGACCGTCGAAGAGTTCGCGGTGTCCGAGGAAGATTGCCTTCAGCGTCGTCACGCTCAGCGACTTTCCGAACCGCCTCGGCCGTGCGCAGAAGAAGAACGTCCGGCTCGGATCGGTGATGAGCCGGTGCAGGTGGGCAGTCTTGTCCACGTAGAGCTGCCCCGCCTTGCGCATGGTCTCGAAGTCTGCGATGTTGGTGGCAATCGGTTTCATAGCGCGGACATTATAGCAAAAAACCATTGGCGCAACCCGACGTCAAGTCGATCCGTTCGCCTAACCGACGTCAGCCAACCGCTGGACGGGCGACGCGCCCCGACCGGACGACGCAGAAGACGGCGACGGCGGTGACGAGCGATGCGCCGCCAAACGCGGCCGGCAGCGGAAGCCCCCCCGGCACAAGCCCCCAGACCTGCCCTTTCGCCGGCGAGGCCCACAGAATGAACGTCGTAATGACGAGGCACATGAAGATGCCCGGCAGAAGCGCGACAAGGGCCTTCCGTCCGCGCCCCAGCCGCAGAAGCCACACGGTGGCCACGAAGAGCATGGACGTCGAGAGCAACTGGTTCATCCACGCGAAGTAGTTCCAGAGATGACCGAAGCTCGTCGCGTCCCGGTTCGACCACGCGAGCAGTCCGACGACGACCGCCACGAGCGGCAGACACGTGAGAATGCGCGTACCGACCTTGACCTGGTCGATCTTCAGCTCCTCGGCAAGCGAGAGCCGCGCCGACCGCAGTGCCGTGTCGCCCGACGTGATGGCAAGGACAACGATTGCCGCAACCGTGACGCCGCCCATCCAAGGCCCTAGGAAGTGTCGGGCGATGTTGCCGAGGACGAGCGGGCCCGCGAGCGAAAGGTTCTCCGGCTTCAGATTGTAGATCGCGAGCGCGGCGGCCGCCCAGACCATCGCGATAACGCCCTCGGCGATCATCATGCCGAAGAACGTCGCGCGGGCCTCGCGCTCGGATCGGCAAGTGCGCGCGACGATCGGACTCTGCGTCGCGTGGAAACCCGAAACAATGCCGCAGGCAATCGTCACGAACAGGCAGGGGAAAAGCGGATTCGCCGCCTGATAGGAGGCAAAGCCCGCGCAGTCGTCCAGAATCGAGGGATGCGCGAACCCGGCCACGACGAGCGCGACGGATATCGCGAGCGTGCCGAGGAGAAGAAGCGCGCCGAAGACCGGATAGAACCGTCCGATAATCGCGTCAATCGGAAAGAGAGTCGCCACGACATAGTACGCGAAAATGAGGACGACCGCCCACCAGAAGACGGAGACCTCCGGAAACCACTGCCGGTCGATGAGCGTCGCGGGCGTGTTGATGAAGACCGTCACGCACAGGAGCAGCGCGGCCATCATGATCCAGCCGAAAACGGCGGCGTAGGCGGAGCCCAGATGCTCGCGAACCATGCGCGGCATATTCGCGCCGTTCGACCGCATGGAGATCATCCCGGCGAAGAAATCGTGCACTGCCCCCATGAAGACACAGCCGACGGGAATGATGAGCAGCGCGACCTTTCCGAACTTGATGCCGAGAATCACGCCAATCACCGGCCCGACGCCCGCGATGTTGAGAAGCTGGATCAGCATGTTCTTCCACTTCGGCAACGGCACGTAGTCAACGCCATCCGGATGCGCGACGCACGGCGTCGCCCGGTCGTCCGGCGGCACCAGCCGCTCGACGAACTTCCCGTAGGTGAAGTATCCGAGAACCAGAAACGCAATGCCGCCCAAGAACCAGGTCATGCCGTGTTCCCCTACGCCTCTTCAATCGCCGAATCGACAATCGTGCGGCGTTCCTTCGAGAACGCGAGGCCGATCAAGGTCAGCGTCTTGCCGT
>CAZWQY010000028.1:0-22911 GCA_964636295.1 uncultured Lentisphaeraceae bacterium | reverse complement strand
AAGTCCCCAAGTCCCCACCCCCCCAAGCCTCCAAACCGCGCTTCCCCTTGAATCCGCGCTTCGCGCCGCGCTCGATCTCTATGTCGTCAAGCGCGACGACCTCAAGACCGTCATTGCGGGTTATCCGTGGTTTCTGGACTGGGGGCGCGACACGTTCATCGTCCTGCGCGGCATGATTGCCGCCGGGCGGACGGACGTCGCGCGGCAGATCCTGCTCGCGTTTGCGGCTTTTGAGGATCGCGGGACGTTGCCGAACATCATCTACGGCACGACGGCCGGCAACCGCGACACGACCGATGCGCCGCTTTGGTTCATTCGGTGCGTGGAAGAGCTTGCGCAATCTGGCGGGGGTTCGTCCGAGGACGCGGCGGATGTCGAGCGGCTGAAGGCGACGTGCGCGTCGATCGTGGACAACTACCTGAAGGGAACGCCGAACGGCATTCGCGTCGATCCCGATTCGGGGCTTGTCTGGTCGCCGTCGCACTTCACGTGGATGGACACGAACTATCCGGCCTGCACGCCGCGCGTCGGCTATCCGGTCGAGATTCAGGCTCTCTGGATTTCGGCTCTCCGCGCGCTTGACCGCGAGGCGTTGGCCGACCGGGCGCTCCAGTCCGTGAAGGAACTCTTCCGCTGGGAGCACGGCTACCGCGACTGCCTTGCCGCGCCGAACGGCGAGCCGGCGCGACAGGCGACGCCGGAGGACACGATTCGCCCGAACCAGCTCTTTCTCGTCACGCTCGGCGTCCTCGACGATCCGGCGATTCTGGCGGCGACGGAGGAACTGCTCGTGCCGGGCGGCGTTCGGTCGCTCAATGCGGGGCATCCGCTCTATCGCGGCGTCTACGCGGGCGACGAGGACACGGCGCGCAAGCCGGCCTATCACAACGGCACGGTCTGGTCGTGGCCGTTCCCGCTCTACGCCGAGGCGCTTGTGCGGACGGGCGCGTGTTCGGCGGCGGTCGCGCGGTCGCTTCTCGCGGGGGCGGTCGAGAACCTCAACACAGGCTGCATCGGGCACATGAGCGAGTGCATGGACGGCGACGCACCGCACGCGCAGAAGGGCTGCACGGCGCAGGCCTGGAGCGATTCGGAGCTTCTGCGCGTCTGGCTGACGCTCGGAGGTCGGGAGCCCTAAACGGTCTGCGCGACGCTGGGGTCTCGTTTTGGTATAATGTGCACATGAAGAAAAAAGGAACGCTGGCGCTCGTTTCGCTTGGATGCGCCAAGAACGCCGTCGATCTTCAGGTTCGTGCGGGTGGGCTTCTGAAGGCCGGGTGGACGCTCTCGCCCGATCCCGATCGCGCCGACATGGTCGTCGTCAACACGTGTTCGTTCATCGCCTCCGCGCGCGACGAGGCCGAGGCGGAGATTCGCCGCGCACTTGAACTGAAGGCCCGTGGCCAGTATGGCCGCGTTGTCGTCACGGGCTGCTATCCCCAGCGTTATCCGAAGCTCAAGGATGCCTTTCCGGGCGTGGACGAGTGGATTGGCGTGCCGCAGACGTGGGAGACGCCGAAAGTCCCGGCCCTTCGGCTGACCGGCAAGGCCTACGCCTACTTGAAGATTGCCGAGGGATGCGCGCACCGCTGTTCCTATTGCGCGATTCCGCTCATTCGCGGCAAGTACCGCTCGCGTCCGCTGAAGGCGATTCTCCGCGAGGCGAAGGCGCTTCTCGCGACGGGCTGCCGCGAGCTGAACATCGTCGCGCAGGATCCGATGCTCTGGCGTGAGGGCGAGAAGACGCTTGCCGACCTCCTGTGGGCACTCGACCGGCTTCCCGGCGACTTCTGGGTGCGCGTCCTCTACAGCTATCCGAGCGAGATCACGGAGGAGTTTGTCGTCTGGCTCGCGACGGCGAAGCACGCGGCCCGCTACGTGGACGTGCCGATTCAGCACACGGTGCCCGCCGTCCTCGAGAAGATGAACCGGAAGCGGGCCATCGAGGCGACGCGCAGCGTCGTCGAGGTGTTGCGCGAGGTGGTGCCGGACGTCACGATCCGCACAACCGTCCTGACGGGCTTTCCGGGCGAAACCGAGGCGCGCTTCGCCGAGCTGCTGTCCGACCTCAAGCGTCTGCAGTTCGACCATTTGGGCGCGTTCGCCTATTCGCCGGAGAAGGGGACGAAGGGCGCGACGCTCGGCGGGCGTCCGAGCCGCGCCGTCGCCGAGGCGCGAGAGAAGCGTGTCATGGCGGAGCAGGCGAAGATCTGGCGGCACAAGGCGAAGCGGCTGGTCGGGCAGACGTTCCGCGCGCTCGTCGTCGCGCCGGGGGTCGCGCGACTGGAGTCGCAGGCGCCCGACGTGGACGGCGTCACGTATTTCGACGCGCCGCACGGCGCGCGTCGTGCCGCCGACGCGGCGGTCGGCGAGTTCGTGGACATTCGCATCGAGAAGGTGCGGGGGTTCGATTTCGAGGGCGTTCTCGTCCCCTGACGGCTTGATTTTATAGGAAAGGAGAGCGAAGATGGAAATGGCAGATCGGAGCAGAAGAGGCTTCCTGAAGACGGCGATGGCGGGTGGCGCGCTGATTGCGACCTCGAATCTTCCCAGTCGCGGAGGGGATGACCCGTGTGCCTTTCCCCGGCGCGGCAAGTTCGAGCGGCTTGCGCTTGCCTACCACCGCGTCGAGGTGGGCGCGACGCGTCCCTTTTCGATCCTGCACATCTCCGACACGCACTTGACGGCGGCAGACGTCTGGGAAGACGGCCTGAACAAGCAGCGTCTGCACCGCGCCCGTACGCAGACCTTCGGCGGCCGGCAGGAGGAGGCACTTGTCGATTCGCTTGAGTGGGCGAAGGCGAACGTCGATTACGTCCTGCATACGGGCGACCTCATCGACTGGCAGAGCAAGGCGAACTTCGCGCTGGTCAAGAAGCATTTCGGCAAGACGATGTTCGGCTCGCTTGGCAACCACGAGTATTCGCCCGACATGTGGCTGAGCGATCCGAAGGAGACGCCGACGGAGTCCTTCAAGGATCGGACGCGCGCCCAGCTCGCGCAGGTCTTTCCGTTCGACCTTTCGCTCCAGTCCACGGTCGTCAACGGCGTCAATTTCGTGACGATGGACGACGTCTACGGGACGTTCACGGCCGCGCAGGTCGAACGCTTCGCGGCGGAGGTGAAGAAGGGGCTTCCGATCGTCCTGTGCTTTCACGTGCCGCTGTTCACGCCGTTCATCTGGCAGGCGAGCGAGCGGTTCTGGGCGGGGAACGGCACGCGCTTCACGTCAGCGGCGATTCCCGATGTCCGGGGCGATGCCCTGCGGCAGCAGAAAGATCCGGTGACGCGCGACTTCATCGCCTACTTGAAGACGGAGCCGCTCCTCAAGGCGATTTTGGCGGGGCATCTCCACATCAACGTGCAGGACGCCTTTTCGCCGACGGCGCGGGAGTTTGTCGTGGGCGGCAACTTCCTGTTCCAGGGGCAGGAGATTCTTTTCGTCTAGAAGTGCCGAGGCCGTTTTTTGCTATAATGCGCGGCGACGAAAGGAGATGAATCGATGAGGAGTCTGTTTATCGTAGGTGCCGGCGGCTTCGGGCGTGAGGCAGTGTGGACGGTCGAGCGCATCAACGCGGTGGCCGCGCAGCCTCTTTGGCATGTGATTGGCTTTGCGGACGATGATCCGACGAAGGCGAAGGGGAATTTCGAGGGCTATCCGCTGCTCGGCTCCGTCGCGACGGCCTCGAAGGATCATCCCGGCGCGTCCGTCTTCATTGCGGTCGGCGACAACGCGATTCGTCGCCGCCTCTATGCGCAGCTGCGCGGGCATGACTTTCCGGCGCTCATCGATCCCTCGGCGCAGGTCGCGCCGACGACCGAGTTCAAGCACGGCACGTTCATCGCCGCCGAGGCCGTCGTTTCCGTCGGCACGGATATCGGCAAGTTCGTCATCATCAACGCGCGTGCGGGCATTGGGCACGACACCGTCGTCGGCGATTTCGCGAACGTGGCGCCGGGCGTCTCGCTGTCGGGACACACCACGCTGGGCGAGGACGTTTTCATGGGGACGAACAGCTGCACGGCACCGGGCCTGACGGTCGGCGCGGGCGCGCGCGTCGCGTGCGGGACGCCCGTTCTCACGGACGTGCCGGCGGGCGCGACCTTGAGTCCGTTCGGGACGCTGAAGGCGTAGGGGACGTGTTTGGAGGTTTGGGTGTTTGGGCGTTTGGAAGTTTGGTGGTTGGGTAAGTTGGAGTGCTGAATGAAGTGGGCGATTTATAATCTTCTTTTTGCGGTTGTCTATCCGTTTCTCCTGCCGGGGTTCTTGGTGCGGATGTTGCGGCGCGGCGGATATGCCGCGCGCTTTGCCGACCGTTTTGCCCTCTATCCAGACGGCCTCTTCGCGGCTCCTTCCCCAGAACACCCCAAACCCCCAAACATCCAACCCCCCAAACATCCAAACCCTCAAACCACCCAACCGCCCCCCGTCTGGATTCATGCCGTCTCCGTGGGCGAGGTTCAGGTCGCGGGGCAGCTGATGCGCGAGTGGCGGGCGGTCGAGCCATCCGTTCGCTTCTGCTTTTCGACGACGAGTTCGACGGGGTGGAAGATGGCCGAGCGGGAAGTCGGGCCGAACGACACGCTCATTTACAATCCGCTCGATTTTCCCAACTTCGTCAAGAGCGCGCTCAAGACGGTGCGTCCGCGCGCGATCGTTTTGACGGAGAGCGAGATCTGGCCGAATTTCATCCGTCAGGCGAAGAAGTGCGGCATCCCGGTTTTCCTCGTCAATGCGCGCGTCTCCGACCGCAGTGCGCCGCGCTATCGGCTCGCGCGGTTCTTCTTCAAGGACGTCTTTTCCTGCTTTGAGAGAATCTTTGCGCAGAGCGACCTCGACAAGGCGCGGCTTGTCGCGGCGGGCGCGCCGGCGGATGCGGTCGTCGTAACTGGCTCGTTCAAGTTTGATGTTGCGCGTCGCAATCCGGCGAAGGAGGCGGAACTGCGCGCGTGGCTCGCGGCGCATGGCGTGGCGGATGACGCGCGGATTCTGCTTGGCGGTTCGACTTGGCCGGGCGAGGACGAGGTGTTGCTGGGCATTTACAAGCGTCTATTGGGGTCGCAACCGCTTGTTCTTGTCCTTGCGCCGCGCCATTCCGAGAAGGCCGATGCGGTTGAGGCGAACATTCGTGCGTTCGGCTTTTCCTGCGTCCGTCGCTCCACGAGCCTCATCCCCCATCCCCAAAAACATCCAAACCCCCAAACATCCAAACCCCACCCCCCTGTCTTTCTTTCCGACACGACGGGCGAGCTGATGGGCCTTTATGGAATTGCCGACGTCGTCTTTGTCGGCAAGTCGCTTTGCGCGCATGGTTCGCAGAACATGATCGAGCCGTGTCTGTGCGGCAAGCCGACGTTCGTCGGGCCGTACACCGAGAACTTCCGTCCCGTGATGAGCGATCTCCTTGCGGCGGACGCGATTCGACAGGTCGGGGACGCGGCGGAACTGGAGAAGGGGATTCGGGAAATAGTCGAGTTGGGGAAGGACCGGCCGGGCGAATCGGAAGCCGTCGTTGCGGCGTTGGGGGCGCGGGCGCAGGCGGCGGTCGCGCGTCGTCGCGGTGTCGTCGCGCGGTGCGTTGCGGAGATCCGGAAGGGCTTGTGAACCCGTCGCGTGCCCAGGCGGCGGCGCGGAGAGGGGCGTTTTTGGTATAATACGCCCATTATGAACATCGTCATTCTGCTGGGTGCCCCGGGTTCGGGGAAGGGTACGATCGCGGGTCGTCTCGCGAGCGAAAACGCGAATCTGAAGCACGTCTCGTCGGGCGATCTCCTGCGTGGCGCCGTCGCGAAGGGGACGCCGGCCGGCGTCGAGGCGAAGGGCTACATGGAAAAGGGCGCGCTCGTGCCGGATGCGCTCATCGCGCAGATGATCAAGGATGTCATCGCCGAGACGACGGGCGACGTCACGATGCTGCTGGACGGCTTTCCGCGCAACGTCGCGCAGGCGGAGATCCTCGAGAAGACGGGCGCGCCCATTCGTTCGGTCGTCCTCGTGGACGTTCCGGACGCGATCATCCAGGACCGCATTGCGGGCCGTCGCACGTGTCCGCAGTGCAAGGCGGGCTATCACGTCAAGGCCCTGCCGCCGAAGGTCGAGGGCGTCTGCGACCAGTGCGGCGCGACGCTCGTCATTCGCAAGGACGACAATCCCGAGACCGTGAAGGATCGCCTCGTCGTCTACCATCGCGAGACCGAGCCGCTGATCGCGTTCTACGAGCAGAAGGGCCTTCTGCGCACGATTGACGGCAATCGGGATCTCGCGACCAACGCGAAGGCGTTTCTCGCGGCGATGTAACGCCATGGCGTTTGAGGACAACCTCAAGAAACTCGAAGGGCTCGTCGCCAAGATGGAGTCCGGCGCGCTCGACCTCGATGCCATGATCAAGGCGTTCGAGGACGGGCGCGCGCTCGTTTCAACTTGTCAGAAGGATCTTGAATCCGTCCGTCTGCGCATCGAGAAGGTCACGAAGACGGGCGGGTGCGCGCCGCTTACGACATGAAGCAGATCTACGTTCAGGCTCAGGCCGATCACATTGCCTCGCTTTTCAAGGGCACGCCGCTGGCGGCAATCGAGGAACTCGTCTGGAATGCGCTGGACGCGGACGCGCAGGAGGTCAAGGTCGATCTCGTCACGAATCCGCTTGGCGCGGTCGATGCCGTGCGCGTTTCGGATGACGGCACGGGCATTGACGTCTTGCGCGCCGACCAGACGTTCGGAAATCTCGGTGGCAGCTGGAAGCGCGCGGGAAAGGGCACGCCGACCGCCGGGCGGCGGCTGCATGGCCGCCAGGGGCGCGGGCGGTTCAAGGCGTTTGCGCTGGGGCAGAACGTCGAGTGGCGCACGACGACGCGCGTCGGCGGACAGCTTCTCTCCTATCGCCTGGCCGGCACGGCGGAGCGTCCCGGAGTTTTCGACCTGGAGGATGCGCCGGCGGGCTTCGCGACGGGGACGGAGGTCTACGTCACGAACGTGCGTGCGACGGTCGATTCGCTGCTGGACGCGGGCGAGACCGTCCAGAACCTTGCGGCGCGGTTTGCGCTCTATCTCAAGAGCTATCCGAACGTGCGGATCTACTTCAACGGCTTGCCCGTGACGCCGGTCATCGTGCAGAAGCAGGTCACGGACTACACGCTGACGCTGCCGGGCGGGGCCGAGGCCAAGCTGGAGGTCATCGAGTGGAAGCGTCGCTTCGTTGGCTCCGGGCGGCTCGTTTTCGCGGGTGCGGACGGCTTTCAGCTTCATGAACAGCCGTCGGGCGTCCGTGCGGGGGAAGGCCACAGTTTCACGGCCTATCTCGTTTCGCCGCGTTTCCCGGCGCTCGCGGCCGAAAATGCGCTTGTCATGGACGAGTTGAACCCCGAAGTCCGCCAGTACCTGTACGAGGCCAAGAAGGCCTTGAAGGCGCATTTCCTGGCCTTCGGATCCGAGACGAGCGCGTTTGAGCGCGCGTGGGCGGATCGGATTGCCGCGCTCTCGGTGGACGAGCGCAAGTCGCTGCTCGCACTTCTCAAGAAGTCGCTTCGGACGCGCTGATTGCGGGTGCATCCGAAAACTGCTATACTACCGTGTCACAAAGGAGGAACGCTTTCGGTATGAAGAAGAACGCTCTTGTCGCTGTCGGCCTCGGCCTTGTCGCGGCCGTCCTTTATTTTGCCTCGCTCGCGGGGTACGCCTATCCGGGCGACAGCGCGCGGCTGATGGCCCTCTGGCGGGGGCTGGACGTCGGCGCGTGCGACTATCCGCTGTTCGCGGCGTTCGCGAAGCTTTTCGGCGGCGGAAACGCGGTCGCGCCCGTTTGCGGCGCGGTTGCCGTCGCGGCCCTCTTCGGCCTTGTCGCGGCGTTTGTTGCCGCGCGCATTCGGTCGGACGAGCCGCAGAAGGGGACGCTGGCGCGGCTGGCGGGTGTCGTCGCCGCCGGCATCTTCCTGCTGACGCCGGCGGTGAGGGGCGCGGCGACGCATCTGGAGCCGCGTCTCTTCGACTTCGCCTGGGCGTTGCTGACGCTTCTCGTCGCCGTGCCGTTCTTCTTCTGGAAGAAGGGGGCCGTGTGGGGGCTTGCGCCGCTTTTGGGCGTTCTCTGCGGGCTGGCGTTCTGCGACTCGGCACTCGTCTTCGCGTTTCTGCCGTTCTATCTGGCGGCGCTCGTTTCCGCGACGTTTCGGCAGGGGCGCAAGCCGTATCTCGCGCTCTTCCTCTTCCTTTTCGTCGGCCTGTCGGCGGCGTTGCTCGCCGTTTCGTGGTTCGGCCTCGACCTGACGGCGCATCTTGGCGCGCTCGCGCGTGAGGCGCGCGCGTGGTGGACGACGCCCGGCTGGCTGTTTGTGGCGCTCTTCGCCCTCCTGCCGTTCGTGGCCTCGCTCTTTTCAAGCGCGCGGGCGTTTGACGAGCAACCGGGCCTTGTGCAGTGGCTGTTCCATGCGGCCCTCACCTTCACGGCGATTCTCGCGGTCGCGACGCCGCTTTCCCCGTCGGCGCTGATGGAACCCTACGGCGTCCTGCCGGTCGTGTCCAGCGCGTTCGCCGCGTGTGTCGCGGGCTACCTTGTCGCGTTCTGGTGGCAGCGTCGCCGCGCCGTCGTCGCGCTTGTCGCGGGCGGCGTGCTCGTCTTCGTGCTCGCGGTTTCGTGCCTCTGGAACCTCTTCGCGTTTGACGGCGGCCGGGGCGCGTTTGCGGACGAAGTCGCGCGCAAGGTCATCCGGGATCTCGGCGACCGCACCTGGCTCGTCACGGACGGCGTGCTGGACGACCACCTGCGGCTCGTTGCGGCCGACGCGGGCCGTCCGCTTCACCTCATTTCGCTTGCGCGCGACACGGACGCGGCCTATCTGGAGCGTCTCGGCGCGCTTGTCGAGAAGGAGGGCGTCGGCGGCGCGCGGAATGCCGAACTGCGCATCACGCTCTCGCTGGGCGTCTTGCCGTTCCTCCAGGACTGGTTCGCCGCCGATCCGTCGGTCGCGAAGTCCGTCGCGATTTGGGGCGCGCCCGACCTTTGGTACGCGGCAAACCTCGCGCCCGTGCCGGAGTTCCTTTTCTTCGGTGCGGACGAGGCGCGCGTGCCGGACTGGGCGGAGTGGAAGGCGTTCGACAAGGTTCTGGAGGCGCCGAAGGGCTGGGGCAGCTATCACGCGGCCAAGGTGGCGAATCCCGTCGACCGCCTGCGCCTTTCGCTTCGCCGCCACCTGGGCTTCGTCGCGAACAATCGCGGCGTCTGGCTGCAGGACAAGCACCGCGACGATGACGCCTGGAAAATGTACGAACTCGTCCTCGGCGAGATTGACCGCGACAACATCTGCGCCGTCTTCAACGAGGTCGCGATGATCGGCACGAAGCATCCGGCGGCCGTCGCGAAGCAGCGCGAGCTTGAGCGCGTCCTCAAGTCGGCCGTGGACGACGCGAAGCGTCGCTATGTCCTCTGGCGGCTCGGAACGTACTACGGCTACATCCGCAACCCCGACGTCTTCGTCCGCCTCGGCCACGCCTGGGCGCGTTCGGGCCGTCCCGGCGACGCGCTCTCGCAGATTCGCCGTGCGATTGACTTCGTGCCGACGGACAAGCGGTCGTCGCTCCTCAACATGATGGCCGCGCTCTACGCGAGCGAGAACGACCAAAAGAAGTCGCGTCGGATCTATGAGGACGTTCTTTCGAAAAACGAGCGCGACCACGATGCGCTTCTGGGTCTCATGCGGCTTGAACTGATGGACGGGAACAGCGCGAAGGCGCTTGACTATTTGGAGCGCGCGGCGGCGGTCGCGGGCGATGGCCCGCGCGCAGACCTTGAACGCGCGATGGCCGCGATGATGAAGAACGACCTCGCCTCGGCGGCCGCGCAGGTGCAGAAGGCCCTCGACAAGGACGGCAAGAGCCTGCAGGCGTGGTCGCTTCTCGCGGCTGTGACGATGCAGCAGATCGACGTGGCGAAGGACGCGAAGGAGAAGGCGGCTCTGGAGAAGAAGCTCAACGACGTGATTCTCCCGGCGATGGAGAAGCAGGCGACGGACGCCAACGACTACCATGTGCAGACGACGAAAGGCTTTGCGCTCCTCAAGAAGGGCGAGGCGGGGCAGAAGGCCGCGCGAGACGCTTTTGCCGCCGCCGCAAAGGCGCGTCCCGACGTCGCCGCGACGCAGGATCTCGTCCTTGGCCTCGACATTTCGCTCGACGACAAGGAGAACGCCGAGCAGCACGCACGCGACGTCTTGCGTCGGAACCGCAACGCGCCGCTCGCGAACTACGTCATGGGTTCGCTCGCGCTGGGGCGCGGCAAGATTGCCGAGGCGGAGTCGTTCCTGCGCAAGGCCGCGAACGCGCCGCAGCCGGTCGCGCTTGCGCTGAACGACCTGGCGGAAGTCCTGCGTCGGACGGATCGTCTGGCGGAGGCCGAGACGTATGCGCGCAAGGCCGTTACCGTCGCGCCGGGGCTGTATGTCGCGTGGGAGACGCTGGGGTCGATCTTGATGGATCAGAACCGCGACTTCGCCGAGGCCGAGTCGTGCATCCGCAAGGCGTGCGAACTCTCGAAGGGCAAGAACGGCCGCGAGGCCGACGTCCGCATGCTCGTCTCGCTCGCGCGCGTCCAGATCAAGGCGGGCGACAAGTCGCGCGCGAAGGTGACGGTTCGCAAGGTGCAGTCGCGCATCGGCGAACTCTCCGAGTTCGAGCGCCAAGAGTTCGAGAAGGTGAAGCAGGGTGTTCGCTAGCCTTATCCTCGCGACGGCCTTTCAGGTCTTGCCGTTCTACGAGCAGCGGCCCGCGCAGGACTTCTACGCCCTGCGGCCGTTCTGGTCGCAGGAAGCCGAGACGACGGACGTCCTCTGGCCCGTCTTCACCGCGCATCGGGACTGGTGGCGGTTCTGCTTCTTCACGCAGTACCAGTCCAACGCCGACGGCGGCTACCAGTTCACGGTGCTGCCGCTTTGGTGGAACGGGCGGACGCATGGCGAGGCGGAGTCTTCCTACTGGGGGCTTTTCCCGCTGTGGGGACGGCATCCGCACGTCCTCATGATGCACGACTGGGAGTTTTGCCTCTGGCCCGTCTGGATGCGCTACCGCATGCCGCGTCCGAAGAACCAGACGTGGATGACGACGAACGCCGTCCTCTTCCCGTTCGTTCACTGGCGGGATGACGGTTCGTGGGGCTTTTGGCCGTTCTACGTGACGAGCCACAATCGGGCGGACGACCACACGACTGTCCTGTGGCCGCTCTGGAACTGGAAGACCTCGTTCGCCGACCGCGACACGGGTGGGGCGGGGACGAGCTGGATGTTGTGGCCGCTCGTGGGGCGCGTCAGCCGGGAGCGCGAGAGCCAGTGGCTTTTCGTGCCGCCGTTCTTTTCGCATGCGGAGACGCCGGACGGCTGGCGGGGGCGTTATCCGTGGCCGCTCGTCGAGATCGAGCGGCGGAATCGGCGGTCGCGCACAAGCGTCTTCCCGCTCTACGAGCACATCGACAATTTTCGCTATCTCGACGGCGCGAAGGAGGATGAGATCACGCGCTTCGGCTGGCGGCTCGTGGAACTGCTGCCGGACGAGACGCGCGTCTTCCCGTTCTGGGTGAGCCGGCCGGATGACACCTACTTCCGCCTTTGGCCGTTCTGGGAGTCGGCCGTGGACGCGCACGGCGTCCGCTACGGACGCTTTCTCTCGCTCTTCCCGATTCGCTGGGTGCCGGCGGTCGATCGCAACTGGTCGAAGTTCTGGACGCTCTACGAGCGCGTCACGCGGCGGGACGTGACGGAGCATGCGCTTTTCTGGGGGCTCGTCCGCTGGACGACGACCGCACAACCGAATTGACAAACGAAGTAAAAAGGACAACGCCATGGATCTCAAGGAAGCCACGAACCGCATCGCCGCGCAGGGCGAGCTCGTCACGAAGATTCGCGAAGAAGTCGCGAAGGTAATCGTCGGACAGGAAAAGCTGGTTGATCGCCTCATTCTCGCGATGACGACGGGCGGACACATTCTTCTGGAGGGCGTCCCCGGACTCGCCAAGACGCTCTCGGTGAACACGCTCGCGAACGTGTTGGGGCTTGAATTCAAACGTATCTCGTTCACGCCTGACCTTTTGCCGGCCGACGTCGTCGGCACGCTGATCTACTCGCCGAAGACGGGCGAGTTCACGCCGAAGAAAGGCCCGGTCTTCACGAACCTGCTGTTGGCGGACGAAATCAACCGCGCGCCCGCGAAGGTGCAGAGCGCGCTTCTGGAGTCGATGCAGGAGAAGCAGGTCACGATCGGCGACGAGACGTATCGGCTGCCGCAGCCGTTTCTCGTCCTTGCGACGCAGAACCCGATCGAGCAGGAGGGGACGTACCCGCTGCCGGAGGCGCAGGTTGACCGCTTCATGTTTAAGTGTCTCGTGGAGACGCCATCGAAAGCGGACGAGCGGCGCATCATGCAGCGGTTTGCCGAGAGCGCAACGGTGCCTGAGGCGAAGGCGGTCTGCACGCCGGAGGACGTCGCGACGCTGCGCGCGACGCTGAAGGAGGTCTACTGCGACGAGAAGGTGGGCGACTACATCCTTGACATCGTCTTCAAGACGCGCGAGGCGAACGCGATGATCCAGAACGGGGCTTCGCCGCGCGCGACGCTCGCGCTTAATCTCGCCGCGCGCGGCAATGCGCTTCTGCACGGCCGCGCCTACGCGACGCCGCAGGACGTGAAGGAGGTCGTGCACGACGTGCTGCGTCATCGCATCCTCCTCACCTACGAGGCCGAAGCGGAGGGCGTGACGTCCGACAAGGTCATCGACAAGATCTTGGGCGAAGTCCCTGTGCCGTGATGTCCATGGCTCTTGCCGGGTTTTCGGTCAAAGGAATCGAGTGCATGGCGACGGGTGTGAAGAAGCGGAAGCGCGGCGGAGGGCCAGTTGTCCTGGTCGGCACGTACCGACCGGAGAACGCGGCGTGGATTGTCGCGAAACGGCTTTACAATCTGCCGCTCGCGGAGGGCGGCGATGCGGCGGTCTACGCGAAGTTCACGCATGTCGTCCTCTACGCCGCCGACGCGGAACCGCTTGTCTACACGGCGAAGGTGTCGCGTGTCGTCGAACGGGATGATCTCAAGGCTCTCGGCTATGCGCTTGCCAAGACGCCGCGCGCGGCTCGCTATGTCCTGTTTGAGTTGGGCGAAAAGGCGCGCGCGGCCGACGTGCTGGCGAACCCTGCTGCTGAAGTCTGGGTTTGTTCGTCGCGCTGGACGGGTGTCGTTGACGCGGGTTTCTATGACAGGCCGCTTCCCGCGTGTGGCGGCAAGTCGATTCCGAACATTTTCGAGAAACTTCGTCCCTACTTCGGGAAATGGAAGTCCGCGCAGGCTTTCAATCCCGTGCAGATGGATTTTTTCAATCTCATGAACATGGACACAAAGAGGCAGATTCCGTTTCCTGGCCCCAAGAACCCGAAATTCACTTTCATTGACCTCTTTGCCGGAATTGGTGGGTTTCGAATTGCCTTGCAACGGTGCGGCGGCAAGTGCGTGTTTTCTTCCGAATGGGACGCAAAGGCGCAGCAGACTTACAACGTGAACTTTGGAGAGACTCCCTTTGGGGACATAACCAAAGAAGAGACTATTAAGGCCATTCCCGAAAACTTCGACATCCTGTGCGGCGGATTTCCATGCCAGCCTTTCAGTTCGATAGGCAAGAGACAGGGGTTTGAACACCCTACGCAGGGGACGCTTTTTTTCCATATACAGAAGATTTTAAAAAAGCACAAGCCTAAGGCGTTCATATTGGAGAACGTGCCTGGACTGATTACGCATAGTGGCGGGCAGACTCTGCAGACCATCAAAGACGTCTTGCGTGACGAACTTTCATATACGATGGATTTCAAGGTGCTGAACTCCGCCGACTTTGGAGTCCCACAGTACCGCAAGCGTCTGTACATAATCGGTTTCCGCGAGGATTTGCCTATCTATGTTGATGGGGAGGATTCCTTGTGTGGCATTGCCGTGGCATCTGATAGACGAACCAAGGACGGAAACGTCGTTTTCGCGTTCCCGCAGGGAAAATTTGCCAAGAAACACGTCGGCATCGGCAAGTTCGTTGAGAAGGACGCACAGGGGCCTTCGATATCGAAGTACCTGCAGAAGACATACATTTTCAAGGCCGATGACGGACATCCCGAAATCATCGATGAAAATTCTGACCATCCCGTGAAGACCTTGTGTGCATCCTACCACAAGATCCAAAGGCTGACTGGCACGTTCGTGAGGGGGGGCGAGACGGGACTGCGGCTTCTCACGGAGAGCGAATGCAAGTACATAATGGGCTTTCCGCAGGAATACGTCGTCCCCGTCAGCAGAACGAGTATGTACCATCAGTTCGGGAATTCTGTTGCAGTTCCCGTCATTGATGCTCTTGTCCACGAAATGACGCAAGCACTGCGGGAGGTATCGAGATGAGGTCGACGGATTCCAACTCGGAACACGGCTATTCTTTTCAGGATGCCGTCTATGATAGTCTGTGCGAGCTGAAGGAGGAAGGCTATCTGACACAGGTGGTGAAGAACTTCCGCATCGGACAGCCCGGCTATTTGAATTCGGAACAGTACTACTCGCCATTTCTCGTACAGTTCAATGACAGGACGCGCTGGATTCTTTTCACCACGACTTCCCTGCGCACTGACAGAGTGAAAGGGCAGCAATGGGATTCTGACAGGATAAAAGACGTGGACGGTATGGTCGCCAAGTCGTATCTCGTTTATCCCGACAACGTGCCAGCTCGTGAGACGCAGCTTTTTGTCGCGCAGCGGAACAAGTATCTGACAAGATTTGAGTTCTCAAGAATCGATGATATTATTCCGTTGGGTGTCCTGGTCACTCAGATAAAGGAGAAAGACGACGAACTCCTGATGGAGAACGTTGGCAAAGACAAGTTGAATGGGCAAGGTCGTGTTCTTGATTTTAGTGGACGTAACTTCGAGAGGGCGATCGCTGCCATTCTCTCCTCGCAGGTCTATCTTGAAACACTGAAACAGCACAAGAACAATCACGAAGATCCATACGGAAAGTTTGCCCAATTGATGACGGGGCTGTCCATAGATTGCAGTTGTGTGGACAGCATTCGTGCTACGGCAGAAAGGGACGATATCGGGCTCTTGCCGTCTGGAGGCTCGCCAAAGACCGATGTCATCGCAGTGATTACCATGAAGGACGGTTCTGTTCAATATCGAACACTTACCTGCAAAAGGACAACGAAATCATATGTGTCGGTTCATCAGTACAAAGCCGATGCAATAGCCGACGTGCTGGACAAGGACAACGGGAAGTTGCGCACGTTGTTGCGAATGTTCCAGAGTTGCCCAGTCCAGGGAGAATACCCATTGAGTAGTCGGAAAGAACTGGCAGATGAACTTAAACCTCATGTGCGGAAATTTTGCCGTTGGGTTTTTGGAGGACATGGTGGTCTTGGAAAAGAACTTCAGATGGCGGACTATATGGTAACGTTCAATCCTCTGAAGAACAGGATGGCCGTCCATTCCATTGACGACTACATCGACATTGCCTTGGCGACAAAGAAAGGGTTTGTCGGCACGCCGTTTCAATGGACGTTCGCTTCAAAGCGACGAGGTGAGGCCATTCAATTGAAGATGCCGGTAATACTTGATTGAACACGGCATACTTTGGGTTGATGAGACTTCTGCTTTTGCGGTGACATTCTTTCGTGCGAATGAGGTACAGGTTTTATCATGACGGACGTAAAAGAGTTGATGGCGAAAGTGGGGAAGATTCGAATCCTCACGAATCGGCTGATTGACGACCAGCTGGCGGGCGACTACCACTCGACCTTCAAGGGGCAGGGCGTGGAATTCGACGAGGTGCGCCCCTACCAGGTCGGCGACGACGTGCGCACGATTGACTGGAACGTGACAGCGAAGACGGGCGTGCCGTACATCAAGCGCTTCGCCGAGGAGCGCGAACTGACGATTCTCTTTCTCGTGGACGTCTCCGGCTCGCAGGGCTACGGCAGCGTGCGCCGCTCGAAGATGGAACTCGCCGCCGAGGTGACCGCGCTTCTCGCGCTGACGGCGATCCGCAATCAGGACAAGATCGGACTTGTTCTCTTCTCCGACCGGATCGTCAAGTACATTCCGCCGCGCAAGGGACGCGACGCCGTCATGCGGCTTGTGCGCGAGGTGCTGGCCGCCGAGGACGATGCGCAGGGCGGAACGGACATCGCGGGCGCGCTCAAGTTCCTGAACGGCGTCCAGAAGCGTCGCGCCGTCGTCTTCCTCGTCAGCGATTTCCTGATGCCCAACGCAACGCCCCAGCACGCCGATGCCCAGACCGTTTCTCGCCTCCTTCGTGCGACGGCGCGTCGCCACGACTTGATCGGCGTGCCCGTGGGCGACCCGGCTGAGCGGACGTTGCCGGACGTCGGGCTGGTCGAGCTTGAAGACCCCGAGACGGGCGAACTCGTCCTCGTTGACACGTCGAGCGCGTCCGTGCGGCGCGCGTTCGCGGCGCGGGCCGAGGCCGAGGGCGAGGAACTGCGCACGTTCTTTCTCAAAACGGGAATCGAGACGCTCCCCGTCTCGACAGACCGCCCGTATGTCGATGCGGTTCGCGCGCTCTTCCGCCGCCGTGCGCGGAAGGGGCGTTGACGCGGCGGGTGAACGGAAGGGAGGACGGATTCGATGGAAGTCTCGGAAGCGTTTGCGCTGATTTCCCGTGCCATTGACACGGGGCATGCGGCGCATGGCTATCTCATCGTCGGCGACGTGCGCGGGAATGGCGCGGAACTTGTCCGTCGCATTCTCCTCAAGCTTTTCCCGAATGAGGTGGCGCAGGTCGAGAACGGGTCGCATCCCGACATCGCCTGGCTCGAACCGGAAGGCAAGGCGCGCATCATCTCCGTCGATGCGATGCGCGGGAAGATCGTCGGGCCGATGTCCCTGGCGGCGTTTTCGGGCGGCTGGAAGGTCGGTGTCGTCCTGGGCGCGGATCGGCTTCGGCCCGAATCGGCAAACGCCTTTCTGAAGTCGCTGGAAGAGCCGACGCCGCAGACGCTCTACCTTTTGCTCACGGATCAGCCGGACGGCATTCTGCCGACGATCGTCTCGCGGTCACAGCGCATTGACTTGCCGCTACCGCTCGGCATCCTGTCGGGCGAGGCCTACGATCGGGTCGCGGCGGCCTTTGCCGCGAAGGACGCGGTCGCGCTTGCGGCAATCCTGAAGGAACTGAAGGACGAGTCCGAGGACGCGGACGTCCCGCTCGTCCGCAAGGCGTTCTATCGCACGCTCATGAGTTTTGCGCGGCAGATGATGGTCGCGGGGAAGCTGCCGCGTCATCAGGCGTTCCGCAATGTCGAGGCCGTCGAAGACGCCTATCGCCAGAGCGATCGCGCGAACATGGGCGACGACATGGTGCTCTCCTTCCTCCTCGACCGCGTCACGTTCCCGTAGCGGACGAGGCCAGTCGCACGGACAGGTTTGGGTCTCACGGTCGCGTTGCCGAAGAGGCTAACGCGATTTTCACAAAACGCTGATTCGTCGCTAACAGGGAAAGCGCATACTGTGCGGCAGTCAAAGGGAGAAGGTGGAAACGTGAGAGTGCCAACTGATTCGCTGTTCAGGTACGCGTGCCTCGCAGGGGCGGCGTTGGGGCTTGTCCTTGCCGCCGCGCTTGTCGTCGAACTGGGCGTTGCCTCGGCGGACATTTGGCGGACGGCCGGCTGGTCGTTCCTTTTCTCGTCCGAATGGGATCCCGGCTCCGCCACGTTTGGCGCAGGCGCCGCGCTCGTCGGCACGCTCGCGACGACCGCGCTTGCCCTCGTGCTCGCCGTTCCGCTCGCCTTCGCCGCCGCCCTGTTCGTGAACAGCGGGCCGGCCTGGGCCTCCAAGCCCCTCGCCCATGCGCTCGACCTGCTGGCCGCGATTCCCAGCGTCATCTACGGCATGTGGGGACTCTTTGTCCTCAGCCCCCTCCTCCAGGACGGCCTCGGCCGGCTGGGCGTCGAGACGACAGGCTTTGGGCTTCTGCCGGCCGCGCTCGTCCTCGCGCTCATGGTTCTCCCCTACATTTCCGCCGTCATGCGTGACGTTCTGGCCCAGGCGCCCGTCGCACTGGTCGAGTCCGCGCGCGGCATTGGCTGCACGCGCTGGGAGGCTGTCTGGCACGTCGTCGTGCGGGCGCAGCGACGCGGCCTCGTCGGCGGCATCCTCATCGGACTCGGCCGCGCGCTCGGAGAGACGATGGCCGTCCTGTTCGTCTGCGGCGGCGTGAGCGTGATTCCGACGGGACTCTTCGACGGATGCACGACGATTGCTGCAACGCTCGCGAACGACTTCGCCGAGGCGGACGGCCTTCACAAGAGCGCGCTCTTCGGGCTGGGCGTGATTTTGCTGACGCTCGAATTCGTCCTTCAGATCGTGACACAGCGACTGGTCGCGGGAAGGAACTGACGACATGAAAACGCGAACCGCAACCTTCCGCAAGGCGACGGATGCCCTGATGCGCGGCTTTTCCGCCTTTGCCACGCTGTTTGCGCTGGCGCTGATGGCGTGGATTCTTTGGACGATCGTGCGCGCGGGCGCAAGTGCCCTGTCGCTCGAATTCCTGACACACGTCTCAAAGCCCTACGGCGAAGTCGGCGGCGGCATCGCGAACGCCCTCCTGGGCACGCTGCTCATCACAGGCGGTGCGGCCGTGCTCGCGATTCCCCCGGCGATTGCCGCCGGCATTTGGCTGGCCGAGTTCGGGAAAGGCGGACGCTTGGCCGCGCTGGCGCGCTTTTCGGTGAATGCGCTCATGGGCGTGCCGAGTGTCATCGTCGGCCTTTTCGTCTATGGGGTTCTTGTGGCGACGACGGGGAACTTTTCGGGCTTCGCCGGCTCGGTCGCGCTGGCGATTCTCATGTTCCCGGTTGTCGTTCGCACGACGGAAGACCAGTTGGCGGGCGTGCCGGACACGATGCGCGAATCGGGACTGGCGCTCGGCGCCACGCGCACTCGCGTCACGCTGGGCCTCGTCTGCCGCGCGGCGAAAGACGGGCTGCTTACGGGCGTTTTGCTCGCCCTCGCGCGCGTGTCGGGCGAGACGGCGCCGCTCCTTTTCACGGCCCTCTACGCCGATGCCTGGCCGACGGGCTACTTCACGGGCCCGACGCCCTCCGCGCCCGTCTTCATCACGAGCGCGACGATGGATTCGCCGTTCGAGGAGATGCACCGCATGGGCTGGGGGGCTGCGCTCGTCGTCGCGGCCGCAATCCTCGCGCTGAACGTCGCCGTGCGTGCGGCCGCCTTGCGCAAGAGGAAATGAAGGTCGTCCCGTTCAGTCGCCGGCGTAGACGATCCGCGCGTAGTCGGCACGCTGGACGCCGCGCGGATACGTGACGACCGGAATCCCGAAGAGCATGGCGCAGAATGGCGTCGCCCGGCGAATCCCCAGCGTCTTTTCGAGGATTTCGGGAATCTCCCTTTGGACAAGCTGGAGAAAGCCGCACCAGCAGGTCGCGAGGCCGTGCGCATTCGCCAGCAGTTCAAAGGCGGTACAGGTCGCCGCCACGTCTTCGCGCGGCGTGGTGACGGCGCGATTCGTCTCGTCCGACGAGACGATCAGAAGCCCAGGCGCGCCGCGAAAGAAGATGTCGGACTTCCCCTGCCGCAGCTTGATGGCCGGAACAGCCAGCCAGCGCGGCAGCAGCTTCGTGCCGTCGCGATGCTCCTCGATGGCACGGATGAAGCGTTTCCGAAAATCGTCCATCGCCCGCCGCGTCGGAATGCAGGTGAATGTGAGCGCGCGGGCGTTGCAGCCGGTCGGCACGTTGCCGAGGACATGGAGGATGCGGTCTAGCGTCACACGATCGACGTCGGCCTCCTGGAAGCGGCGGACGGAACGCCGCACCTGCAGCCAGTTCTCGACGGCCGTCGCCGACGGGAGGGCCAGACCGTCCGTCGCGACAGAATCTTCGGGGCGGTAGCCGTCGAACGTGACCGCGCCCTTGGGGCAGACGGCGAGACAGTGCTGACAGCGCATGCAGGCCTTTTCGTTCTTGAGAAAGGGATAGTTGTCGGCATCGGCCTTGAGGGCGCCGAACGCGCAGTCGCGCACACAGGCCCCGCAACGGACGCATTTCGCCTTGTCGAGTTCAAACAGCATGTCAGGAGTGTCCTTTCGCTAGTTTCGCGGCGGCTTGCCCCGCCGATTGGGCGTGAATTATAGCAAATTCGCATGTGCGTCTGTCAGATTCTGTCGTCAGGCTTCCCTAGCAAGGGGTCAAAAGAAAGGAATAGGACGATGGACATGAAAAATCTTCTGCTTGCAGTCTGCGTGGTTTGGGCTGGTGCTGTCGCTTGGGCGGATACAAAAGTCACGTATCGGGATGCGCAGGGGCGAATCACGGGGACGGCCACGACGGATCGAACGGGCAAGACCACGTATCGGGATCACCTCGGACGGATTCAGGCCACGCAAACGACCGACCGCAACGGAAAGACGACGTATCGAGACGCGCGTGGCCGCGTGACGGGGTCTCAGGCGACGGATCGCAACGGCAAGACCACGTACCGCGACAGCTTGGGGCGCGTTCAGGGAACAAGGACGACCGACCGCAATGGAAAGACAACCTTCCGCGATGCGAGTGGCCGTGTCCAGGGGTCGATGACAACGGACAGGTCGGGCAAATCGACTTACCGCGATGCCCAGGGGCGACTGCGCGCGACGAAGCGATAAGGGCGCAATTTTGGGAGCTTTGGACGAACACAGGTCTGCGATTTTTTCGCCGGCCTGTGTTTTTTGTGGGCATTTGGGCTTAGGGCAAATTATGGTTGATAAAAAAGTGCAAAAAAAGTGATTTTCCCTCTTGACATGGGGGGGGGGGGGGTATAATACGCATCACTTTTTTTTCGGGCGAAGAAGGGTTTATTGGGATTTCTTCGGCGTTCTGCCGGGTGACGGTTCGTTGAAGAAAGTGAATCTTTCTCCTGAAAAGAGAGGGGGAACAATGAAAACTGGCAAGTTTTTGGCAGCGGTTTGCGGGTGCTTCGCGCTGCTTTTTGGGGCAACTGCGGCACGCGCCGCAGAGACGACGACCGTCGCCAAGATTGGCGAAACGCCGTATTCGTCGTTGAACGAGGCACTCAACGCGGCGGTCGCGGCGAAGAACGCGACGGTCGAGATTGTCGCCGACATCACGTTCGCGTCGGGCGACACGTGGACGCCGGTCAGGATCGGGAAGAACACGACGCTCGTCGTGAACGGCAACGGTAAGACGATTACGGGTCTGCCGGGGTGCCTGTTCGGCACGACGCACGAGAGCGAGATGCAGACGGACAGTTCCCTCACGATGACGAACCTGAAGTTCGTGAATCCGAAGGTTCGCGTGAACAAGCCGAAGATTTATGGCGACAGCAAAGATTATTCGTTTGCTGCCGTTATTCTGGCCGAAGCCTACGGCATGGACGCGACGTTGGAGAAGGTCGAAATCGAGGGCGCGGACGTGCGCGGCGGCGACGACTGCTACACGGCGGGCTTCGTCGGCTGGTGCAACGATAAGTCGTCCGATCCGGATGCGAAACACCCGGTGGTCAGGCTCCAGAACTGCGCCCTGCGCAATTCGACGATTATCGGCTGCGGAACGGCTGCTGGACTGGTCGGCCACGTGGCGGCGAGCGAAAACGGAGAGTCGGTGATTCTGATTGTCACGGACTGCGAGGTCGTCAACAACACGATCGTCTGCACCGAAGAAGGGAAGAACAACAAGGCGGGCGCGGTCGTCGCGACGGTTGCCGCAGAGGGCGCGACGGTTTCCGCGAAGGTGAGCGGCAACAAGGTCTATTCCGGCAAGGGTTCGCTCGACGACACGGACGACACGACCTGGAAGACCGGCACGGAAATCACGACGGTCTATGGCCGTCGGGGCGGCAGCGGTACGCTCTCCCTCACGGGCGGCACGTATGACCACGCGCCTCTCGCGGACGCGGATGCCGCATGGGCGACGGTCGCCGAGGGCTTTGAACTCAAGCAGGGCGCGGACAACACGTACGCCGTTTCCGAGGTGAAGTACGTCGCGCAGGTTGGCGACACGAAGTACGCATCCCTCGCGGCCGCGCTGAAAGCCGGCGTGGAGATGGGCAAGGAAGTCTCCATCATCGACGACATCACGTTCGATGAAAACGACAGTACGTGGGAGACGGTCGCACTCAAATCTGGTTCGACGCTTGTTGTAAAGGGCAACGGCCATACGATTAAGAATCTGCCGGGAATGCTGTTGAACGTTCCTAACGGTGGGGCGGAATGTCTGCGCATGAGCGACCTGAAGTTCGTTGCCCCGAAGGCCGTGGACAGTGGGAGCGACTACGTGGCCGTCATTCTGGGCTATGCCGATTACACGGACGAACTGACGTTCACGAACGTCTCGATTGAGGGGGCGACGGTGACGGGCAACGATTATGTGGCCGCGTTCGTCGCCTGGGCGGCGCTTGTCGACGGGGACAGCCGCGTGACGTTCACGGGTTGCAAGGTGACGGGTTCGACGCTCACGGGCGGCGGTTCGACCGGGGCGTTGATGGGACACGCAAACTGCGCCGCCAATGGCACGGTGACGGTCGTCGACTGTGAAATCAGCGGCAATACGATTACCTGCACGGAGGCGGAGGGCAAGAAGGCCGGTGCCGTGTTCGGTACGGTCGGTGACGCCCCTGCGTTTGTTTCGGCGAAGGTCGAGAGGAATGTTGTCAAGTCTGGCAATTCCGATATTACGACGGTCTGCGGTCGTCTCGGCCATTCTGACAGTACGGGCACGCTTACACTCACGGGCGGCACGTACGACACGGCGCCGATTGCGGGATTGGATCCCGCGAAGGCCGGCGTGTCGGCGAACTGTGCGTTGAAGACGACGCAGGAGGACGGCAAGACGGTCTACACGGTCGCCGAGACGGCGGTCGCCAAGATCAAGGTGGGCGAGG
>CAZWQY010000027.1:0-30532 GCA_964636295.1 uncultured Lentisphaeraceae bacterium | reverse complement strand
ATGGCGTTCCGCAAGATCCCCGCCGCGAACGTCTCGTGGCGCATGGGCTCGCCCGTATACGAGCCGAACCATAATGACCGTGAGGCGCCGCACGTCGTGACGCTCGCGGACGACTACTATATGGGTGTCTTCCCTGTCACGCAGGAACAGTACGCGACCGTGTCGGGGACTAACCCATCCTGGGCCACTGTCGATCATTCGGAACGTCCGGTGGAACGGGTGACATGGGAGGATCTGCGTGGCAAGGCCGTAGACGGATATGACTGGCCCGCGAATGGTCACGCCGTCGCATCGGGGAGTTTCATCGGAAAACTGCGGACACGGACGGGGCTGGCATTCGATCTGCCGACGGACTCGGAGTGGGAGTTCGCCTGCCGCGCGGGGACGGGAACGGGACTCTACAGTGGGGAGGATTTGACAACGGACTGGAATGCGCCGTCGGACGCGCTCGCCGCGCTCGCCCGCTTCTGTCTCGGCGGAGGTGTTCCGGAGGGTACGTCGGTCTGGCCTAGCACGCCCGCTGCCGACGGCGGCACGGCGAAGGTCGGCTCGCTCGAACCGAATGCTTGGGGGTTGTACGACATGCTGGGGAACGTGTGGGAGTGGTGCCTCGACTGGTATCAGGATTCGCCGCTCGGCTACGACCCCCTTACAGGGCCGCTCTCGGGCTCGCTTCGCGTGCTGCGTGGCGGGAGTTGGGGCTGCTTTGCCTCCGACTGCCGTTCGCCTAAGCGCAGCGGTCGCGTTCCGAACAGTCCGAGCAACGACACGGGCTTCCGGCTTGCGCTGCCTCTGCCCGCCGCACAGTAGGCGGTCGTGTCATTCATCGCACAAGTGAGAATCTTATGAGAAACGTAAATTTATGGGCGCTGGTTCTGGCGTTGGGCGTGGCGGGGGGCGCTGCGGGCGCGTTGCCGCCCGCGCCCCGTTCATGCGTTGTTGTCACGGACTTCGTGTCGAATGACGGGACGGCGGACGTGTCGGCCGCCATCCAGAAGGTCATTGACACGCATCCCAACCGCACGATCTATTTCCCGGACGGCGTCTATCTGCTCGCCCGTCCCATCGCCACGCCGGCCGATCCGAAGAAAAGCGTCGATCTGCAGCTTGCGAATTTCGCGACGTTGCGGGCGATGCCGGGCTGGGCGCACGCCGAGGCGATGGTGCGGCTGGGTGGCATCCACCCCAAGAACGACATCGGAACGCCCGGCAGCAACTACTCCTTCACGGGTGGCATCGTCGACGGTTCGGGCGTGGCGAGGGGCATTTCGATCGACAGCGGGCGCGAGACGCGCGTCGAGAACGTGTCGATGAAGAACGTCCACGTCGGTCTCTGGATCAAGCACGGTGCGAACAGCGGTTCGTCCGACTGCGACATCCTGAACGTCAACATCGTCGGCACGGGCGCGACGGACTCCATTGGCGTCCTCGTGGAGGGGTACGACAACACGCTGGCCAACATGCGCATCGCGAACGTCTACGTGGGCGTCAAGCTCGTGGGTGGCGGTACGTTTTTGCGTAACATCCACCCGCTCTTCACGGGACGGTGGGCGGACTTCGAGAAGAGCGTGGGCTTTCTGGATCTAGGAAGTGACAACACCTACCAGGACTGCTACAGCGACCAGTTCAGTACGGGCTATGCGTTCCTGCGCGGCAACCGGTCGGTGCTGAACAACTGCATCGCCTGGTGGTATGCGAAAGACCCCGGTCATCGGCACACGGCGTTTCGGAGCGAAGGGCGGTTCGAGGCGATGATCACGAATCCGCTGATCGGGTTCAGCGGGCGCGAGGCCGTGAACACGGTGCTCGACGTGAAGACGCCGGGCGGCAAGGGCTTTTTGCGCGACGTCCGCATGAACGAATCCTTGGTGAACGATCCCGCCCGTGCCGACCGTCCCTACCTGCAGGGCGCGGTTCACTAAAGCCACGAAACGACCTGGAGGACGAAAGAGACCTCCAGGTCGTTAAGCAATCAGTTCGGGTTTACCTTGAAGATCCGCGTTTCGCCCTTGTTGAACGGGAGGGTCAGGCGCGGGCCGTGGCCGACGGGTCGCTTGGACAGGAAATCGATCACCATGCCGTTTGTGCCGAAGTCGATTTCCAGCGGGCCCGCCTTCTGCGCCTGAATCATCACATAGCCCTCGGCCGCTGAAACGGTGGCCGCGCCCGGCGCGGTGAACGGACGCACGCCGGCCTTCTTCGCCGCTGCCGCGAGCGCATCGGCTGTCATGTCCGCCGCCGCCGGGTTCTCCACGAACACGGCGGCCGGCCGCTGCCGCTTCAACTCGTCGATGCGCCGCCGCTGTTCGGGCGTCGCGTCTTCAGTAAAGAGCAGGTAGAAGACCTTTGCGGGCGGGGGATTGTCGAGCACGTCGTTGAGGAGGTATTGTCCGTACGTCGTGCCGCATGTCGCAAGGCCGCGACGGTTCAGACGGGGGCGCGTCACCTCGGCCGCGCCCCAGCCGTAATGCAGCATGCAGCCCTCGTCCACGACGGCGGCGATGTTCGGCTCGTAGGGGCGAACCCGTTTCAGCATCGCGTCGTCGAGAGCGTTGAGTGCGCGGCGCACGTCCCAGATTTCCGGATCGCGGAACCAGCCGCGTCCGAACAGATCCATCCACCAGTCGCCGTATCCCTGCAAGATCTGCACGGCGCTGTTGCGCAGGAAGATGTTTCTCGTCTGCGCGGGGTCGTCGTGCGGCGTCACGATCATGTGATCCCAGATGTCCTCGTGATGCGTCCGGTTGTCGTCCTCGTTGATCCACAGGATGCCGTTGCGCCCAATCGTCTCGGCGGCGCTCATCACGGACATGGCGCCTGGCCACTTGCGCTGGCTGTAGCTGATCGGCGCGGAGAGTCCGTCAATGTTCTCGCGTCCGTTGCGCAACAGCCAGTCAAGCCCATAGTGGCCCGTCTCCCCCGGTCCAGCTGGCACGGCGCCGAGTTCCCAGGCGTAGCCGTAGAAGGAGAGAGCCAGCGACTTGCCCTCCGAACCCCGGCGAATCGCCGCGCCGAGTTCGGAAATGAAACTCGCGATTTCCTCCTGGCGGAATTGCACGAAGTCGAGGGCGCGGCGGTCGCGGACGTCGTCGCGACGGAAGCCCGGTAGACGGCGCATACGATCCTCGGCCGTCGGGATTTCGGCCGTGGCTGCGTCCTTGTCGCCGCGCGCCGCCAGCCAGGCGCGAAACGTATCGCGCGTGGCGACGTCGTATCCCGACAGGTCTTTCGTCTGCGACAACATGTAGAACCATTCGGCGGAGTTCTGTCCGCAGACGTGAAGTCCCGCGAAATTGCGCGGGAATTTCTTCCGCAGATGGCGCGTCATCTTTTCGATCTGCTCGCAGACGGCTCGCCGGTAGGCGCGCGACGAGACGGAGGAGATCTCGGCGGTGAAGCCACGGGCGAACTTCATCTTCAGCGACGGGTCGCGGGCGAGCATCCACGGCGGGGCGTCGGCTTTCACGCGCGGCACGAGCAGCACGTTTGGATTGAGGGCAATCAGCCGCGCGCATTCTTGGTCGATCCTGTCGTACACGGCCTCTTCGCCCGGCGGCATCCACCAGTCCCGGGAACCCCACGACTCGTCGGTCGAAAACGTGACGAAGTCTACGTCCGCGTCCGCAGCCAGGCGTGTCGTGTCCCCCAGCGTGTCGCCATAGGGCAGCGGGAGGATGACTTTACGCCCGTCGTCCGCGATGTACGACGCCTCGTGCGTGAAGTACGTGCGGAAGTGCGTGGCGCGATGGCAGACGCTCAGCCAGTAGAGGTGGCCTTTGACGAGCGACAGGTTGTCCACGAAAAAGTGGCGCGTTCGCCATTCGCCCGGCTTCTGGACGACGTTTGTCGTGGAGGCGGTCTTGTCGATCAACGTCGCGTCCGAGAACCACATTGGATCGTCGCCGTCGAATCCGTTGAGTTCCACGCGGCCGCGCGACGTGTCGGCCTCAGCGCGAAACGGCACGATGAACGTCTTCTTCTCCGTGAAGGAAATCGTCGCGAGGCACGCGGGCGAGCCGTAGTAGAAACGCGGCCGCACGGGCTTGCCGTCCACGAAAATCTTCGGGCCGGTCGGCGTTGGGCGGACGCGCACCTCCACCGCCGTGTCCGCCGCGAGAGCCGCCCCTGCGCACAGGATGCCCAAAAAACCCAACGTTCGTTTCTTCATCTTTTGCTCTGCCTTTCTTGCGTGATTCGAATACGACAACAAACGAAGCGAATTATACCATTTTTTTTTTCAGATTCACGATTGTCCTCCTCGCGCGGCCATTTGGTATTTGATATAATGACGCGCGTGAGACCGATTGCGACGACGACGAGCGACTTTCCCGACCTGCGGCGGTCGGGGTGCATCTACGTGGACAAGACGGCGTACTTCCACCGTCTCGTCACGGACGTGGGCACGCGGATGTTCTTCCTCGCGCGCCCGCGCCGGTTCGGCAAGTCGCTCATGATCACTGCCCTGAAGGCGATCTTTCAGGGTCGCCGCGAACTCTTCGACGGCCTTGCCATCGCGCAGACCGACTGGGCGTGGAAAAAGTGGCCGGTGTTGCACTTCAATTTCGGTCCCGTTGACACGACGGACATCGGGGCGTTCGACGCGGCGTTCGTCCCGATTGTCAGACGTTGTCTTGAAGAGGCGGGGGCTGTCTATGACGCAACGCTTCCGGCCAGCGTCAACTTCGGCCTTGCCCTCGATACGCTTTCCGCCGCGAACGGCGGAAAGGGCGTGGTTGTTCTGATTGACGAGTACGACGCGCCCGTCTCTCACGTGCTGGACAGGCCGGAGCTTGCCGAGGAGATTCGCCGACGGCTGGCGGCGTTCTACACCGTGATGAAAGATCGCACGGACAAGATCCGCTTCCTGATGATGACGGGCGTGTCGAAGTTCACGAAGATGTCCGTCTTCTCCGCGCTCAACAACATCGTGGACGTGTCGATGCGCCGCGAATGCGCGACGATGCTCGGCTACACGGAGCAGGAACTCGACGCGAACTTCGAGGAGCACCTGCGGGCGCACGCGGCGGTCATGGGTCTTGCCTACGATGCCTACCGCGCCGAGTTGCGGCGGTGGTACAACGGCTTTCGCTTCTCGTCAATGAATCCCGCAACCGTCTACAACCCGATCTCCGTCGCGCTGACGCTGAGCGTGAAGGAGCCAGTTTTCCGTGCCACGTGGTCGTCGACGGGTCGTCCGTCCATGCTGATGAACTGCCTCAAGCGCGGCGACATGCTGGCAATCGACCCCGACGGGACGAAGAAGGTTCTAGAGAGCGAGTTCGACGTCACTGACCTGAAGAACCTGCGGCCGATCGGGATGCTCTTCCAGACGGGCTACCTGACGATCAGGGACTACTCGTACGCCACTGGCGCCTACACGCTGGCCGTGCCGGACGAGGAGATTCGCCGCGACCTGTGTCTGCTCCTGACGGGCGTCGCCGCCAATGAGGACGTCGCCTGGGCCGCCCGCCTTGGCCTCGACCTCATGGAGGCGGACTGGCCGGCTTTCTTCGCGGGGCTGACGGCACTCTACGCGGCGATGCCGTACGGCTCGACGGAGGGGCGCGTCCACGAGTCGTCCTACGCGCGCTGCCTCGCGTTTCTGCTCGCGAGCGGCGGCTTCCGCTTCCGCGTGGAGGACGTGCAGTCTAACGGACGCGCGGACGTCGTGGCGGAACACGTGGTGGGCGTGTACATCTTCGAGTTGAAGGTGGACGAGCCGGTCGACCGTGCGTTCGGGCAGATTCGCGCGAAGGGCTACGACGAGCCGTACCGCGTGTCGGGGAAGCCCGTGTGGCTCGTCGGCCTGTCGTTCGACTCGGAGACGCGCCGTCTCGTGGACGTCGCCGCCGAGCGGCTGTAGTGGCGGTTTCGATTTTTAACCGAAGACAGAGAAAAGAGAGGAAATGAACGCATGAAGACGATGTTGGCATGTGCGATGGCCGTCGCGTTGGCGACTGGGGCGCAGGCGGGCGAGGTCACGAGCGCGCTGGTCGGGAAGATTCGCTACAACGAGACGCCCGGCTGGACGCTCACGGTGCGCACGGCGCAGTTGGCGGACGGGCGGGAGAAGGTCGCTGTGCGCTTCGCGGCGGACGGCGCGGCGCGGCAGCCGCCGCAAACGGCGTTCACGTTCCGCTTCCCGTTGCGCGATGCGGTCGGCCGTTGGCACACGGGTGCGGGACAGGACAAGAACCTGCCGCCCTCGTGGGCGTGCGGCCTGTCGGGGACGCTCGCAAGCGGTGCCCCCGTCGTTTCGCTGTTCTCGGACGCGAACCGCAACCGTGGACTCGTCGCGTGCTCCGAAGCGCTTCGCTTTGTCAGCTATGGCATGGGCGTCGTCGAGGAGACGGCCGAGGCCGAATACCGCGCCGTGCTTTTCTCCAATCCGGAGGCTCCGCTGGCGACGTATGAGGCCGAGTTCCTCCTGGACTTTCGTGACGTGTTCTACGCCGACGCGATTCGCGATGCGTTCGCCTGGTACGCGCAGATGCCGGCTTACCGAATCGGCGACGTGCCGCCGGCCGCGTTCGATCCGCTCTACTCGTTCTGGTACTCGTATCACCAGGACGTCTTCGCGAAGCCCGTCGAGGACGAGTGTGCGCTGGCGGTGACATATGGCATGAAGACGGCGATTCTCGACGACGGCTGGCAGACGGACGACGATAACCGGGGCTATGCCTTCTGCGGCGACTGGAACGTCTCGACCAACCGCTTCCCGGACTTCGCCGCGCACATCCGCGCTGTCCGCGAGAAGGGAATGAAGTACATGATCTGGTACTCCGTGCCGTTCGTTGGACAGAAGTCGGCGAACTATGCGCGATTCAAGGGCAAGTACCTCTACGAGAACCATGGGCTCAAGGCGGCCGTTCTCGACCCGCGCTTCCCGGAGGTGCGTGCGTTCCTGATCGGCACGTACGAGACGGCGATGCGGGAGTGGGGGCTGGACGGGCTGAAGCTCGACTTCATCGACTCGATGCACTTCCAGGGGGAAGACCCCGCCGTGAAGGAGAACTACGCCGGGCGCGACATCAAGTCGCTGCCGCTCGCCGTGGATCGCCTGATGACGGATGTCCGCGCGCGCCTGCAGGCGATTCGTCCGGATGTGCTGATCGAGTTCCGCCAGTCGTACATCGGCCCGGCCATCCGCAAGTACGGCAATATGCTGCGCGCCGCCGACTGTCCGATGGATCCGCTCGCGAACCGTGTCCGCACCCTCGACCTGCGGCTCTCGTCCGGCGAGGTCGCCGTCCATTCGGACATGCTGGAGTGGAACTTGGGCGACACGGCCGAGGGCGCATCCAAGCAGTTCTGGAGCATCCTCTTCTCCGTGCCGCAGATTTCGGTCCGTCTGGCGGATCTGCCCGCGTCGCACCGCGCGAAGCTCAAGGAGATGCTGGACTTCTGGACGGCGCACCGCGAGACGCTGATGAAGGGCGCGCTCCGTCCGATGCGTCCGGACTTGAACTATCCGATCGTCTACGCGGAGGGGAAGGGCGAGCAGGTCGTTGCCGTCTACGATGCGGGGCAGGTCGTGGATGTTGATCGCGCGCGCGGCGCGGACGTCTACCTTGTGAACGCGACGGACGCCACGCGGCTCGTCGTGCGGGAGGACGGTGTCGTGCGGGAAGTCGCGGCGCGCCCCTGCTCGGTGATTCGTCTGGACCCGTCGGACAAGTAATTGGCGGGGGCGGCGCGTCCGCGCCAGGTGGCCGGACGTTGAAGCCGTTCTCCAAACACGAACAAGGCAAAGGGGAGGAGGCGTCATGAAGTTCTACAAGTGCGACGTGTGCGGCAAGATTGTCGCCATGGTGAAGGAAACGCCCGTCGAGACGGTCTGCTGCGGCCAGCCGATGCGGCATCTTGTGCCGGGCCAGACGGATGGCGCGGTGGAGAAGCACGTCCCCGTCTACACGGTCGAGGGCAACACGGTCACGGTGACGGTCGGCGCGACGGAGCATCCGATGACGGAGGCTCATCACATCGCGTGGATTGCCCTTGAGACCGCGCACGGCAACCAGCGCAAGGAGCTGAAGCCAGGGGACAGACCCCAGGCGACGTTCGCGCTTGTGCCGTCCGACACGGTGACGTGCGTCTACGAATACTGCAACCTCCACGGCCTGTGGCGGTGCGAGGGCCAAAAGGCCTGACAGGCGTTTTGCCGCGCCTCGGCGGGCGGGCGACGTCATGAGATTTGGTATAATACGCGGCCATGAAGACAAAGCCGCTCTTTCTCGTGATGTCCGCGCCGTCGGGGTGCGGCAAATCGACGCTGATCGACATGCTCCTGCAGGAATACCCGGATTTCGTCTATTCGATTTCCTGCACGACGCGCGCGCCGCGCGGCGAAGAGGAGGATGGGCTTGACTACCATTTCAAGACGAAGGAACGCTTCGAGGAACTGATTCGCGAAGAGGCGTTCGTCGAGTACGCGAAAGTCCACGACAACTACTACGGCACGCTGAAGGCGCCGATTGAGGAAGTCCTTGCCGAGGGGAATTCGATGATCCTCGACATCGACGTGCAGGGCGCGGCGAAGGTGCGCGACTACGTGCGGCGGCTTCCGAATACCGATCCGCTCAAGATCGGCTATGTGGACATCTTCGTCAATCCGCCGTCGCTGGAGGAGTTGCGCGCGCGGCTGGAGGGGCGCGGCACGGACGCGCCGGCCGTCATCGAGCGGCGGCTGGCGAATGCCGAAGGCGAGATGGCGCGCGCGGGCGAGTACATGTTCCAGGTCACGAACGACGACCTCGGCCACTGCTACAAGCGGCTCTGCGATCTCATCGATGCGTTGAGCGGCCGGATGTGAGTGGAGAATGTTTGGGCGTTTGGCGGTTTGGGTGTTTTGACGGTTGAGAAGGAGAGCGCAAGATGAAGAAACGATTGAAATATGCGATGGTGGGCGGAGCGAAGGCCTCGTTCATCGGGCCGATTCACCGCATGGCGATTCGGATGGATGACTTGGCCGATCTGGTCGCGGGGAATTTTTCGCGCGATGCGCAGACGAATGCGGCGAGTGGCGCGGCGTTCCGGCTTGATCCGGCGCGCGTCTATTCCGACTGGCAGTCGCTCATCGCCGCCGAGAAGGGGCAAATCGACTTTCTCGTCATCTGCACGACGAACGAGACGCACTATGCGATTGCGAAGGCCGCGCTTGAGGCGGGGTTGGACGTCTTCTGCGAGAAGCCGCTGTCGCTCACGGTTCGGGAGGCGGAGACGCTTGGGCGGCTGGCCGCGCGCAAGGGACTTGTCCTTGGCATCCCGTTCACCTACACGGGCTATCCGATGGTCAAGCTCGCGCGCGATCTCGTGAAGCAGGGCGAGATCGGGCCGATTGACAAGATTCACCTTGAATACGTGCAGGGGTCGTTTCGCAAGCCGGATCGGCGCAACGGCTGGAAGATGAATCCGCAGATCGCGGGGCCGAGCTGCGTTGTCGCCGACATCGGCGTCCATGCGTTCACGATGCTCGAATACGTGTCGGGGCTGCGCGTCGAGTCGCTGTTGGCCGACCTCTCGTCCTACGCGAATGGGGCGGGGCTGGACGACGACGCGTCGATCCTGCTGCGGCTTGAGGGGGGCGCGAAGGCGGCGCTTGTCACGTCAAAGGTCGCCACGGGCGAGGAGAACGGCGTCCGTCTGCGCGTTTACGGCGCCAAGGGGTCGATCCATTGGGACCAGGAGGAGCCGAACCACCTGGTCGTCAAGTATCCGGCGAAGCCCGACCAGGTTTTCCGGCGGAAGGCGCCGTACATCGAGGGCCTGTCCCCGGCGTCCGTCCGCGCGTCGCGCTTTCCGGCGGGGCATCACGAGGGCTTCGTCGAAGCGTTGGGGAACATCTACGACGAGTTCGTCGCGTCCGTCCTCTCGCGCAAGGTTCGGGACTTCCCCGGCTCCGAGGCGGGGGTGCGCTCCATGCGGTTCGTCGCGGCGGCGTTGAAGTCGTCGAAGGCGGGGGCGCGGTGGACGCGGCTCTGAGATTATGATAAACTACACAGATATTTTCGAAATAGAGGAGATTGTTCCAAAATGAAGACCAGCAGCAAGGCGCAGGACAAGTGCCAGGTTAAGCTTTCCGTCACGCTCGACGCAGACGAGATGAAGGCCATTGTCAAAGACGTCGAGAAGGTGTTTGTTCGCGAGGCGCAGATTCCGGGCTTCCGCAAGGGCAAGGTGCCGCTGGAGCTGATCCGCAAGGAGTTCGCGTCCGGCCTCAAGCAGGAGATCGAGCGCGCGATGTTCCAGAAGAACTACGCCGAGGCCGTGAAGGCCGAGAAGCTTGACGAGGTTGCGCTCGCCGACGTGCAGGGGCTGACGTATGACGCGAACGGCGGCTCGTTCGACGCGATCGTCGAGGTGAAGCCGACGTTCAAGCTTCCGACCTACAAGGGCCTGAAGGTCGAATTCAAGGACGCGAAGGTCGAGGACGCGGCGGTCAAGGACCAGATGGCGCGTCTGCGCGCGGCGTACGCGACGTTCGAGGACGCGAAGGAGGGCGAGGCCGTCGCCGAGGGCGACTATGTCCAGATCGACTACGAGGGCATGGTTGGCAAGAAGAAGATCCTGGAGATCAACGCCGAGGCGAAGATCGTCGGCGAGGGCAAGGGCTTCTGGGTTCAGGTCGAGGAGGGGCGTTTCCTTCCGGAGATCCTGGATGCGGTCAAGGGCATGAAGGTCGGCGAGACGAAGACGGACGTCAAGGCGAAGTTTGACAAGGAGACGGCGCCGGACGGTCTCAAGGGCGAGAAGGCCGTCTACACGGTCACGCTCAAGGGCTTCCGCCGTCGCGTTCTCCCCGACGACAAGGCGTTTGCGGAGAAGGCGAAGGCCGAGAGCGTCGAGAAGCTGGAGGCGACGATTCGCGAGTCGATGGAGAAGCGCGCCGTCGAGCAGGAGTCCGCGCGCCGCGAGAACGAGGCGATCGAGCTCCTCATGAAGAAGGTCGACTTTGACGTGCCGGGTTCGCAGGTTCGCCGCGCGATGGACGGCTACCTTCAGGAGCTGGCGCAGCGCGCCCAGTATTCGGGGCTGGACGCGAGCTACTTCGAGAAGAACCGCGACCAGATCCTCAAGGACGCCGAGGCGACGGCGACGAAGCAGGTGCGTCTCTGGTACGTGATCGACGCCATCGCCACGGAAGAGAAGCTTGAGGCGAAGGACGAGGAGAAGGGCAAGAAGGTCATCGAGTTCATTCTCGCGAATGCGAAGAAGTAAGTCGCGATGAGAGACTACATGATTCCCTATGTCGTCGAGCAGACGGGCAAGGGCGAGCGGACGTATGACATCTACTCGCGCCTCCTGCTCGACCGCATCATCTTCCTTTCGGGCGAGGTGCACGACGAGATGGCGAACGCCATTTGCGCGCAGCTCCTCTTCCTGCAGTCGCAGGACGCGAAAAAGGAGATTTCCGTCTACGTGAACTCGCCGGGCGGCAGCGTCACGGCGGGTCTCGCGATCTACGACACGATGCAGTTCGTGACGTGTCCGATTGCGACGTACTGCATCGGACAGGCCGCGTCCATGGGCGCGGTGCTGCTCTCGGCTGGCGCGAAGGGGCGGCGTTTCGCCCTCCCGAATGCGCGCATCATGGTTCACCAGCCGTCCGGCGGCGCCGAGGGCAAGGCGACGGACATCGAGATCACGGCGAAGGAGATCCTGCGCTTGAAGGATGTCCTGAACGGAATCCTCGCGAAGCATTCGGGCAAGAAGTTCGAGGACGTTGTCCGCGACACGGAGCGCGACTACTTCATGAGCGCCGACGAGGCGAAGGCGTGGGGACTCATCGACGAAGTCCTGAAGAAATAATTCCACGGGTTCGGTCGTGAAGAAGAAAGAAGAAGAGTTCGTCTGCTCGTTCTGCGGGCGTTCGTCGAAAGAGGTTTCGATCATTCCGGGCACTGATGGCAACATCTGCGTCGATTGCGTACGGCACGCGAACGATCTCATCTCGCGCCACGCGGCGTCCGCGAAGGACGTTCCGCCCTTGCCGCCCACGCCGACGCCGAAGGAAATCAAGGCGTTCCTCGACCAGTACGTGATTGGGCACGACGAGGTGAAGAAAGTCCTCTCCGTCGCCGTCCACAACCACTATCGTCGCCTGGAGGCGGCGGAAAACGGTCGGAAGAAGGCGACGGCAAAGGCGAAGACCGCCGAGGCCGGCGACGCTTTCGCTGACGTCGAGATCGAGAAGTCGAACATTCTTCTCATCGGGCCGACGGGCTGCGGCAAGACGCTTCTTGCGAAGACGCTCGCGAAGATGCTGGGCGTGCCGTTCGCAATTGGCGACGCGACCGTCCTCACGCAGGCGGGCTACGTCGGCGAAGACGTCGAGAACCTCGTGCGCTATCTTCTTCAGAACGCAGACGGCAACGTCGAACTGGCGAAGCGCGGCATCATCTACGTGGACGAGATCGACAAGATCGCCTCGAAGACGGACAACGTCTCGATCACGCGCGACGTCGGTGGCGAGGGCGTGCAACAGACGCTCCTCAAGTTGATCGAAGGCTCGATTTGCCGCATCCCGCCGAAGGGCGGGCGCAAGCATCCCGACCAGGAGTACATCGAGATCGACACGACGAACATCCTCTTCATCTGCGGTGGCGCGTTCGTGGGTCTCGACAAGATCGTCGCCGCGCGCAAGGATGCGCACGCAATCGGCTTTGGCGCGACGGCGGCTTCGTCCGCTGCGGCAACGGACAAGTCCGATTCGGAAATCAACCCGCAGGACGTGCGGCCGGAAGATCTCGTCAAGTTCGGTCTTATCCCCGAGTTCACGGGGCGTCTTCCCGTCATCACGACGATGAAAGACCTTTCCGAGGACGATCTCGTGCGAATCTTGACGGAGCCGAAGAACTCGCTCGTCAAGCAGTACCAGAAGCTTCTTGCGATGGACGGCGTCGATCTCTCGTTCGAGCCGGATGCGCTCAAGGCCCTCGCGAAGACGGCCCTTGCGCGCAAGACGGGGGCGCGCGGTCTGCGGGCCGAGATGGAGAAGCTCATGACGGATGTCATGTACGAGGCGCCGGGCAATGCGCAGATGAAGAAGGTTGTCGTCACGACAAAGATGATTGAGGAGCGGCTGGGGAAGTAATCGAAACCTTCTCCATTCGCTCATTTGGTCATCTTCCCATCCCATTCGACCATTCGATTATTCGACCATTCGATCATTTCTCTCATGACTCTCACACTTCTCAAAGCGAAGTTGCACCGCATTCGGATTACGGAAGCCTGCCTTGACTACGAGGGTTCGCTTTCGCTGGATCCAGATGACATGGAAGCCGTCGGCATTCTCCCCTACGAGAAGATTCTCTGCGCGGATGTCGAGAATGGTAATCGCTTCGAGACCTACGCCATTCCCGGTGCGCGTGGCAGCCATGTCTGCTGTCTCAACGGCGCGGCGGCGCACCAGGGAAAGGTCGGCGACCGGCTCATTGTCATGTGCTTCGCGCAGATGACGCCGGACGAGGCGGCGGGCTGGTCGCCGAAGGTGAAGCACTTTTCCTGACAGCCACTAGACGAGACGTTTCCAAAGGCGTTTGGAGGACGCTGTGCCGATTATGGCACGAAGCCGTCAGACTTGCGGTGCATGGACATGAAACGGCGGAACGCCGTCGGCGTCTCGTGGCGCAGTTTGCGGAAGGTTTTCACGAAATGGCTTGAATCGTAGAAGCCGCATTCGGCGGCGATGGCTTCAATGCTCATGTCCGTCTTCGCGAGAAGTTCGCGTGCGCGGTTGACGCGAATTGTCGCCAGGTAGGCGGAAGGCGTTGTGTCGAGGACTTTCACGAAGGTGCGGCGGAAGGTCGTCGGAGAAAGGTGTGAGACCTCCGCCAGCTGCGCGAGCGTGATCTTCTCTGAGAAATGCGCGTCGATGAAGCAGATGGCCTTTCGCACGGCACCATACCAGTCGGCCGGGCCAGACTCGCTTGAAAGTGGCCGATAGAAGCAGGCTGTGCCGATGATCTTGCCCTGCGTGTCGAAGACGGGGAAGACGTTTGCGAGACGCGGCGTCGTTGACCGGTCGGCCCCGTGGAAGGTCTTGCGATTCAGAACGGGGCGTCCCGTCTGCCGTACTTCGCGATAGAGCGTGAGATAGGCGTTGGCGAGGACGGGCGGGAAAAGGTCGGCGACATTCCGACCGACGGCCTCGTACTCGTTCCGAAAGTTGCAGTTGGCGCAGTTCTCCCGGTTGAACGTGACGATGCGATCTTCGGTGTCGATGATGTTGAAACGCACGTCTGGCAATATTTCCGCCAGTTGGCGCAACGTCTCGACATTCTTCCCCGCCCGACGGAAGAAGATGCGTTGAAATCTCTTGGCATGGGCGAGGGCCGTTGTATCTGAAGAACCGCTCATGGACAAATTATACACTAATCTGTCGGTTGGATACAATGACAGGGAAAGGTGGAATGTGCGATAATACCACCATCATGAAGGTGCGGAAAATGGAGGAAGCCCGATGAGGGGACGCGACATTCGATCGGTTGTGAGTGCAGGACTTGCGTTCCAGTCGTTGGCGGGCTTCCCCGCCGCCGTTTCGGCTTCGCTTCTGAGAGAGGTCGCGGATGCCGACCGTGCGGCGGATGGTGCTGTCGCGGCAATCTCCACGGTTGCGGAACTGTCGGCGCATCAGGCCCGTTGGCGCGCAGCCTGGTTGCGTGGGTTGGGCGGTCTTCCCGAACGGACGCCGCTTCGGGCGCAGGAAGGAGTCGTCACGGTGTGTAACGGCTTCACGCTGCAGAACGTCCTTTTCGAGTCTTTGCCTGGCGTCTATGTCGTCGGGCATCTTGCGTTGCCGACGGCGCCGCAGTTCCGGCCGCCGTATCCGGCGGTCGCGATGCCGATGGGCCACAGCGACCGTGGAATCCTGGCCCCGCCCTACGCAGACCATCTTGCGATGATGGCGCGGGCCGGGTTCGCCGCGTTCACGTGGGATCCGCTCTCGCAGGGGGAGCGCCGTCAGGGCGACCCTCGCTTCGACGCGACATGGGGGCAGTGCGCCGCCGAGCACACGCGCCTTGGCGCGCGTGGCTGGCTTGTCGGCTGGAACTTTGCGCGATTCCGCATTTGGGATGGGATTCGCGCAATTGACTACCTTGCGTCGCGGAAGGACGTTGACCTCAGCCGGCTGGGCGTCTGCGGCACGTCGGGGGGCGGTACGATGAGCGCGTATCTCCAGGCGCTCGACTCGCGTGTGAAGGTCGCGTTCCCGAATTGCTTCGTTTCCTCAATCCGCGAAGTCTTTGCTTGTCGCGGATGCCATGATGCCGAGCAGTTCTATTGGGGACAGTTGACGGATGGACTCAACCATGCCGCAATCCTCGCGCTTGGACAGCCGCGCGTCCAGCTGGCTGTCGGCAGCCGATGGGAGGACTACTTCCCGCAGCGGGGGACGGCGGCGACGGTCGCAATTCTGTCCGACCTCCAGTCGCGCCTTGGCGTCCCCAGTCGCGTTTGGCAGTTCCATTGCGCCGGTCCGCATGGACTTGCGGCGCCGACGCGCGCGGCGCAGGTCGACTGGATGCGGTTCTGCGTTCGCGGCGGCGAGCCGCCGCGCGCCCTGTCGGAGTATTGGCGGCTTTCGACGGGAGACCACCGTGCAAGCGACTCGGTAAACGGCTGGCCCTTGCCGTTCCCGCCGGAGGCGACATTTTTCACGCCCATGCGCCAGGTACGCGACCGGGCGGGTTTCAAAAGTCTCTATTCGCTCATGTCCGACCGGGCGAGAGCCTTGGCGGCGACGCGGAAGCGGCTGTCGCGCGAACGTCTGCGTGAGGTTGTCCGCCGCCGCGCGAACATCCGTCCGCTTGCGCAGCTGCGCGCCGAGGGAAGGTGTCCGCACGTGTCGTTTGACCACCCGAATTTCGACTGGTGGTATCTGTCGGGGGCATTCGGCATGCGGCGGGAAAACGAAGCGGGGATGTTGGCGACGCTGGGGCGCTCCGTTGTCGGTCGCGATGCCGAGAACATTATCCTGCGCAGTCTGGCGGAAGGGGGTGGGCGGCCCGTGTGCCTTCGTGCGAAGGGGTGGAACTGCATTGCGGCGGCGCATGCCCTTGCCGCCGAACCCGAGCTCTTCAGCGGCATCGACTTTCAGGAGCCGCCGCCGAGCTGGACGCAGCTGGTGACGGATCCCGATCCAGCGCACGACTCCTTTGCCATTGGCGTTTGGGGCGCGCTGGAGGAGTATGACTGGACGGACCTTGTTCGCGGATTCGTCCGCTCGGACAGTAGGGACGACAACTGACAGAATGAGAAGGAGGTACGAGACATGAACAGGGAGAGGACGATGAACATGACGCGCCGGGGCTTTGCGGCCGGGCTTTCGGCTGCGATTCTCATGGACTGGACGCGGCCCGCCGTCGGCGCGAGCGAGCGGCCGTTCGGGGCCGGGGCGAGCATGTTGAATCCGCGCGTTCGCCGTCTGCTCGACCGGGCGCTGGACCATGATGTCTTTCCAAAGGCCGTCCCCGTCGCCTACGATCCGGGCGACTTTGCGTTGCCGGAGCCCGTACGCATCGGCAAGCGGCTCAAGGAGTACATTTCCGCCCAGCCGGTTGCCATCCGCGCCGACGAGGAACTGGTCGGTTATCTGGCGTTTGACGGTTCGGTCGAAAGTGACCTCTACCGCCGCACGGGACACCGTGCGTTCGGGACTGTCTGTTGCCGGGACTACTATCTCAAGCCGAAGGAGCGCCTGGCCATCTTCGAGTGGCAGCACACGTGCGCGGACTTCCCGAAGATCGTCAACCGGGGGCTGGTCGGCATCCGCGCGGACATTGTCGCCGCGCGGGCGAAGTGGGCGGGCCATCCGGAGCGGCTCGACTATCTGAAGGGCATGGAGCTCGCCTTGGACGGCATCGAGGCGCAGGCCGCGAACTGCGCAGCGGAATGCCGTCGGCTGGCGGATGCGACGCCTGATGCGGCGCGGCGGGCGACGCTGCGCGAGATGGCGGCGCGCTGCGCGCATGTCCCCCTGCATCCGGCGCGGACGTTTGACGAAGGCGTACAGAGCGTCTTCTTCTGCTATGACTTCCTGTCGGATGCCATCGGACGGCTTGACCAGTACCTGGCGCCGCTTTACTTCGCGGATCTTGCCGCCGGGCGCATCACGCGCGACCGCGCGGCGGAACGGCTTCAGGAGCTCTTCATCTTCATCGATGCGCATACGCCGCACGCGAGCAGCAACTACGACAAGGGCGGCGAGTGCCACATGACCGTCGGCGGACTGACCCCAGACGGTGCGGACGGCTGGACGGACTTCTCGCGACTGGTCGTCGAGTCGGCGATGGCCTGCGACCTGCGGCGTCCCGAGATGTCCTTCCGCTGGAATCCGCAGACGCCGCGCGAGGTGTTGCGGTTCATGCTCGACTGCGAACGCCGCGACCCGAACAAGCGCATTGCCTTCGACGGTGACGTGCCGCGTGTTGCCGCGCTGACGCGGCGATGCCATTTCCCGCCCGAAGTCGCCCGTGACTACTGCATTACGGGCTGCAACGAGCCGACGTTCATGGGCGGCGTCTCCTTCGGAGGCTTCCACGCGAACGGACTTCGTTGCGTGGAGCGCGTCTTCACTGTCCGCCGCGACGACGCGCTGGCCTGCCGAACGTGGGAGGACTTCCGCAAGATCTTCGTTGAAGAGCTGGAGCACGACCTCGCGGATGCCGATCGGTTGTCGAAGTCGTTCAATGACGTCCGCGCCCGTGACTGCAACGTCCTGTCTGCGCTCTTCATCGAGGGGTGCATCGACCGGGCCGAGAGCCCGACACGCGGCGGCGCGACACGCTCGTGTCCCTGCATCGACCTTCACGGCACGCCGAACGTCATCGACTCGTTGTGCGTCGTGAAGCAGTTTGTCTTTGATGAACGGCGTTGCGCGATGGCGGAACTTGTCGCGGCGTTGGCTGCGGACTGGAAGGGACATGAGACGCTGCGTGCGGACATTCTCGCGAAGGGGCGGTTCTACGGTGCGAACGACCCGTTCTCGAATGAGATGGCCCGCTTTTATCACACGGCCATCGCGCGCTGGGCGGACGGGCGGACGGACTACTTCGGCCTGCCGCTCACGTTCGGAAACCACACGGGCTACAACGACAACGCCACGAAGTTCGGTGCCTTGACGGGGGCGACGCCGGACGGCCGACACGCGGGCGATTTCCTCTCGTTCGGCGGCGGCCCGGCCGCCGGACGCGGCCCGTTCGCCGCAACTTCCGTCCTCCTGTCGGCCGCGCAGATGGACCCGGAAGGGGCGATGTGCGGAACGTCGATCCTGAACCTGACGTTGCCGGAGACGGTTTTGACGGACGGCCAGGACTTCGAGAAGCTCGTTGCGCTGGTCGAGACCTATTTCCGCGAGGGAGGTCTTCACCTCCAGCTCAACCACGTCTCGCGCGAGACGCTGCTTGCCGCTCAGAAGAACCCGGAGAAGTACGCCGACGTACGGGTGCGGATCTCGGGGTTCTCCGGCTACTTCGTCCGCTTCAAGAAGACGATTCAGGACGAGGTCATTTCGCGCACGGTCTCGCCCGTCTGATGGTCGTGCAGACGTCTGCCATTGTCTTTGGCGTCGAACACGGGGCCACGCGCGATGGGCCGGGGCTTCGTACGGTTGTCTTCCTGAAGGGCTGTCCGCTGCGCTGTCGGTGGTGCCACAACCCGGAGTCGTGGCGTTTCCAGCCGGAAGGCGACTACGGTCGTCGGCGGACGGTCGCCGACCTGATGGAGGAGATTCTGCGCGACCGCCCGTTCTATGACAATTCGGGCGGCGGACTCACGCTTTCGGGCGGCGAGCCGCTGGCGCATCCCGCTTTCGCGCGACGTCTGCTGGCGACGGCGAAGGCGGCTGGTCTGCACACGGCCGTCGAGACGAGTGGCTACGCGCCCGCCGCGACGGTCGAGTCCGTCGCGCCTTTCGTCGATCTCTGGCTCTTTGACGTCAAGCATCTGGATGCGGCACGCTTCAGGGGACTGACGGGGGGCGAACTCGCGCCGATTCTCGCGAACCTCCGGGATCTGGATGCGCGGGCGGCGCGCATCGTGCTGCGTCTGCCGATGGTGCCGTCCATGAACGACGACGATGCGGAACTCGCCGCCGTCGCGGCATTGGCGGACGAACTTGCGTCCGTCGAGGAACTGGACATTGAGCCGTACCATCCGCTCGGCATCGAGAAAGGGCGACGGCTGGGACTTGAGACTTACGCGGCCGCGGTTCCGCCGCGTGGCTATGGCGCAGAAATCGCCGCCCGCCTCTCGGCATGGACGCGGAAGCCCGTGTCTGTTTCCGGGCACTGACAGGCTTCGCAAGCGCCGCCTTGGCGGCTCAGCGTTCCGACAAATTTTGGTATAATTCCAAGCTAGTTAAGGAGGGTCGTTCAGATGGAAGTCTCTTATTGGAAAGATCCTTGCGGCGGCAAGGGAAACATGAAGATCGAGAAAGTCCTGTCCGAGGCGGAGCTGAAGGACAAGTGCGGGCTTTATGCGCGCGTGACCTTGCACCCCGGCGACGTTCTGGGCTACCACGAGCACCACGGAAACGGCGAGTGCTACTTCGTCCTTTCGGGCGCGGGCGTCTATGACGACAACGGCGTGACGCGCACGATTCGGGCGGGCGACGTGACGTGGACGCCGGACGGTTCCGGCCATGGCCTGAGCAATGCGGACGGCTCGGAAGACCTCGTCTTCATGGCACTCATCGTCAACTCGTAAGATGGCGCGGCTTTCGACGCTGGAGCGGCTCGTCGCGCTCATTCGCGAGACGAGTTCGTCGCTCCCCGAAGATGTCCTCGCCGCCTTGCGCACAGCGGCTCGTCGCGAGACGCGCGGCAGTTCGGCGGCGGTCGTCCTGCGGACGATTCTCGACAACTGCGCGCTTGCGAAGCAGAACGGCACGCCGTTGTGCCAGGACACGGGAACGCTCACGTTCTTTGTCGATGAACGTCTGCGCCGCCGTGTGACGCCCGCGCTCGTCAAGCGCGCCGTCGCCTGCGCGACGGAACGCGGCTATCTGCGCAAGAACACGATTGACGCCGTCACGGGGCGGAGCTGCGACGACAACTGCGCCGAAGGCGCGCCCGTCATTCACTATGTGGCGAACGAGAGTCCGGCGCGCCGCGTCACGCTGTTGCTGAAGGGCGGCGGGTCGGAGAACATGTCGCGCCAGTATTCCCTGCCGGACGCCGCGCTGGGCGCCGGACGCGATCTCGCGGGCGTCCGCGCGTGCGTTCTCGATGCCGTGCAGAAGATTCAGGGCTATGGCTGTGCGCCTGGCATCTTGGGCGTCTGCGTCGGCGGCGATCGGGCGACGGGCTATGCCGTCGCCAAGGAGCAGCTGCTGCGTCCGCTGGACGAGGCGGGCGACGACGGGCGAAGCGCGGAACTTCGTCGGCTGGAAAAGACGGTGCTGCGCGCGGCGAATGAACTGGGCATCGGACCGATGGGACTCGGCGGCAAGACGACCGTCCTGGGCGTGAAGGTCGCCGCGCGCACGCGCCTCCCGGCCTCCTTCTTTGTCACGGTCGCCTACATGTGCTGGGCCTGTCGCCGGCGGACGATTGAGCTATGATCAACCTCACCTATCCCTTTGACGAAAAGGCGGTGCGCGCGCTGAAGGCGGGCGATGCCGTCTCGATTACCGGCCGCCTCTACACGGGGCGGGACAAGTTCCACAAGTTCGTTGCCGACGGCGGCGCGTTGCCCGTCGATTTCACGGATGGCGCGCTCTACCACTGCGGGCCGGTCTGCGTGAAGGACTCGGATTCCGCTGGCTCTTGGCGCGTCGTGGCGGCCGGGCCGACGACAAGCGTGCGCGAGAACCCCTATGAGCCGGCGTTCATCGCGGCGTCGGGCGTGCGGCTCGTCATCGGCAAGGGCGGCATGGACGCGGCGACGCTTGCGGCGATGAAGCGGTACGGTTGTGTCTACGTCCAGGCCGTCGGCGGCGCGGGCGCGCTGTATGCGGCGGCCGTCCGGCGCGTCGCGGGCGTCTCGCTTCTGGACGAATTTGGCGCGGCGGAGGCCGTCTGGCATTTCGACGTCGTGGACTTTCGTGGCGTCGTGGCGATGGACGCGCACGGGCGGTCGCTTTTCGCGGAGGTCGCCGATGCCTCGGCACAGGCCTTGGCGGCTCTTCGCGTGTCGTCGGCGGCGGGTGCGAAAAAGGCGAGCTAACGGCGCAGAGGAGGCGTGCCGTGTCCGAACAGAAGGTCTTGCCGCGCGGACTGATCGAAGTCTCCAACCAGTGCGCGAAGAACTGCCTCTACTGCGGCATTCGTCGGGGAAACGCGAAGGTCGCGCGCTATCACATGACGGAGGACGAGGTGCTGTCGTGCGCGGCGGAGGCCGTGCGGCGCGGCTATCCGGCAATTGCGCTGCAGGCGGGCGAATTGGAGAGCGAGGCGAATACGGCTTTTTACGAGCGCGTTCTTCGTCGCCTCCCGGAGGTTGAGCACGCTGAGGGCGCGCCGCGTCCGCTCGAAGTGACGCTGTCGCTCGGCGAGCAGACGGAGGCCGTCTACCGCCGCTGGAAGGCGGCGGCCGGTGCGCGCGTCCTGCGCTATCTCCTGCGCATCGAGACCTCGAATCGCGCGCGCTATGCGGCGATCCATCCGGACGACTGCTCGTTCGATCGGCGTGTCGCGTGCCTCCGCACGTTGAAGCGGCTGGGCTACGTGACGGGTTCGGGCGTGATGATCGGCTTGCCGGGACAGACAAAGGCGGAACTCCTTCAGGACATCGACTTCTTTGTCGAGATGAATCTCGACATGGTCGGCATGGGCCCGTTCGTTGCGCATCCCGACACGCCGATGGGGCAGGGCGTTGTCGCGTCGGACGCGGAGAAGGCGGCGCGACTGGAGTTGGCGCTGTGGATGATTGCCGAGACGCGCAAGCGTCTGCCGTACGCCAACATGGTCGCGGCGACGGCGCTTGAGGCGTTGGCGCCGGGGCGTGGACGCGAGCAGGGGTTGGCCGCCGGCGCGAACGTGATCATGCCCGACCTGACGCCCGCGCGCTACAAGGTTGCCTACGACCTCTATCCCGGAAAGGCCGCCGCGCGGTGAGGGAATTTGCTATACTATGACGAAGTGAAGAAAGGCTTGGTAAAATGAACGACATAACCTTTGGTCAGGCGTGGTCCTATGGCGGCCCGCTTATGTGGGTCCTCGCGGCGATCTCCGTCTTTGCGCTCGCTGTCGTGCTTTATCTCTGGATTGTGCAGATGCGCTTCATTTTCATTCCGGCGGCCTTGAAGCGGCTGCAGACGGCGAAGGACATTGCGGCGGAGGGCAAGCGCATTGCCGCGCGCGCGCAGGCCGCCGTGGACTGGCTTGCCGACATCGCGGCCGTCGCGCCGCTCGTCGGTCTTCTCGGCACGGTTCTCGGCATGTTCCAGGCCTTTGGCGGCATTGCGAGCGACGTCTCAGCGGGTGCCAAGCCGGTTGTCCTTGCGCAGGGCGTCTCGCAGGCGATCGTGACGACGATCTTCGGCCTCGCCGTCGCCATTCCCGCGCTCGTGGCCTACGCATTCTTCCGTCGCCGCTGCGCGAAGCGCATGGCCGAGCTGGAGGAGGCGTGTGAGGAAATCGCCGTTGGCGGGGCGGTGCGCAAATGAGCTTCGACACGCCGCCCTCCAAGGCCCCCTCGCTGGCCCTGACGTCGATGCTCGACGTCATCTTCCTCCTGCTCTGCTTTTTCGTGACGGTCAGCGTCTTCTCGCAGTGGGAGAGCGAAATCGCGATTCAACTGCCGAGCGCGGAGACGGCGCGCGAGCCGGAGCGTCTGCCGGGCGAGATCATCGTGAACCTCGCGAAGGACGGCACGGTGCGCGTCAACGGCGCGACGTGGACGCACGACGACCTGAAGGCGCGCCTGGCGCGCATCTCGAAGTTCTATCCCGGTCAGCCGGTCATCATCCGCGCCGATCGCGCGACACCGTACGAGAAGCTTGTGGCGGTGATTGACGCCTGCCGCGCGGCGGACGTCTGGAACTTCTCGCTGGCGACCGAGGGCACGGGAAAATGACGTTCGCCGTCCTCCTCGCCGCGCTCGCCGTCCTGCCGGCCGACCGCCTGGCGATGGCCGATCGCCTGTTCAACAAGGGCGACTACGCGACCGCCGCCGTCGAGTACAAGGCCCTTGTCGGCGAGAAGTCGATTGCGGCGGACGAACTGGCCTATCGCCTCGCGGAGTGCGCGCGCGCGGCCGGTCAAGCCGACGCGGCGGCGCGCCACTACGCGGCGCTCGTCCGTGACGCGCCGGATTCGAAGTATGCGGGCGCGGCGCGTCTGCAGCTTGCGTTGGCCGCGACGGGCGAGGATCGTCTGCGCGCGCTGGCCGCCCTCGACACAGACCGCGTCGAGCCGTCCGTACGCGCGGCCGCGCTCTACCACTTGGGCGTCGAGAAGAACGACGCCGAGATTCTTCGGCGGTGCGTGCTGGCGGAGCCGAAGGGACGCTACGCGCCTTATGCCGACTTGCGGCGCGGCACGCTGCTCACGAACGCGGACGATGCCGCGATGCGTCGCAAGGGCGTCGAGATTCTGCTGGGCATTGCCTTCGGCAAGGGCGCGCTTGCGGACGAGGCACTGTTCCTCGCGGCGTCCGTCAGCTATCGCGAGAAGAAGTTTGGCGAGGCGGGCAGTCTCTTCCGTCGTTCGCGCAAGATGTTCCCGAACGGCGCACACGCCGCCGAGGCGCGGACGCTGTCCGTCTGGTGCGACTACATGGAGGGTCGCTATGCCGATGCGGCGGCGGCGTGTGGGGCGGGCGAGACGGACGACCTGGCCTACGTGAAGGCGTGTTGCGCGGTGCAGACGGGGGGCGACGACGCGGCTCGTGCGCTGTTCCGCAAATATCTGGACGAGTTCCCGAAAGGGCGGTATCGCACGGACGCGGGGCTTCTGCTGGCGCGGCTGGAGTTCTCGGCGGCCGTTCGGGCGAATGAGCCAGCGTTGATTGTCGAGACCGCGCAGCGCGCGGCGGCAACGGGAACGGCGGCGGATGCCTTGCGGCTTGCGTGGGCCTACGAGAAGGCCGGGCGCGGGGCGGAGGCGGATGCCGAGTACGCGCGAATCGTCCGGGCCTTTCCGCAGACGGATGCTGCGGCGCAGGCTCTCCAGGCGCGGGCGATGGCCGCCGCGCGGGCGGGCGACTGGGCGAAGGCCGAGCTGTTGTTTGCGGAGGCGTTGGCGACGGGACGGCTCGGCGAGCGAAAGGCGAGCGCGCTTTACTGGCGTGGCGTGGCGGCGATGCGCCTAGGGCACGAGGCCGAGGCGGCGGGTTTTCTTTCCGAGGCCATGGCGCTCGGACTTGGACTGGACGAGTCGCGCGAGGCACGGCTCATGCTGGCCGAGCACGATTTGAAGAACGGACGCGCGGATGCCGCGAAGAAGGCGTATGCCCGACTTGTGAAGGAAGGCGCGTGCGCGCGCATGAGCGCGGCGCGCATTCATGCCGTCGGCGAACTGCTGGGCGGCGAGGAGGCGGCGATTTGCGCCAAGGCGTTGGTGTCGGAGAAGACGCCCGAATGGCGACAGGCCGGGTGGGCGATGCAGGGCCGCTGCGACGAGGCGCGGGGGGCCTATTCGGCTGCGATCGAGTCCTACCGCAAGGCTCTCGCCGAGCCGGTTCAGACGGAGTCGGCGGCGTCTGCCGCGCTTGCGCTCGGTCGGCTTGAAAGCCGTGCGGGCGAATATGCGGCGGCGAAGAAGACGCTGGAACAGGCCGTCACGCTGAACGCGGCCCATCCGGCCGCGCGCGGCGCGGCGTATCTCGCGCTTGCGGAGAATGCGCGTGCGGCGGGCGACGCGAAGGCCGCGCGCGGCTACGCGACGGTTGTCACGACGCTCTTCCCCGACCCGTCGCTTGTCGCGGCGGCTGAGAAGATCTTGAAGGCCCTGCCGCCGCCGACGAAGTGATGTCTCGCCCGTTGTGCGTGTGGGCGGCGGACGGGACGCGGCCGGGCGTCAACGGGCTTGCTTCGGCTAACCCTTGAAGAACCCGACGAAGGAGGACTTCAAGTCACCCGCCGCGTCGGGCCTGTCCTTGAGCACGGCCTTGAGGAGCGCGGCGCATTTCCCGCAGCGACGGCAGTTGTTCGCCTGAAGACAGTCGCGCACGTCCGGCCAAAGCGGGGATTCGCCCAAGGCCTTGTTGTCGAACGTCTTCGGGAAGTGGTAGCAGGGATCGACGATTTCCGCGAGGTCGCCGTCATAGGAGCAGGTTGCGTAGGCGGCGATGATCTTCGCGGGCGCGGGATGGCGGCGCGTCGCCAGTTTGACGACGTCGACGTGCGGTTCGTAGAGCGGCAGGTCTTCGGGACGAATCCAGATCGCGCGCAGGAACTGTTCCAGGTCGCCGCGCTCGAAGACCGTCCGACAGAGGAAGTTGGAGAAGTCGAACGCCTTTGCCGCTTCGGACTGCCCCATGCGGTTGTGTCCGTGCAAGTTGTTGTGGAACGTGTGAAACGGGCAGTTCCGTAGACATCCCGGATTGGCCTGGAGTCCGATGATTTTCCCGTGCGTGTGCGCCCATTCGCCCATTTGGCGCACGTAGTCAACGCGACGATGGCTGTTCCGCCCCGCATAGAAGCCGTCGCAAATGTCCGTCACGTACTCCAGCGCAAGCGACGAATCGATGTCCATGTTAATTGAAAAGCGGATTTTCACGGAAGGGAAACGGCGCTTCATCACGGTCGCGATGAAAGGCGAGGTTGTCGTCAGATGCTCTGGGAAGAGCCCGACCGCGTCCATTTCGCGAAGTTTTTCCGTCACGTGGTCGGCGAGCTGGCGGGTCATGGCGATGTCGCCGTAGCAGTTGGCGTTGAAGATGGCGTCCAGCTCGAGTCCGTTCTCCCGCGCCCACTTCAGGTCGGAGACGATGCGTGCGCGCCGTTCGGGCGTCCAGTCGTCCATCGGACGGCTTGCCGTCACGCCAGGCCAGGCGAAGAAGACCTCCTTGATTCGTTCCAGGTGCGGCAGACAGACGCTCTTGAACGGGAAGTTGTCGAACCAGCCGACGGCCAGAATTCGCTTTTTCATGACTTTCATATCTCCTTTGTTAACGATGCCGCCGCATGAACGGTTCACTCGGTGCAGTCGTGTGGCGCGACTACGGCTTCGCGGCGGCGGGGGCGGGATTCTCGCGGATGGTCACCTTCTTGATGACAATCGGCGTTTTGGGCACGTCGGCAAAGGGGCCGAAGCGTCCTGTCTCCACGGCGGCGATCGCGTCGACGACGTCCTGTCCCTTCGTCACTGCGCCGAAGACCGCGTAGCCATAGCCCATCGGATTCGGTGCGCGGTGATCGAGGAATGCGTTGTCGTTCACGTTGATGAAGAACTGCGACGTCGCCGAGTCCACGACTTGCGTCCGCGCCATCGCAATCGTGTACCGGCGGTTCTTGAGCCCGTTCGTCGCCTCGTTCCGAATCGGCGCGCGCGTCTTCTTCTGCGACATCTCCTTCGTGAAACCGCCGCCCTGGATCATGAACCCCTTGATGACGCGATGGAAGACGGTTTCGTCGTAGTGGCCGCTCGTCGCATAGGCCACGAAGTTCGAGACGGTGAGCGGGGCCTTTGCCGCGTCCAGCGCGACTTCGATCGTCCCAACGGACGTCACGATCTCCGCCGTCGTCTCGGCGAATCCCGCGCACGCGGCCATCGCCACACAGAGAGCCATCAGTTTCTTCATCTTGATTTCCTTTCCTTCGTTTCTCGTTTCGCCTTCTCGCCTTCCTGTCCCGCCGCCTGCCCGCGCGGACAGCCGACGGCGACAAGGCGTTCGGCAATTATAGCATATCTGCCGACCGGGGCGTTCGCGTGTCGGGAGCCGCTTTCGTTTCACGCGAAGCCGGTTTTGGTATACTATCGCGCGTGAAAACGTTTGTTTGTGGACATCGCAATCCCGATGTGGATTCGGTCATGAGCGCGTATGCGCTCGCGGAACTGCGGCGGCGCACGGGAACGCGCGACGTCGAGGCCATCTGCGCGGGCCTTCTCCCGGAGAAGGCCCGCTGGGTCTTCGATCATTTCGCGCTCAAGCCCCTGCGGGCGAAGCGCGATGTCTACGTGCGCGTCCGGGATCTCATGGACGCGACGCTGCCGGTGATTGACGCGGCGCAGCCGCTGGTCGAGGCCTTGAAGACCTTGGAGGCGAGCGGCGAGTCGTCGCTGCCCGTGCGCGCGGCGGACGGCACGTTCGCCGGGATGCTCTCGCCCGCGAAGCTCCTGTCGCTCTTCATCGCGAAGTCCGACCTCACGATGCCCGTCGGCGCGGCGCCGCTTCACCACTGCGCGCAGACGCTGACCGACACCGACCGCGTCCACGACATCCGCAAGGCCGTTCTCCGCAATCCGCACAACCACTTCCCGGTCGTGGACGAGCGCGGGCGGCTTCTCGGCACGTTGCTCAAGCGGGCGTTTGCGGAAGAGCCGCCGTTCCGCATGATCCTCGTCGATCACAACGAGACGGAGCAGGGCATCCCCGGACTGGACGAGATTCCTGTCGTCGAGGTCGTCGATCATCACCGCATGGCGTTTTCGGCGACGCGCGATCCGATCAAGTACACGGCGGACGCCGTTGGCTCGACGTGTACGCTCGTCGCGAAGATGTTTCGCGGCATGGGCGAGCGGCCGACGCGCGAGATCGCGGGCGTCCTGGTCGCGGGAATCGTGGCGGACACGCTTCTTTTCCAGTCGCCGACGACGACCGAGACCGACCGGGTGATGTGCGAGTGGCTGGAGCGGATCTGCGGCGAACGGGCGGCGTCGATTTTCGAGGGGCTGGCGTCCGTCGCCTCGCCGCTCGCCTCGATGAGCGCGGAGGCCGCGCTTGCGAGCGATGCGAAGACGTATTCCGAGCATGGCATGAAATTCGTCCTCGCCCAGATCGAGGAGTCGAACCTTGCGGTCTTCCACCGGCACGCGGCGGCCTTGGCGGCGGCGATGGACGCGCGCGTCAAGGGCGAGGGACTCGACTTCATGGCCCTCATGGTCACGGATCCCGTGCGCGGCAATTCCGAACTGCTCTTCAGCGGCGCGGACTCCGTCCGTCGCGCGCTTCCCTATCGCCTGGGCGAGAACGGGACGTGGCTTCTGCCGGGCGTCCTGTCGCGCAAGAAGCAGCTCTTGCCCGAAATCCTCGCCGCGCTCGCCTGAAGGCGGCAAACGCTTCCGGCCGTCCGCGCAGACGCGCGGCGGTTTTGGTATAATCCCCCAAAAGGGATTGCTGAATGACAAACGCGAGTCAGAACGTTTCGACGCGGGACAGGAGCGAGGATTCCTCGCTGGCTGGCCTCGTCCTCCGCCGCGCGGGAATCTATTCGGACGAGACGGTCGCGAAGATCGTCGCGATGCGCGCGGCGAATCCGGGGATGGGCCTTGCCGAGGCGGCCGTCAAGTTCGGCGGCGCGAAGGAGCGCGACTTCCTCGTGGCGGTCGGCAAGGTTCTGGGGCTTGAGACGGTCGACCTGGAGGCGCACAATCCGACGCCGGAGGCCCTTGCGAAACTGCCGGCCTCGGCAATCAACCAGTTCAACGTCCTGCCCTATCGCCTTGACGGCGACGCGCTGACGGTCGTCGCGTCCGATCCGTTCGACGCGACGGCGGCGGATGCTTTGCGCCTAGTCGCGGGCGGGCGCATCCGCACGGCGCTCGCGCCGAAGGAGGACGTCGAGAAGGCGATCAAGAAGTTCTACGGCGTCGGTGCCGAGGCGATCGAGAAGATGCTTGAGGACGGTCGCTATGACGTCGGCGACGAGTTCGGCGCGATGACGAAGATCGACGTCGGCGAGATGGGCGAGGAGGCGTCGATCGTGCGCTTCGTCAACCAGATCATTGCCGAGGCCGACCGCCAGGGCGCGACGGACATCCACATCGAGCCGCAGGAGACGGAGCTTCGGATTCGCTACCGCATCGACGGCATGCTCCACAAGGTCGACGTGCCGCCGCAGCTCAACCGCCTCAAGTCGGCGATCATCTCGCGCATCAAGGTGATGGCGAACCTCGACATCGCCGAGAAGCGCCTGCCGATGGACGGGCGCATCGGCATCCGCATTCAGGGGCAGGACATCGACATCCGCGTCTCGACGATGCCGGCCGCCTACGGCGAGTCGATTTCGCTGCGCCTTCTCGCGAAGAGCGGCAGTTTCGTGAAGATGCGGGATCTTGGCTTCAACGACCGCGACTTCGCCGTCGTCGACAAGATTATCCGTCGGCCGAACGGCATCTTCCTCGTGACGGGTCCGACGGGTTCGGGCAAGTCGACGTCGCTCTATTCGTTTTTGAGCGAGGTGAACAAGATCGACGTCCGCATCATGACGGCCGAAGACCCGATCGAGTACCACATGGCGGGCATCAACCAGGTGCAGATGCAGGCCGAGATCGGCATGACGTTCGCGCGTGCGCTCCGCGCGTTCCTGCGACAGGATCCGGACATCATCATGGTTGGCGAAATCCGCGACCGCGAGACGGCCGAGATCGCGATCAATGCTTCGTTGACGGGGCACATGGTCTTCTCGACGTTGCACACGAACGACGCGGCGGGCGCGTTCCCGCGTCTCATTGACATGGGGGTCGAGCCGTTCCTCATCGCGTCCGCCGTCGCGGGCGTGATGGGGCAGCGTCTCTGCCGTCGCCTCTGTCCCGACTGCCGGAAGGAAGTTCCGCTCGACCGGAAGTACTATACGCTGGCCGCGCCGCCGGCGCGCGAGACGGTCTGGGAGCCGAATGGCTGCGAGAACTGCGCGAAGACGGGCTACAAGGGCCGGCGTGCGCTCTTCGAGGTGCTGGAGGTCGATGAGGACATCGAGGGCGCGATTGTCCGCCGCGAGAACGCGACGCAGATTCGCAACCTCTCGCTCGCGAAAGGCATGAAGACGTTGCGCGAAGACGGCTGGGCGAAGGTCTTCAAGGGCGTGACGAGCGTGAAGGAGATCCTGCGCGTCACCGAAGAGCAGTAGCGGGTTCGACCGCTCCTCGCCCTCGCCCCGCCCTGGGGACAGACCCTGGCGGGAAGTCCTTGGGGCCTGTCCCCACGATTGCCTATCCACGAATCTCACGAATGGGCACGAATCTGTGTTAATCTGTGAAATCCGTGGTTAAAAAGCGGTTATCCTTGGGGACAGGCCCCGGCGGGTTATCCACGAATCAACACGAATTCGCACGAATGCCGTCAACTTTCAAGAAATTCAAGAAATTCGAGTGATTCGTGTTGATTCGTGGACAACAGCCGTGAGACATGCCCTATGGGTGTTTTGAAGCCACGGATTTCACGGATTAACACGGATTGGCAGGATTCTTTTCGCTGGGTTCTGGTTGCCTGTCGCTAAATGAGAATTCATTGCGGAATTCTTTTTCTCTCTTGTTGTTGGAAACCCTTGGGGTCTGTCCCCACGGTTGTCCATTCGTGAGATTCGTGAAATTCGTGGTTTCAGCCCTCTCCTTGAGGTCTGTCCCCATGGTTGTTTCCCATGGTTGTTCATCCACGAATCACACGAATGAGCACGAATCTGTGTAAATCCGTGAAATTCGTGGAT
>CAZWQY010000026.1:0-32453 GCA_964636295.1 uncultured Lentisphaeraceae bacterium | reverse complement strand
TGTAGATGTCGGTCGCGAGCTTTTCCATGCCGCAGATTATACCACACGCCGCGCCCGCATCACAAGCGACGGACGCAAATGGCAATAGATACTAAAGCCCATGCCAAAATTTCGACGCGCCCATTCGTCAAAAGTCGGACGCCATACGAGCCAGCCTCGGCAAGTCAAGGCGGACGTCTGGACGGCCCGATTCGACGACGAGACGACATGCGCCGCGCAGCTTGATCCAGCCGAAATCGACGGGTTCAGCCGCCGGGAAGAGCCGTTCCCAGAGCGGACGATCGGGGCAGTCATACGGCGTGTAGCGACGCGGCGAACCGGACGCGAACGTGCCCTGACGATAACGCTTGTAGAACGCCGCCGTCCCCAGCAACTTGAATCGCGCCGCGACGTCGTTCAGATCAGCCGAAGCGGGCGACACCGCGACATGCAGGACGCGCTCCCCCTTCACGTCAGCCGGCCACGTGAACGATGCCGTTACGGGACGGTCAAGCGACGCGACAGCAGAGGCGACGCACACGGCGGCGGACGCGGGACTGTATTCGCGGAACTGCGGGTCGAGCAGCCACCAGGCAATCCGATACGTTCCCTTCGGCCGTGCCTGCCCCGACAGCAGTTCCCACGCCGTCGTTACCGAGCAGGCCGCGCCGTCCATCGTCACGGTCGAACGCGGCGCAACCGGCAGACGGTTCACTGCCGTGTCCTCCCCGCGCGTGTTCGCATAGCGAATGGTCTTCGCGCCGTCCTTTTGACACGACTCCTCCACGACACGCCCGTCGCGCCGGCAAATGGCGGCGTAATTGCCCGTCGCCGGGTTCAACGCCACAAAGCCGTAAGCCGGCAGCGTCACGGTCTCCCCATCGCCTCGTGCGTTGGCCACGTGCCAGTCTTCCGTGCCGCGATTGACGTGGACGGTCATCCCCGTTGACCAGCGAATCCGCAGACGCGCCCGCGCCCGATCGACAAACGCGACGTCCGCGACCGTCGCCGTGGCAAGTTCCCGCGCAACGTGCTGGGCCAGCCAGTACTTGCGGACAATCTGCCGCAGACACCGCGCCTCGTCGAGCGGTTCGAGAATCCCCGCCTCGGCCTTGTAGGCATCGCGGTTGTAGCAGTCCGCCATGAGCGCGTGGCCGTTCATGATTTCGCACGTCAGGTAGTCGTCCGAATCAATGCCATGGCAGTCCTCGCCGCGCGCACCCTCGAACCGCGCGCTGTAGCCCACGCCGTGCAGGGACATGCGGTCGTGGTAGACGAGCGGAAACCACGGGACTTTCTCGATCTGTCCCGTGCCGCCCACGGTCATCCAGCGATAGGCGCCAGGTTCGCGCGTCAGATGCATCCACTGGCAGTCGCCGCCGTCGAGATGGCCAGCCATGTAGTCCGCCGGCGCCTCGCTCGACACGAACGCGGGGCGCGCCGCACGGGCGGCCACGGCCGCACGCGCCGCATCGAACATCGCCGCGTTCCCCGCGCAGTTCGCGATCAGCGGATGGACGCGGCCGGCCTTGTCGAAACACGTCGCGGCCAACGACGATCCGCAGCCCGTCACGTCGATGAACACCGTGTCGGGGGCAAAGCCGTCCGCGTGCATCTGATCGACCTGATAGCGAATCGAGTCCGCGCCGTGACTTGGCAGCAGACGATAGCTCTGGTCGCCGCACGGCGGATTCAGCCAGGCCTTGATCGGCTCAAGCGCGTCCGTCTTCGGATTGCGGCGATAGCAGATGCGCGACCAGTCGAACCACGGCGATTCGGGATAGCAGTCAATGACGTTCAAGTGGACGCCAAACCGCCAGCCGCGCGTCTGCGCCGCCGCACACGCGCGCTTCAGGTCGTCCGCCGTGCCGAACGTGGACGAAGGCGGATAGACTTCGGGCAGATGGCGGTCGAACCCGTACCGCTGCCAGCAGTGGACGTAGAAAAGCGCGTCCGACACGCCATAGTCGTCGGCGGCGCGGCGGATGAGGCGTTCCTGCTGGGCGAACGTACCGTTCCACGTGTCCACGACAAACCGCCCCGCTTTCGCGGCGAAGCCCGGTGCGGCCGGCGTCGTGAAATGGCGGCGGTAGCGCAGAGCGCACTCGAATGCGCCCTTCCGCCCCGGCACGAACGTGAACGTCGTCGGCTGGGACAGGCGGAAGCCAAACGACTTGTTCGTCTCGTCGATGTAGAGGCTGTCCGGCGGCGTGGTCGTCGCGAGGACGAGCGAAAAGCCGTTGGCGAACTCGAAGCCGACAAAGCGCGTCGCGTTCTGATGTCCGTTCAGCGGCACGTCCAGCCGACCGGGATTCGCCACATAGTAGCCGTAGCCGAAGTAAAGCCCCGTCGGCATCTCCGAACACGCGCCGAACGCGAGCGTCCCGAAATTCGCCGCGTCGCCCGACACGTCCGCGACCAGCGCATCATCCACGACACGGAACGAGACGCGCGGCGCAACGCCGTTCGTCGGCACGGTGCAGACAAACGGCGCGAACGACAGCGTCTGCCCCTCGGCGCGGAACGACACGCCCGACGAAGCGTCCGCCGTCACGGCAATGCCGCCCGTCAGCGGCGGAAGCGCGGCCCGCGCGCCCATGAGCGCACACGCGAAAACAGATGCCAACACGAAAGCACGATGCATGGTCTTCTCCTTGTCCATAAAATTGCGCGTGATTATAGCAAAATCTTCCCCGCGTTGCCGAAATCGACCACGGATACGGACGGAACGAATGCCGAGGCGTCTCGACGTTCTACGGCTACTAACTGCTTGAGGCGATGAGCGCGGCAACCGCGACGCGCCGTTTTCAGTCACCGTCCTGGAACATCTTCATGTCCACCTGGAGGCCACGGCTCTTGAGCTGGTCGAGCCACGTCGGCACGGCGCCCGTCGGCCGCATCTCGCCCAAGACCTTCCCGTGCGCGTCCACGCCCGTCTGGCGAAACGCGAAGATGTCCTGCATGACGATCTGATTGCCCTCCAGCCCCGTCACCTCGGTGATGGCCGTCACCTTGCGCGAGCCGTCGCTCATCCGCGACTCGTGGATGATGACGTCCACCGCGCTCGCGATCTGCTCGCGAATCGCCCGGCTCGGCAGTTCCATCCCGCTCATGAGCACCATCGTCTCCAGACGCGAGATGACGTCACGCGGCGAGTTCGCGTGCACCGTCGTGAGCGAGCCGTCGTGGCCCGTGTTCATGGCCTGCAGCATGTCGAGGGCCTCGCCGCCCCGGCATTCGCCGACGATGATGCGATCGGGCCGCATGCGCAGGCAGTTCTTCACGAGGTCGCGGATCGGGACGGCCCCCTTTCCCTCGATGTTCGGCGGACGTGCCTCCAGTCGGACGACGTGCGGCTGCTGAAGGCGCAGTTCGGCCGCGTCCTCAACCGTCACGATGCGCTCGTTCGCCGGGATGAACCCCGACAGGAGGTTGAGGAGCGTCGTCTTGCCGGAGCCCGTGCCGCCTGCGACGATGACGTTCTTGCGCAGGACGACGCAGAGGCGCATGAACTCCGCCGCATCGCGCGTCCACGTGCCGAAGCGGATGAAGTCGTCGGGCGTCAGCGCCTTCTTCGCGAACTTGCGAATCGTGATCGTCGGGCCGGAGAGCGCCAGCGGCGCGATGATCGCATTGACGCGGCTACCGTCCGAAAGGCGCGCGTCCACGTAAGGCTGCGACTCGTCGCACCGTCGGCCGAGCGGCGCGATGATGCGCTCGATGACCGCGAGCACGCTGGCGTCGTCCGAAAACTGGCAGTCGGACAGCTCAAGCTTGCCGTGCCGCTCGACATAGACGTTCGCCGGGCCGTTCACCATGATCTCGGAAACCGAATCGTCCGCCAGAAGGTCTTCGAGCGGCCCCAGGCGCATCGCCTCGTTGAAGACGTCGTCCTCCAGCCGCACGGGGTCAATGCCGTCGGGCAGACGCCCGTTCGCGACGACCTCGTCGATGATCGCGCGGATCTTCGCGCGCGCATTCTCCTCCAGCCCCTCGCGGCCAACGCCCTGCACGGTGAGCTTCTTCAAGTCCATCCGCTTCAGAAGCTCGTGCTGGATCTGCTTCTGGACATTGCGGCGGAGCGCGCGGGCCGGATCGGGCGTCGGCAGTCCCTGCGGCGGCACGGTGGGGGCGACGTCCGAACGCGAGACGGACGCCGCGTCAGTCTCCGCCTCTTCCGCCTCGGCGCTGAAGTCTGCAGCTTCCGTCGCCGGGGCTTCGCTCACGCGCAGCATGCCGCTGCCGACCTGGACGACCTTGCCGCCGTCCAGCGGCTCGGCGCGGTCGATTGCCACGCCGTTGACGAACGTGCCGTTTGCGCTGTGCAAGTCCTCGACGAGGACGCGCCCGCCGCGCACGGTCAGAATCGCGTGACGCTCGCTCACGTCCGGCAAGGGGAAGCGGATGGGGCAGTGTTCGCCACGGCCAATGAGATACGCGCCGTCCGTGAGCTCCCGCGTCTCGCGCACGCCGTCGATGAGCGTCGTCAGGGTCATGTCCCCGCCTCCTTTCCTACCGGTTTGTCAGCCGCTGGTTCTGCCGCTTGAGGTTCAGTTCCTCGATTTCGCCCTGGATCTTCTCGAAATCGACCTTCGGCAGTTCCTTCTCGTAGGACGTGTCGTTGCGGTTGCGGAGCGAAAGGACGAGCCGCCCCTTCATCTGCTCGGCGAACGCGAGCATCTCGGCTTCGCGCGGCGTGACTTCCAGCGTGACCGTCGAGTAGCCGGACGAGAGCCCCAAGTCCTTGGCGCGCGTCTTCGCCGTCCGCGCGCCCGTCGCCAGGACAAGCACGTTCTGGAGAATCGTGCACGTCACGAAGTTCTTCTTGCCGACGCCGCCCCGGTCGAAGTCGAACGTGCCGATCACGTCCACGTGATCGTTCGGCTTCACCATCGACGAGACGCTTGCCGCGCCCGAACAGTTGATGGAGACGGCGCGCATCGTCTTCTTGATGTCCGCCGAAAGACCCGTCGCCGCCGGGTTGCCGCCCTCGACGTCGGCCCAGAAGACGACGTCGCCCTCCCGATGCCCCAGCAGCGTCTTCCGTCCGAGAATGTCGCCCAAGTGCTCCAGCTCCAGGGCCTGGCCGCGCATGCCGAGCGCCGGCACCGTCTTGAGTCCCAGGTCGCTTTTCGCGAGAACCGTCCCGGACGGCACGTCCTTTCGGAAGCAGAGGACTTCAAGCGTGCCGTAGCGGCTGTTGATCGCATTCTTCAGGTTCTGGACTTCGGCGTCTTTCGCCGACAGGTAGACGCGCGTCAGGATAGCCGCAAGGATGCCGGACGCCAGGCTCGCGAGGAGGACGATCTTTCGTTTCATGCCCGTATTATAGCAAAATCCGCCGCGCGGAAAGCACCGAAAACCTCGCGCGGGTCAGCCGATGGAGGAGGAGACCTTGAAGACGGCCATCAGGATGGCGATTGCGACGAAGCCGACGATGCCCGCGATCGCGACGATCAGGATCGGCTCGAGCGCGTTCGTGAACGCGACGATGTTCCGGTCCATGTCCTTCTGGTATCGCTTGCCGATGTGCTCCAGCGACGCGGCCATGTCGCCCGCCTGCTCGCCGACGGCGAGCATGTCGGTCATCATGCGGGGAAACGCCCCCGACGACGCCAGCGGCCCGGAGATGGACGTGCCGTCCGTCACGCGCTGGCGCGCCGTCCTGAGCGCGTCGCCGATGACCGCGTTGCCGCACGTCTCCTCGCAGATCTTGAGCGCCTGAAGGACGTTGACGCCGTTCGTGAGGAGCGTCTTGAGCGTGTAGGCGAGCGACGAGTACGCGCCCGCCGCGACGATGCCCTTGATGAGCGGCGCGCGGAGCTTCCAGCCGTCCAGCGCCCGCACGCCCGCCGGCGTCCGGCACCACTTCCGGAACCACCAGACGAACGCGGCCGCGCCAATCGCCATGAGCCATCCGTAGTGGATGAGCGCGTCCGACATGCCAATCAGGATGCGCGTCGGCAACGGCAGCGCCGCGCCCAGCGAGTCGAACACCTTCTGGAACTGCGGAATGATCCAGACGAGCGCGCCGATGACGGCGAGAACACCGAAACAGAGGACGATGACCGGATAGGTGAGCGCGCTCTTGATCTTGCCGCGCATGCTGTCGTCGCGCTCGTAGTGTTCGCCGAGGCGACGCAGCACCTCGATCATCGCGCCCGACGCCTCGCCCGCGCGCAGCATGTTCGAAAAGAGCGGCGGAAAGGTCTTCGGATGATGCGCACAGGCGTCGGAGAAGCTTTCGCCGCGCACGATGCGGTCGCAGAGATCCTGGCAGACATGACGCTGACCCGAATTCTCCTCGCCCTGGTTCGCGAGCGCCTGCAGGGCCTGGCCGAGCGTCATCCCGGCCTCCAGCAGGTCGGCAAGCTCCGAGACGAAGAGCAAGACCTCGACGCGCTTCATGTCCGTCTTCGCCTTCGCCCCGCCGAGCTGCATGTTCCAGATCGACGCGGACGCCGACGGCTTCGCCGCCGAGGCGGCGGCCGACGCGGTCGCCGGCGAACCCGTCACCGCACCCGTCGTCGCTGTCCTTCGTTTTGCGTAGCCCATCGTCGTGCGCTCCCCGATCAGCGGCGGTCGTCCTTCACGAGCCGCCCGTCCTTCATGACGAGATGCCGCGTCGCATAGGCAGCGATGTCGTCCTCGTGCGTGACCATGATGATGGTAATGCCCTCGCGCGAAAGTTCGGTGAAGAGCTGCATGATCTCGACCGAGCTCTTCGTGTCGAGGTTGCCCGTCGGCTCGTCCGCGAAGAGGACGGGCGGCTCGTTCATGAGCGCGCGCGCAATCGCGACGCGCTGCTGCTGGCCGCCCGAAAGCTGGGCCGGCGTATGGCCGATGCGGCCGCCGAGGCCGACGCGCTGCAGCAGCTCGACCGCGCGCTGGCGGCGGCGCGCCCGCGTGAGCCGCCCCATGTAGAGGTCGGGCAGCTCGACCTGTTCGAGCGCGCTCGTGCGCGGCAGGAGGTTGAAGTTCTGGAAGACGAAGCCGAGCTTCTGGTTGCGGATGACCGCCAGTTCCCGCCGCGTCCGCCGCGCGACCTCGATTCCGTCCAGAAGATACGAGCCGGACGTCGGCGTGTCGAGGCAGCCGAGGATGTTGAGCATCGTCGACTTGCCCGAACCGGACGCGCCCATGATCGCCACGAACTCGCCGTTGTCGATTGTCGCCGAAACGCCGTCGAGCGCGTGCACCGACTCGTCGCCGACCGCGTACGTCTTGTACAAGTCCTTGATCTCAATGAGATGTGACATCACTGGCCCTCGTCACCGGTTCGCGCAGACTGCGATGGCGGATCCGCTCATTTCCTCCTCGGTTCGGGCGCCGTCCCGGCCGTGCCACGCTTCGGGGGCTTGGGCATGAACGGATTGCTCGCCGCGTCTGCGGGCTTGGCGAGCGTCGTCGCCGTCTGGTAGCCGACGACCGCCTCCTTGCCCTCGAACGCCGCGCCGTCCACCAGCTCCGTGAACGAGTCGTCGGAAACGCCCTCCTTGACGAGGTGCGGCACGAGTTTGCCGTCCGCGCCCGCGAGCCAGATCTTGCGCCCGCGCGGCACTTCGCCCGGCGCGCGGTCTTCCGCCTTCGGGCGGAAGCGAAACGCCGCCGCCGAGACGACGACCGCATCCTCGGCGCGCGCCGTCTCGATGGAGAGGGTCGCCGTCATGCCCGGAAACAGCATCTCGTCCGGATTCTCCGCCTCGATGATGATCGGATAGGTGACGACGTTGTTCGTCGTCGTCGCCGCGAGGCGAATCTGGCGCACCTTGCCCTTGAAGCGGCGGCGGTAGGCGTCCGCCGTGAAGGTGACGGACTGCCCGACCTTGATGTTGCCGACGTCCGCCTCCGGCACGGTCGCCTCGACCCAGACCGTCTTCAGGTCTTCCGCGATCGTCAGCACCGGCACGGCGTTCATCGACGAGACGACCGTTTCGCCCTCCTCGACCTTGCGCGCGAGGACGACGCCGTTCACGGGCGAGCGGATCGTGCAGTAGTCGAGGTCGGCCTTCGCCTTCGAGACGGACGCCTCGGACTGCTCGACGGACGCCTTGGCGCTGTCGAGCGACGCCTTGGCGCTGTCGCGCGACGCGACCGCCTCGTCCAGCTCGGCTTCCGAACACATCTCCTTCGCGAACAGCGCGCGCGTACGCACAAGCGTCTTCTCGGCCAGCGTGAGCGTCGCCTCGCACTGCTTCACCTTCGCCTGGTTGCCGTGCAGCTGGCCGACCGCGTTGCGGTAGGTCGCCTCGTAGACGAGCGGATCGATCAGCGCGACGACCTGGCCGTTCGTCACGGTCGAGTTGTAGTCCACGAAGAGCTTGAGGACCTTGCCGTTCACCTGCGCGCCGACGGGAATGCCGCTCGGCGTGTTGCGCGGCTGAACGGTGCCCGTCGCCTCGACCGTCCGCACGATGTCCGTGCGCGTGATCGGCGCAAGACGGTATTTCGGGCCTTTCGGCCCGCCGCCCAACTTCGGCCCGCCGTCGCCACAGCCCGACAGCATCGCCATCCCGACGACCGCCCACGTCAACTGAAACCTGTTCATGTCAATCCGCTCCCTGCTTTCCCGTTGTCACAACCTTTTCCGCTACGGCGTCGGCCCGTCGGCGGACACGACCGCCTCGCGATACCGGGGCCAGCGGCCCGTCTGCGCCAGAAGCGCCGCCTCGGCCCGCTGCCCGTCGTAGAACGCCGCGATGCCGTCGCCGCGCGCCTGCGAATCGGCCGCGATCGCCTCCGAAAGCTCGACGCGGCTCGCGCTGCCGACGGCAAACTGCTCGCGCACCGTCGCCAGATTCTCCGCCGCGCGCCGCATGGACGCGCGCGCGCTCGCCAACGCCTCGCGCGCGTTGTCGCGGTTCGCGACCGTCGTCTCCAGCTCGACCGACAGCGTCTGCTCCGCCTCGTCCACGTCCGCCGCCGCACGCGCCAGCGCGACGACCGCCCGGTCGATGGCCGTCGTCTTTCGGAAACCCTGGAAGAGCGACTGCGACGCGGACAGCCCCCAGCGGAAGGCCCACAGCGGATCCGTCCAGCTCAGCGACGCCGAAGCCGAGACGGACGGATACAAGTCGGCGATCGCGGCATCGACGTCGTGGGACGCCGCGCGGAGCTTCGCGCGGGACACGCGCAACGCCGGCGCATTCGTGCACGCGAACGCGAACGCCGCGCCCACGTCTTCCTCCGTCGCCGCCAGAGCCTGGCGCAGCGAACCCAGCCCGACGGACGCGACGCCGAACGCCGTCTGCCACGTGCCGCGCCGCGCATCGACCCCCAGCGCCTGCAGGAGCGTCGCCCCCGTCGTCTCGACGCGGTTCGACGCCGCGACGACGTCCTGCTCGGCCTGCGCCAGGTCAAGCCGCGCCTTCAGGACGTCCAGCCGATTGGCCGCGCCCGCCTCGCGCCGCGCCTCCGCCTGCGCGAGATGCACCGCGTACTGCTGCGCATTCGTCTGCGCGACCGCCAGAAGCGCCCGCCGCTCCCAGAAATCGAAATAGCCCTCGGCGACGGCCTGGAAGACGGCGAACCGCTCGTCCGCCAACGCCAGCTCGGCGGCGACGACCCGCTCGGCCTGCGCGCGGGCCTGCGCCGCATTCCGCCCGAAGTCGTAGACGAGAAGCTCCAGCGAAAGCGCGGCGGACGCATTGCCCTCCGTCCGCCAGAGGTCGCCGTCGTCCAGCCGCGCGGACGTTCCCGCCTCGCTGTGCCCGCCGGACATGGCGAGCTTCGGCACCGTCCACGGCGTTTCGCTCAAGACGGGCGCATCGGCCGCGAGAGCCTTGAGCGCCAGGCGCGCATCGCGCACCGCCAGCGTCTTCGAGACGACCGACGGCCGATTGGTGAGCGCGAACGCGACAAGCCCCTCCAGCGATTCGCGGCGGAAATCAACGGGCGAGGACACCGCGTCACGCGCGGCATCCTCGCCTTTGGACGCCAAGGCCCGCTGCGACTCGCGCGCCTCGAAAACCGTCGAGCACCCGACGGCCAACGCCAGCACAGGGCCAAGAACCCGTCTCCCAATCCTCTCCGCCACATTCATGGGAGAGTATTATACAGACCGCCAAACGGGTCTGTCAAGCGACGGAATCGGCCGTCCACGACACGGACTACCGCTTCGCCGCGCCGTCGCAAGCCGCACCCGTCCAGCGGATGATCGCCATGCGGAACGGCGGCAACGTCACGCGCACCTGGCCGGACTCGACCGCCAGTTCCGTCCCCTTCCGCGCGTCGAACGCGCGCGTCGCGCCCGCCGGGAGCGGCAGGGAAACCGTCGCCGGCTTCTCGTCCGACAGGTTGGCGACGACCGTCAGCGTGTCCGCGCCCTTGCGGTAGACGCTCGCCTCGACCTTTTCGGGCAAACCCGGCACGGGCTTTTCCCAGTAGGGCGTCCACGTCGCGTCGCCGACGCCAAAGTCGTCCAGCGCCTTCCAGACGTCGGCGACCTGCGGGATGCTGACGATGCCGCAGGGACGCACCATCACGTCGTGCAGCAGCGAGAGCGTCCAGGCGTCCTCCATCGACCACTTCCCCGGACGCTCGTAGGCGAGGAACTCGCACGGCACGCCGTGGTTGCGGCCCATGAACTCCGCGCGGAACGCCGCGAGGTTCAGGTTCTTCTTGATGTTCTGCGTGGAGACGGCCAGCTGCTCGCCGTCCCAGTACGTGTCGGCGAACGCGAGCGTCGCGGGGCAGATGTAGCCGCTCTGGTGGGCGTCCACTTCGCCGCCGCGCGACTTCACGAACGTGTAGAGCTTCTTCATCATGTCGCGCACGGCGAAGAACGGATACGTCTCGTGAAGCTTGCCGTTCGCGTCACGCCAGCCGCAGCCGTGCCGTTCGTTCGCGCAGGCGCGCGGCATGACCGTGCCGTCGAAGTAGAGGCCGTCGAGTTCGAGTTCGTCGTAGGCCTTCTTCACGCGCGCCAGCCATTCGTCCGCAAAGGCGTTCTGGTAGCAGACGCGGTAGTCGCGCTGGCCCGGCTCGCGATACCAGACGCCGGTGAAATGGCCCTTCTCGTTCACCGCCAGCCAGTCCTTGTGGTGACGGCCCCAGGCGGGGTCGAGCGGCGAGAGTTCGTAGCCCTGGTAGATGAACACCTTCATCCCCCGCGCATGGCACTGGTCAACGATGGCCTTGAAGTCCGGCCGGGGCGTGGGGCAGTTCTGCACGGGCACCCAGTCCTCGTGGAAGACGATCGTCGTCGCGCCCTGGGCCTTCGCGCGGTCGAGCGATTCGGCGATCTTCCCGTCGGGGAACGCGCGCTGGCACGTCCACCACTCGGTCGGGGCCTTGATCGTGATGCCCGCGCCCATCTGCGGGGCGTGAACCTTGTGGTCAACGGCACGTGCCTTCGGCCACGGCTTCACGGGCGTCGCCTGAAGGCCGAACCGCCAGGTCGCCGGCAACGTCAGGTTCTTGTCCGCCAGACGAATGCGCAGGAGCGTCGTCTTCCCCTGCGGAATCACTTCGATCGTCCGCTCCGGATCGGCGTTCTGGAAGCCCTCGCTGCTTTCGCTGAACCAGCACAGGCCGCCCGTCTCGTTCCCCAGCCAGAACGCGCAGCGGAACGGAAACGCCATCGGCCCTTCCACCGCGCCCACGTTGTCCAGCGTGCTCCAGGACGCGGGCGAGAAGTGGTAGAGCGTCGCGCAGTCGAACGCCAGCGGAATCTCCAGCCACGCCTTGCCGATCGTGTAGACGTCGGGGAAATTCCGCCCCGGCACGAGCGCCAGGCTGATTTCGGCCAGACCGTCGTACTCGATTCGCGCCGTCACGTCCGCCGCGACGACCGACGAGCCCTGCCACGCGCAGACGGTCGCGGACTCGTCGTCCTGCTCCTGAACCCAGCTGCCGCCCTTCGTCCAGACGATGTTCGTGCCCTTCGCGTCCGTGCAGACGAGGCGCATCGGCGCGGTGAGCAAGTCCATCCCGACCGCGTGGATTGCAACCGGCAGGGCGTTTGACGCGAACATGTAGTCGCGCCCCCAGACGGAGACCTTGCCGTCCATCGCCCGCACGGGCGTCCACGGCGGCGGAATGTCCGCCCAGACGAGACCGACGGCCGAAAGAGCCGCCGCGCAAACGAGACCTTTTTTCATCTTGCTCATCTTCTTCTCCTAATTTCAGAAAAAAAAAATATATAATAGTCAGATTATACAGTTTTCCGACCAAATCTGTCAAGCGGCTGTTTCGCACTTGCGCTTCTCGAACGAAATATGATATACTTCTCCCTGTTCGTTTGGTATGCGGGCGTAGCTCAATGGCAGAGCTCCAGCCTTCCAAGCTGGCTACGAGGGTTCGATTCCCTTCGCCCGCTCCAAGGTTGGCCAGGGTGGCGTAATGGCAGCCGCGGCAGACTCAAAATCTGCTATACGTGAGTATGTGCGGGTTCGAGTCCCGCTCCTGGCACCAGACCGGCGAACAGAAACGACTGGAGGGATGTCCGAGTGGTCGATGGTGCAACCTTGGAAAGGTTGTGTGGGCGCAAGTCCACCGGGGGTTCGAATCCCCCTCCCTCCGCCAGTCCATCATGAAGATCAACCGATCCATTATGCCCCCTGGGCGCATCGGACTTGCCGTTTCGGGCGGTTCTGATTCCGTGGCGCTTGCCTTTCTCCTTACCAAAGGCGGGAAAAAGCGAAACGCCGCCAAGCGGTTCGTCATCCTTCATGTTGACCACGGTCTGCGCGCCGAATCCAAGGAAGAGTACCGCTTCGTGCGCGCCCTCGCGAAACGCCTGGGGATTCCCTTCAAGGGCCTCCACGCGCACGTGACGCGGCGGCGCGGCGAATCGCTGGAAATGGCCGCGCGGCGCGTCCGTCTCGCCTTCTTCGAGCGCTGCATGAAGACGCTGAAGCTCGACGCGATCGCGACCGGCCACCACATGGACGACGTCGCGGAAACGTTTCTCATGAAACTGCGCCGCGCCTCCCTCTGCGGAATGCGCGAGACGAGCGCCGTCGGCAACATCCGGTTCGTCCGTCCGCTCCTCGGCTGCCGCGACGCGGAACTGAAGGCCTACCTTGAAAAGTACGGCGAAAGCTGGCGCGAGGACGCCACCAACGACGACACGTCAATCGAACGCAACCGCGTCCGGCACGAAGTCATCCCCTTCCTGGAACGGACGCTCGACCCGCACCTCGTCGAGCACCTGCTCGTCCTCAGCCTCCGACAAGCCCCTTGAGGTACTGGCCGTAGGTCGACTTGCCGTAGGCGGCGGCCAGCCGCGTGAGCTGCGCGTCGTCGATCCAGCCCTGCGACCAGGCAATCTCCTCCAGGCAGCTCATCTGAAGCCCCTGCCGCTCGACGATCGCGCGCACGAAGTTCGTCGCGTCCGCCAGCGACTGGTGCGTTCCCGTGTCGAGCCACGTGTACCCCCGGCTCATGACCTTCACCTTCAAGTCGCCGCGCCGAAGATACTCGCGGTTGACGTCCGTGATCTCGTATTCGCCGCGCGCGGACGGCGTGAGGCCCGCCGCAATCTCCACGACCGAGTTCGGATAGAAGTAGAGCCCGACGACCGCGTAGTTCGACTTGGGCTTCGCGGGCTTCTCCTCCAGCGAGACGGCCCGCCCGTCCGCATCGAATTCGACGACGCCGTAGCGTTCGGGATCGGCCACGCGGTAGCCGAAGACCGTCGGCGCCGCGTCGGCGTTCGCCGCGCGCAGCATCGCGGGCAACTCCGCCCCGTAGAAGATGTTGTCGCCCAGCACGAGGCAGACGTCGTCGTCGCCAATGAACTCCCGCCCCAGCACAAACGCCTGGGCCAGTCCGTTCGGCGTCTCCTGCACCTTGTAGGAGAAGCGCATGCCCAAGTCCGAGCCATCGCCCAAGAGCCGCGCGAACTGCGGCAGATCCGTCGGCGTCGAGATGACCAGCACATCGCGAATCCCGGCGAGCATGAGCGTCGAGAGCGGATAGAAGACCATCGGCTTGTCGTAGACGGGCAGCAACTGCTTCGAGACGACGCGCGTGAGCGGATGCAGACGCGTCCCCGCGCCGCCCGCCAGAATAATGCCCTTTCGCATCACGCCCTCCTCGCTCGAAGATTGCCTACCGCACGACAAAGTTGACGAGCCGCTTCGGCACGGCGACGACCTTCACGACCGTCTTGCCGTCCAGGAACCGCGCGACGTCGGCATTCGTCCGCGCGGCGGCCTCCATCTCGGCGGGCGTCGCCGCGACGGGGATGCGCACGCGCCCACGGAGCTTGCCGAGCACCTGCACGGGAATCTCGATCTCGTCCTCGACGAGCGCGGCCGCGTCATACGTCGGCCACGGCTCGTAGGCAAGCGTCTGGTCATGCCCCAGGAACTGCCAAAGCTCCTCGCCCAGATGCGGCGCGTAGGGCGACAGGCAGAGCACGAACGTCTCAAGGAACTTCTTGGGCAAGTCGCCCGCCTTCGCCTCGTCCTCGGCCTCGTTGAGGAAGACCATCATCGCGGAGATGCCCGTGTTGAACGCCAAGGCCTCCAAGTCCTCGCCGACCTTCTTGACCATCGCCGCGAGCGTCTTCGCCTCCGCCTTCGTGAGCGGACGGTCGACGGCCTTCGTCTCCGTGACGAGGCGGTTCGCGCGCTTGAGGAAATTGTGGACGCCCTTCACGCCCGACGTCTGCCAGGGCTTCACGACCTGAAGCGGGCCCATGAACATCTCGTAGAGCCGCAGCGAATCCGCGCCGTAGTCGCGGATGACGTCATCGGGATTGACGACGTTCTTGAGGCTCTTCGACATCTTCGCCGGGAACTCGGCCAGCGGCTCGAGCTCGGAGAGGTCGGCCCCGTCCAGCCCCCAGTTCTTCGGCCCGAAGGGCTTGCCGTCCTTCCACGACACCTTGTCCATCGGAATGAGGACGCCGCGCGCGTTCTTGTACGCCATGCCGAGGATCATCCCCTGGTTGACGAGGCGCTGAAACGGCTCGGACGTCGGGACGAGCCCGAGGTCGAAGAGAACCTTGTGCCAGAAGCGCGCGTAGAGGAGATGCAGAACCGCATGCTCCGCGCCGCCGACGTAGAGATCGACCGGCAGCCACTTCTTCAGAAGCTCCGGGTCGCAGAACGCCGCGTCGTTCGTCGGGTCGATGTAGCGCAGGTAGTACCAGCAGCTGCCAGCCCACTGCGGCATCGTGTTCGTCTCGCGGACGCCCGTCTTGCCCGTCTTCGGATCGACGACGTTCACCCAGTCCGCCGCCTTCGCGAGCGGCGGCTCGCCCGTGCCCGTCGGCTTGTAGTCGTCGAGCGCGGGAAGCGTCAGCGGCAGCTCGTCCTCCGGCACGAGCGACTGCGTGCCGTCGTTCCAGTGGATGACCGGGAACGGCTCGCCCCAGTAGCGCTGACGCGAGAAAAGCCAGTCGCGCAGCTTGTACTGCGTCTTCGCTCGCCCGACGCCCTTCTCGACAAGCCACTTGACCATCGCCGGACGCGCGGCGGCGACCGTCAGGCCCGTGAGGAAGCCGGACGAGACCATCACGCCCGTCGCGATGTCGGTGAACGCCGCCGCGCCCGTGTACGGCACGGGATCCTTCGAGGCGTTCTTCGCCGCCTCCGAATCCGCCGGGGCGACGACCTGCACGATCGGCAGGCCGAAAACCTTCGCGAAGTCGAAGTCGCGCTCGTCATGCGCCGGCACGGCCATGATCGCGCCCGTGCCGTAGGAGGCGAGCACGTAGTCGGAAATGTAGATCGGAATCGCCGCGCCGTTGACGGGATTGACGCCCTTCACGCCGTCGAGGCAGACGCCCGTCTTCTCCTTGTTGAGCTCGGTGCGCTCAAGGTCGCTCTTCGACGCGGCCTTCTTCTGGTACGCCCGCACGGCCTCGGCGTTCCGGATCGTGCCGTCGGCGAGCCACTTCGCGACGAGCGCGTGCTCCGGCGACAAGACCATGTACGTCGCGCCGAAGAGCGTGTCGCACCGGGTCGTGTAGACGGTGATGCGGTCGTCGTCCGCCGGGCCGCCCTTCTCGACGCCGAAATCGACGAGCGCGCCCTCGGACTTGCCGATCCAGTTGCGCTGCATCTCCTTGACGCCCTCTGGCCAGTCAAGGCCGTCGAGGCCCTCCAGCAGCTTCTCGGCGTAGGCAGTGATCTTCAGCATCCACTGGCGCATCGGCTTGCGGATGACCGGATGGTTGCCGCGCTCCGACTTGCCGTCGATGACCTCCTCGTTCGCGAGCACCGTGCCCAGCGCGGGACACCAGTTCACCGGCACTTCGGCGACGTAGGCCAGCCCCTTCTTGTAGAGCTGCTCGAAGATCCACTGCGTCCACTTGTAGTACTTCGGGTCGGTCGTGTTGACCTCGCGGTCCCAGTCGTAGGAGAAGCCGAGCGCGCGGATCTGCTCGCGGAAGCGGTCGACGTTCTTCTTCGTCGTCACGGCCGGGTGCGTGCCCGTCTCGACGGCATACTGCTCGGCCGGAAGGCCGAAGGCGTCCCACCCCATCGGATGCAGGACGTTGAAGCCCTTCATGCGCTTGTAGCGGCAGAGGATGTCCGTCGCCGTGTAGCCCTCGGGATGCCCGACGTGGAGGCCCGCGCCCGACGGATAGGGGAACATGTCAAGGCAGTAGAACTTCTCGCCCTTGCCCTGCGCGTCCGTCTTGAACGTCTTGTTCTCAAGCCAGTGCTTCTGCCACTTCTTCTCGATGGCAGAGAAATTGTAGTCGCTCATTTCTGCTTCTGATCCTCGGCGTGGTCGGCGATTGCCTTTGCGATGAGGCCCGAAACGTCGTTGGTCGCCGCCGCGACGCCGGCCTTGACGGCATAGTAGATGGCCTTGTGGGAGGAGCTGCCGTGCGTGATGATCACGGCCCCCGGCACGCCCAGGAGCGGCGCGCCGCCGTAGATCTCCGGATCCAGCTGCTCCTTGAGCGAGTGGAACGCGCCCTTGAGGAGAACCGCCCCCAGGAAGCGCAACGGGCCCTTGAAGCACTCCTTCTTCAGCCAGTAGCTGATCGCCTTCGCGATCGACTCGGTCGTCTTGAGGACGACGTTCCCGACGAAGCCGTCGCAGACGGCGATGTCGATGTGGCCCTTGTAGAGATCCTTGCCCTCGATGTTGCCGACGAAGTTGAGATCCTTCACCTCCTTGAGAAGCGGGAAGGTCTGCTTCGTCATCTCGTTGCCCTTGCAGTCCTCCGTGCCGATCGAGATGAGACCGACGGCGGGCGTGCCGCGCTTGAGGACGGCCTTCGAGTAGGCGTTGCCCATGATCGCGAACTGCACGAGCCACTCGGGGTGGCAGTCCATGTTCGCGCCGGCGTCGAGGAGCATCAGCGGACGCGTCGGGTTGCGGTTCGGCAGGACGGTCGCGATCGCCGGACGCTTCACGCCGGGAATGCGCCCCAGCGTCAGGATCGCGCTCGTCGCGACCGCGCCGGAATTGCCCGCCGACACGAACGCATCGGCGCGCCCCTCCTTCACGAGCCGCATCGCGACGTTGATCGAGCAGTCGCGCTTTCGGCGGACGGCGTCCACCGGCGACTCGTCCATCTCGGCGACGTCCGGCGCATGGACAATCTCCAGCACGCCCTTTTCAATCGCCTGCTGGGCCGTCGCCTTCAATTTCGGCGGCAGCTTCTCAAGCTCCGCCTGAATCGGCGCGAGCTGCCCGACGAGCAAGATCTTCACGTCCGGCACACCCGCCGCCGCCTCAACGGCGCCAATCACGACCTGTTCGGGCGCGTAGTCGCCGCCCATCGCATCCAACGCAACGCGCGTCATCCGTTCAAGCCTCCTTGTCTCGAAACCTGAAAGAAAACCAAAAATCCTCCGACGCCGTGGAACGAAGGAGGATTTCGACGTTCAAGCGAACGGCCCTTACTCGGCCGCAGCCGCAACGACCTTGCGCCCACGGTACATACCGCACTTCGGGCAGGCGCGATGCGAACGGACGGCCGCGCCACATTCCGGGCACGTTCCGACCTGCGCGAGAATCGGCTTCTCGAGGGAAGCGACACGCTCGCGTTTACGACGCTTGGACACACGATTCTTCGGACTCGCCATGTTCTTTTTCTCCTTCTGTCTATTACTTCTGCTTCAAATTGTCGAGCGCATTCCACCGATCGTCCGCAGGAGTTTCCCCCTTTTGTTCGATCCCCGGACAGGACTCGCGACAGACCGGGTATGTCGGTAGGGTGAGTATTATACTCTCTCTTACGTCTGCCGTCAAATCGACCTCCGAAACATTCTCGGAAATCTCATAAGACTGCAAAAAATCATCAACTTTGATTGTGTCGTCAAAGTCCTGCCCGCATCGGGAGCACACAAGGTCGAAGTCCTGCTCCAAGTGCCCGCGCACCAGAAGCTCCGTTCCGACGACCTGCGCAAACAGCCGATAGCGCACGCCGCCGAAGGTTTTCACGAACGGCTCGTCCAGATCGACGCACACGACTTCGCCGACCAGCTCCTCACCCTCCGGATCCAGCCGCGCGACGTCAATCAGCAGCTTCGTCTCATCGTTTTCCATGAAGCCTCCTCTCCACGGACGGCGTCACGAACGAGGCCGTGTCGCCGCCATAGCTTGCGATTTCGCGGACGGTCGAGGCCGTCACGTAGGCCAGGCTTTCGCTCGGCATCATGAACAGCGTCTCGATTTCCGGCGCGAGACGGCGGTTCGTAAGCGCCATCTGGAACTCGTACTCGAAATCCGAATAGACGCGGACGCCGCGAATGACGACGTGCGCGGCCTCGCGGCGGCAGAAATCGACCAGAAGCCCGTCCAGCACCTTCACCTCGACATTCTTCAGCCGCGCACGGCGAACATCCTCGCGAATCATTGCCAGACGCGCGTCGGCGTCAAAGAGCGCGCCCTGCTTCTTGCTCGTCGCCGCAACGGCGACGACAAGGCGGTCGTACAGCTTCGCGGCCCGCTTGATGAGGTCGAAATGACCAAGCGTCATCGGATCGAACGTCCCCGGATAGACGGCCTTCGTCACGTGTTTTCTCCCTCGTCGGTGGGCGCTGTTGTCGTGTCGGACGCATCTGCGGGCGAATCGCCAGCGGCGACGTCAGAGGCCGTCTCCTCCGCCCCTTCGCAGACCGAGACGGAGACAAGCGTCGCGCCTTCCGAAAGGCGCACGAGCTTGACGCCCTGCGCCATGCGGCTCTGCACGGCGAACTGCGCGACGGGGCTACGGACCATCTGCTGGTCGCTCGTGATCGAGATGACGTTCTCGTCGTCCGAGACGGCGTGCGCCGCGACGACCGCGCCGTTGCGATCCGCGCCCCGGATGCCGATCATCCCCTGCCCGCCCCGGTTGTGGCGCGTGAAGTCCTTGAACTCGCAACGCTTGCCGTAGCCGTTCGCCGTCGCGATGAAGAGCGTCTTCGCGTCGTCCACGACGTCGAAGCTCACGACGCGGTCGCCCGCCCGGAGACGGATGCCCCGCACGCCCGTCGCCGTGCGGCCCATGCGCCGCACGTCCGTCGCCGCGAAGCGCATCGCGCGCCCGTCCTGCGTGAGCATGAGGACGTCGTCGGACGGCTTCACGAGCCGCACCTCGACGAGTTCGTCGCCGTCCTCGATGTTGATCGCGCGCAAGCCGGCCTTGTTGACGTTCTGGAAGTCGCCGAGCAGCGTCTTCTTCACCGTGCCGTTGCGCGTCGCGAAGAAGACGTCGACGTCGCCCTCGAACGAGCGAATCGGCAGGAGCTGCAAGACCTGCTCGCCCGGCTGGAGGTTCAAGAGGTTGATGAGCGGCCGCCCGAAGCTCGTGCGCGGCGCTTCGGGAATCTCGTAGGCCCCCTTGACGAACAGGCGGCCCGTGTTCGTGAAGAACATGAGCTCGTCATGCGTCTCGGCGACGAAGACGAGGCGGATGAAGTCCTCTTCCTTCACCTGCGCGCCCTTCACGCCATGGCCGCCGCGCCGCTGCTCCTTGTACTCCGTGAGCGGCACGCGCTTGACGTAGCCCCGGTTCGAGAGCGTGATGACGCACGGCTCGTCGGGGATGAGATCCTTGACCGAGACCTCGTTCACGTCCGCCACGATCTCCGTGCGGCGCTTCGCGTCCTCCTTCGAGCCGAAGCGGAGCTTGAGGTCGGCGACGTCCGCGCGGATGATCGCGTAGACCTTCTCCGGGTCGGCGAGAATCGCCTCGTACTCGGCGATCGCCGCGAGAAGCTTCGCCAGCTCGTCCGCGAGCTTGTCGCGTTCGAGGCCGACGAGCTGGTAGAGCCGCATTTCGAGAATCGCGTTGACCTGCAGGTCGGTGAAGCCGAACTTCGCCTGGAGCGAGGTCTTCGCCTCGTCGCGCGTCTTCGAGGCGCGGATGATGCGCACGACCTCGTCGAGGTTGTCGATCGCGAGCAGGAGGCCGTCCACGATGTGCTTGCGGGCCTTCGCCTTCTTCAGCTCGAAGCGCGTCCGCCGCGTGATCACCTCGAAGCGGTGATCGACATAGCACGCGAAGTACTCCTTCAGGTTCAGGATCTTCGGCCGCCCGCCGACGATCGCGAGCAGGATCGCGCCGAACGTCGTCTGGAGCTGCGTGTGCTTGTAGAGGTGGTTGAGGACGATCTCGCCGACCGCGTCGCGCTTCAGGTCCACGACGATGCAGATCTCGTCTTCCGTCGTCTTCTTGCCCTTCGGCGCGCCCTTCGCGTCGCTCGTGTGGCCGCCGGAGATGTCGCGGATGTCGCTGACGCCCTCGATGACCTTCTCCTTCACGAGCGCGGCTATGTGCGTGATCATCTCGCGCTTGTTGACGCCGTAGGGGATTTCGCTGATGACGATCTTCTCGCGCCCCGTCTTCGCGTCGACGACGACCTCGGCCTTGCCGCGCACCGTGAGCTGGCCGCGCCCGAGCTTGTACATCGCGCGAATGCCGTTCACGCCGCAGATCTCCGCCCCCGTCGGGAAGTCCGGGCCCTTCACGAACTGCATGAGGTCGTCAATCGTGCAGGTCTCACGGTTCTGGACGTAGTAGTCGATGCCGTCGCAAAGCTCGACGAGATTGTGCGGCGGAATGTTCGTCGCCATGCCGACGGCAATGCCCGACGAGCCGTTCAGGAAGAGGTTCGGCAGCTTCGCGGGAAGGACGGTCGGCTCTTCGAGCGTCTCGTCGAAGTTCGGCATCATGTCGACCGTGTCCTTCTCCAAGTCGCCCAACAGCTCGTCCGTCGCCTTCTGCATGCGCACCTCGGTGTAGCGCATCGCGGCCGGCGGATCGCCGTCGATCGAGCCGAAGTTGCCGTGGCCGTCCACGAGCGGCAGACGAAGCGAGAAGTCCTGCGCGAGGCGGACGATCGCATCGTAGACCGACGAGTCGCCGTGCGGATGGTACTTGCCGATCACCTCGCCGACGATTCGGGCGGACTTGACGTGCTTCGTGTTCCAGGCGTTGCCCAGCTCGTGCATCGCGAAGAGACAGCGGCGATGGACGGGCTTGAGGCCGTCGCGCACATCCGGCAGCGCGCGCCCGACAATGACGCTCATGGAGTAGTCGATGTAGTCCCTCGACATCTCCTCTTCGATGTTCACGTCCTCCAGGACGCCGCCGACCGTCTCAGCACCCTTCGTCTCTTCTTCGCTCATGGGTTGTATTATACCAAAGTTTGCTTTTTGCCGCAAATACGCAAACACCCCGAAACTTCAACTATTCTTGAAATTGTCGAAGGAAACCAATCCATTCAAAGCGATCCGCCGCCGTTCGCGCGGAAACTCAAGTCGTTGTGCCGGGATTGGAGCGGGCGATGGGAATCGAACCCACGTAAGAAGCTTGGGAAGCTCCTATTCTGCCATTGAATTACGCCCGCAGTTTAAAAGGCTTGGCGGAGAGAGAGGGATTCGAACCCCCGATACCCTTGCGGGTATGCATGATTTCGAGTCATGTGCATTCAACCAGGCTCTGCCATCTCTCCTGCAACAGGTGCGTATGATATCAAAAATACCCCGCACCTGTCAACCGCCTCTCTTGGCGTTCGCGATTTTCTCGGACGAACCAAGAGAAGCCGCGCGCGTTCGCCTTGCCTACGAACGCCGCGCGTCCTCGAACGCCTTCGCGACCCGCAGGAGCTTCGACTCCTCGAAGCCGCCGCAGATAAACTGGACGCCGACCGGCAGCTTCTCGTTCGTGAAGCCCGCCGGCACGCTCGCCGCGCAGACGCCCGCAAGCGCGGACGGAATCGTGTAGAGGTCGTTCAGGTACATCGTCAGCGGATCCGGGTTCGCGCCGAACGGAAACGCCGGCGTCGGCGCACACGGCGTCAGAAGCGCGTCCACCTGCGCGAACGCCGCGTCGAAGTCGCGCTTGATGAGCGTGCGCACCTTCTGGGCCTTGCCGTAGTAGGCGTCGTAGTAGCCCGACGACAGGACATACGTGCCCATGATGATGCGCCGCTTCACCTCCGGGCCAAAGCCCTCCGCCCGGCTCTTCGTGTAGAGCGAGTAGACATCCTTCGCCGCCGCGCTGCGGTGGCCGTAGCGCACGCCGTCGAAGCGCGCGAGATTCGCGCTCGCCTCCGCCGGGGCGATGATGTAGTAGACGGCCATCGCGTATTCGGTGTGCGGCAGCGAGACCTCGACGATCTCCGCGCCCGCCGCTTCGCACGTCCGGATCGCCGCGTCCGTCAGGCGCTTGACCTCCGGATCAAGGCCCGAAACGGCGAAATACTCCTTCGGCAGGCCGAGCCGTACGCCCTTCAGCGTCGCGCCGTCCAGCGCGGCGACGTAGTCGGGAACCGGGTCCGGCGGCGTCGTGCCGTCCATCTCGTCGTGCCCCGCCAGGGCCTTCAGGAGAATCGCCGCGTCCGTGACGGACTTCGTCATGGGTCCCACCTGGTCGAGGGAACTCGCGAACGCCGTCACGCCGTAGCGGCTCACGCGCCCGTAGCTGGGCTTGACGCCGACGCAGTTGCAGAAGCTCGCGGGCTGGCGAATCGAGCCGCCCGTGTCCGTGCCGAGCGCGGCGATGCAGAGGTCGCCGCCGACCGCCGCCGCCGAGCCGCCCGACGAGCCGCCCGGCACGCGCGTGAGGTCGTACGGGTTGCGCGTCACGCCCAGCCCCGAATTCTCGGTCGAGGAGCCCATCGCGAACTCGTCCATGTTGACGCGCCCCGCCGGAATGAAGCCGTTCGCCTTCAGGTTGCGGATGACCGTCGCGTCATACGGCGAGACGTAGCCCCGGAGAATCTTCGACGCACACGTGCAGGGCTGGCCCTTCACGTTGATGAGATCCTTGATCGCGATCGGGACGGCCTTCGGGTTCTCCGCCGCCAGCTTGAGCGCGCCTTCCTCGTCAAACGTGAGGTAGGCGCCGATCTTCCCGTTTTCGGCGTGGTAGCGGTCGATGATCGCCTGCGTCAGCTCGACGGACGAGAAGTCGCCCTTCGCCAGGCCCTCCTGGGCCGCCTGAATGCCAAGTTCGTACAGTTCCATGTTCAGCTCTCCGCTCCTTCGACGATCTTCGGCAAAAGGAACTCGTCGCCGACGCGCTTCGGCGCGTTCGCAAGCGCGACCTCCGCCGGCAGCGACGCGCGCACGATGTCCTCGCGAAAGGCGTTGACGAGCGGCCGGCCGTGCATCATCGGCTCGACGCCCGAGACGTCCACGGACGAAATCTTCTCCACGTACTGGACGATGTTCTCAAGCTGCGGCTGGAAGACCGCCTTCTCCTCGTCCGTCAGTTCAAGCCGCGCCAGTTCCGCGACATAGGCAACGTCAATCTTCATAGAATCCCTCTCACTTCGCCCAGCACGGCGAAACCCAGTTCCCGTTCGCGTAGAACATCTGGCGCGGCTTGTCGCCGCCCTCCAGCGTGTCAACGAGGAAGAGCGCCTTGTCGCGACCCGCCACGATATGGCGGCCGTCGCGCGACCAGCTCGGATGCGTCCAGTTCGCCGCCTCGGTGACGAGTTCGGCGGACGCGTCGCCCGTCGCGGCGTCCATGACGGCGACCTGCGCGCCGCCGCGCTTGGTGATGTAGGCAATGCGGTTGTCCGCCCCCCAGTCCGGATCGACGTTCTGCCGCCCGCGCGAGGTCAGGCGACGCTTCGCCTTCGTCGCGACGTCGATCACGTAGATCTGCGGCGTGCGCGTCTCGTCGGAGACGTAGGCGATCTGGCGGCCGTCGGGGCTCCACGTCGGCTGGCCCTCGGTCGCGAACGGCGTCGTCGTCAGGCGGATGAGGCGGTCGGTCGCCGGCTCGGCGACGTACAGCTCGACGTTGCCGTGCAAGGAGAGCGTGAGCGCGAAGCGACGGCCGTCCGGCGACGGCGCGATGCTCGTCGGCGTTCCCTTGAAGCTGAACTTCTTCGAGCGGAGAAGCGAGTTCACGTTCATCTGCCAGACCTGCGGCGCGCCGTTCTTGTCGCCGATGTAGACGACGTTCTCGCCGTCCTTCATCCAGCGCGGGAAAATCGTCATCTTCGCGTCGCCCGTCAACTTGCGGATGTCCATGCCGTCCGGGTAGGTCATGCAGATCTCGCTCGGCAACGCCGCGCCCTTCGCGAGGAGCTTGCCCCGGTCGAGGAAGACGACCTTGTCGCACGCAAAGCCCTTCTGTTTGCCGAACGCCTCGCACATCGCGTCCGAGAGCCGCCGCGCCGCCATGCGCGCGCTCTTGTCGTCCGCAAACGCCGCCGACGACGTGACGGACTTCCCCAGGCCCGTCGCCCGAATCGCGCCCGGCGCGCCGGAAACGGTGACGGCGCCGGACGCGCCGACGGTGAAGAGCCCCGAAATCTCCAGGTTCTTCTTCAGGCACTTCGCGAACGCCGGATGCGCGACCTTCACCGCGACGCCGATCTTCTGCGCGCCGCGTACGTCGACGTCGACGACCGTCGCCGCCGAGGCGGAGGGTGCGAGGGCAATAATCGAATAATCGAATGATCGAATAATCGAATGACCCAGGACGGGCGCAAGCAGCACCGGACACGCAAGAGACAAGCAAATCAATTTCTTCATCATCATTCTCCTCATTTTATCCATCTTCATTTAACGCTCTCAATTCAAGCCCTTAAACGTTCTGCCGTTCGATTCGACCATTCGATTATTCGACCATTCGATCATTTCTTCACGTCGTGTAATCCGCGTTGATGTGGACATAGTCGAGCGAAAGGTCGCAGGTGTAGATCGAACTTTCGCCGTTGCCGAGATGCAGGTCAACGACGACCTCGAACGCATCCTTCTTCAGGACTTTCGCAAGCTTCGCAAGCTGTTTCTCGTCCGCCACCTCGCCGCGACGAAACGCCCAGACGCCGTCGTAGAAGACCTCGGCCTTCATGTCCTCGACCGCCGCGCCCGAATAGCCGACGGCCGCCAGAACACGCCCCCAGTTCGGGTCGCGCCCGAACCAGCTCGTCTTCGCGAGCGGCGACTTCGCGACGGCCCGCGCCGCGCGCGCCGCGTCCTTCTCGCTCTTCGCGCCCCGCACGGTCACGGTCACGAACTTCGTCGCGCCCTCGCCGTCCGTCGCCATCTGCCGCGCCAGCGAGACGCAGACGGCCTCCAGCGCCGCGCGGAACGCCTCGAAGTCGGCCCCGCCGCGCGTAATGGGCGCGTTCCCCGCCGCACCGGACGCAAGCAGGAAGACGGAATCGTTCGTCGACTCGTCGCCGTCCACGACGAGGCTGTTGAAGCTCTTCGCGATCGCGAGCTTGAGCGCGCGCCGGAGCATCGCGGGCGAAACCGCCGCGTCCGTCGTCAGGAAGCCGAGCATCGTCGCCATGTTCGGCTCGATCATGCCCGAGCCCTTCGCCATGCCGCCGACCGTCACCTTCGTGCCGCCCAAGACGACCGTCGCGCACGCCTGCTTGGGCCGCGTGTCCGTCGTCATGACGGCCTTCTCCGCCGCGAGGCCATGCGCCGCCGTGCGTCCGAGCGCCGCCTTCGCCGCCCGCATCCCCGCGAGTAGGCGGTCCATCGGCAAGGGACGCCCGATGACGCCCGTCGAGGCGACGAGGACGTGCTTGGGGTCAATGCCCAGTTCGCCCGCCGTCACGAGCGCCGCCAGCTTCGCGTCCCGCAGCCCCTGCGCACCCGTGCAGGCGTTCGCACAGCCAGAATTCGCGAGAATCGCCTGAACCTTGCCGCCCGCGACGACCGCGCGGTCATAGAGGACGGGCGCCGCCGCGACCTTGTTCGTCGTGAAGACGGCGGCCGCCGCGCACGGCGCGTCCGCGACCAGAAGCGCGACGTCGTTGCGGCCCTTGTACTTGATCTCCGCCGCGACGCCCGCCGCGCGGAAGCCCTTGGCGGAACAGACGCCGCCCGTGATGATCTTGACTGTCGACATTTCGGCGTATTATACCAAAAAGGACGACAGCGGCGTTGCGCCGACGTCGTCCCGTCTGGTCTTCTGCCACGCCGCCGCGAACGGCTCAGCGGTCGTTTCCGCCCGCCTTGCGCATTGCGGGCGGACGGCACATCAGCTCGTCGATGATCCGCCCGACCTCCGCCTTGTTGAGCTTTTCGGTCAGACGGAGATGCGTCCCGTTCACCTCGTCAGGGATCCACTCGTTCTCGCCCTTGTCGCCGACCATGCGATACCATCCGCGATGAACGTTGAAATACTTGTCCGTGCCGCGCACCGCCGCGAGGACGGCCGTCTCGTCCCACGCGCACCGCCCGCCTACGCCGAAGTGCCGCCGCCGCCAGCCCGCCGGACTGGCCGCGACGTCGGCGCGCGACGGGATGTTCCCCACGAACACGTCCTTGACCGGATTGCGCGGGCCGGGCATCTCCGCGACGGCCCGCCCGGCGTAGACGTCGTACCCGTACTGGAAGTCGGAGATGACGACCGGCGTCGGCCAGTCCGCCAGCGCAATGCGCGAGGATTCCGCATCATACCGCGAATTGTACTCCGCGCCGTCCGGATAGTTGCAGGCCATCGCCACCCAGCGAATCACCTTCCGCGCCACGAGCGCCTTGCCGTCCAGAGGCGAAATGTCGTCCGGCTTCGTCTCCAGCAGACGCCGCAGGTTCGTGAGGAAGCCAATGGAGCAGATGACGACCGACTTGTCCGGCGCGGCGGCCAACGCCCGGCGATAGACCTCGTTCGCGTCCGGCGCCATGTCGGCATCCGGATACGTGACCGCCTGCGGATAGTCGTGAATGAGCTTGCGGTACTTGTAGTGCCAACCCCATGACTGCGCCGTTCCCAGCGGCGCGGACGGATCGACCTTCTCCTTCGCCCCCGCATACGCGCCGATGACGCCCATCCCCTTCGGCGCGCCCACGGGCAGGTCGGCACGGCCGTAGTAGGCATTGATGACCTGAACGGCCCCCACCGACGCATTGCCTCGCGTGCTGCTCACCGTCGCCAGGATCTCGCACTCCCCCGCGTCCGCCATCGCGTGCAGACAGGCGAGCGCGCCGACGTCGTCAAAGTCCGTGATCATGTCCGTGTCAAGGATGACCTTGACTGGCTCGGCCTGCGCCACAAGCGCACCGAACGCCAGCGCCAGAACCGCCCGCTTTCCGTTCATTCGTGTTGCCATCTTTGTCTGCCTCCTGTTCTCCGTGTTCAAGAAGCGTACATTATCGCATATTGAGAATTCGGTGGCAAGGACATTTTGCGCGTTCTCCAATGCCCCGCCCGTTCCGAGGTCTAAATGTCAACCTCGACCTCGATGGTCGCTGCCTCTGCCACCGACTTCGTCTCCGCGTCCTTGGGCGATCGGTCAACCACGCCGCGCGCCCGCTTCGACGAGGTCGGCAGGTAGCGGTAGTAGACCATCAGCTGGAGCGCGACCCAGCATGTCGGCGCGACGGGCTGCGTGCCGACGTGCATGTCCTCGCACGTCCAGTAGCCGAGGTCGCGCCTCGCGCCCTTCGCGTCCACGTAGGCGCCGCGCTTGACCGTCTGGCCACCGTAGTAGGCATCGACCATGTGCCGATTCCAGTTCTGCCAACGTTTGCCGCCGCCGTTGAAGAAGACCATCGTCGCCCAGTAGTTTCCGCGCACGGGGCAGCACGAGCTGTCGATCGATCCCAGCGTCGGCCGTTCCCAGTCGTCGTCGAGGATCTTCATCGTCTTCTCGACGATCGGCAGGTCGCCGAAGCCGAGGTACTGAAGACCGACCACGCCGACCATGAAGTGCCAGACGCCCGTCCGGCGATAGCCCGCGCGCGGCGGCCCGTAGTAGTCGCTCGAGAAGCCGCCGTCCTTTGCGTTGCCCTGAATGAGAAAGCCCTCCTTCAGCTTCGCCAACGCCGCCTCCAGGTTCGTCGGCTCGATGCCGCTCATCTGCGCGGACTTGAGCGCCATCGTCTGAAACGCCATGCGCAGCAGATGCGGGCGCGTGTTCACGCCCCGTTCGTCGTCCGGTCCCCACGTCGTCGCGCACAGGCGATCCGCCAACGCCTGGACGGCCTCGTGCGCCGCCGTCTTGAGGTTCGGGTTCTTGAGGAATCCGTAGGCCTCCGCAAGCGCGTGCGTGCCGACCGGGTCGAGGCTCTCGCGCCGCGCCATCAGCCACTCCAGCCCTTTCGTGACGCAGGCGCCGAACTCGCCGCCGCCGCTCTTCTCGCCGTGCGCGAGAAACGTAAGAATCGCAAGGCCCGTCACGCCCTGTCCGTCCGCCCCCGTCGAGCCAGCCCAGCTGCCATCCGGCCGCTGCTGGGTCTTGAGCCACCGCAGGGCGTTGACGACGGCTTCCTCCGTTCGCCGGTCGCCGCCGTACTTGCGCAAGGCCGCCACGCGCGACGCCGCGCTGCGCGTCTCGCCGTAGATTGACTTCATCGAGACGGGCGACTTGACGAGCGCGACGGACGTCGGGTCGGGCGGACGCAGCGTCTGCTCGACCGCCGGGGCCGACGAACTGGACGCGACGACGTCCGTCACCTGCGTCGGCAGGTCGGACGGCATCTCGATTTCCATCTCGACCTCCATCTCGTCCGTCGTCTCGACCTCCACCTGCTCGCCCTCTTCCTCCAGCGGCGTCTCCTCGTCCTGCGTACGGGCGACGTCGATCTGAATCACCCGCTTCGCCTGGCCCGTGATGTCCGTCATCACGCAGAGCACAACGACGAAGACGACGGGCGCGACCACGGCTATGACAGGCGCGGCCAAACGCTGCAGCTCCGTGCGCGCCCGCTTGTAGTCGGCGGAGGCGTGCGGCCGCCCCAAGCCCCGAACCATCCGCGACAGCCGGCGGAAGAAGCCGACTTCCTCATAGGCCTCCTCCAGTTCGGACAGATGCGTGTCGCTCATTTCGCGCCTCCCTTCTTCGAATACGCCAACTCGACGGCGATGTTGCCGAGCTCCGCGACTTCGCCGCGCCGGTTCTTCCCCTTCGCCTTCACGGTCACTTCGTTCGCCCCGAAGCGGAGATGTGACGGCGGAATCTCGTAGAGCTGCGTGCCCGCGCGTTTCTTGAAGGGCTTGAGTTCCTTTCCGTTGAACGTGACAACCGTCTCGACGCCGCTCGGAATCGACACCTCGGTGACCAGCGTCGCCTTCGGCGCGTCTCCGTCCTTCAAGGCGGACACGTTGTCCCAGACGTTCACGTGGTATTTCGCGACGCCCTTCGCCAGCGAGACCGGACTGTTCGAGAGCAGCGACTCGACGCCCGCGTGCCGCGCGCCGTCCTTCAGGAACCGCCCGGCGTTTCGGTCGTTCGAGCTGGAGACGAAATAGCGCTTGTCGGCCATGCGGTTCGCCGCCGCGTCGAACGGCGCAATCGCGCCGAGCGGAATCCAGCCCAGCTCGTGGTGCATCGCCATCGAGTACATGCAGCCGGACGCCTTGCAGAGAAGCGCGTCCGCGATCCGCGCGGCATACGTCGCGCGATCCTGTCGCGGCAGACGCTCGTCGTCGCTGATGTAGCCCGAATCGTTTCCGACGTAGATGCCGCTCGCCGCGAACGAGGCGTAGTACGGGAGGCCGGCCTTGCGCACGAGGTCGCCCGTCGCGCTCCAGCGGTTCAGCTGGAACGGCCCGCCCAGCACGACCGCGTCCAGAAGCTTCGTCTCCAGCCAGGCCGACAGGTTGATTCCGATGTCCTTGCAGTAGGCGAGGGAATCGGGGACGCGCGCGCAGAACGTGACGGGATGCCCCAGGCGCGCCGCCGCGCCCTTGCAGGCCGCCGCAATCTTCTGCATCATCTGCGTCAAGGCCTCGACCTCCTTGGGTTCGGCCGTTCCGCCCGTCGCGACGCTGCGGAAGATTGTCGGATTCATCATGAAGTCGACCATCAGCCCGTCAAGGTCGTACTTCCCCGCAATCTCGCAGGCAATCGCCGCGAAGGCGTCGCGCACCTTCGCGTTGCCGTAGTCCACGGCGACCGCGCTCCCGAACGGCGTCGCCGTCTTGCCGTCCGCGTCCATCAGCGCGCCGGGATTCAGGCTCTTGAACGACGGCCACAGGTAGGCGTGCCAAGATCCCAGCGAAGTCTTGCCGGACGGACGCTGGCCGTGGATGAGCAAGTTGACCGGCAGGGCGACGACGGTCTCCTTCTTGTTCGCGCGACACCACTTGACGGTCTCGGCAAGCGGGTCGACCCCTTTCTTCATCAGCTCGGGCATCGCGTTCCGGTAGGACGCCAGCCACTTCGAGTCCGCCGCCGGCTGAACCGTCGGGAAGTCGGCCGAGGTCAGCTTCGCGGCCATCGACCCGAACCCAAAGGTCGGCGCGAACACGAGCGTGTCGAACCGGAGCGTCGAAAGGCGCGCGAGCGCGACCTTCGGATAGTTCTCGGCCGTCGCCGGCCAGTCCTTCGGCCAGAACGCCGCCTCGTAGGCGACGTAATGGTAGAGCGTCTTTCCGTTGAAGGCGGAAGCCGACAGGGCCGACAGCAGGACGAGCCCCGCAAGAAAAGGAAAACGACGTTTCATCAATCGTTGAAACGCCGCCGTGCCGAAAAAGGTTCGCCCTAGACGCCCTAGACGGACGGTATCCGCATCGTCTTGCGGCAGGCGCTCTTGAGGAGATCCTTCACCGCCGCGCGCATCTGCCGCTTTGCCGAGCCCATCGTCGCCTTGATCGTGCAGCCCGCCGCCTTGCGGTGGCCGCCGCCGCCGAACTTCGCCGCCAGCACCGTCGCGTCCCAGTCGCCGCGCGTGCGAATCGAGCAGCGCGTCTCCTTCGTGCGGTCGGGAATCTGGTAGAAGAACAGCGCGATCTCGTTCTTCGCGACGGAGCGCGGAATCTCGATCACGTCCTCGACGTCCGCCTTGTTGCCGCGCACGGCGCGGAAATCGTCGCGCGAAAGCGAGACCTCGGCGACCTTGCGGTTCTTCCAGATGTGCAGCGACCGCCAGGCGAGCCGCTTCAGCCCGATCGTCTTGCGCGAAAAGCTGCCGAAGAGAATGTCGCTGATGAGGGCCGTCCGCACGCCATGCTTGAGGAGGTCGCCCGCCGCGCGCAGCGTCCCCGGCTTCGTCGCGTCGTAGGCGAAACGCCCCGTGTCCGTGACGAGCGCGACCCACAGGGCCTCGGCGATTGCGCGGTCGAGCGGCCACTCGTTCCACTTCGCGAACCGCCAGACGAGCTCGCCGGCGGACGATGCCGTCGGATCGACGATCTGCACGTCGCCAAACGTCCCGTCGTTCGTGACGTGGTGGTCAATGCAAATCGCCGGCAACTTCTCGGCAACGGCCTTCACCTCCGGCGGCATCCGCGCGAAGGAGCTGTTGTCGAGGGCGATGAGAAGGTCGAACCGCTTCGCGCGGCGCAGCTTGCGCACGGGGATGAGGTCGGCGACGCCCTCCAGGAAGCCCGGCTTGCCGAGGGCGTTCGGATCGGCCGTCGCGAATGCCTCGTGCCCCGCGTTCCGCAACAGCCGCGCCAGGGCGATCATCGAGCCAAGCGAATCCCCGTCCGGACTCAAGTGGCCCGAAATGAGGATGCGCTTCGACTTCGCGATCAGGGCCGTGGCGGCCGCATAGTTCTCTCGTTGTGACATGGACGACATCTAGGGCCGGTTCCTCACTTCCTGTACGCCTCGAGAACAGACCAGGCGGCGAGCGCGCGCACGTAGTGGTGGCCACACTCGGCCTCGTCGAACGGGCTGCGCTTGCGCCCGTCGTAGCGGGCGCGGATGTCGCGCACGACCTTCTCGGCGGCGGCGAAGTCGCCGCGCTGCGCCAAGTTCGCCGCGACAACGTACTCGAAGCCCGTCATGTTCTCGCCGTAGTACGGGAACGGCACCTTCGGCATCCGCCCCTTCGGATACCACGCCATCTTGAGGGCCGGCTCCTCCGGGAACGCATAGTCGCGCCCACAGTTGTAGGTCGCGCCCACGTTGGAGCTGGCGTTGAGCCGGAGGATGGACGCGAGGGCCGTCTTCGCGTGGGTCTCGTCCACGACAGGGCCAAGCCCGACGTGGCGCGACGCATAGTCGCCGAGCAGCTGATCCACGAGGCAGCCAGCCGCCAGCTGGAAGTCGGGGTCGGCCAGGTTCTTCGCGTTTCCGCCGCCGCCGATGCCAGGCGCGATCTTGCCCTTCGGCGGCAGGACGTGGTGCTCGTAGTATTCGCCGTTGAACAGGTTCTTCTCCGTCCACGCGCTGCCCTTCTCGGCCAAGGCCCGGCAC
>CAZWQY010000025.1:0-32735 GCA_964636295.1 uncultured Lentisphaeraceae bacterium | reverse complement strand
ACGGGAAGCGGCTCGGCGGCTGACTGCAGTGCCGTCGTCTCGAACGTGTCGTGGCATGTACACGGCGAAAGCTATCCCATCACGGGGGCGTTGCAGATCGGCTATGCGCCGCGCACGAACGGACGCGCGGTGGTCAGCGTCAATGGGCGGGCGGTCGTTGATTCTGCGACGGCCGGCTCGTACACGTGGCAGCCGCAGAAGCCCGGCATCTACACGCTCTCCTATGTGGACGGGGATGCCCTTCTCTCGGCGACGTACACCGTTTCGGAACTCGATTTCTGGACGCAGCCCGAGCCGAATCCGCCGATGGCGACGGACGACGGCATTGCCATCACGCCGACGACGCGGGAGATTGCGCAGACCGGCGGCGGCGCGGCGATCGTCACATCCGGGAGCGGCACGTGGACGGCGGCGGCCTCGGACGACTGGATTTCGCTCAACGCGACGAACGGCGCGGCGGGGTATCCCGTCGCCTACATGGTCGGCGTCAACGCGGGCGTGGAGGATCGCGTGGGCTACGTGTACGTCTCCGGGCACGTCCACACCATTTCGCAGAAGGGCCTGGGCGCGACAGTGGACAAGACGAACGTCGAGGTGGAGCGCGACGGTGGCACGGGGACGGTGACGCTGCTGCCGGCGGACACGCGCTCGCCGTGGAAGGCGCGGCCGAACTGCGACTGGATCTCCGTGACGCCGACGAGCGGCACGGGCCCGGCGAAGGTGACGTACCAGGTCGCTCCGTGGCACGAGGTCTCCACGCGCTCCGGCACGTTCACGGTCGGCGGCAACACGGTGACGGTGTTCCAGTACGGAAGCCGGATGGCGCTTGACGCCTGTTCGGCGACGCGCGACTACTACGCGCACGTCATCCCCGTCGTCGTGAACGCCCTTGCGGTCACGACGTGGAGCGTCGTCCCGAACGCGAGCTGGATCTCGGTCGTCGACGCCGGGAACGGCCGGGGCGGCGACACGGTGTCGCTCGCGGTTTCCGAGAATCCGAGCTACAAGGCGCGGACGGGCACGGTGACGATCGGGACGGAGACGTTCACGATCACCCAGGAGGGGCGCACGGCGCTCGCGTTCGAGATTTCGCCCGCCGAGACGACGGCGGCGGTGAGCGGCGCGAACGGGCTGGTCTCGGTGAGGGCGACGCCCGACCTTCCGTGGACGGCGGCGAGCGGCGCGAACTGGATCACGATCGTGTCCGGCTTCACGCGCGGCGCGGGCAACGGCAACGTCGTCTACTCGGTCTCGCCGCAGTCGACGCTCTACGACCGTACGGGCACGGTCACGGTGACGCCGGAGGCGGCGAGCGGGATGCTGCCGCAGACGCACACGGTGCGGCAGCCGGCGGCGGCGTCCGCGCTGTCGCTGACGGGGTACGAGTTCGCGGCGGCGGGCGAGACGGTCGCGGTGGAGGTGACGGTCAACGACATCGTGGAATGGAAGGTCGAGGGGCTGCCGGACTGGCTGACGCTGGCTGGGGCGGCGAACCGCGTGGGTCCGGGGACGGCCACGCTGGCGGCGGCGGCGAACGAGACGGTCTACCCGCGCACGGCGGAGGTCAGGATCGCCGAGAAGACGTTCAAGGTGAGCCAGCGGGCGCGGGGCGTGGAGGTCGAGTACGACAACAAGCTCTTTGGGACGGACGGCGGCATGGAGTCCATCTCCATCCATCCGGACGGGAACGTCGCCTGGACGGCCGTCTCGTCCGACGAGACGTGGATCATCATCTACCAGAACGCCTCGGGCACGGGCGACGCCGAGATCATGTACATCGTCGCACAGTACACGGGGGACGGTTCGCCGCGCACGGGCACGATCACGGTGGGCGACAAGGTGATCTACATCACGCAGCGCGGGTACGACCTCGACATCTCGCCGAAGGGCGACTGGGTGACGGGCAACGCGGGCGCGGGCGAGATCGGGGTCTCGGCCTCGATTGGCGACGTGTGGTCGGCCATCGTGACGGAGCCGTGGATCACGATCGTGACGGGGTACGACGCCGGCACGGGCAGCGGCACGGTGCGCTTCACCTACACGGACAACGACACGGGGAAGACGCGGACGGGCAAGATCCTCGTCGCGGGCGAGGTCTACACGCTCACGCAGGCGGCGCGCGTGCTGGTTGCGGTCTCGGCGGAGGCCGTCGGGGGCGGGCGCGTCTCCGGCGCGGGGTCGTACACGCTCGGCGAGCAGGCGACGCTGACGGCGTTGCCCGACGACGGGTACGAGTTCCTCTACTGGACGGGGGACGCGGGCGAGACGATGCAGAACCCGCTCGCGGTGACGGCGGACGTCGCGAAAAGCGTGACGGCGCACTTCGGCCCGCTGTCGCCGGAGTTCACGGAGGCCGTGAGCTCCGTCGAGGGCGTGAAGCTGACGTGGCGCAATCTCGCGTGGGCGACGCAGTACAAGATCTACCGCGCCCCGACGAACGAGTTCCCGTCGAAGGAGCTGACGACGCTGGAGGCGAACGGCTCCTGCACGTACCTCGACACGACGGGCGAGATCGGCAAGACGTACTTCTACTGGGTCGAGGCGATTGGCGAGACGGACACCACGGAATCGAAGGACGCCGCTTCAGGCATGAAGCAGAAGCCGGTCGTCCATTCGCGGATCTCCTACACGAACCTGAAGGGGGCCTCGCACACGAATCCGGCGACCTACGAGGAGGGCAAGCCGCTCGCGCTCGCGGCGCCGGGCGCCGTCACGGGCTACACGTTCACGGGCTGGATGCCCGCGATGATCACGGCGGAGATGACGGGGGAGCAGACCGTGCAGGCGAACTGGCGGGCGAACGCCTACCAGATCGTCTACTCGGCGAACGGCGGCACGGGGACGACCGAGCCGACGGACTGCGCGTACGACGCGGAGGGCGTGATCGCGACGAATGCGTTCGTGCGCGAGGGCTACGTCTTCAAGGGCTGGGCGACGGAAGAGGGCGGCGAGGTCGTCTACGCGCCCGGCGCGAAGGTGACGAACCTCACCGCGAACGCGGGCGGCGTCGTCACGCTCTACGCCGTCTGGGAGGCTGAGGACGTGGAGGATCCCGTCATCGCGCCGGCGGACGGCACGGTCTTCAAGACGGCGAGCTGCACGGTCTCCATCTCCTGTGCGACGAAGGACGCGACGATCTACTATTCGACGAACGGGCGCACGCCGCGTCCCGTGGAGGCGAACCGCTACAAAGGCCCGTTTGCGATTACCGGCACGACGACGATTCTCGCCTATGCCGTCAAGGGCGAGAAGGGGAGCGACTTCGTCGAGGCGACGATCACCTACGTCGAGCCGAAGCCGCTGACGCTCGAAAACGCGCTGGACGAGGAGAAGCTTGCGCAGGTCGCGACGGGCGGCGACGCGGACTGGACGCCCGTGGAGGACGCGACGGCGAAGGACGGCGAATCGGTCGCGAAGAGCGGTGCCGTCGGCATGGAGCAGACCTCCTGGCTGGAGGCGCGTGTGTACGGGAAGGGGACGCTCAGCTTCTGGTGGAAGACATCGTGCGAACACGACCCGCGTGGACAATACACCTACGACCACGCCGCGTTCACGGCGGACGGCGAGATGCGTGAGCGGCTTGACGGCGATTCGGGCTGGCGGCAGGTCTCCGTGACGTTCGCGACGGACGGGATGCACACGCTGCGCTGGTCGTACTCGACCGACGGATATGAGATGACGGGCTACCAGGACTGCATGTGGGTGGACGGCGTCATCTGGACGGGCACCGCCGCGCCGTCGCTGCCGACGGTGGAAGGGGATGCGGGCGCGACGGTGACGGGCGACGCGGAAAAGGGCTACGTCGTCACGCCGAGCGACGGCCGCACGGACGTCGAGGTCACGATCCCCGACGGGGTTTCGGCGGCGAAGGTGACGGTCGTGGTCGGCACGGGCGTCGCGACGGTCAAGCCGAACGGCGCGGCCGTCAGGGTCATGAGCCATGGACACGACATCACGTCGTTCCTCGACATTCCTGCGGCGGTCGGCGGCGTGGTCAATCTTTCGTCCGCGACGGTCAAGGAGGCCATCGCACAGGAAGTGCTCGACTCGTCCAAGGGCGCGACGGTGAAACTGGGCGATCCGTCCAATCCGTCGCTGACGACCGCGCCGACGCGGAAGGGGCTGGTCTACACGCTCCGCGAGGGCGCGACGCTGGACGCGATGCGGAACGGCGCGCCGAAGACGAAGGTTGGCGACGGCCAGCCGTGGACGCCGCCTCTCACCGTGAAGGGCGGCGCGAGCGGCTTCTACACGATCCGCGTGAGCAAGTAGCGGAAGCTGCAGGGGCAGGCCCCAGCTTTTTGGAACCACGAATTTCACGAATTGACGCGAATCCGTGAAAATCTGTGAAATCCGTGGCTAAAAACGTTAGCGGGCGCTTCTATCCACGAATCTCACGAATTCGTGAAAATTCGTGAGATTCGTGGATAAATGAATGGTGAAGCGGGGGTGGCTGTGGCCGAAACACGTCAAATAGCCGAACGAAATCGCGTCAATTAACCGAACGGCATTGATGGACGAATCGCAAAAGAGATAAAATGTGCTGAAGATTTGGGTCGGCGGCTTGATTTCCGCCGCGAAATTCGGTATCCTATTCACCAAACGCTTTTTACAGAAAGAACACAAGAAAGAAGGAGAGTAGCAAGACATGAGACCCGGTTTGATGCAAATCCTCATTTGCGTGCTGATCATCGCCGTGCTGTTCGGCGCGAAGAAGATTCCCGAACTCGCGCGCTCGATTGGCAAGGCGAAGGGCGAGTTCAAGAAAGGCCTCCTCGAAGGCGAGAAGGAGATGGCCGACGCCGATGCGGCCGAAGCGGTCGAGAAGACCGCCGAGCCCGCGAAGGAGCTTGTCTGACGGAACTCGTCCGAGAGCGGCTCAAGTCCGTTCCCGATCGCCCCGGCTGTTATCTCATGCGAGATCGCCGGGGCGTCATCATTTACGTCGGCAAGGCGAAGAACCTGCGGCGGCGCGTCTCGTCGTACTTCCGTGCGGGGGCGCGGCATCCGCCGAAGGTGCGCTCGATGGTCGAGACGGTCTACGACTTCGAGTTCATGACGGTGAAGAACGAGGCCGAATCCCTCCTGACCGAGGCGGCGCTCATCAAGAAGTACAAGCCGCGCTTCAACATCCTCATGCGCGACGACAAGCGGTATCTCGCGCTGCGGGCCGATCCGACGGCCGACTGGCCGCGCTTCACGTGCTGCCGGATCATCCGCGACGATGGCGCGCGCTACTTCGGGCCGTTTCCGTCCGCGCCCGTCGTCCGTGCCGCGAAGGACTTTGTCGAAAAGCGCTATGGCATCCGCGAATGCGACTGCCTCACGCCCGACGCGGCGGCGCATCGCCACTGCCTTGCGCACGTGATTCGCCACTGCTCGGCCCCATGCCTCGGCAAGATTTCGTCCGAGGACTACCGCGCGCGCTTCGAGGAGGCGTGCGCGTTTCTCGAAGGGAAGCGTCCGTCCGTCCTCGGCGAAGTCGAGACGCGCATGAAGGACGCGGCGGCGAAAGGCGACTTCGAGGCGGCCGCGCGCTGGCGCGACACGCTCTTTGCCCTCAAGGAGATGACGAAGGCCCATTTCGTCCGTCGCGCGCCGCATCTGCGCGAGGAGGAGGCCGCGCAGGGGCTTCGGGAACTCGCGGACGCGCTTGGGCTCGCCGCGCCGCCGCGCGTCATCGAGTGCGTGGACATCTCGAACCTTTTCGGCACGCACAACGTCGCTTCGCTTGTCGTCGCGCGGGACGGGCTGCCCGATCGCCGCTACTACCGCCATTTCAAGATCCAGTCTTTCACGGGCGCCGACGACCCGCGCGCGATGGCCGAGGTCGTGCGTCGCCGCTACGGGCCGGACTCGACGCTGCTCGACACGTCGCCGCGCGCCGACCTCTACATCTGCGACGGCGGCGAAACGCAGTTGCGCGCCGCGCGCGCCGTCTTTGCGGAACTGGGCATCGCCGACATCCCGACCGTCGGCCTCGCCAAGCGACAGGAGGAGGTCGTGCTGGACGACGGGCGGCCGAACGTCCTGCTGCCGCGCGACTCGCAGGCGCTGATGGTCATCACGCGCTTGCGCGACGAGGCGCACCGCTTCGCGATCACCTATCACCGGAACTTGCGCGAGCGGACGATCCGCGAGTCGGCGCTCGACGAGGTGCCGGGCATCGGCGAGGCGAAGAAGGTGAAGCTCCTGCGCGCGTTCCGGTCGATTCGCGGCATCGCCCGCGCGGACGTCGCCGCGATCGCGTCCGCCGCTGGGGTGAGCGCGTCCGTCGCCGCCGAAGTCCTCCGGACGGCGCAGACGGCGGCCGGGGAGCGCGCGTCCGTCCGTTAACACGCCGTTAACATCCGTTTCCTATACTGTTGCCGTTCAATCGGGAAACCGAAGAAAGGAAACGCAACATGAAAAACGGAAAGAAGCTGACGGGCACGGTGGCGGGCGTTCTCGCCGTCACGGCCCTCATCGGGTTCGCGGCGGCGAGCTGCGACGAGAAGAAGGACGTCTCGCAGAAGTCGTCCGAGGCGTCGGTCGTCACGAACGAGAACGGGTCAGTCTCGCGCTCCTTCACGGAGATGACGGTGACGACGAACGGCAACATGGTGACCGAGCATCGCCGCGAGACGCGCACGACGCTCGACACGGACGGGAACATGCTCGCGACGACGACGAGCGAGTACGCCCAGAGCTATCCCGTCGGCGACACGGGCATGAAGAGCCTCGCCTCCCCGATCTCGGCGCAGGTCGACGCGCCGGCGAAGGCCGAGGAGGGCTTCATGGGCCTCAAGTTCGGCGAGGCGTTCGCGGGCACGAACTTCGTCGCGGACGCGTCCGAGCCGACGCTCCTCCGCGCGACGTTCACGCCGAAGAAGGCCTTGGCCGGGTTCGACGACTACTACGTCTACGTGACGCCGAAGACCCACAAGGTCGCGAAGGTCTACGCCTGCGCAAAGGAGGCGGTCGATCCGGGCGCGAACTGGCGGCGGCACTACCTCATCGAGGCCTTGGAGAAGCGGTATCAGACGTGGGCGCGGCCGCGCAGCTGGTGCCGTCCGATCTACACGTTCGACCTTGGCGCGGGCCGCTACGTGACGGCCTATCTCGCGGGCGCGACGCGCGACTACGAGACGGTGCTCGTTGCGTGGGACGACGCGCAGCTGGCGGTTGCGGCGGACGAGACGGAGGCCCTGCGCGCCGAGGCGCGCAAGAGCGCCGCCGAGAAGCGCAACCGGCGCGTGACGGACGCCACGGAAGCGTTCTGATTTGCTATAATGCAGCATCCTCGGAGCGGAAGCGATTCCGCTCCCCGTTTTACACAGTGGATTTGGAATAACAACACAGAACACCGAACTATGCTAGAAGTCAAGAACCTGAAGAAGAGCTTCGGCGACTTCCCGGCGGTGAAAGGCGTGTCCTTCTCCGTCAAGGAAGGCGAAGTGCTGGGCTTCCTGGGGCCGAACGGCGCCGGAAAATCGACGACCATGCGGATGATCACGGGCTTCCTGCCGCCGTCGGGCGGCACGGCCGTCATCAACGGGCACGACATCGTGTCGGATCCGCTCGCCGCGAAGGCCGACCTCGGCTACCTGCCCGAGTCGGCGCCGAGCTACCGGGCGATGACCGTGCGCGACTACCTCGCGTTCGTCGCCGAGGTGCGCGGCTTCGCGGGCGCGGCGGGCGCGACGCGCGTGGCGGACGTGATCGTCCAGGCGAAGCTTGAGAAGGTCGCGGGGCAGACGATCGAGACGCTCTCGAAGGGCTACCGCCAGCGCACGGCGTTCGCGGCGGCGATCATCCACGACCCGAAGGTTCTCATCATGGACGAGCCGACGGACGGGCTGGACCCGAACCAGAAGTTCACCGTCCGCACGATGATCAAGGAGATGGCGGCGAAGGGCAAGGCGATCATCATCTCGACGCACATCCTCGAAGAGGTCGACGCCGTCTGCACGAAGGTCGTCGTCATTTCCGACGGCGAGAAGAAGTTCGACGGCACGCCGGACGAGCTCAAGGCGCAGGACCCGAGCGGCAAGCTCGACGTCGTCTTCCGCAACCTGACGATGAAAGGCTGATCAAGCGATGAAAAACATCAAGGCAATCTTCAAGCGCGAGTTCAAGGCCTACTTCGACTCGCCCGTCGCGTACGTGTTCCTCGTGGCGTTCCTCGTTTTGATCGGCTTCATGACGTTCGGCGTCGCGATGTTCTACGAGCGTCGCCAGGCCGACCTGACGCCGTTCTTCTTCTGGCATCCGTGGGTCTATCTGCTGCTCGTCCCGGCGGCGACGATGGGCACGTGGGCCGACGAGCGCCGGAACGGCACGGCGGAGCTTCTGCTCACGCTGCCGATCACGGTCACGCAGGCCCTCGTCGGCAAGTTCCTCGCGGCATGGGCGTTCATCTCGATCGGCCTCGCGCTCACGTTCCCCGTGGCGGTCACGGCCGGCTATCTGGGCGCGCCGGACTGGGGCGTCGTCGTCTGCGGCTACCTCGGCTCGTTCCTGATGGCGGGCGCGGCGGCGGCGGTCGGCGTCTTCGCCTCGACCCTTTCGCGCGCGAGCGTGATCGGCTTCGTCGTGTCGCTCGCGCTCGTCTTCGCGCTGATGATCGTCGGCTTTGACCCGGTGACGACGGCCGTCGCGAACTGGGGCGTGCCGAGCGCGATCGTCAACGGCCTGGCGTCCTGCTCGCTTCTGACGCACTTCGAGGCCTTGCGGCGCGGCGTCATCGACTTTGCGGACATCGGCTACTACGTCGGCATGATCGTCTTCATGCTCGCGGCCGCGAAGACCGTGACGGACGGGCGGCGCGGCGCGTCGAAGGGGGCGGTCGGCCTCGTCCTTCTCGCGGCGATCCTCGTCGCGGCGGACGTCATCCTCGCGAACCTGACGCTGCGCGCCGACCTCACGGCCGAGCGCTTCTACACGCTCTCCGACGGCTCGAAGGCCGTCCTCGCGAAACTGGACCAGGATGTCACGCTCAAGTACTACGTGAGCTCGTCGGCGGCGGACATGCCGATGCAGCTCAAGACCTACGCCGCGCGTGTGCAGAACCTCCTCAAGGAGTACGAGCGCGCGGCGGGCGGCCACGTCGTCCTGGAGGCGTATGACCCGAAGCCCGACTCCGACGCGGAGGAGTGGGCGCAGCGCTACGGCATCGAGCCGCAGACGGTGAACCCGTTCGGCAATCCGATCTACTTCGGCGTCGTCGCCGTCTGCGGCGACAACGAGCAGACGCTCGGCCAGCTCTCCCCGCGCACCGAATCAACGCTTGAGTACGACGTCACGCGCCTCGTCACGCGCGTCGCGTGGCCCGAGAAGCCGGTCATCGGCGTTATGACGTCTCTTCCCGATGTCCTCGGCGGCGGGCAGATGAACCCGATGATGATGCAGATGGGGCAGCGTCCGCCGGAAGGCTGGGCGGCGTTCGCCGAACTGGGCAAGGACTACGAGGTGCGCGCGGTCGCGACGGACGTCGCGGCAATCGACGACGACGTCAAGACGCTCGTCCTCCTCCACGCGAAGAATCTCTCCGACGCGACGCTTTACGCAATCGACCAGTTCGTCCTCCGGGGCGGCAAGCTCATCGCGTGCGTCGATCCGTTCTCGATCAAGGACATGGTCGCGAGCCGCCAGAAGCAGAATCCGATGATGATGCAGATGGGCGGCGGGCAGGACGGGCCGTCGACGCTCGGCAGGCTTTTCGACGCCTGGGGCGTCACGTTCGACACGTCGAAGGTGACGGGCGACCTTGAGGCCGCGACAAAGCTCAACAACGGGCAGGGCGGCGTGGACGACAATCCGGCGTTCCTCTCGCTGACGCAGGCGAACATGGACGCGGGCGACCTCCTCGTCTCGCGCCTGACGCAGGTGATGTTCCCGTTCGCGGGCGCGTTCGTCTTCGAGAAGAAGGGCATGGATCTCACGTTCACGCCGGTCATCACGACCTCGAAGGAGAACGCCTGCTCGGTTGACCGGATGGCCGTCCAGTTCGGCGGCGGCATGAAGGACATGATCCCCGACGGCCATGCACGCGTTCTCGCGGCGCGGCTTTCGGGCACGTTCAAGACCGCGTTCCCGAAGGGCCCGGACGGCACGAACGACGTCTCGAAGGCCCTGGCCGAGGGCAAGGGCGCGGTCATCCTCTTCGCGGACACCGACTTCCTCGCGGACGACTTCTGCGTGCGGCTGATGAAGACGCCGTTCGGCAGCATCCCGCAGCTCATCAACGACAATCTGACGCTCTTCTCGAACGTGATCGAGCAGTTCGCCGGGCGCGAAGAGCTCATCGGCGTGCGCAGTCGCGGCACGACCGACCGGCCCTTCACGGTCGTCAACGAGCTGGAGGCGAAGGCGATGCGCCAGTGGCAGCGCAAGGCCGCCGACTTCGAGGCCGAACTCCAGATGACGCAGCAGCGTCTTCAGGCCCTGCAGAAGCAGAAGAGCGGCGACGAGCGCTTCATCCTGTCGCAGGAGCAGCAGGACGAGATCCTGAAGCTTCGCAAGGCGCAGGCCGACACGCGCAAGCAGCTCAAGAACGTCCGCAAGGAACTGACGGCTGACATCGACTCGCTGGGCCTCACGCTCAAGGTCGTTAACATCGGTCTTATTCCGGCTCTCGTCGTCCTCTTCGGCCTCCTGCGGGGGCTGAAGAGGCGGAAATGAGCGAATGAGCGAATGGTCGATTCTTCAACGTCTAACTTCCTAATTTCGAATTCAAGATGAACTCAAAATCCCTTATCACACTTCTGGGCGTGGCCGTCGTTCTCGGCGGCGCGGCGTACTTCATGCAGCGCGGGTCGCGTCCGGCGGCGGCGAAGCTGAACGGGAAGGCAATCCTTCCCGGACTCCGCGTCGCGGACGTCGCGCGCATCGAGGCGGGCAAGCTTACGCTGGCCGCGTCGGCGGACGGCTGGAAGGTCGAGTCGCTGCACGGCTATCCGGCCGACCGCGAGAAGATCGCCGAGAACCTGATGAAGCTTGCCGAACTCAAGGTCGGGCAGGTCGCGCGCGGGCGTGCGCTGGGCGCGGAGACGAAGGTCGCGCTCAAGGATGCGGACGGCAAGGAACTTGCCGCGCTGTCGCTGGGCGACAAGCACGCGAAGAAGGCCACGGGTCCGGCGGCGATGTACGGCGGCAGCTATCCCGACGGACGCTACGTCGCCTTTGGCGGCGAGACGGTGCTGGTCAAGGACACGCTGGACGCCTTTGACGGCGAAGTCCGCTCGTGGTGCAACACGCGCATCGCTTCGATTCCGGCCACGGACGTCCAGGCGGTTTCCTTCAAGCACGGCGCGGAGGTCGTCGAGCTGACGAAGGGCACGAACAGCGTCTGGACGCTGAAGGGCCTGACGGACAAGGAGGAGCTGGACACGTCCAAGACGTATTCGCTCGACTCCGCGCTCGCGTATCTCGACTTCAACGCCGTCGCCGATCCGAAGCTCACCGAAGCCGAACTGGGCTTCTCGACGGGCTTCGTCTACACGGTCAGCGTGAAGGAGGGGTCGAACACTGTCACGCGCGTCGCCACGGTCGGCAACACGGTCAAGGGCGGCACGGATCGCTACTTCAAGCTTGACGACGGCAAGTGGATCTTCACGATCTCGTCCTACTCGGCCGAGAACATGATGAAGACCCGCGTGGATCTCGTCAAGACGAAGGAAGAGCCGAAGAAGGACGAGAAGGCGTCCGAGACGGCGAAATGACGCCGTCCGCCGACCGGACCGGCCTCACGGCGGCGGAGGTCGCGGCCAGCCGTGCTGCGCACGGGGCCAATGTCCTCACGCCGCCGCCGAGGGAGTCGCCCCTGCGGCAGTTTTTGGCGAAGTTCGCCGATCCGCTCATCGTCATCCTTTTGGCGGCGGGCGGTTTGTCGCTTGGCGTCGCGGCCTACGAATTCGCCGCGCTGGGCGAGGGGGTGGCCGCGTTCTTCGAGCCGGTCGGCATCTTCGTGGCCATTCTGCTCGCGACAGGCCTTTCGTTCCTCTTCGAGCGACGCGCCGGCCGCGAGTTTGACCTGCTCAACCAGGTGAACGACGACGAGCCGGTCTTGGCCGTGCGCGACGGCGAGACGGTGCGCGTGCCGAAACGCGACGTGGTCGTCGGCGATGTCGTCGTGTTGACGGCGGGCGACGAGGTTCCGGCCGACGGCGAACTGCTGGACGCCGTTTCGCTGAGCGTGGACGAGTCCACGCTCACGGGCGAGCCGCTGTGCCGCAAGACGGTTGATCCGCAGCTCTTCGACGGCGACGCGACCTTCCCGTCGAACCACGTGCTGCGCGGCACGAAGGTGATGGAGGGGCACGGCACGATGCGCGTCCTTGCCGTCGGCGACGCGACCGAGAGCGGCAAGACGTTTGTCGCCGCCCAGATCGACAACGGCGAGAAGACGCCACTGGGCGAACAGCTCGAAGGCTTGGCGCGCCTGGTTTCGCGCGTGAGCTACGTCCTGGCGGCGCTTGTGCTCGTCGGGCGGCTGGTTTGCTTCCTCGGCGCGCATCCCGTCGCGACGCTGGGCGACGTTCCGTTTACCGTCATCCTGTCCTATGCCCTGCAGTCGCTCATGCTGGCCGTCACGCTGGTCGTCGTCAGCGTCCCCGAAGGGTTGCCGATGGCCGTCACGCTGAGTCTCGCGCTGAGCATGCGGCGCATGCTGAAGGCGAAGCTTCTCGTGCGCCGTTTGCACGCCTGCGAGACGATGGGCGCGACGACCGTCATCTGCACGGACAAGACCGGGACGCTGACTCAGAACCTGATGCGCGTTCAGGACGTGCGCCTCTTTGGCTCGGCGGCGGAGACGGAAGCCCTCGTGCGCGAGGGCATCGCCGCCAATTCGACGGCCTCGCTGAACCTCGCCGATCCATCCGCGCCGCAGGTTCTCGGCAATCCGACGGAGGGCGCGCTTCTGCTCTGGCTGCACGACCAGGGCGTTGACGGCCGCGCGTTGCGCGACGGCGTTCGCCGCACGGACGAGCTGCCCTTCAGCACCGAGCGCAAGTACATGGCCACGGTCGTCGATTCGGCCGCACGGCCCGGCCGGCGCGTCCTGCACGTGAAGGGTGCGCCCGAAATCGTCTTCGGGCTGTGCGCTTCCTGTGCGGGCGGCGTTTCGAAGTCGGAGGTCGATGCCCTGTTGCTGGACTACCAGCGTCAGGCCATGCGCACGCTGGGCTTCGCCTGCAAGATTCTGGAGGCGGGCGAAGACCCGATTGCGGAGGGATGCGTGGCGGCGTCCGAGCTGGTCTTCCTCGGCGTTGCCGCAATCGCCGACCCCGTGCGGGCGGACGTGCCGGCCGCCCTCGCCGCCTGTCGGGACGCGGGCATTTCCGTCAAGGTCGTGACGGGCGACACGCCCGCCACCGCGCGCGAGATCGCGCGGCAGGTCGGGCTGTGGACGGACGGCGATTCGTCTGACGCGCTCGTCACGGGACCCGCATTCGCCGCGCTCGACGAGGCGGAGCTTGCGCGGCGCGCCCGCGCCATCAAGATCATCGCCCGTGCGCGGCCGCTGGACAAGAAGCGGCTGGTCGAGGCCCTGCGGCGCGCCGGCGACGTCGTGGCCGTCACGGGCGACGGCACGAATGACGCGCCCGCGCTCAAGGCCGCGCATGTCGGCCTCTCGATGGGCGACGGCACGAGCGTCGCGAAGGAGGCCTCGGACGTCACGATCCTCGACAACTCGTTCGCCTCCATCGCACGGGCCGTCATGTGGGGGCGTTCGCTCTACCGCAACATCCAGCGGTTCATCCTCTTCCAGCTGACCGTCAACGTGGTCGCCTGCCTCACGGTGCTCGTCGGCTCGTTCTTCGGCACGCAGTCGCCGCTGACCGTCACGCAGATGCTCTGGGTGAACCTCATCATGGACACGTTCGCCGCGATGGCCATGGCCTCGCTGCCGCCGTCCGAGGACGTCATGAAGGACGCGCCGCGCGCGCGCACGGCCTTCATCCTCACGCCGCGCATGCGGATCGACGTCGTCGTCACGGGGCTGGTCTTCACCCTCTTCCTCACGGCGCTTTTGGCGGTCTTCCGCCGCTGTGACGTCACGGGGCTGGCGGCGTTCGCCCTCGACCCGACTTCGGCTTCGGCCGTGCCGAGGCTTTCGGCCTACGAGCTGAGCCTCTTCTTCACGGCGTTCGTCCTGCTCCAGTTCTGGAACATCTTCAACGTGCGTACGCAGAGGGGGCGCGCATTCTTTGACCTTTCGGGCTGCGGGGGCTTTCTGTCCATTGCCCTGCTGATTCTCGTCGGACAGGTCGTGATCGTCTCCTTCGGCGGACGGATGTTTGGCGTCGTGCCGCTCGCGCTGTCGGACTGGGTGCTTGTCCTCCTGCTCACGGCCATTGTCCCCCTCGTGGCGCGCGCGGCGGCGGCGTGTAGCGTAGCCGTCTGTCGGCGGGGGGCAAATATGATATAATTCGCGCCGATGAAAGACGACTTCCTCGTATTCGACCACGTCACAAAGCGGTTCGGCGCATTGACCGCCGTCAACGACGTTTCGCTCACGGTGAAGAAGGGCGAGTTCTTCTCGCTCCTCGGGCCGTCCGGTTGCGGCAAGACGACGCTCTTGCGGATGCTGGGCGGCTTTGAGCGTCCCGATTCGGGGCGCATCTACCTCGAAGGGCGCGACATCACCGATCTGCCGCCGAACCAGCGGCGCGTCCACACCGTCTTCCAGAACTACGCGCTCTTTCCGACGATGACGGTCTGGGACAACATTGCCTTTTCGCTCAAGCTCGCGAAGAAGGACAAGGAGGAGATCGAGGAAAGCGTCGACAAGATCCTGGAGATGATTCAGCTCTCCGATCAGGCGTGGAAATATCCGAACCAGCTTTCCGGCGGGCAGAAGCAGCGCGTCGCGATTGCCCGCGCGCTTGTGGATCGTCCGCAGGTGCTGCTCCTCGACGAGCCGCTGGCGGCGTTGGACTTGAAGCTTCGCCAGCACATGCTTCTGGAACTCGACACGATCCACGACCAGGTCGGCATCACCTTCCTCTACGTCACGCACGACCAGGGCGAGGCGATGTCCCTCTCGGATCGCATCGCCGTCATCAACAAGGGAACGGTCGAGCAACTCGCCGGCCCGGCGCAGATCTACGAGGCGCCGGCGACGCGCTTCGTCGCGTCGTTCATCGGCGACACGAACTTCTTTTCGGGCGAGATCGTCTCGGTCGAAGGCGACTACTGCCACATCGAGGTCGAGGGCTTTCCGCTGATCAAGGCGTACAACGACAAGAAGCTCGCCGTGGGCCAGCGCGTCGATCTGTCCGTCCGGCCGGAGAAAATCCGCGTCACGCTGGCGCCGCCGACGCCGGAGAAGGGCGCGTCGATCAACGTCTTCCCGTCGGTCGTCAAGGACATCGTCTATCAGGGGGTCTACACGAAGTATTGGCTCAAGTCGAGCCAGCTTCGGGTCTCGGCCTTGAAGCCGCATTCGCGGTTTCTTCTGGATCAGGAGCCGATCACGTGGAATGACGAGGTCTTCGTCTGGTGGCATCCGGACGACGGGTACATGGTCGAGGTCTAAGGCGCGTGACGGGTCCGGGACATGAACGAGTTGACGATTGACGAACTGAAAGACGAGATTCGCAAGGGGGCGCGCTGCATTCTGCAGGTTCGTCATGCCGAGCGGCCGAAGATGGATCCGAACGATCCGAGTTTCGGCGATGACTTGCATCTGACGCGCGAGGGCGCGCGGACGGCGCGTCTGCTGGGCGAGGCCCTTGCCGAGTTCAAGGACGACGTCGCGTTCTATTCGAGCCCGCTCACGCGGACGCGCGAGACTGCGGCCCTCCTGGCCGAGGGCATGGGTCTCGCGAACGCGGCGATTCCGACGGACGAGCAGCTGGGCAACCACTCGTTTTTCTACGAAGATCCGCTTGAAGTCCTGAAGCTCTTCCAGTCGATGGAGTTCTTCACGGCGTGCTTCACCTATTTCGAGAAAGGGAAGTTGCCGGGGCTGAAGGAAATCCACGCGGCGGCGGATGCCTGCGAGCGGTGGCTGGTCGAAAAGGCCGGGAATCATCGCCTCTTCATCGCCGCGACGCACGACTGCTACCTGGCGGCGTTCCTGTCGGCGCGCGGGGCTTACGGGCCGTTCTCGAAGAAGAACTGGCCGCGCTTTCTTGATGGCGCGGCGATTCTCGTCTATCCGGACGGCTCGCGTCGCACTGTGCTTGTCCGCGCGGGGCTGTCCTATGGCATTTGCGGTGTCCGACCGGTGCGCGGCGTCGTCTTCGACTTTGGCGGCGTCATGACGACATCGACGATGCCGGAGCGCGTTCGCCGTTGCGCGGCGGATTTCGGCATTGACTGGAATGTGCTGGAGACGGGCTTTGCGCGCTATCGGCGGCTGATGGACGGCGGGTTCATCACGATTGACCAGATGTACGATCTCATTTGGGCGGATGCGGACATTTCGCTGTCGGACGAGACGAAGGTGCGCATTCTTGAAGAGGACTACGCGAGTTTCCTTGAGGGCTCGCGCAATCTCCAGACGCTCGCGTGGATGCGGGAGTTGAAGGCGAAGGGCTTCAAGATCGGCATCCTCACGAACATGTCGGCCGACTTTGCCGTGCGCTTCCGCACGGCGTTTGCGGACTATATTGCGCTGGCGGACGCGATGGTCGTTTCGGGCGAGGAGGGAATGTTCAAGCCGCAGAAGCGCATTTACGATCTTCTGAAGGCGCGCATCGGCCTGCACGTGGACGAGCTTTGCTTCGTTGACGATGTGGAGGCGAACTGCGAGGGTGCGCGGCGTTGCGGCTGGCAGGCGATCCGCTTTGAAAGCGTGGCGCAGGCCGCACGCGACTTTGCCGCGCGTTACGCCTGAGGCTGGGGACGAACGTGCGGAATCTTCTCCTCGTCGCCGAACAGGTCGCCGTTCTCTTTGCCCTCATGGGCGTTGGAGCCGTCTTGCGCAAGACGCGACTCATCGACGAGAAGGGCGTGGGCGGGCTTGTGAACCTGCTGTTGCTCGTCGTGACGCCCTGTCTGATCATTGACAGTTTCCAGCGTCCGTTCGATTCGTCGATGTTGGCGAGCCTAGGGCTTGCGTTTCTGATTGCCGTCGTGGGGCATGTGCTTGTCATTGCCGTGGCGCGGCGTGTCGTGCGGCATGCCGACGAGGATGTGCGGCGGCCGCTTCTGCTGGCGGCGGTCTTCTCGAATGCCGGGTTCATGGGCGTTCCGCTGGAACAGGCGATTCTCGGCGAGACGGGCGTCTTCTTCGGCGTTGTCTATGTCGTCGTCTTCAATCTCGTCGTGTGGAGCTGGGGCGTGCGGACGATGGAGCGGACGGCGCGTGCCGCGTGGGACTGGCGGGCGGTCGTGAATCCGGGCACGGTCGGTCTGGCGTTGGGCCTTCCGCTCTTTCTGCTTTCTGTTCGATTGCCGACGTGCGTGGCTGCGCCAGTCCACCATCTGGCGAATCTGAACACGCCGTTGGCGATGATTGTCATCGGCTATTCGCTGGCTGGGGCGCGGCTGGGGCGTGTCGTGCGCTTGCCGGCCGCGTATGTGGCGTCGGGCATCCGTCTGGTAGCCTATCCGCTGACGATGGTCGCGGTGCTGTCGCTCTTTCGCGGGCATTTGGATCGGGACATGGCGTGTGCGCTTGTCATCGCGGCATCGGCGCCGGTTGCGGCCATGGTTTCGATGTTTGCGGTCAAGTTCGGGTGCGACGTGGATGCGGCCGTTTCGGTCGTGAGCGGCACGACGGCTTTCAGCATTTTCACGATGCCGCCGATCATCGCGCTCGCCTTGTCTGTCCTATAAATTCTCTTTCCCGAATCAGTGCCGCATCTCATCGTGGGAGCGTCCGTGTCGATTTGTAGCTGAAACCTGTTCGCGAGATCGCTGTACACTATCCCTACACGAGTTTGCAAACTCGTGTAGGGATAGTGCCATTCAGAAAAGGCAGAGATCAGAAAGCTTGCGGATGGCTGGGGACGGATGGGGCATGGCTCTTATTCTCGAAAGCACACGGCGGCGTATGGGTGCTTCGATTTCGACGAATCCATTACGACAGAGCGTTCGCCGATGTTTCAGGACAGTTAAGAGAGAGATGCGAAGTCGCCGGCCAAGCGCCGTGCAATCGACCCATCCGCCGTCTTTCAGCAGATAGGCCAGCATTTTTACGGCATTCGACGTGCGTAAGGCCGAGAAGAGCGCAATGATGTCCTTGTCGCTTTCCTTTCCTCGAAACAATGCTGTGACGATGTCCATGATCTTCGCGGCTTGAGGCACAATGGGGTCGGACTTGAACTCGTAGAACACGTTGACGGATTTCCGCTTCGCATGGATGAGTCCACGCGCCTGCAATTCCTTGAGATAGAGGCTGATAGTCCCTTTGGGCATGTCCATCATCTGCACCATGTCCATGACCGTCAAGACCTTTTTCTTCATCAGAATTCGCAGGATGCGAAGTCGCACGGGATTGGCCACGACGCGACACGTCTTCCACAAGGTCGGCGTCAGCATGTTAGAACTTGACTTGCTTGTCATGTTGTTCATGGCGATGATTATACCATCCCTACACGAGTTTGCAAACTCGTGTAGGGATAATTTGTTCAGTATCTGTTTGAATAGAACAGGGGGAGAGGCATCTCAAGGGCTGCAGGCGCTGGGAATTTGATATAATGCCGCCGTGAGAACGACGGAGAGGATTGTGTCATGTCGGAAAAAGGGTTTGTTTATATCCTGAAGGATAGCCATTTCAGAAGGGGTGTGAAGATTGGGCGCGCGCACGATGTCGAAAAAAGGATGCGCCCAATGCTCACTGCCAATCCTTGGTTAAGTGTTTACATAAAAGTCGAGACCAGCAAGTGGAAGGAACTTGAAAAGGCCGTTCATAATGTCATCAAGCTCGTTGCTAAGACGAAGCAGGTGAAGAATTCCGAGTTTTATTTGATCGAACCGGAAAAGGCCAAGAAGATCATGCTTGAACTCGCTCCGCTTTTCGACAAGGATGACTTTGCTATCTACCAGGACGATGGCTCTGCCGTTAATGTCCCGCGAATAAAAAAGGGTACTCCTACGGGGCGGCATTCCGTAAAGATCAGGCCGACGGCTGGTGGTGGCGAGTTCTGGGTGGGGAAAACGCAGTTGGCCAAGCTTATTGCGCGACGCGGAGGGAATGAAGGATCGTTTGGTGGCATTCTGCATTTCTTCAGCAGAAAACGACCATGTGGCAGGAACAGCAAATGGAGGACTCTGCTCGAATCGGCAGGTCTCAAGTTTGATGAGCAAGATTATGTGGTTGACTGGTCGGTCGCTAAAAATCCGTTGTGAGAAAGCCTGGTCGTGTGGCGGCGCGTCTGGTTGCGCGCGGGCGCGGAAATTTGATAGAATGACGCGCATGAACAAACTCCTCTTCCTGTCGGCTCTTTTGACGTGCGGCGTCTGTGGTGCGGCTGAATCCCTGCGTGACAATGCCCTTGAAATCCTGCCCCTAGGTGAGGCCGCCCTGGCGTCGCAACGCGCCGACGGCGACTTCGGCCCCCGAAAGAACAACTGGTGGGCGAATATGCTGCCGCTCGGCTATCTGCGCGCGGATGCGCCTGGACGGGCAATCGATCCGCCGCACAGTCCCGTCGATCGTGCCGTCTGCACGGCGGAGGAGACGGTTACGCTCGTACCCCTTTCGGATTCGCAGCTGCGCATCGCGCTTCTTCCGTGGGTGGAGTAAGCCAAAGCCCTGTCCGGATGGCGTGGGCGTCCATTCGGGCCAACGTCGTGCCAATGGCCGTGCTCTGGTCGTTGGCTGCCGTTCTCGTTCTGTCGTACTACTTCGTACCGGGCGTGGCGGATGCTTTGGCGCCGATTGCGCGTTGGCAGACGGAGAGCGGGTGGGCGGCGGCGTTCCTCAACCGTCTCGTCTTCGCCGGCGTGATACCGGGCGCGTTCCTGTTGTCCCTGCGCACCCTCCGTCCCGCGCATCCGCTTGCCGTGGCATGGACGCAGGGCCTGTGGTGCGCCGTCTGGGGCATTGTGTGCAACGAATTCTACGCGCTTCAGGCCGCGCTCTTCGGCACGGGGGTCGATCCGCTGACGGTGCTGCTGAAGACGGCGGTTGACCAGTTTGTGTGGACGGTGCTGGTCGTCGCGCCCGCCAACGGCGCGTTCTTTCTCTGGATGGGATGCGACTTCTCGTTCACGCGGACGCGCCGCGCCTGGCCGCGTCGCTTCTTCCGTGAACTCGTCCTGCCGCTGCTCCTGCCGAACTGGGTGCTGTGGATTCCGGTCGCGGCCATCATCTACGCCTTTCCGCTGCCGCTTCAGATTCAGGTTTCCGGCGTCGCCCTGTCGGCCAGCATGCTCGTGAGCCTTTCAGTCGGGCGCGCGTCGGCCAAACGGGAGAACCCCGCATGAAGACCGCGCCCACGCTCCTCTTTTTCACGGCTGGCTCGCTGTCGAGTGCGCAGTTGCGCTTTGCCGGCGTTTCGCGCTTCGCTGCCGCGAACGGCTGGATGGTGCAGGCCGTCGAGGGTGTGGGACGGCAGACGCCGTTCGAGGAGATCGTGCGCTTCTGGAAACCGGTTGGCGTCATTCTCGAATACGGCGAAGACCTGCCACGCGACGCGATTCGCCGTTTCCGTCGCATTCCGGTCGTCTGCTTGGATCGCGATCCGACATGGGGCGGCGTCTGCGTCTGCCAGGATTCGTTCGAGGCCGGCGCGATGGTCGCCCGCGAACTGCTGCGTGGCGGCGACCGACGGTCGTTCGGCTATGTCGGCTTCGATCCGCCGAAGCGGTGGGACGAGGAGCGGCGTGACGGCTTCGTCGAGACGCTGGCGACGAACGGGCGGCACGCTTCGGTTTTCGCCGCGTCGTCCGGTCGTGCGGGCGAGTCGCTTCGGCGGGTTGGGGCGTGGCTGGCGAAACTTCCCCGTCCCTGCGCCGTCATGGCCGCGACGGATGGGTTGGCCGCGAAGTTGCTGGGGGTTTGCGCACAGCTGGGGTTGTCCGTGCCGGACGACGTTTCGCTCGCCGGCGTTGACAACGCCCTGCACATCTGCGAGCGCGCGCCCGTGACATTGACGAGCGTCGAGCCTGATTTCGAGGGAAGCGGCTTCATCGCCGCCGAACTCGTCGCCCGCCTCGCGCAGGGCGATCGTGGCGGCGACCGCATCGTGCGCTTCCCCGAACGCCGCCTCGTTCGCCGCGCCTCGACGACGGTTCTGCGCCGAAGCGATGTGGCGGTGCGCCGTACGGTCGAGTTCATCCGTACGCAGGCATCCGCCGGCCTTCGTGTCGCGGATGTCGTGGCTGTCCTCGGCTGTTCGCGGCGGTCGGCCGAAATGCGTTTCCGTGCGGCGACGGGCAGCGGCATCTTCGAGGCCATCGACGCGCAGCGCATCGACTGCGCCAAGGAACTGCTTCGTCGTGCCGGGCAGGCCGTCGGGCCAATTGCCAGCCTGTGCGGCTTCGGGACGGAGGCCAACTTCCGTCGGGCTTTTGTGCAGGCGACGGGTCTGTCGCCGCGCGCCTGGCGGGCGGCGCAGCTTGTTGGTTCTTGCGCAAGGCTTGCGAAGTAAGTTGCGCAATCCTTGCTTTTTTGTTTATTCGCCTGTGCTATACTGTACACGTTGGGAGAGCGATCTCCCATTTGTACACGACACAAACAAGGCAAGGAGAGCGAATATGCGCGGATTCATGGTACTGGCGGCGGTTGCTTCGCTGACTGTCGCGGCGGATGCCGATGTCCCAACGATTGACGCGGGGAGCGTGACGATGACGCAGCGCGGCCAGCAGCGGGCGCGGATTGCCTATTCGTTGAGCGGTGCGCCGGCCATTGTGACGGTGGACATTCGAACGAACGGCGTTTCCGTCGGCGCGGCGAATCTCATCAGCCTGTCGGGTGACGTGAACCGTCTCGTCGAGACGGACGGTCGGCACACGCTTACGTGGAACGTGTACGAGGATCTGCCGGGTCTTCTGATCACCGACGAATCGCTGACGGCCGTCGTGACGGCCTGGCGGCCGGAATGTCCGCCGGACTATCTCGCCGCCAATCTGTCGGGCACGAAGGAGATTCGCTACTACACGAGCGCGGAGGCCGTTCCCGGCGGCGTCACGAACGACCTCTACAAGACGGAGTGGCTGCTGATGCGCAAGATTCATGCCTGCAACAAGACGTTTCGCATGGGGGCGCCGGCCGCCGAGCCGGGGGTAAGCTCGTATGCCGAAGATGTCCATTTCGTCACGCTGACAAATGACTTCTACATCGGCGTCTATCCGGTGACGCAGCGGCGGGGGGCACTTGTCGGCGCCGACTTGAGTGCGTGTACGTTCACGAACCGCGAGGATTCGGCTTTTCGTCCGGTGAATGGCGGATGTTTCAGATCGCTCTACGGGGATTTGTGCAATTCGCGCGCGAAACGGCCCACGCTCGATTCTCTGTTGCGGAAGATTCACGATGCGACGGGGTTGGACATCAATGCGCCGAGCGAAGCCCAGTGGGAATTCGCCTGTCGGGCCGGAACGGCGACATCGCTCTACACGGGGTTAGACATCGAGAACACGACGACCAGCGAACGGCTGGGCCGAATTGCCTGGTACGCCGGGAATGCGGAGGGCGAGACGCACCCGGTCGGCTTGAAGGAGCCAAACGCCTTTGGCCTCTACGACATGCAGGGCAATGTCTGTGAGGTTGTTCGAGATAAGTTCGTGGACAATCTGGATGAGCGCGATGGGGTGGATCCGCTGATTATGGACGGTAACGGCGGAATCCTCTTCAAGGGCGGAAGCTTTGAAAAGTCGAGCAGTCAGTGCCGGATCTCGTGTCGTGTTGCGGAGAATGGTGGTTGGAGAGCTGCTTCGCCGTCGTATGGTGCGCGTTGCCTGATCACGCTGCCGTAAGGAGGAATGCCATGGGAACGGTCAGAGAAGTTTTCAGGAGGTTCTGCCTATCGGTCGGCCTGGTCGCGGCCGTAGGCGGACACGGTGCGCCGACCCTATCGTCGGCGGGCGTTTCGCTCGCCTTTGACGCGGCGAATCGGTGCGTGACGGTCTCTTACGTCCTGACGGAGGAGGACGCGGTTGTGACGGCGGCGTTCTTTCGGGACAACGTGCGGATTCCGTCGTCGGAGGTGGGGGATCTCATCGGCGACGTGAACAAGAAGGTCGCCGCAGGCGCACATTCGTTTCGCTGGATGCCGCCCTCTGACGAGGGGCTGGCGGACCCGATTGCGGCGGGGACGCTGGCGGTGGAGCTGACGCTCTGGCCGACGGGGAACGAGCCGCCCTATCTGGTCGCCGAACTCTCCGGCGCGGGCGGAACGGCGTACTATGCGTCGGCCGAAGACGTTCCCGGCGGTGTCACGAACAGCCTCTACAAGACGGAAAAGCTTGTTCTGCGGCGCATTCCGGCGGCGGAGCAAAGTTTTACGATGGGTTCGCCGACAAGCGAGACTGGCAGAAACGGAGACGAATACCAGCACGATGTTTCGTTCAGCACGGATTTCTGGATTGGCATCTATCCGATCACGCAGCGGCAGATTCTTCTCGTGATGAACGGCGCCTTTACGAATGCCTTTTCCTCGGCGGACGATTCCGTGCTTCGGCCGGCGGACAGCTGCAGTTTCAAGTTGGCGCGAGGGCAGTCGGCAGAGGCGAACGGAACGGTTGTTCCGACTGCCGATTCGTGTCTCGGCCGTCTGCGGACGCGCACGGGGCTTGCGCTTGATTTGCCGACCGAAGCGCAGTGGGAGTACGCCGCGCGGGCGGGCAGTTCGGCGGCCTTTTGGGCGGAGATCGATGCGATTGCCTGGTATGCCGAAAATGCGGACGGCGAGACGCATCCCGTTGGCCTGAAGCTGCCGAACGCCTTTGGTCTGTACGATATGCAGGGCAATGTCCGGGAATGTACGCTCGACTGGTATAATTCGAATCCGCCGGGTGGGATAGACCCGTACGTGGGGTCTGGCGGCAATGTCGTCTACCGGGGTGGCGGCTTTGACCAGCCCGTTTCCGATTGTCGCGTCGCACGGCGGCGTTGGGTGCCCTGGGGGAATAGTGACACGCACAATGGCTTTCGCGTGGCGATTCGTTCGTCGGTTTCGTCGTCTGTCGAACCGGTCGTCTGCCGGGGCGTGCTGGCTGATGCGGCGGATGTTCGGATTGCGCGGAGCGCGGCGTCTGCGGGCTACGGAACGCCCGACGATCCGTTCGATTCGCGCATCCTGACATGGGGCGAGTCGGCGGGCGGAAACTTCGACCCGTCCAACGTGAGTGGCTTTGGCATTTTCATTCGCTGACGGAGAAGCGTGTACGCATGAAATTCAGCAATCTCAAGAAGACGGCCTGCATCACGTCCTTTGCCGTGCTGGCGGTTCTTGCCCTCGGCCTTGCGCGGGCGGACGCGGCGGCCGTCCGTCTCATTCTGGATACGGACGCGAGTCCGGATTTTGACGACATTGGCGCCTTGGCGATCCTTCATACGCTGGCGGACAGCGGCGAGGCGGAGATTCTGGCCACGGTCGCCTGCAACCGGACGCCCCTGTGTGTGCCGGTGATCGAAATCGTCAATGCGCATTACGGTCGCGCCGCGCTCCCCGTCGGCTGCGTACGGACGGGCGGCGTGGCGATCGACGACCAGATGCACGCGCGCAAGTGGCCGGAAGCCCTGGCCGAAAAATATGCCGCCGACATCCGCCACGCGACGTCGGCCGAGGCACCGGACGCGGTGGGCGTCTATCGTCGGGCGTTGGCCGCCGCGCCGGACGGCAGCGTGACGATCTGCGCCATCGGGTTCTTCACGAATCTCGCCGACCTGCTGGCGTCCCCGGCGGACGACCTTTCGCCGTTGGACGGACGAACGCTTGTCGCGCGCAAGGTCAAGGCGCTCTATGCGATGGCTGGCTATGCGCGCGGCGGCCGGGAGTTCAACGTCTACAAGGACGCCGCCTCGGCGCGCGCCGTCTTTTCGGATTGGCCGACACGGATCGTCGTCTCGCCGGCGGAACTTGGCAACCGGATTCGGACGGGCACGCGCGTCGCGCAACTGCCGGCGGAACGCTCGCCCGTGCGCGATGCGTTTGCCGTCTCGCTCGAACAGGCGGACAAGAACGGGCGGCAGAGCTGGGACGAGACGACGGTCTACGCGGCGGTTCGCGGCGGGCAGGATCTCTTTGCGCGGACGCGCGGCACGTTCGCCGTTGTGGACGACCACGGCAACAATACGTGGACAGATGACCCGAACGGCCCGCACGAACTCCTGAGTCTCGCCGTTTCGCCGGCGCAGGCGACGCGGACGCTGGAAGACCTGATGGTGCGTCCGCCGGCGGGGAACGGCGAGATCGCCGGGCGGAAGATGGCGTGGGCGCACTACGTGCCGTGGTACAAGCCGGAGAATGCGTCGCTCGCGGCGGGCGACTTCTACAACTTTCCGCTGACGCACGTGGACGAACGCGAGTCGCGGGGCGTCTGCGACCGGAAGGAGATCGAGTTGGCGATGGCGAACGGCATTGACGGCTGGCTCGTCGACCTCGGCGCGAATCCGCCCAAGTCGCGCATGAACTCAAGCTGGGACATGCCCGGCTATCTCCACGCGGCGAGCGGGACGCCGTTCAAGGTGGCGATTTGCTTAGACGGGCGCGGCACGGCGGACTACTTTGCGCACGAAATCGTCCGGATGCTCCGCTTGTTCGGCGATCACCCGAACTATCCGAAGGTGAACGGGCGGCACGTCATCGGAACGTATTCGTTCCTTCGGCACAAGCCGGAGATGTGGAACGAGCTGAAGCAGCGGCTGCAGGCGGAGGGGTTCAACCCCTATCTCATCGCCAACGCGAACCCGTGGCCGCGCAAGCCGACGGAGTTCGGGCAGATCGAGCCGTGCCGAGAGGCGTTTGACGCCGTTTATTTCTTCGACGCACCCGGACACGCGAAGGATCCGCCCGAGACGACGAACCGCGAACTGCGCGACTGGTGTGCGGCGAACGGGAAGCGGGCGATTCCCTCGCTGCATCCCGGCTACTGGGGCGCGTGGCTGAAGGGCCACAACGACTACTACCACCCGTTTCGCGGCATGGACATGCTGTATCGGATGTTCGCGTCCGGCAAGGCGGCCGGTCCCGTGGACTGGATTCACGTCACGACCTGGAACGATCTGTGCGAGACGGCGCTCCTGCCCTGCGCCTTCACGCCAGGGATGACGCGGCTCGTGCACGCCTACTGCGACGGGCTGAAGGGGCTGGACGTCGCATCGGACGACGTGCGCGTCAACGTCGCCTACCACCGGGAGGAACTGGTCGGCACGCTGTGGCGCATGGAGGCGATGTCCCTGCCGCGTCGCGGCGGCGGCGACGTGTCGATTCGGGGCGTTCTGCTGGGCACGGACGGGAAAAAGGTTGCCGACCTTCCGCCGCGCCGTTTTTCGGGGCGGGACTTCGAGCGGTGCGAGTGGCTGGTGCCGACGGCGGCACACGCGGAGGAACTGTGCTTGACGCCCTGTTTGCGGATTGAGACGGCGGACGGCGCACCGCCGCGCACGGCGGCTTTGCCGTCCGTCCATCTTGTGACGGGTTGGATTCGAAACGCCGTGACGGTGAACGTCGCCTTGGATCGTCTGATAGACAACTTTCGTCCGCGCCTCGCGGTCTCCCAGACGAACGACGTCCTGACGGCGTCCCTCGCCTTTGCCGCGTCCGAGCCGGTGCGTTCCACCATTCTCTTTCGCAACGACCGACCGTTCGCCGTGTTGGACGCGACACAGTCGGCTGAGGGCTCGTTTCAGCGCGTCGTGCGGATGGATCAGATTGACGGCGAACTGACGATGTCCGTCTCGAACGGGCGCATCCTCCGTGCCGTCAAGAACTACGAGCGCAACGGTTGCCGGACATGGCAGTGGGACGCGCAGGGGCTGGTCACGCGGCAGAATCCGAAGTGGAGCGTCCATGCGTTCGTGGTCGAGGGCGGACGCGACCTGAAACTCGATTTCGCGTCCAAGGGCGGCGAGCGGCTGGACTACGACGGGCCAGACCTGACCGCCCTGAACGCCGCACCGCTCGACCTGTCCCGTGGAACGGTCGTCGTGCGGCGGCAGGCGCCGAAGCCGGCGGCATCCGACACGTTCTGGGCTTTGGTCGAGACGGTGTCGGGACGGCTTCACTACACGGCGTCGATCTGGCCGTTTGACACGTCGCGTCGCCTCGTCCCTCGCGCGATCCTCGAGACGGCGACGTCGCTTGAGACATCGTGCGACGGCGGCGGGTATGCGCTTCGGAACGACGCCGAGTTCCTGACGCCAGTGAAGGATCGGCCGGTTCGCGACAACCGGGTCGTGAATGTCCGCGTGCCGCTCGCGGGTGCGCGCCACGCCTCTTGGGATCTTCGGAATCGCACGGGTGTGTTCGAGCTGCCGCGCCGGACATGGCCGCAGGGGACGCAGCGCATTGTGATGCGCATCCGCCCGGAAGGCCCGTTCGATAGACGGCAGACGCTTGTCTTCCAAGAGGGCTTGAGCGACGGCATTCAGATGGAACTGACCGAGAACGGTCGGATCGAACTGAGCCGCGTCTACCAGTCAGGTCTGCAGACCAAGGTCGATCGCGTTGTCGGTGCGACGGCGCTCAAGCCCGACATCTGGCAGGACATCCTTGTCGAGGGCGACATGGCGGGGGTGCGGCTGTGGATTGACGGACGGCGCGATGCCGAGCTGCGTCCGTCGCCGGGACGCGGTTTCGGCGGCTGCCGCATTTTCATCGGCGGCGGACGGAACCGCGAGCCGTTTCGCGGCGCAATCGAGCGTTTGGAGATCAGTGGACTTTGACGAGCGGCGTTTGATATAATCCGTCGAAAAAGGAGAGACGCAGGATGAAGAGAATTGTCGTTTTAGGTTCGACGAATACGGACATGGTCATTTCGGGGAAGCGTATCCCCGTGCCGGGGGAAACCGTTTCCGGCGGGCGGTTCCTGATGAACGCCGGCGGAAAGGGCGCGAACCAGGCGGTCGCCGTCGCCCGACTTGCGGCGAAGCGGGGCGCGTGCCTGTTCATTGCCAAGGTCGGCGACGACGTGTTCGGACGCGCGACGGCCGCGCGGCTGAAGAAGGACGGAATCGTCGCGAAGCTGGTCGTGGACAAGGACGAGCCGTCCGGCACGGCGTTGATTCTTGTGGACGCGAAGGGGCAGAACGTGATTTCCGTTGCGCTGGGCGCGAACGGAACGCTCAGCCCGGAAGACATCGCCCGCTTTCGTTCCGACATCGAGGGTGCGTCCGCCCTGCTGATGCAGTTGGAGACGCCCATTGAGACGGTGTTGACGGCCGCGCAGTGGGCGCACGCGAAGGGCGTGCCAGTCATCCTCAACCCCGCGCCGGCGGCGAAGCTTCCGAGGGTGTTGTACGGGCTGCTGGACTGGATCACGCCGAACGAGACGGAGGCAGAGGTGCTGACGGGCGTCAAGGTGACGGATGCCGCGAGCGCGGCACGGGCGGCGGCTGTGCTGAAGCGGCGGGGCGTGAAGAACGTGCTGATCACGATGGGCGCGAAGGGGTGCTGGTGCAAGGGCTCGCTCGTCCCCTGCCGCAAGGTCAAGGCCGTCGACTGCGTGGCGGCTGGCGACACGTTCAACGGGGCGTTCGTCGCCGCGCTGTCCGAAGGACGGACGGTCGCCGAGGCAATCGACTTTGCCCAGAAGGCCTGTGCGATTGCCGTCACGCGCGCCGGCGCCCAGCCGTCAATTCCGCATCGCGCGGAAATTTGAATGTCCCGTCAAAACACTTTCCAATTCAACACGAGGAGTCTTCCATGTATTTCTGCAACAACTATTCGCTGGCCGTTCTGTTCTGCGTCGTGACGATGTTCTGCTGGGGCAGCTGGGGCAACACCCAGAAGCTCGCCGGCAAGACGTGGCGGTACGAGCTGTTCTACTGGGACTACGTGATCGGCGTGTTGCTTTTCGCGCTGGTCTCCGGGCTGACGTTCGGCAGCGTCTGTGGCCCGAAGGCGTGGAGTTTCCTGCCGAACCTCGCCCAGGCCTCCGCCGCCAACCTTGGCAGCGCGTTCGCGGGCGGCGTCGTCTTCAACGCGGCGAACATCCTGCTCGCGGCGGCGATCTCGATTGCGGGCATGAGCGTGGCGTTTCCCGTGGGCATCGGCCTTGCGCTCGTCCTCGGCGTGGTGGTGAACTATTTGCGCGCACAGGCGACGGGCGCGACGGCGGGCCAGCCGGGGCTGCTCTTCGGCGGCGTGGCCATTATCGTCGTGGCGATTCTCTGCAATGCGTTCGCCTACAAGCTGAAGGCCGCGCAGACGTCCGCCGTGTCGAGCGGCGCGGGACGGTCGCTGGCGAAGGGCCTCGCGCTGTCCGTCGTCTGCGGTGTCTTGATGGCGTTCTTCTATGATTTCGTCGCGAAGACGATGGACATGGACTTCGCGGCGGCCGCGCCGAAGGCCGGCATGATGACGCCCTATTCGGCGTTCTTCGTGTTCGCCTGCGGCATCTTCGCGTCGACGTTCGTCTTCAACGCGATCGCCATGCGCCATCCCGTGTCGGGCGAGCCGATTACGGAAAAGGCATATTTCAAGGGCGGGTTGCCCGTCCATCTGGTGGGTGTGCTGGGCGGCCTCATTTGGGGACTTGGCAATGGCATCAACCTCGTGGCGGCGGGCAAGGCCGGCACGGCGATTTCCTACGGCCTCGGACAGGGCGCGACGCTCGTCTCGGCGTTGTGGGGCATTCTCGTGTGGAAGGAGTTCAAGGGTGCGCCGGCGCGGGCGAACGCGCTGAACCTCGCCATGTTCGTCCTCTTCCTCGTGGGACTCGGACTTATCATCGCCGCCGGTGCCTAAGGCCAATTGACACGTGCCGAAGCGGCGGATCGGCAGAAACGAAAAAGAGAAAGGAAAACGGCAGATGAAGGATCTTTCACGTGGGGCGTTGCTGGTTCTGACGGCGGTTACCGTTGGGACTCTTCAGGCGGACATCGACTGGAAGGCACTCAACGCACAGGCGCGGGCGGAGGCGAAGGTTCCCGTTCATGCGGGCGTCCCCGGAAAGATCCCGTTTTGGAACGGCTCGTCCAAGGCGTTTATCCATCCGCCGGCCTTTGACGTGTCGGTTGTGCCGGGGTGTGCGTCCTACGACTTCACGCTGACGGACGACGCGGGCACGGTGCGGGGGCGTTGGACGGCGGCGCATCCGTGGAAGCCTGTCCCGGGAGATGTGTGGGATGCGCTTCCGCCGACCTACTACACGCTGAAGGTCGGTACGGCGAAGGAATGCCTGTTCACGCGGCGTTTCTATCGCGCGGCCGTCTTCAAAGGCCCTTATCCGCCGGCGGCGCGACCCTACCGCGAGGCCGCGCGGCGCGTCTATGCGGCCGTCTTCGCCATGCCGCACGTTCAGGGCTGGCTGACGCACAACGAGCCGCCGGAGGGCTACGATCTCTACTGCTATCCCGCGAAGACCCTGTCCGCGATGATTCGCGCGCTCTGCCGGCATGCGTCGGCCGAGCCGAAGGATGCGGCGCGGGCGAAGGCGATTGCCTGTCGCATGGCGGACTGGCTCATCGCCCAGAGCCAGCCGGCGGACGCGGCGTTTGCGCACTTTCCGCCGACCTACTGGGGCACGCGGCGCGACATCTCCGTCAAGAACGCGGGTCTCTGCAAGCTGCTCTATCCCGCCCACGCCGCCAACGCCTTCTTTGATCTGGCGGACGCGACGGGCGAGGAGAAGTACCGCGCCGCCGCCTGCGCGATCGCGCGCACGTATAGCCGGATTCAGGGCGCGGACGGCACATGGCCGCTGAAGGCGCGCGAGAAGGACGGCACGCCGACGCGGGAGAACCGATTGCTGCCGGGGCGCTATTTTCTGCGGATGTTCAACCTCGCGTTTATCGCGACGGACGATGCGGCGTTTACGAACGCGCGTGACCGCGCGTTCGCGTTCATACAGAGCGGGCCGCTGAGGACATGGAACTGGGACGGCCAGTTCGAGGATATGGATCCGATGCCGGCCTACAAGAATCTCCAGAAGGGCGTGGCAGTCGATACGCTCCACCATCTCTATGCCCTTGCCGGTGCGGGTTCGGATTATTTGACCCGCGAAATCGTGGACTGGTGCGAAGACCAGTTCACGGTCTGGAGCGATCCGATCCACCACATGGACTGGAAGAACTGGAAGACGCCGACGGCCCTTGAGCAGTACGACTACTACACGCCCATTGACGCGTCGATGGCGGACATGATCAGCGCCTTTGCCGCGACCTATGCGGAGAGGGGCGACATTCTGGCGCGGGAGAAGGCGAAGGCCTTGGCGGACAACCTCACGCGGCATCAGCGTCCGGACGGGACGATCCCCACATACTTCGACTCGCGCAAAGGCAGCGACTGGGTGAACTGCATGGTCTACGCCGCCGACCGCCTGGAGTATTTGGCGGAGGTGCTGGAGACCCCGCCTCGCCGTCGGTAGACGCTCCCATGAGGGCGGGTCTTCTGCCTGCAATTCTCCGTTCGCTGGCGCGCACAGTCCCTCATCCTCTTCGCCTCTTGTCGTTCTCCCGATTCATTGCCTTCCGATTTAACCCATGAGATGGCGCAACTTCCGTTGGCTATAATTAAGATCGCGGCCAAAAATATATGATATACTTTTGGCTACTTCCCTAAGAGGGAATTAGCCGAATGAGCGAGAGAAGAACACGTCTTCTGGCGGGGAAGGCTTCGCCCGTCTGTTCCCATGTCATCCGCATGGGGCGCGTGATAAGACTCCGGCGTTCTAGCGGCGTGGTTCTCGTGCGTCATCTCGTCGCGCTTCTTTTGCTTCATGCTGAGGTGACGCCATGATTCCGATGTTTTGGACGAAGGCACTTGTCATGCTGGCATTCGGCACATTCGCCCTGTGGACGTGTGCAAGGCTTCACGAGAAGGGGGTGTGTCCGCTGCGCGACCTCGGACGATTCTTCGGAAGCCAGCCGGCGGCGGGCCGCGTCCTCCTGGTCGCGTTCGCCGCCGTGGCGGGACTTTTCGCGGGCGCAAAGCCGGGACGCCCTCCCGACACGAGTTTGCAAACTCGTGTCGAGAGAGTCAGCGGCGCGGACGCGGGGGCGGAGCCGGATTCCGTCGCGACGACTGTCCCGTCCACGAACGCTGTGCGGACGCTGACGGCGGAGGACTTCGCGCGCGGCCTCGTGCTGACGCGCGTGGGCACGGGCGAGGCGCACGACTTCGCCGCGCCGTCCGGCGCGACCGTGTGCGCCAACTGGGAGGCGCGCGGCGCGGCAACGGACTGGTTCTGCCTTTCGTTCTCGAACCGGGCGTTCCGCGTCGGCGAAAGCGCGGCTTCCCGCTTCCGCGTCTTCTCGTTCGGGCAGGTCGATCTCCATGCGGATCAGCCCTACACGAGTTTGCAAACTCGTGTAGGGACGGGGAGCGATTCCCCGGCAGATTCGGCAGGGCGCGACGTCCCCGTCGCGCCGCGCCTGTGGCCGCTGTGCACGTCGCTCGGCGTCGTGCCGCGCGTGAACTGGCCGCGCATCGCCGGCAACGAAAACGCGGCGGCGGAGGAACTTGCGCCCAGCCGGTTCTGGCATTTCGCGACGCCCTCCAACACGCTCCAGATGACGTGGCAGAACGTCCTCCTCGGACGGCGCGCGGACGCGCCGCTTTCGTTCCAGCTGGAGCTGTGGCCGTCGGGCCGGTTCGTGTGCCGCTACGACCTCTCGCGGCTTGATGCCGACGAGGTCACGAACGTCCTCGTGGGCGCGTCGCTCGGCGAGCTTCCGTGGACGACGAACG
>CAZWQY010000024.1:21760-33035 GCA_964636295.1 uncultured Lentisphaeraceae bacterium | reverse complement strand
CGTGCGGCGAGAACGTGCGGAACTTCACGCTCAAGGCGAAGGTGCTGTCCGGCGCGGATGCCGAGGCACGGCTTGCGTTCCATTCCGATGGCGCGGTGAAGGGGTATGAAATCCTCTTCAAGAACGGCCCGGTCGACGGTTCGCGCAAGACGGGCTCGCTCGCGTCCGTCCGCAACCTCTACCGTTCGCTGGGCGAAGACGGGCGGGCATTTGACTTCGAGCTGTCCGTCCGCGAAAAGAACGTCGAGGTGAAGGTGAACGGGCAGACGGTCGTCTGCTACACGGAGCCCGCGAAGCCCTGGCGGCGCGCGGCCCATCGCGACCAGCTGCTCTCGCGCGGCGATTTCGTCTTCTACGGCGTGAAGGGGCAGGTGGCGTTTTCGGACATCGTGCTGACGCCGCTGGCGGACGGCGTGACGAATCCCGCCGACACCCTGCCGCCCGTCGACGAGCAGACCGACCGCGCCATTCGCGCCCAGCAGCGTGACTTCCCCGTCATTGACTTCCACGTCCACCTCAAGGGCGGGCTGACGAAGGAACTGGCCCATGCGAAATCCCTCAACTACGGCATCAACTACGGCATTGCGCCGAACGTGGGTGAGGGCGGCGTGGGGCGGATGCTGCGCAGCGACGCCGAGGCGGCCGACTATCTCGCCGAAGTCGCGCCACTGCCGTTCCTGCGGGGCGTTCAGGGCGAAGGACGCAAGTGGCCCTACGAGTTCTCCAAGGAGCAGCTGCTCCAGTTCGACTACATGTTCACGGACGCGATGACGGTCGTGGACGGCGGCGTTCCCCTGCGCATCTACCGTCCGGAGGAATTCAAGCTGAACGGGCGGACGCAGGAGGAATGGATGGACTTCCTCGTCGATCAGATCGAGAAGATCCTCACGAACGAGCCGGTCGATGTCTACGCCAACGCGACGTACCTGCCGCCGCCGATGCAGGCGAAGTACGACGCCTACTGGACGGATGCGCGGATCAACCGCGTGCTCGACGTGTTGGCGAAGCACCACATCGCGCTGGAGATCAGCGCCAACTACAAGATTCCCAGCGCGAAGATCATCCGGATGGCCAAGGCGCGCGGAATCAAGTTCACGTTCGGCACGAACAACGTGAACGGCGATTTCGGCCGCCTCGAATACGCGCTCGACATGGCGGAGTCGTGCGGGCTGACGAAGGACGACATCTGGTTCCCGTCGATGAGCGTCCGCGCTTCGCGCGACTTCCGTCCGTACAACACGTTCGCGAAGAAGCCGGAGGCGGGAATGCCCACGGGTTGCCCCGAATTCGAGGTCGAGCTGCCCCACGCGACGGGCGGCGCCGTCGTTCGCGCGGCGGATTTCGGCGTGTCGCCGACGAATCGCGACAACGGCGCGGCGCTCAACCGTGCGCTCGCCCATTGTCGTGAAGTCGGCGCGGCGCGGCTCGTGATCGGGCCGGGCATCTATCCGTGCGACGGCCCGAAGGGCATCGTGCTCGACGGGCTCAAGGACTTCACGCTCGACGGCGCGGGGGCGCGGCTCGTCTTCTGTCGTCCGTCCGTTTTCTCGGTGCGACCGCAGTACTTCCTCGATTCGGATGGCGGCAACTTCCTGCTGAAGGACAATCTGCGCGTCAAGCTCCAGAACATGGTCATCGACTGGGACTGGGAGCGCGACCCGCTCGGCGCGTTCGTGCGAATCGTCGACGTCCATGTGGACGAGAAGAACGACAACGCCTCGTACTTCACCGTCGAGTTCGTGGACTATGACCGCTATCCGTACTACCCCAATCCGTTCCCCGTTCAGGCGATGGACGGGATGCGCGAGAGCCGCGACGGCTTTCAGCATGGGCAGTACCGGGCCTGGTGGGGTGCGTCGCAGGGCCATTGGGGTCCGCACACGGAGTGGATCTCGCCCAATCGTGCGCGGATCTATCCCGGTGTCCGCGAACCCGGCAAGCTGTTCAACGAGGCCTACGCGAAGGCCTACACGCCGGCCGTCAACCGTGCGGAAGTCCGCAAGGCGAAGGTCGGGATGTTTAACCGCCTGGCCCATTACTACTACGGCAAGAACTGCTTCAACCTCGAATCGAACCGCCACCTCACGCTGGAGGACATCGATATCTGGAGCTGTCGCGGGTTCGGCTTCCAGGTGAACGGCACGGACGAGTACTGGCAGAACGTTCGCGTCAATCTCGCGCCGCCGCGCACAGGCCTGGCGCGCAAGCGTCCCTATTCGTCCACGGCCGACGCGAATCACGTCGCGCGTTCGCGGGGGCACATCAAGTTCATCGACTGCCGGACGTCGCTGAACCAGGACGACATCCACAACTTCCACGACCGCACGTCCTGCGGCGTTCGCCGTTCGGTTCGGACGCTGGAGGTCACGCAGTGGCGGCGCAACTATTTCTTCGGCGGGCGCGTTGGCCACGTGGTCGAACTGCGGGGCGACGACTACAGCCCGACGGGCTGGCAGGGGACGATCGTGAAGGTCGAGGGTGACGTCCTGACGTTCGACCGCGACCTGCCGGCGGCGGACGGCGCGTCCTTCATCCTGTTCGACCGGCACTACGGCACGGACAACCTGCTGATCCGCAACTGCCGGTACGAGGACTATTTCGGGCGGCTGCTGATCCTCGGCTCGAACGTGACGGTGGAGAACACGACCTTCATGCGCGGCACGGGCGTGCCGATCAACATGCAGCTGTCGCTGACGGACACGGACTGGGCCGAGGGCGTGGGGACGACGAACGTCGTCATCCGCAACTGCACGTTCCGGGACACGATCGTCACCGGCGGGCGCATCGGCAACGTCTACTGCGACATCTACGCCGGCATTGCGTTCGGCAGCGAATGGAAGCCGCTCGACCGCAAGCCGTGGAATCCGATCCTGTCCGACCTGCTCGTCGAAGACTGCTCGTTCACGAATCCGCGCGGCTACGCGGCCTATTTCCGAGACGGCCGCAACATCACGTTCCGCAACAACGTCGTCCGCGAGGAGGGAAAAAATCGTCTTGCGCCGCGCGAGAAGGGGAACGGCGGCGTGCTCGTGCGGAGCGCCGAGAACGTGTCCGTCGACAACAACCGAAACGAATGCGTCGGCGCGGCCCGCTGACGGACGGGGAACGTGGACGGCAAATGGCAGGGAGCAGGGCATGAGTGAAGACGTCAAGGCGTATGTCCATGCACGGGCGCAGCGCGCGCGTGCTGCCGCCGGGGAGCTGGCGCGGCTTTCGGCGGACGAGAAGAACGCCGCGCTGGAACGGGTTGCCGTCGCGCTGGAGGCGCAGCGCGCGGCCGTTGCGGCGGCGAATGCGGCCGATGTCGCGCGGGCTCGGGCGGCGGGGCTGGCGGATGCGCTGGTCGATCGGCTGACGCTGACGGACGCGCGTTTCGACGCGATGGTCGCGGGCGTTCGGACGGTCGCGACGCTTCCCGATCCCGTTGGCGAGACGCTGGGGGTGCGGGAGCGGCCGAGCGGCATCACGATTCGCAAGGTGCGCGTGCCGTTCGGCGTCGTGGCCGTTGTCTTCGAGAGCCGTCCGAACGTCTTCGTCGATACGGCGGCCCTTTGCCTCAAGACAGGCAACGCCGTCGTCCTGCGCGGCGGCAAGGAGGCGGTCGAGACGAACCGCGCGCTGGCGCAGGCCGTCCGCGCAGGGCTGGGCGACTTGGCGGAGGCGGTGCAGTTCATCGACATTCTCGACCATGCGGCCGTGACGGAACTCGTGCGGGCCGTTGGGCTTGTCGATGTCGCGATTCCGCGCGGCGGCGAGCGGCTGATCCGCGCAATGTGCGAGGCCGCGCTTGTCCCTGTCCTGAAGCACTACAAGGGGGTCTGCCACGTCTATGTGGACGACAAGGCCGATCTCGCGATGGCGCTCGCGATTCTTGACAACGCGAAGACACAGCGACCGGGCGTCTGCAACGCGGCCGAATGTCTGCTCGTCAACGAACGGCTTGCGCCGATCTTCCTGCCGATGGTGCGGGCCTGGGCGGCGGACAAGGGCGTCACGCTTCATGCGGCGGCGGACGGAGACGCGGCGATTGACTGGGAGCGGGAGTTCTTGGCGTTGGAGCTGAACGTCGGGATTGTCCGCGATGTCCGCGCGGCGATCGACCACATCAATCGCCATGGGTCGCACCACTCCGACTGCATCGTCACGAATGACGCGGCGCGTGCGCGGGAGTTCCAGCGAGATGTCGATTCGGCGTGTGTCTACCACAACGTCTCGACGCGCTTCACGGACGGCGGCGAGTTCGGCATGGGCGCGGAAATCGGCATTTCGACGGACAAACTTCATGCGCGCGGGCCGATGGGGCTGGAGGAACTGACGACCTACAAGTATCTCGTCACGGGCGATGGGATTGTCCGGAAGTAGCAAGGAGAATCAGGCGTGAGGAGATTTTCGCTTTTCGTGTCTCTCGTGTCCTTCGCGAGCCTTGCGTCGTTCCCGGCCGTTGCCGCCGAAGAGCCGTCGTCGGACTCGGCCTACACGGGCGTTTCGGGCGTGCTGACATTGCCGCAGGGCGGGTCGCGTCTGCGCCGCTTGGGGGGCGTGGCCGTGCGCGGCGGCGTCTATCTCTCCGACTTCTGGGCGGTCGAGGGCGATGTCGCGTGGCAGGAGAATGCGGCGGGATTCGGCGTGGGAACGCTCGCGCACGTTCAGGCGTGGGAGGCTTACGGCGACCTCTTCGGCTATTCGGCGTTTGATCCGTTCGTCACGTTTGGCGCGCGCGGCTGGCTTGTCTCGGACGGGGACGGGCAGGTCGGCCCCCAGGCGGGCGTGGGCGCGTTCTATCACCTCAACGATTCTTGGTCGCTTCGGGCCGAGGCGAACCTGACGCTGGGGCTGGAGACGCGCGTCGAGGCGATCTACACGATTTCGGTTGGCATTCAGTACGGATTTTGACGAAACTTCAAGAGCAGAGGAGCATGGAAGCGAATGGCCTGCAAGCTGATTGACGGCAAGGAACTGGCGAAGAACCTGCGCGGCGAAATCGCCGCCGGCGTTGCGGAACTGAAGGCAAAAGAGGACGTGACGCCGGGTCTGGCCGTCATCCTCGTCGGGGAGAACCCGGCGAGCGTCTCGTACGTGACGGCCAAGGAGAAGGCGTGTGCCGAGGCGGGGATGTACTCGCGCGAGATTCGCCTGCCCGCGACGATTGCGGAGGCGACGCTGCTCGACGAGATTGCGCGGCTCAACGCCGATCCGGCGATTCATGGGATTCTTGTGCAGTTGCCGCTTCCGAAGGGCTTTGACGAGAAGAAGGTGATTGACGCGATTGCGCCGGAGAAGGACGTGGACGGCTTCACGCCCGTCAACGTCGGCAAGATGCTCATTGGCGAGACGTGCTTTCTGCCCTGTACGCCGCACGGCATCATCAAGCTGATCGAGTTTTCGGGGATGGACGTGCGCGGCAAGCACGCCGTCGTGATCGGCCGCTCGAACATCGTCGGCAAGCCGGTCGCCGTCCTTCTCGCGCGCAAGGAAACGAACGCGACCGTCACGCTCTGCCATACGGGCACGCCAGACATCGCGGCGTTCACGCGCACGGCGGATGTCGTCGTCGTCGCGACGGGGCGGCCGAACACGCTGACGGGCGACATGCTCAAGCCGGGCGCGGTCGTCATTGACGTCGGCGTGAACCGCATTCCTGACGCGACGAAGCCGAAGGGCTTCCGCCTGGTCGGCGACGCGGACTTCGCGAGTTGCGCCACTGTCGCGTCGGCGATGACGCCTGTGCCGGGCGGCGTCGGGCCGATGACGATCACGATGCTTCTCTGGAACACGCTTGAAAGCGCACGGCGGACGGTTGCGTCGTGCCGTCGCATTTGATATAATCACCCAAAGTCTCAAATAAGGAGAATACGCAATCATGTCGATGACAAAGGGCTTTTCGAACGTGTTCCGCATCCCGGAACTGCGCAAGAAAATTTTCATTACGCTTGGGCTGGTGTTCGTCTGCCGCCTCATTTCCCAGATTCCGACGCCGGGCGTCGATTGGCGGACGCTGCAGACCGTCATCGAGACGGCCAAGCAGAGCGCGGCGGGCGGCGGCCTCCTCGACTGGTTCGACGTCTTCACGGGTGGTGCGCTTGGGCAGTGCGCCATCGGCTTCCTCTCGATTTGGCCCTACATTTCGGCGCAGATCGTGATTCAGCTTCTCTCGTCCGTCATTCCGGCGCTTGAGAAGATGAAGAAGGAGGGCGAGTCGGGCCGTCAGCAGCTCGCGCAGATCACGCGCTACCTCACGATTGTCCTCTGCATTGTGCAGTCCTGGGGCATTGCGACGATGCTCAGCCATCCGGGCGCGCTCGGCCCGGCGTTTGCGGGCGTCGAGATCGTGGCGAATCCGGGTCTTGGCTTCCAGCTGATGACCGTGATCGGCATGACGTCCGCCGCGCTCTTCGTGATGTGGCTGGCGGATCAGATTACGACCTTCGGCATTGGCAACGGCGCGTCGCTCATCATCATGATCAACATCACCTCGCGTCTGCCGGAGGCCCTGATCAGCGCGTGGGAGCGCTACTTCGGCTTGGCGGGCGTTCAGGCTTCGGCTCCGATCGCCGAACTCCCGATCGTCGTCCTCTTCTTCGTCCTCGTCGTCATGGGCACGGTCATGCTGACGCAGGGCGTCCGCAAGGTCGCGATTCACACGACGCGCCGCAGCGTGTCGGGCGGCAACACCTACGGGATGCAGCAGACATTCATGCCGCTGCGCGTGAACTACACGGGCGTCATGCCGATCATCTTCGCCCAGCCGCTCATCCAGATTCCGAGCGCGATTCTCATGAAGTTCACCGACCCGACCTCGACGGGGATTTCGGGTGCGCTGAACCGCTTTGCGCAGGATCTCTCGAATCCGACGCCGCTCCACATGGCCGTCTATGCGGTGACGATTCTCTTCTTCGCGTTCTTCTGGGTGGCGACGCAGTTCAACGCGATCGACATTTCCGAGAACCTGAAGAAGGACGGCTCGTACATCCCTGGCATCCGTCCGGGCCGTGCGACGGCCGAGTATCTCGACGACATGATGACGAAGATCACGCTGATCGGCGGTTCGGGCCTTCTCATCGTCGCGCTCATCCCGATGATTCTCATGGGCTGGATGTCGATTCCGTGGGCGATTGCCTCGTTCTTCGGCGGCACGTCGCTCCTCATCATCGTGGGCGTCGCGCTTGACACGCTGCGCATCATGGAGTCGCATCTCCTCGTGCGCAAGTACGACGGCTTCCTCTCGCACGGCACGCTGCGCGGCCGCGGCGGGGTCTGATGTCCGGCGCTGCCCGCGCCGCGTCCGCGATGACCGCGAAGATTCTGGTTGTCGAAGACGATTTGACCATCCGTACGCTTCTGGGGATGGTGCTACAAGGCGCGGGCTACCGCGACATCTTCATGGCAGGTCGGGGTGATGACGGGTTCGCGACAGCGGCCCGTGAACATCCCGACCTCGTGCTTTTGGACGTGATGCTGCCAGGGCTGGACGGTTTTTCCGTCGCGCGGCGGATTCGCGAGACGCCCGACCTGGCCGCGACGCGCATCATCATGCTGACGGCGCGTACGGAGTCGGAGGACATCTGCCGAGGCTTGGAGGCGGGGGCGGACGACTATGTCACGAAGCCCTTTGACCGTCAGGTCTTGCTGGCGCGCGTCAAGGCCGTCCTGCGGCGGGGCTTGCCCGTCACCGAGGGCGTGGACTTGGACGGGCTCGTGTTGGACGAGGCGGCGCGGCGCGCGACGTTGCGCGGCAAGGCGTTGGATCTCACGGGCGGCGAGTTTGACCTCCTCGTGCGGCTCGTCGCCCATCGCGGGCGTATCTTTGCGCGTTCGGCGGCGGAGCGCACGGTTGACGTGCAGGTCGCGAAGCTTCGCCAGAAACTGGGGCCGTGGGCGAAGCACATCGAGACGGTGCGCGGCATTGGCTATCGCATCGGCTGAAAGGGGGCGTCTTGAAAGGCGATCGATGGGGCTTGGTCGGGCCGTTGCTTGCGGCGGCGGCGTTCCTTGCGGTGTTCGTGGCGTTCGTTTGGCAGCTTTTCGTCTACCAGCGGAGCGTCCAGTCGTGGTCGGAACAGGAACTTCAGTCGCGCGCCGACCTTGCGGCAATCGTGTTGGCCGAGCCGTTGCGCACGCTCGACTTTAAGGCGATTCAGTCCTTTGGCGACACGTGCAAGGCCGAGGGGTTGCGTCTGCGCATTTGCCACGGCCAGGTCTTCTTCCTGTCGGAAGACGCGGATGCCGGGCGCATGGGCTTTTACGATACGACGGGCGGATCGGACGTCCCGTGCATCTTCAAGGTCGCGCAATCGGGCAACTACCGAATTGGTGTCGGACGTCCCTCGATTGACATGCTGCTCCCGTTCTTAAAGGCCTTGACCGTGATTGTTCTTGCGGGGCTTCTGGGCGTTGCGGGCGTTGTCTTCTTCTTTGTCGTGACATGGCGACAGCGGATGAAGATTCGCGCGCTTGCGAGGCTTGAGAAATTTCGTCGCGAGTTTATCGCCGATGTCTCGCACGAGATCAAGACGCCGCTCACGGGCATCCTTGGCGCGGCGGACTTGATGGATGCGCGCGATCCGCTCGTTGCGATGATCAGGAAAGAGTCCCGCCGGCTTCAGGCACTGGTGCAGGAGATCTTGGATTTGGCGCGGCTGGAGCGTGAGGGGGAGGCGTTGCATCTGGAGGAGGCCGATCTGGCGGGGATTGTGCGCGAGACGGTCGAGCGACTTCTGCCTCCGGCGTGCGCGGGCGGCATCGATCTTGCGGTGGCAGAGGGGTCTGCCGCGTCTCTTCCGTGGACATGCGATTCGCAGTTGCTGGCGCAGGCGTTGGCGAACCTTGTCGAGAATGCCCTCCGTCATTCGGGCTCGCCGACCGTCCGCGTTTCGTGCGCGCGGGCGGGAGACGCGGCGCGGCTGGTCGTCGAGGATGCGGGGCGTGGTGTCCCGCCGGACGAATCCGAGCGGATTTTCGAGCGGTTTCATCGTGTCGATCCGGCGCGGGCGGCGGAGACGGGCGGCGCGGGGCTGGGACTGGCGATTGTCCGCCGCATTGCGCGTCTTCATGGTGGTGATGTTGTCTGCGAGCCTGTCGCGCCGCACGGCGCGCGCTTTGTCCTGACGATTCGCCCCATCCGACGTCCCTAGATTTTTGGCAGGGCTTCCGACACGGGCATGGAGAGGGGACACGCTTTTTCTTATGTCTTCCAGTCGTGTTGTCTCGATTTGGTATAATGGCGCCGTTCTATGCGACGTTTCTTCGAATTCCCTTTTCCTGCGTCGGAGATGAGGGCGGCTTGATGCTGACGGAAGCCGGGACAGCACTTCTACTTCTTCTCGCGGGCGCGGCGACGCTCGCGTGGCTTGCCGCGCTCCTGCACGGACGGGGCGCGCGTCCGTTCCGCGATCTCGGACGTTTCTTCGGGAGCCAGCCGCCGGCGGGGCGCGTCCTCCTGGGCGCGTTCGCCGTTGCGGCGTGGCTCTTCGCGGGCGCAAAGCCGGGCGGCAATCCCTACACGAGTTTGCAAACTCGTGTAGGGACGGAGGGCGGCGCGGGCCAGGGCTTCGTGCTGTCGCGCGCGGGGACGGGCGAGGCGTTCGACTTCGCCCCGCCGCCGGGCGCGTGCGTCGCGACGGACTGGGCGCTTCGCGGCGCGTCTTCCGACTGGCTCCGCCTGCGCCCGGACGGCTGGGCGTTCGCGTCCGGGGGCGAGTCCGTCACGGGCCTGGTCGCCTTCGCCGGCGGACGGGTCCTCCTTCCGTCGGGCGTCTCGCTCGCGCCCGTCGACGATGTCCCCCTCGGCCTCGTCCCGCTCGCGAACGAGGGGCTCCTCGCCGCGCGCGACCGGCCGAGCCGCTTCTGGCACGCGGTTCGGGCGGACGGGACGCTTCTCCTCACGTGGCGGAACGCGCTGCTCCGCCGTCGGGCGGACGGCCCGGTCTCCCTCCAGGCCGAGCTGCGCCCGACGGGCGGCGTCACGTTCCGCTACGACCTCTCGCGCCTCGCGTCGGACGACCTGCTGGAGGGCGTCGAGGCGCGCGTCGGCGGACAGGCCCACCCCCTGATCCTCGCCCCCGCCGCCGCCGTGTCCGCCTCCCGCCGCGTCACGAGCCTGTCGTTCTCTTCGGCGGAGGAGGCGCGCTGCGACGCGGCGCGGGCGGCCTTCGGCGCGGCCCTCGGCGGGGCGGATCCGCTCGGCTGCCCGCTCGGCTCGACGAACACGGCCTGGGAGCACTGGGTCGCCACGGGCACGACGAACGCGCCGTTCGCGTGGCCGGAGTCCACGGACCGGACGGCCGTCCTGCGCGTCTCGGTCTCCGGCGCCGGGCGCGGCGAGCTGCTCGTCGGCGGACGCGCCGTGCCGCTCGTCGGGGAGGACGGCGCGGGACGGGCGCGCGCGGCGGCCGCCCCCCGCGTCCTCTCCCTTCCCGTCCCGCGCGGCGCGACCGTGCCGCTCTACCTGCGCGCCGACGGGACGCTCTCCGTCTCGCTTGCGTCGGACGACTTCGCCTTCGGCGTCCTGCCCGGCCCCGCCGCGCGCCGCCACGCCGGGCGGGTCAACTTCCCCTTCGTCCGGGCGACGCCGCCGTGCATCCACGACTACCGCGCGCGCCGGACGCGCGTCGAGCTTCCCGTCGGCGAGGGCGCGGAGGCCCTCGTCTGCACGTGGTCCGGCTCGGCGTCCGTCCGCGTGGAGGACGAGCCGCCGCGCGCGGCGACGCTGACGGGCCTCTTCGACGGCCGCGCGGCGGCGCCCGTCTCCTATTCGCTTGCCCATCCGGACTACCTCTTCGGGACGGCCGTCCATTCGCAGGAGGCGCGCTTCTGCCCGCGCCCGCCCGAATCGGAGGCGGACTCCCGCTACGGCGCATGGGACGGCGAGGAGGGGGAGGAGGGCGAGGAGGACTGGATCTGCCGTCGCTGCCTCTGGGGATCGTGCCGGAGCGGCGGCGGGTCCTGCCCCTGCGGCGGGCGGTGCTCCTGCGCGTCCTGGGCGGATCCCGGCGGGCGTCCGGGCGGGCCGTCGGCGGAGGAGCCGGAGGACTATGGCGCGGCCCGCACGAACTTCCCGCACCTGACGGGCGTGCTGAGGATCCGCGAGCCGCCGCTCTTCTCGGAGACGGTTCGGCTCGAGGTGCCGGACGGGGGCGCGCCGCGCTGCTGCCCGTGCCCTGGCCACGCGACGAACTTCGCCGCCGTCGCCTACCTGTCGGATCGCCTGAAGGCCGTGGACGCGGACGGGCGGGACTTCGTCCGCTCGGAGGAGACGGCCGAGGTGCGCCTCGCGGGC
>CAZWQY010000024.1:8201-21660 GCA_964636295.1 uncultured Lentisphaeraceae bacterium | reverse complement strand
CCTCGCGGGCCTGGCCGCGCGCGCGCCCGGATTCGGGCTTCCCGTCCCCGTCGGCGACGGCCCGGACGGCGACGGGGCGTCGCTCGACCTCGTGACGGACGTCGGGCTGCCCGGCGGGAGGGTCCGCGTGGGCTTCGAGGGCTCGGACGCGGCCTTCGCGCTTTGGACAAGGGACGCGGAGACGGGCGGCTGGCGGCTGCTCGCGGACGCGGCGGGCGGCCCCCTGGAGGTCTCGCTCGCCGAATGGCGGCGGCTCGTCCGCGCCGCGACGGACGCGGAGTCGTCGCGGACGTATGTGCGCGTGACGGCGTCCTCGCCCGGGTCGGGGGAGCTGGCCTTCCGCTACTGGGGCGTCTTCGGCGGACGCTTCGTCGAGGACGAGGCCCGCCTGCGCCTCACGGCGCTCGCGCCGAGACTCCGTGCGGACGTCGACCATGACGGACGGCTTGGCACATCGGACGATGCCAGTCGCCTTTCGGGGCATCCCTTTCGCTTCTGGTACAACGAAGGCAACGAGAAGGGCGACCATATTGGTCAGTCGGACGACCTTTCTTTGAACGCCGCCGACCTTCGTGTGAACGGGAAGCTCGACCTCGTGAACCTCTTTCCTGTGGCGGTCGACGTCTCGCCGTTTCGCCGGGCCTGGGGAGACGCGGCGGAGGTGCGCCTCTGCGCGGGCAGTCGGATGTTGCGATACTGCGTCCTTGGCGAGGGCTTTTCGTCGGATGCCGCCCATGGACTTGCCTCGTCGCCCGTCCGAACGGCGGACGGAATCCCGCTGGAGTCGGCGGAGCTGACGCCTCTCGGATGGGATGGGGTCGATGTCCGTGCGTTGGTGTCCGCGCCGCAGGAGACCGTCTTCCTCGCGTTTGAGGCGGCTGGGCCGGTCGATTCCCGAAATGGCCCGGAACTCGTCGTGTCCCTTGACGGTTCGGAGGTCTATCGCGAGCGTCTCCCTGTCTCGATTTGCTCCGTGGACGAGATGTACAGGTACTTCAGTCTGCGCGGTGCGGAGACCGGCGGCGCGTTTTCGCCCGTTCTGCCGGGCGAGCCGGGGAAGCTTCCAGATTCGGAGACGGACGGACGTCACTTCGTCTTCGTCCATGGGTACAATGTCTCGGCGGCGAAGTCTCGCGAATGGGCGCGCGCGATGTTCAAGCGGCTCTGGTGGGCGGGCTCGCGTTCGATGTTCGCCGCCGTGGACTGGCGGGGGGACGATTCCCAGCTTTACGTTCCGACGCGGGGAGACGTCTCTCCGAACTACTATATCAATGTCCGCCATGCCTTCATGACGGCGGCGGCCCTGAAGGCGGCCTGCGCCGAACTTCCAGGCCGCAAGGTGCTGCTCGCGCACTCGCTCGGGAATATGCTCGTCTCGTCCGCTGTCGTTGACCATGGCCTTGCCTATGATAGGTACTACATGCTCAACGCCGCCGTGCCGATGGAGGCGTACGGGAGGTGCGAATGCAGCGACCTGATGGTAGATGGCGCATGGAAGGATCTGGATGACAGGGTTAGGGCTTCGCGATTCTATTCGCTGTTCGACACCGAGGACGGTCGGGGCGACTTTCGGCGGACATTGTCGTGGAAAGGCCGGTTTGCTGGAATTCGCAATGCGGTCAACTGCTATTCGCCGACGGAGGACGTGCTCGCGAATCCGACTCGTCGGAAGGTCTTCGGAGTCCAGTCGGAGGACTTTGGCGGCGCGTGGTCCATGCAAGAGCTGTTCAAGGGATGCGCGCTGTGGCACGGACTCAACGCGGCGACGTTCGCCGGGGCCGAGATTGAGGGCGGCTGGGGAATCAACGCACGCTACATGGCGAACCCGCTCGCCTACGTGCCGCTCGTCGGGTTCAATGCGGGCTACTTCGCGGATTGCACACGGGAAGACCTGATTCGAAGCCCGCTCTTTACCTCGTTCGACGACAGCCGCATGTCCTCGACGAACGTGCTGGACTTCGTGGACGAGGAACTGCGGGCGAAGATGCTCGGAGACGCGATTCCCGCCGAGTCCTTCGCGGCGGGCGCGAACGAGACGGATGGGGTGGACGGGAATTACGACATGCAGAGCGAGACACCAAATGGATGGCCGGCGGACAGGTACGAAGAGATGTCTGCCGGCATGGTGATGCGGTGGCTCCATTCCGACTTGAAGAATGTGGCGTTCTTCTATGCGCATAGGTTGTTTCTGAAAATCATAGGAGGTTTGGAAAAATGAGGATGATGTTCTTTCCCATGTTGCTCGGTATCATTCCGCTGTTGCTTGTCGGCGACACAGCCCAGTTTGTTGCCTTGATTGTTGACGATGGTACGGGCAATCCAATTCAGGGCGTTACGGTTCGTGCAAATTTTGCGGAGGAGATTGGAATACGGGCTTGGACGGAGGCTCCTCGTCCAGATGTCTCAATCCAAGCGTCCGATCGAAATGGACTTTGCCGATTCCGGGGAAAGACCAACAGTGGAAGGGTCTGCTGCTGGGTGCCAGAACCTCCTGCTGGATACTATGCGGGAACAGGTTGGGGACATCGCTATGAAACAAGAAACCTGTTCGGCGTGTGGCAACCTGACAACCTGGTCGCGACGATCCGCCTCCAGCGGGTCGAGCACCCGATTCCCCTGACGGTCAAGCGGGTCGAGTGGCGGGACTGGCGTCGCGGGCTTCGTGGCCTTCAGGGGACGAACGCGGTCATGCGCTTCGACATGCTGAAGGGCGATTGGCTTCCTCCCTATGGGAGCGGCGAAACGGCCGATTTGACGGTCAGATCCCAAATCGTGGTAACGGGGTCTGGCAGATTGAGGAAGCTCTATCCGGACTTTGGCTGGACGAGCATGGACTTCTATGAGGTCAGGAACGAGATCGTGTTGCCTGACCTCGATGCCATTTCGGAAGTCCCGACGAATCCAAGAGACGGCATGAAGATTCGGGAGGCCTTTCCTAATCCGTGCGGCAAGGCCGTTTCGCGGGTGTTTGGGAGAAGGCAGGTCTTTGGCCGCAATGGGCGGGACTGGCAGACGAAGCATATTTCGGACTACGATCGGGATCGTTGCTATGTGTTCCGCATCCGCTCGCGGCGCGACGAAAAAGGTAATCTCGTGGAGGCGTATTACGGGAAGATATATGGCGACTTCGAGTTTTCGGGAGACCTTGAGCGCGGCGTGACGGACGTGTGTTTCCTCTACTATCTCAACCCGACCCCGCTCGACCGCAACCTCGAATGGGACAGGAAGAACAACCTCTGCCCAACCCCCGGCAATCTCATCAAACGCCTGCCGTGAGCTGGATTACACGTCTTCAAGCACATCAAGGAGACTACGGAATGAAATTCAGAGGAACGATATGGTTGGCCGCAACCCTGCTTGCAGGGGCTTGTCTTGCGCAAGAACTTTCCTTCAGGGTGAAAGTGGTTGACGCCGAAACCGGACTCCCTCTGACAAATGTAACTGTGCGTGCGGGTTTTCTGCATCGGACATATTCATGGGAAAAGGGAATTAAGATAAACCAAAAGCTTGAAATGACGGACGAAGATGGAATGGCCTATTTCCTCGGCGAGTCAAATTGTGGGGAAGTCGATTGTACGATAAAAGGAGGGCTTGGCTACTATGAGCCACGACCGATCACGCTTTACGGCGACAAGGGCAAGTGCGAGGGCGTCGCGGTCAGCCTGATCCGGTTCTTCGTGCCGGAGCGGTGGATCGTGACGAACGACGTCCGCTTCCTGATGCGGAAGGTCGGCCGCCCGATTCCGCTCAAGGCCAAGAACGTCAAGCGGTGGAATGCCGACGGGCTCTATCCGGACGGGATGGACACGCTCGCCTACGACCTCATGGCGGGCGACTGGCTGCCGCCGCTGGGGAAAGGGACGTTCGCCGACGTCGTGTTCGTCCATCGGCGGATCGAGCGCGGCGAGGGAACCCTCTACGGCAGGAGCGTGACGAAGAGAATCTGGCGCGACGAGGTCGAGATGCGGTTCCCCGGCGACGGGAACGGCCTTGTCGGCTACGTCTCCGACCCCTCGGAGACGCTGCGCATCCGCACCGCGCCGGAGACAGGCTATCGGCCTTCGCATCTCATCTGGGCGGAGCAGGACAAGCGCCTCAGGTACCATTCAAGCGAGGACAGGAACCGCTCGTTCGCGTTTCGCGTCCGCACGCGGCGCGGCGCGCACGGCGAGATTGTCGAGGCCTTCTACGGCAAGATCTACGGCAACCCCCGCCTCATTGACGGCGGAGGCTATCCGCTTTTGGGGTTCGAGATGACCTACTACCTGAACCCCGTTCCACTCGACCGCAACCTTGAATGGGACAGGAAGAACAACGGGTTCGCGGGTAAATGCCCATACTATCGACTGCCGTAATGGGATTGGGAATTTGCTATAATCTGCGTATGCGAACTTTCTCCCTGTTCGGCGCTCTCGCCGCATTCGCCTCGCTGTTGGCATCCGCCGCGCCCCTGTCGTCGTTGCCTGCGCCCGCATTCGCGGACTCGGAGGTGTCTGTCTGCCATTCCCTCGACCTCGCGCAGCCTGGCGTGCGCGGACTGGACGTTGCGCTTTCGTTTGCGGGAACGCCGTCCAACAATGTGGAGATCGCGTTCGGACACGATGTCGACGGCGACGGAGAACTCGCCTTTGATGAAACGGGCATCCGCTTCGGCTGGGACTGCGGGCGGCGATTCGTCGAGCGGGTGCGGACAGGCGAGCGATTCGAGGAGGCGGCCTCTGGCAATGCGGACGGGACGGTGCGAACGCTGCGATGGGACTGCGCCGTCCGCCGCCGCGCGTTGCGGGGACTGTGCGTCTCGGACGGTGCCGACCGCGTGTTCCCGTCGCTTGCGGCAACCCCTCCGGACTGGGTCTACGATCCGAACTGGGACACGATGCGCCTGACGGCGCGGGGCATCTATGCCCCGACCGCGCGTTTTGACGTGGAGGTGACGGCGACGGGCCTTTCGGGCATCTTCAGATGAATGAAACTTTTTGAGAAACGACGCTTGTTTTGCCAGTGGAGGCGTCCGCAGAGACGAGGGATTATGGTATAATTCCACAGAATTACCTGTCTGTCAGAAAGAAAAGCGACGAGGCGTCATTCATGTCTAGAGTAGCCGTTGTTGGAGTTGTTGGGCGGACGAACGCGGGGAAGTCCACGCTCGTCAATGCCCTTGTCGGGGAAAAGGTCTCGATCGTCTCGCCTGTGGAGCAGACGACGCGCAACACCGTTCGCGGCATTGTCGCCGACGCGCGCGGCCAGCTCGTCCTGTTGGACACGCCGGGCCTGCACAAGGCCGTCGGGCAGCTTGGCCGGCTTCTGAACCGCATGGCACGGCGGAGCGCGGCGGGGACGGACATCACGTGCGTCGTCTTCGACGCGGCCGAGGAGCCTCAGCTCGAGGACGTCGGCTGGATGCAGCGCATTGCGAAGGAGCGTCCGGAGAAGGTCGTCTTCGTCCTCAACAAGGCCGACCGCAAGCCGTTCTACGAGTCGATGTACCGTGATGCGTGGAAGGAGTGCGTGGAAAGCCTCACGGGCGGGAATGGCGACGCGTGCGGAGATTCGACCGCCGACCCCGAGCCAATGCCGTCGCCCGTCTGGGTCAAGGCGATCGCCTCGACGCCAGGGGGTGCGAAAGCCGTTGGCGACGCGCTTTTCGATTTGGCGGAAGAGGGCGAGAAGCTGTTCGATGACGACATCGTGACGGATTACCCGCGCAAATTGACGATTGCCGATTCGATTCGCGAGAAGTACCTGGCGAAACTGCATCAGGAACTGCCGCACGAGTTGGGCGTGGTCGTCAAGAAGGTCGTTGAGGCGACGGAGAAGGGCGCGCCGGTGTGGGAGGTCGATGCCGAGGTTCTCGTCAATCGTGCGAGCCAGAAGCCGATTGTAATCGGGAAGGGTGCGGCAACGATCAAGTACGTGCGCAAGTGCTCCGAGCGCGAGCTGTCCGACCTGTTTGGCGTGAAGGTGCGCTTGGAGCTGTGGGTGCGCGTCGAGCCGAACTGGATGAAGAACGAGCGTCTTCTCGCCGAGATGGGCTATCTTGGGGAACTGGTGTGAGGCTTTCGCTCGTCGCTGTCCTTTGTCTGCTGTCCGCTGTCGCCGGTGCGTCCGTGGGCGATGCGCTTGCCGTCGCGCGCGAGGCGTTGCGTGACGGACTTTGGAGCATCGCCCGTGCGCATGCGGTTCAGGCGGGCGACAGCGAAGAATCGCGTCTCGTGCAGCTGGAGAGTTGGGCGGCCGAGGGCAATTGGTCGGCTGTCTCGAATGCCCTTGTGCGCTGGACGGACGCGCATGGCGCGGCGTTCGACTACTATCGCGCCGCCGTGCGCGGAGACGAGACGGCCGCCGCCCGTCTGCTTGCGGCGGGCGGTTCGTCCGAGGGGCTTGCGCAGGCTCGGCTTCTGGAGGCGGATCGCTTGGCGCACACGGGTGATGTCGCGGGTGCGGAGGCGTTGTGGCGAGCCGTCGCGGGTCAGACGAACGTCTCGGCTCGGGCGCTTGCGGTCGCCGCGTCGAACCTGATGGATCCGGCGCTCCTGCGGCGGGCGCAGGGGCTGGCGGTGTCGGCGGACGCGCGACGGGAACTTTCGTTGCGTCTTGGGCAGGCCCTTCTCACGCGCGCGGAGACGCAGGCGGAAGGCGCGGCGCTCATTCGGGCCGTCGTCCGTGATGCGCCCGACACGGCGGGGGCGCGCGAGGCCTTTCTGTCCGTGGCGGACGCCGAGGTGGCGGCGGCGAACTGGAAGACGGCGCAGACGCTTTACGCCGAAGCGATCGAGATCTGGCCAGACGTCGCGAAGCGCGCGGCCGTGCAGGAGGGGCTGGGCTGGACGCTTCTGAAGGTGGGACGCGCCGAGGAGGCCTTGGCGGCGTTCGAACGGGCCGAACGGGTCGCGGCGGATGCGGACGCACGGGCAACGGCGGCGCTCCAGCAGGGCGATGTCCTTTCCGCGCTCGGCCGGCTGGACGAGGCGATGGCCTGCTATCGGCGCATTCGTGCGGACTATCCGGGGACGGCGGCGGCCGCGCGCGTCGGCAAGGTTCTGGAAGTCCGCGAACTGGAGGCGCGCGGGCGCGGATTCTACCGCACCTATCGCTTTTCGGAGGCGCGCGAGGCCTTTCGCCGGGTCGCAGCCGACGATCCGTCGCGCGCCTTGCGCATGCGCTTCTTCGAGACGCTCTGCCTTTATGGCGGCGGCGAAGACGCGGCGGCCGCGCGCACGGCCGAGACCCTTGTGGCCGACTGCCCTGATCCGCGCGTCTGGGCGGATACCTGTCTCTGGCTGGCGAAATTCAAGTACAACCGCCGCGACTGGCGGGCGTCGGGTCAGCTGTTCCGCGCGGCGTCCGAGTCGCGTGCGCTGACGCCGGAGAAGGCGGCCGAGGCGCTTCTCTGGGCGGCGCGTGCGGCGTTTGCCGAAAACGACTACACGGCGGTAATCCAGTTGACGACGCGGTTGGTCGAACGTCATCCGACGTCGCCCGTGCGTCTCCCGGCGCTCATTCTCCAGGGCGAGACGCTCAACGAGCTGGCGCGCTTCGACGAGGCCGTTCTCGTTTTTGAGCGTGTCACGGCGGCGTCGGACGTCACGGCGGCCGATCGCGCGCGCGCCCAGATCCTGAAGGCCGATGCGCTGTTTGCGATGGGCGCGGACAATCCGGCCCGCTATCGGGCGGCGTTGAGGGCCTATCGCGCGCTTCTCTTCGGCGGTGCGCTTTCGCCGAGCACCAAGCTCGTTGTCGCGTTCAAGGTCGCCCGCGCTTTGGAGAAACTGAAGCGCATCGACGAGGCCATGGATCAGTATTACACGCAGGTCGTTCTCGCCTATCGTCGGGAGCGCACGGGCGGCGCGCGGCTGGACGACGAGGCGCGCGCGGTCTTCTCGAAAGCGGCGTTTCGCCTGGCGGACGAGTTCGAGGGGCGTGGAAAGGATCGTCAGGCCGTTGCGGTTCTTGACTTGGTCGCGACGAGCGACAGTCCGGCGGCGGAGGAAGCCCGCGCGCGCATCCGTCGTCTGACGGAGAAAGGGGGAATTCTGTGAGTCTCTTCGGTGGTTCGGTGTTTTGGATTCTGGTGTCCTTGGCGGTCGTGGCCGTCTTCACGTTTTTCGAGCGGTTCTTCGACATTCATCGGGCGCAGATCGACTACGAGGATTTTCTCAAGGGCGTGATCAACGTGCTGGATCGCGGCAATCGGGACGAGGCCCTTGCGATTTGCGAAGACACGCCCGCGCCTGTGGCGGCCGTCGTCGCGACGGCCATCCGGCACCAGGACGGCTCGGCGCGCGTTCTGCGCGAGGCCGTCGATTCCCAGGGGCGCGCTGAGGTCGGGCGGTTGGATCGGCGGCTCGCCATCCTCGCGATCATTGCGCAGACGGCGCCGCTTCTGGGGCTGTTGGGGACGGTCATCGGCTTCGTGCAGACGGTTCGGGCGGCGCGGGCGAGCGAACTCGTGTCGCGGACGGTTCTCTTGGACGGCGTGACGGAGTCGCTTGTCGCGGCGGCGTTTGGCCTTGCGGTCGCGATCCTCGCGTCTGTGCTCTACTCGTTCCTGCGTGTGCGGCTGGATCGCCAGGTCGTCGATCTTGAAGCCGCCGCGAGCCAGGTCATCGGCTACATCTCCACGCAGAAGGAGAAGGCCGCGCAGAAGGAGAAGGCGAAGTGAGTCCCTGGGGCTGGAAGCCCGAGCGTTCGCTCGGCATCTGGCGGCACGGCGCGCTGGGGTTTCGTCCGGTTGTCGCGGCGGCGCCGTATCTGACGGTCGGTCTGCTGCTGTTGCTACTGCGGTTCGTCTCGGGCACGCTGACGGTTGCGGAGGGCACGCTCTTCGATCTCCCGGACGTTGTTCCGACGGAGGCCGTGGGCGAGTCGCCCGTCGCGCTGATGATGCCGATTCCGCGCGAGACGCTTGTCTTCTTTGACGACACGCGCTACTTGATGGGGGAGGAGACGTCGATGCGCGCCTTGGGCGACCAGTTGGCGAATCGCTTTGCGCGGCGCGAGCAGAAGACGCTTCTTGTCCTCGCCGACCGGCGCGTGGCTGGTGGCGAACTGATGCGGCTGGCGGCTCTGGCGAAGGCCAGCGGCGTTGCGCGCGTCCTCTTTGCCGAAAAGAAGCGGACGGGAACCGGCGAATGAAAAGCGTGCGAAGCGAGCTGGTCTCCTTGACGGTTGCCTTGGCCCTGCCGGTCTCGGTCGCGCTCGTCTTCCCCTATTCGGCGCTTCGGCGCGCGTCTGTCGCAGTCGTTCGTGACAGTGTGCCGTTTGCCGCGTTCGTGTCCCTGACGGCGGACGAGGAGGCTCGGGCGATGCGGCGGGCGAAATCCGCCGGACGCGGCGGCGAGGCGGCGGACGCGCGGATTCGTCCAGACGACCTTGTTCTGGGCACGCTGCCGGACGATCCGCCGACGCCAATCGGACGAATCGAGGAACGTGCCCGCCTGGCCGGGCTGGGATACGTGACGCCCGCCCCGTCGCCGTACTGGCCGTCGTGCGCGGCGCCGGCTCCCGTGACGATTGCGCCGGCGGCGGAGACGGACGCGGCGGCAGATCCCTTTTCGCGGCAGGAACTGCTACGACTGGAATAGACAGGATTCGACACATTTCAACAACCCCATCACACCAAAGGAAACGAACATGACGCAGAAGCAGATTCTCAAGGCATTCAAGGATACGGGCGCCCTCCTCGAAGGACATTTCGAATTGCGCTCCAAGCTCCACTCCAACCGCTATTTCCAGTGCGCGAACGTGCTGCGCTATCCGCGCGTCGCCGAAAAGCTTTGCCGTGAGGTGACGCGGCAAGCCGTTGCGAGCGGCAAGCTGGGCGCGCGCATCGACGGCGTCATCTCCCCGGCTGTCGGCGGCATTCTCGTCGGACACGAGGTCGCGCGCGCGCTGAACGTGAAGTGCGTCTTCGCCGAGAAGGTTCCGGGCGAGGGCGTGGACGCGACGGGCAAGCCGAATACAGTTCTCGCGATGCGTCGGTTCGCGCTCAAGAAGGGCGAACGCTATGTCGTCGCGGAGGACGTCGTCACGAAGGGCGGGCGTGTGCAGGAGACGATCGACCTCGTCAAGGCCGCTGGCGCGAAGGTCGCGGGCGTCATCCTGCTCGTGGATCGTTCGGGCGGCAAGGTGAAATTCGGCCGCATTCCGATGTTCTCGCTCATGCAGATGACGCCGGAGACCTGGACGGCCGAGACGTGCCCGATGTGCCAGGCCGGCACGAAGCCCGTCCACCCTGGTTCGTGACGGCGACTTCCGCCGTGCCCGCCGCTTTTTGGTATAATTTTCCGTCACAATGAGCAAGAAGAGAAGAATCGTCGTCACGAGCGCCCTCCCGTATGCGAACGGGGACATCCACCTCGGCCACCTGGTCGAGTACATCCAGACCGATTTCTGGGTGCGGTTCCAGAAGCTGCGCGGGAACGACTGCGTCTACATCTGCGCGGACGACACGCACGGCACGCCCATCATGATCCGCGCGCGCAAGGAGGGCATCACGCCCGAAGAGCTGATCGCGCGCTCGCATGCCCAGCACCTGAAGGACTTCACCGACTTCCAGGTCGCGTTCGACAACTACTACTCGACGAACTCGCCCGAAAACAAGGCGTTGTCCGAGCGGATCTACCGCGCGGTCGAGCAGCAGGGCTTCGTCACGAAGAAGACGACGCCCCAGCTCTATTGCGAACACTGCCGGATGTTCCTGCCCGACCGCTTCGTGAAGGGAACATGTCCGAAGTGCGGCGCGACGGGCCAGTACGGCGACAGCTGCGACAAGTGCGGCGCGACCTACGGCGCGGAGGAGCTTGGCCAGCCGACCTGCACGACATGCGGCGGCACGCCCGTCGTCCGTGACTCCGAACACCTCTACTTCGAGCTTGAGCCCCAGCACGACTATTTGGAGAAATGGATTCCGGCGCATACGACGAGCGACGTCTCGAACAAGCTGCTGGAATGGTTCAAGGAGCCCTTGCGCGGCTGGTGCATCTCGCGTGACGCGCCGTACTTCGGCTTCGAGATTCCGGGCTACAAGGACAAGTTCTTCTATGTCTGGGTCGATGCGCCGATCGGCTACATGGCGTCGCTTGCCAATTGGCGGGCGAAGCATGGCGGCGGATGCGCGGGTGACGTCGACGTCTCGATGTGGAACGATCCAGACGTCGAGCTTTACCACTTTATCGGCAAGGACATCATTCGCTTCCACTGTCTGTTCTGGCCGGGTATGCTGCACGCGGCGGGCTTCAAGGGTCCGAACAAGGTCTTCGTGCACGGCTTCCTCACGGTGAACGGCGAGAAGATGTCGAAGTCGAAGGGCACGTTCGTGAACGCGCGCACGTACCTCGACAACCTGCCGCCGGAGGCGTTGCGCTATTACTACGCGGCGAAGCTCGGCGGTACGACGGACGACATGGACTTGAATCTCGCGGACTTCGTCCAGCGCGTCAATTCCGACCTCGTCGGCAAGATCACGAACATTGCCTCGCGTTCGGCGCAGATGCTCCAGAAAAAGCTCGACGGCCGCCTCGCGTCGCTCGCCGGGCAGAACGAGGAACTCGCGTTGCTCGCGCAGCTGCGCGCGGCGAACGAGACGATCGCGGCGTTCTACGAAGACCGTCGCTTCAATCAGGTCGTCGCCCAGATCTGCAAGCTTGCGGATGCGGCGAACGAATACTTCGACCGCAAGGAACCGTGGAAGACGGTGAAGGCCGATGCCGAGGCGACGCGCGTCACCTTGACGGCGGCGTTGAACGCCTTCCGCATCCTCGCGATCTACCTGCAGCCGATTCTCCCGGCTTATGCGGAGAAGGCGCGCGCGCTCTTCGGCGAGGCGGCGTGGACGTGGGACTCGATTGTCGCGCCGGTCGAGGATCGGACGCTGGGGACGTATGCGTATCTCGCCTCGCGCATTGACGCGAAGCAGGTCGAGGCGATGGTCGCTGCCGCGACGGTGAAGCCGGCCGAGTCGGGTGAAGTCGCGCATGAAAGCCGCGCGAGCAAGAACAAGAAGGCAAAGGACGGGGACTCGGGTGTCTCCGAACCCCAGTCCAAGGCGGACGCGGCCACTTGCCCGCCGCTGAAGCCGGAAATCGCGTTTCCCGACTTCGAGAAACTTGATCTGCGCGTGGGCATCGTCACGAGCTGCGAGATTGTGCCGAAGAGTTCCAAGCTCCTGAAGTTCGTCCTTGATGCGGGCGCGCTTGGGACGCGCACGATTTTCTCAGGCATTCGCGCGGCGTATCCCGATCCGGCGGCGCTCGTTGGCAAGGAAGTGGTCTTTGTCGCGAACCTCGCGCCGCGCAAGATGTCCGTCGGCGTCTCGGAGGGGATGATCCTCTTCGCGGGCGAGCCGGGCGCGTGCGGCGGCGTGTTGTCACCCGCCGACGCAGCGGGCCGCGGTTGCGCCGTCACGTGACGGCGCCGCGCGTCGTCGTCGCCTTCCTCCCTAGACAGCCCTAGGTCTCTGACCTAGCGGATGACGAAGAGGAGGCTTGGCCCCTTGCCGAAGACGCGAACGCGGAAGTCTCGGAAACCGAGCGGGGCCTCGCGCCCCGAATCGTTTTCTTTGCGGCAGTAGACGCGCGCTTCGACGATCGCCCCACGCGGCGCGTGGAGGTTGGCGCTTCCCGTGACGGTTGACACGGTCGCGGCGAGGTCGGGCGCGGCGTTCGTTGCGGTGTAGGTCGATTTGTAGTCGGCAAGCGTGGCCCATTCGCTGGTCGTGCCGTCGGGGGCAATCTGTCGCCACTGGACGCAGAGCACTTTCTCCTGCGTGTTTGTCGCGTTGAGTTGGGCGAAAGCACCCGAAACGTCGAGGCGACGCGCCGCGTAGTCGCCAGTTCGAACGGCTAGCCGCAGTTCGGCATCCCGGACATCGGCGGCATTCTTGGGTGAACTTGGCACGAGGACGGCCCAGTCGCGCGCGAAGACGTTCGTGCAGACGTAGAGGCCGGACGAAAGTTGCTTTGTCGCGTCGCGGTTGCTAAGTTCGAAAACCTCTTCTCCTTGCAGAAGCCCACGGAAGGGTGTCGTTGAGAGGTTGCGTCCCTTGTCTGTCTTCGGCAGGTCTTCTGGGCGGAAGAGGACATCTGCGGTCTCGTTCGTCATTGTCACATGGCGGTCGTGCCAGTCGCCGAGTGCCGTCGGGTTGAGCGTGAAAGGCTCCGACCAGGGACTTTCCCTCCCGTTCGTGTCCTGCGCCCGCAGAGAGACGAAAAGGGCCGCTTCGTCCGGCGGTTTCCAGTCAAACGTTGATACGAGTCCAAGGTCGGCGAACAGGCTGTCGTTGGTCGTGTAGGAGACAGGCGTGTAGGCGCGCACGAGCGCGATGTCCGAGATGAGCATGCGGCCGTCCTTCTTCTTTGTCGGCGAGCCGATGACAAGGGCATCGGATTTAGACAGTGTGAAGGCGAGCGGCCAGACGTGTTCCGCGAACTCGTCCGTCAGCGTGGCTTCGGCGAGCGCG
>CAZWQY010000024.1:0-8101 GCA_964636295.1 uncultured Lentisphaeraceae bacterium | reverse complement strand
GAGCGGCCAGACGTGTTCCGCGAACTCGTCCGTCAGCGTGGCTTCGGCGAGCGCGGGCAATGCAATCGGATAGTCGCGTGGCGTCTGGTCGATCGTGACGGTTGCCACGCAGGAGGTGACGTTTCCGACGCGCGCGTAAATGGGCAGCACGCCGGACTTTGTCTCGTGCTTGGCCGCGCGCAGGACGAATGTGCTGCCGTTGGGAATGTCCGCGCCAAGCGGCGGTGTCGTCAGCGCGCCGGAGGTGTGTTTCTCCCAGCCAATCAGCAGTGCGCCCGCGACCGTCGTCTGGCGCACGGCCTCTGTCTCCCAGTCGCCCAGCCCGAACGCGGCGAGCTCGGCGGCCGTGAGCTTCTTCGTCGTCTTCGACGCGGACACGTCGGCGAACGAGCGACGCCAGAGAATGTCCTTGGCGGGAACGGCGGACAGACCGCCCGTGGGGACTGTCGTGAACGTGCGGCAGTCGCTTCCCGTCACGCCGTTCGGCATGTCCCATGTCACGCGCACGCGCCGCGCGGCGGCATCAACCGTTTCGATGCGCAGGTTCGTCGGCGTTTCGGCGCGGACGGCGTCGTCCGTGATCGTCACCTTCGCGAGAATCCAGTTTCCCACGTCCTTCGTGTAGGCGATTTTCAACTGACGACAGGCGATGTCGTTGGTGACGACAAAGCGGTCTTCTGGCTCGTTTTTGTCAAGGGTGTTGGCAAGCCCCGTGCGCGAGAAGAGCTCGACGTAGTCCGATGCCGCGTTCGCGCGGCCAGAGACGGTGACACGGGAGACATTGCCAGCGTTGATGCCGCTTCCCCACGCGGACAGGGCGACGGCGCGAACGTCTGCGTTGTAGACGGGACTTTCGATGGACAGGGTTTCGCTTTTCCCTTTGGGGGCGAACTTGCGTCCGCCAGGTTGTGTCGTGGATCTTGTCGATATCTTCGCTTGTCTGTCCGAGATTCCACCCATTTGTGAGGGCTGGTGCGGCAGGGTCGAAGGAAACGGTGAAAGTCGCGGCGGCGGCGTGTCCACAGAGGATCGCGGCAAGGCCGAGGACGGGCGCGTGGGCGTTGACTGTCATATGAATCCCTTCTGCCTGATGTCAGGCTGTGAACTCTAATATGGACGTGCGAATCACCGACGCTTGGAGGATAGCATACTTGCCCGTCATCTGTCAAGGGGACGGATGCGGAGCTGAATTAAAACGATGACGGACGCGACAGAAGTCGCGTCCGTCATCGTCCGTGCTTTCAATTTGCGGTAGCGGGCGTTCAGCCTTTCAGGTAGGCGTTGATGCCAGCGGCCGCGCGGCGGCCCTCGCCCATGGCGAGAATGACCGTCGCCGCGCCGAGCACGATGTCGCCGCCCGCGAAGACGCCGGGAATCGACGTCATGTTCGTGTCGGGATTGACGACGATGTTGCCGCGCTTGTTGACCTCCAGCCCGTCCGTCGTCGCGGGGATGAGCGGGTTCGAGGCGTTGCCGACGGCGACGACGACGGTATCGACGTCGAGCGTGAATTCGCTGCCCGAAATCGCGACGGGACTGCGGCGGCCGGAGGCGTCCGGCTCGCCGAGTTCGTACTTGAGGCACTCAAGGCCCGCGACCGCGCCCTGTCCGTCGCCTAGGATGCGCTTCGCGTTTTCAAGGAGGTGGAACTCGACGCCTTCCTCCTTCGCGTGGTGGATTTCCTCGCGGCGGGCGGGCATTTCGGCTTCGCTGCGGCGATAGACGAGGTAGACCTTCTCCGCGCCAAGGCGAAGCGCCATGCGCGACGCGTCCATTGCGACGTTGCCGCCGCCGAGGACGGCGACCTTCTTGCCGTGCCAGAAGGGCGTGTCGGCCTCGCCCTCGCGGTAGGCCTTCATGAGGTTCGCGCGCGTCAGGTACTCGTTCGCCGAGAAGACGCCGTTCAGGTTCTCGCCCTCGATGCCCATGAACTTCGGAAGGCCCGCGCCCGTGCCGACGAAGACGGCGTCGAAGCCGTCCTTCTCGAGAAGGTCTTTCAGTTTGCGCGTACGGCCGACGACGTAGTTCGTCTCGACGGTGACGCCGATCTTCTCAAGCCCCTCGATCTCGTGCTGGACGATGGCCTTGGGAAGACGGAACTCCGGGATGCCGTAGACGAGGACGCCGCCGCACTTGTGGAACGCCTCGAAGAGCGTGACGTCGTGGCCGGCCTTCGCGCAGTCGGCCGCGCAGGTGATGGACGCGGGGCCCGAACCGACGACGGCGACCTTCTTGCCCGTCTTCGGCGCGCAGGCGACCGGCTCTTCCGTGCCCGTCTCGCGGGCGAGGTCGGCGCAGAAGCGCTCGACGCGGCCGATCGCGACGGACTTCTCGACGTCCTTCAGAAGCTTGCCCATCGTGCAGAACTTCTGGCACTGCTTTTCCTGCGGGCAGACGCGTCCGCAGACGGCCGGGAGAAGCGACGTCTCCTTGATGACGCGGAGCGCGCCCGCGAAGTCGCCGGCGGCGGCTTTCGCGAGGAAGCCGGGGATGTTGATCGCGACGGGACAGCCCTGCATGCAGGGCTTCGTCGGACACTGGAGGCAGCGCGACGCCTCGGCCTTCGCCATCTCGGCCGTGTAGCCGAGGGCGACCTCGTTCATGTTGTGGGCGCGGACAGTCGGTTCCTGCTGGGGCATTTCCTGCGGAGGCAGGGCCATTCTCTCTTTAGGTGTCATTGGAATTACAGGGATTGAAGGATCTGATTGACAAATGGGGCGGACGGAATCAAGCGACGCCAGCGGCCTTCAGGAGGTTGCAGACATGGTCTTTTGCGGCCTTTTCCTGCGGCTTGAAGGCACCCATGCGCGTGAGCATGAGATCCCAGTCGACCTGGTGGCCGTCGAACTCCGGGCCATCGACGCAGACGAACTTCGTCTCGCCGCCGACGGAGACGCGGCAGCCGCCGCACATGCCCGTGCCGTCGATCATGATCGTGTTGAGCGAGACCGTCGTCTTCACGCCGAAGGGCTTCGTCGCGAGGGCGCAGAACTTCATCATGATCGGCGGGCCGATCGCGATGACCTCATCGACCGCGCCGCGTTCGCACAGTTCCTTGAGCGGATCGGTGACGAGGCCCTTGCGGCCCGACGAACCGTCGTCCGTCATGAGGATGAGGTTTTCGCCCGCAATCGCGCGCATCTCCTCTTCCATCACGAAGAGGCCCTTGTTGCGCGCGCCCATGATGATCGTGACCTCGTTGCCGGCGGCCTTGAGGGCCTGGGCAATCGGGTGCATCGGCGCAACGCCAATGCCGCCGCCGACGCAGACGACGCGGCCGGGCTGCTCGCCGTTGCGTCCGCGAATCGACGTGGGCTTGCCGAGCGGGCCGAGGAGCGCCGGGAGCGTGTCGCCGGCATTCAGCTGCGCGAGCTTGAGCGTCGTCGCGCCGACCGTCTGGAAGATGAGCGTGACCGTGCCGCGCACGGGGTCGGCGTCGGCGATGGTGAGCGGGATGCGCTCGCCGAGGCGGTCGTCAACCATGAGGATGACGAACTGGCCGGGCTGGCGCTCGCGCGCGATGAGCGGGGCTTCCACGTCCATGCGGAAGACATTGTCGGAAAGTTGCTTCTTAGAGATGATTCGGTTCATGTTGTTTGCGTCGCTGACTGCGAATTCGATTGACACATAATTATACCAAAACTCGGCCGTGTCCGTATTCGTTGAGGGCAGATATTGGCTTTTTGGTCTCGCCAATTCGTGTTAATCCGTGAAATCCGCGGCATCATCTCCACTCCCCATCTCCACATGTCCCATGGGGTGGGTTGTCCACGAATTGACACGAATGGCACGAATTCTGCAAAAGCGGATGGAATTCGTGTAAATTCGTGGAGATTAGTGGACAACCCTTCGGGGCCTGTCCCCACGGTTCTCCGCGCCTCCGGCGGCTGGACGTTGGTGTTCGTTCCCAAGGGGCGTTGAGGATATGGTATAATCCGTTCCGTCATGAAGAAGACCATTACCGACAGCACCATTGATGCCGATGTCCTGAACTACACGGTCGGCGAAGATCCCGTCCTCGACCTCGCGCTTGCGAAGTGGGACTGCATGGGCACGGCCGCGCACGTGACGATGCTTTCCGAGATGAAGGGCCTGAAGAAGCCAATCGTCACGAAGACCGAGGCGGCGAAAGTCCGCAAGGCGCTCGCGCGGATCGTCGAACGGTCCGAGAAGGGGAAGTTCGCCATTCGCGTGGACGACCAGGACGTCCACATGGCCGTCGAGCGGCTGCTGACGGAGGAACTGGGCGATCTCGGCAAGAAGATCCACACGGGGCGTTCGCGCAACGACCAGGTCGCCGTGGATGTGCGCCTTCACATGAAGAGCGAGATCCTTCAGGCGGAGAAGGAGGTCTGCGCGCTCGCGGCGGAGCTTTGCTCGTTCGGCTTTGACGCGGGCCCGATTCCGCTCGTCGGCCGCACGCATCTCCAGCCGGCGATGCCGTCCACGGTCGAGATGTGGGCGACGGGCCATGCCGAGATGATCATTGACCAGCTTGCGAACTTCGAGGCGGCGTATGTGCTCGCCGACTTGAATCCGCTTGGCTCGGCGGCGGGCTATGGCGTGCCGCTTCCGCTCGACCGCGCGCGCACGACGAAGCTCCTCGGCTTCTCCCGCACGCTTCACAACTGCTTTGGCGCGTCGATGGCGCGCGGCGAATGCGAGGCGAGCCTCCTTTCGGCGTTGGCGCAGCTCATGTGCGTCCTTTCGCGTCTGGCGGAAGACCTGATTCTCTTTTCGATGCCCGAATTCGGCTACTTCAAGCTGCCGCGCGCGTACTGCACGGGTTCGTCGATCATGCCGCAGAAGTTCAACCCCGACGTCCTCGAGCTCGTGCGCGGAAAGACGGCGCAGGTGATCGGTTGGCAGACGGCGGCGCTTACGCTCCTGCACGCGATGCCGGGCGGCTACAACCGCGACTTGCAGGACGCGAAGCTCCTCTACATGAAGGGTCTGGAGACGACGCGCACGACGCTGCGCATTCTCGCGAAGGTCGTCGCGGGCCTGAAGGTGAATGCGGACAGCTGCCGCGAGGCGTTCACGCCGGGCGTCTTCGCGACGGACGTCGCGCTTGCGAAGGTTGCCGCCGGCACGCCGTGGCGCGACGCCTATCACGCGGTGCGCGACCAGTTCGCCGCGCTTTACGAGGGAAAGTCCGCCGAAGTCGCAAACCTCGACCCCGATAAGCAGGTTGCCCTGAAGACACACGAGGGCACGTGCCTCGGACTCGACCACGACCTCTACCAGCGGCGCATTTCGGCGGCCGTTCAGTCGGCCGACGCTCGCCTCGACGCGCTTGAGACGTGCTGTGCGCGACTTTTGGGGTGATGCGAAAAGGCAACAGGAGGGGGTGAAAAGATGAACATCTCACGTCGGTTTTTCATCGCGGGCGCGGCGTCGTACGGCGCGTTCGCGGGCAATCGTTTCTTTGCTGTCGCCGCCCCGAACGCGCTGCCGACGGGCCAGCCGCGCTTGACGTTTGGCGTCGTGAGCGACATCCACATCACGCGGGTCGGCGCGGGCGAGAAACAGGAGGCCTGGGGCAACAACCTGACGTTCAGGCACACGCTCGAATGGTTTCGCAGCCAGGGCGTGGATGCCGTGATGGTCGTCGGCGACATGGCCGACAACGGCATGGTCGAGCAGATGCAGGCCGTGGCCAACGCATGGTACGCAGTCTTCCCCGAGGACAAGATGCCCGACGGTCGTCCCGTCGAAAAGCTGTTTGTCATGGGTAACCACGACTACCACGGCTATCTCTACGGCGGACACGCCGAAAAGCTGTATGCCGACGAGAACGAGCGCCGCAAGCACATTCTCCGCGCGGACATGGCCGGCTGGTGGCGGCGGATTTTCAACGAGGACTATTCGCGCTTCTACCGCAAGGTCGTGAAGGGCTACACTTTCCTCGGCACCCATTGGGACGACGGCAAGGGGCCGGAGACGAGGTACGGCAGCGAGACGTTCGGTGTCGAACTGGGCGCGTTTCTGTCGAAGCATGGCCGTGCGTTCGATCCGGCCCAACCCTTCTTCTATTTCCAGCATCCGCACCCGAAAGACACGTGCTACGGATCGTGGGCGTGGGGACATGATCGCGGCCTCACGACGAAAGCGTTGTCGCCCTTCGCGAACGCGATTGCGTTTTCGGGCCATTCGCACTACACGCTCACGGACGAACGGTCGATCTGGCAGGGCGCGTTCACGTCCGTCGGCACGAGTTCCCTCCGCTACACGGGGATGCCCTACAATGCGCGTCATCCGTTTGGCTACGAGAACACCATAACCGAACAGGGGACGAAGACCCTGTCGAGGGCTGACATCGACGCGATGAAGATGATGGGGCAGGATTCGGGCGGTGACTGTCGTCAGGGCATGCTGTGGAAAGTCTACGACGATTGCATCGTCATTCAGCGGCGCGAATTTCTGAACGACGTGTTCGTGGGCCCCGATTGGGTGATGCCGTTGCCGGCGGCCGAGTCGAAGCCGTTTGCTTTCGCCGAACACGCGAAGAAGACGGTGACGCCGGAATTTCCGAAGGGCGCGAAAGTCGTGCTCGCGAAGATCAAGGGCAAGACGCGCGCGACGCAGGGGCATCCCGCCGTCGAGAAGGAGGCCTACAAGCTGACGTTCCCCGCCGCGCTCGCCGCGCCGGGCGCGCGTCCGTTTGAATATGAAATCATTGCCGTTGGCAAAGACGGCACGCGGGCCGACTTCCATGTCGTGGCCGAAGGGTTCAACCACGCGCTCTCGCACAAACGCGCCACGGCCAATTCGTCGTGCACGATTTCAATCGATCGTCTGCCGGCCGACACCGTCTCGTTCGAAGTGCGTCCGCTTGACTGCTTCTGGCGGAAGGGCGCGCCGTTGACGGTGTCCGTCTGACGTTCAAGTTCGCAGATTCTCGTCGCAGAAGGGGGCTTTGAGCGGAAGGGACTCATGAATCTTCTTGAAGTCGTTGACCTGCATGTCCGCTATGGCGCGTATGAAGCCGTTAAGGGCGTCTCGTTCACGCTTGCGAAAGGCGAGATCCTTGGCATCGTCGGCGAATCGGGTTCAGGCAAATCGACGATTGCCAAGACCCTGATGGGGCTTGAGCGCCCGTCGGCTGGGCAGATCCTGCTCCATTCCGCCAACCCCCCAAACCCCCAAACCGCCAAACCCGTCCTCCAGATGATTTTCCAGGATGCCGTCGGGTCGCTCAATCCGCGTCTGACGGTGCGGCAGACGCTGACGGAAATCATTGAATTCACGAATCGGCAGCGGCGGGGGACGAGGCAGGGCATTCCCGTGGAGGCCGAGATTGCGCGCTTGCTGGAGCAGATTGGCCTTTCGGCGGCAGTCCTCGACCAGTATCCGCGCGAGATGTCGGGCGGACAGTGCCAGCGTGTCTCGATTGCCCGTGCGCTGGCGACGCACCCGGACGTCTTGATCGCCGATGAGCCGGTTTCGGCGTTGGATGTCTCTGTGCAGGCGCGCATTCTCAATCTTCTGCGCGACTTGCGGCGAGATCTTGGCCTTTCGATTCTCCTTGTGGCCCATGACCTCGCCGTCGTGAAGAACGTCTGCGACCGGGTTTGCGTGGTGGAGCGCGGGCGGTTTGTGGACGTTGGCGAGACGGAGTCCGTGTTTGCGCATCCGACGAGCGACTACACGAAGCGTCTGCTTGCGGCCGTTCCGCGTCTGACGTTCGCGTAGCCGACCGCCCTCGGCGGGGCGGCACGAGGCTACTCGCCTCGCCGCTCCCACGTGAACGTCGTGGTGCTTTGCTTGATGAGTCTGCGCGCGATCATCTTCCGACTTCGCGGACACCCCGTGTGTGATGTCATGCCTCTGCGCGGCAGTTTGGCATTTTGGCATAATGACGCGCATGAGACCGATTGCGACTTTCCTTCGCGCTGGCGGTGAGCGCGAAGGAGCTGTTCTTCTCGGCTGCCTGCTCCTGACGGGGCTTGTCGCGAACGAGGACATCGCCGAGCGGCTGTAGCGGGGACTGCAGATTCCGATTCAAGGCCGGACGCTTTCGGGCCGGCCTTTTTTTATTTGCCGTTTTTTTGCATTTTTGCATTTCCCCCTTGACAGGGGGGGGGGGGGGGGGGGGTTT
>CAZWQY010000023.1:0-37674 GCA_964636295.1 uncultured Lentisphaeraceae bacterium | reverse complement strand
CGAGGGTAGTGCGGGACTCGCCCGCGCGAGAGTAGGACGCCGCCGGCTCTTTTTTGAGCGTCGGAGCGTAGCGCAGCCTGGTAGCGCGTTTGCTTCGGGAGCAAAAGGCCGAGGGTTCAAATCCCTCCGCTCCGACCAATTCCAGTCAGTCCAATGCCGCAGAAATGCGGCATTCGGTCTTTTATGATGTCATTCCGCGAGGGGTGGCATTTTTTTATGCCGCGAAGAAATTCAGAGAAGTTGGCCATTGAGGGCGGAACAAAAGTCTGTTCGCGCGGATTCCCTCCGTGGCCGCAGTTTGACCGTTCGACGGATCGCGTCGTTCTCGACATCCTGCATTCCGGCCGCGTCAATTACTGGACAGGCCCCATGGGCCTTCGCTTCGAAGCCGCGTGGGCCATGTGGCTGGGCGTTCGCCATGCCGTCACGGTCTCCAGCGGCACGGCCGCCCTCCATGTCGCCCTCGCCGCCCTCGGCATCGGCCCTGGCGACGAGGTCATTTGCCCTTCCTATTCCTTTATCGCCTCTTCGTTCTGCGTCTTGCAGACAGGGGCCCTTCCTGTCTTCTGTGATGTTGGGACGGATCATCTCATCGATCCCAAGAAGATTGCCGCCTGCCTCACCCCCCGCACAAAGGCCATCTTGGTCGTTCACCTCTACGGCGGTGTCGTGGACATGGATCCGATTCTTCGCCTTGCGAAGCGTCACGGTCTCTTTGTCGTCGAAGACTGCGCCCAATGTGTCGGCGGCGTCTACAAGGGGAAGAAGGTCGGTTCGCTCGGCACGGTTGCTTGCTTTTCCTTCTGCCAGTCGAAGCACATCACGACGGGCGGCGAAGGGGGCATGGTCTGCTGCAACGATGAGGCGCTGGCCGGCGACGTCCGCTCCCTGCGCGACCATGGCTACGACATCCGCGCCAAACTGAATTTGCGTCTCAAGGTCACGCATACGCCCTATGTCCATCGTCGCGTGGGCTACAACTTCCGCCTGACGGAGATCCAGTCGGCCATTGGCCTGGGCGAATTGCGTCGATTTGACACGTGGAACCTGCCGCGTCGGCGCGCGCGTGCGCACGAACTCGTGGCGGCCCTCTCCAAACACCCGTTGGTCAAGTACGCGCCCCTCGACACGCCGACGCGACAGCATGCGTTCTGGCTCGTTCCGTTTGTCTTGGACACGACGAAGTTGACTTGTCCGATGACGGACTTTGTCGCCGCCGTCCAGGCGGAAGGCGCACAGGTTCAGAGCGTCCTCTGGCCCGAAATGTATCGCGAGGAGGCGTTTACCGCGCCGCGCGGCTTTGGCGCGGCGAACTATCCGTTCAACGATCCCGCGAACCGTCCAATTGACTACACGGCGTGTGCGTGCGCACAGGCGCGCGCGCTCGCCGAGGCGACGATTGCCTTTTGGGCGCATCCGACCTACACGACGGCGCAGATGCGCGTGGACATCAAGGCCTTTGAAAAGGTCGCGCGCCATCTGATGCGCGCGCGCCCCTAGACGAGGCTGAACGCATCCACGTCAAGCGCAACGCGCAAGGCCGTCGGCGCGGGACGGGCCGCGACAAGCCACCGCCAGGCCTTCACGATGGCCGCCGCCGAGGTCGCCCGCACCATCACCTGCCAGCGATACCACCCCTCCGCCTTTTCAAGCGCGCTGGGCAGGGCCTCCGTCACGGTCAGTCCGGGACACTTCGCGAGCGATGCGGCGTACATGCTCGCCCAGTCGCCGACGAGCTTCAGGTCTTTTGACTTGAGATTGACCATGGCAAGATGGCAATACGGCGGAAAAAAGCTTTCGGCGCGCGCCCGGAGTTCGTCGGCCGCGAACGCGGCGAAGTCGCCGCGCACGACGGCGCGCAGGACAGGGCTTTCGATCTCATGGCTCTGGATGAAGACCTCGCCCGGCAATTCCGCGCGTCCCGCGCGTCCCGCGACCTGCGCGAAGAGCTGAAAACTCCGCTCGACGGCTCGGAAGTCCGGCATGTTGATGGAGCTGTCCGCATTGAGGACGCCGACAAGCGTGACGTTGGGAAAGTCCAGCCCCTTGGCAATCATCTGCGTGCCAAGCAAGATGTCGGCCTCCTGCCGCCGAAAGGCGTCGAGGATGTCGTCATGCGTCTGCTTGCGCGCCGTCGAGTCGGCATCCATCCGCAGGATTGTCGCGCGCGGGAAGCACTTTTTCAGGGCCGCTTCCGCACGCTGCGTGCCGATGCCGCGATCGTCGAGCGCGGGGGCGCGACAGGCGGGACAGGCCGTCGGTCGAGCCGTCCACCCGCCGCAGACATGGCAGCGCAGACAGTTGTCCGCCTGATGATAGGTGTAGGGCAGACCGCAGTCGGGACACTCGATTACGTGGCCGCACGCCGCGCAGACGACCTGACGTGAATAGCCGCGCCGGTTGAGGAAGAGGATTGTCTGCTCGTGCCGATCAAGGCGCAGACGGATCGCGTCCAGGAGTTCGGTCGAGTAGATCGAGCCGTCGCGCATCTCGACAAGGCGGATGTCCGGAAGCGTTCCCGCGCCCGCGCGGCATTTCATGCTCGCGAGCTGGTACTTCTTGCGCTGCGCGTTCTGCCAGCTTTCGAGCGAGGGCGTCGCGCTGCCGAGAACGACGCGTGCGCCCTCGATGGCGCCGCGTAGCACGGCGACGTCGCGCGCATGGTAGCGCGGCGTCTCGTCCTGCTTGTACGACGTCTCATGCTCTTCGTCCACGACAATCAGGCCAAGATTTTTGACGGGCGCCCAGACGGCGCTCCGGGGCCCGACGACGACACGCGCCGTGCCGGCGCGGATGCGGTGCCACTCGTCGTAGCGTTCGCCGTCCGAAAGGGCCGAGTGAAGGACGGCGACACGGTCGCCGAAGCGCGCGGCGAACCGCTGCACCGTCTGCGGCGTGAGCGAGATTTCCGGCACCATGACGATGGCGCCGCGCCCGGCGTCGAGTTCGCGCGCGATCGCCTGGAGATAGACCTCCGTCTTACCGCTCCCCGTCACGCCGAAGAGAAGGGTGGGGCGCGTCTCGGCGAAGATCGTGTCGTACGCGGCCTGCTGCTCGGCGTTGAGCGGCAGGGGCTTCGAGGGCAGGATGCGGCGGTTTCCGAGGGGACTGCGCCGTTTCGCGCGGACGGCGATTGTGACGAGTCCGCTCGCCGCGAGCAGGCGAAGCGAGGCGGGCGTCGTCTTCAGTTCGCGGCAAAGTTGCGCCATCCATCCGCCGCCGAGGCGTACGAGGTGTGCGCACAGTTCGCGTTGGCGCGGCGAGACGCGCGCATCCGAGGCCTTCAGCCTTTGGTCTGCGTCATCGGCAGGTTCGACGAACAGCAGTTCGCGCGGCCGTGCGTTCTTCTTCAAGACGGCGGCCGGGAGGGCCGTTCGCAAGACCGTCTCCAGCGGCGCGGCGGTGTAGGCGGCGACCTTCTGGACGAGCGTCAGGAGACTTGGCGAGAAGAACGGCGTCTCGTCGAGGATGGCGGAAATCGGGCGAAGCGTGATTGGCTTCTCCCCCAGGTCGAGCGGTTTTCCGACATCAACCGCAACGACGAATCCCCTCGCTTCGCGATGCCCGAACGGAACAGAAAGAAGCTGGCCGACGGCCAGCTTCTTTTCGAGCGCTTCCGGAACTTCGTAGGTGAAGAGCCGATCCAGCGCGAGGTCGATGGCGACCCGGACGTGCATTAGAGCTGCAGGATGCTCAGCTCGTTTTCGAGCGCGCTGTTGTCGAAGCTCTGCTTGTTGAAGATCACGTTGAGACGCGAATACTTCGCCTTGATGACCTGCGCCGCGCCGCCCTTGCGGATGAGAATCCACGCCTTGTTGCCGAACGGCGTCGATGTGTACTGGCCGCCCGCCTTGCCGCACTCGATCTTCGTCGCCGTCGTGCCGTCATACGTCTTGAGGTTGGACTGCAGGGCGTCGGCATCGACGTTGCGCGAGACGAGCGCCGGAACGACGTCGGCGACTTCGCTCTGGATGTTCTGCGTGACGCGCCACGCGACGTTCGCGGGCTGAAGCGTCGAGCCGCTCATGCCGGGAACGCCGCTGCCCGAAAGCGTGCTGATGTCGATGTCCACATACGGCTGACGGCTCTCGGCCGACGTGTCGAGGTCGAAGAGGGCCTTGAAGAACTCCGTCGAGCTGGAGGCGTTGATGACCTTCTTGTCCTCGTCATCCACGCCTTCCTGAGACGTCTGCGGCCACACGGCCTGAAGGCCCGCGCCCTCGCGCTCGGTGTTGCACTGCGTGATGGCCACGAACAGGTTGCGGCCGCGCATCGACATGGCGGACGTGTTCGCCGACAGCATGGCCGACGAAATGGCCGGGAAGAGCGCACCCATCAGGATGCCGAGAATGCCGATAACGACGAGAAGCTCAACGAGCGTGAATCCCTTCGACTGCTTTTTCATGTTCATGACCTTTTTTAGTTTTGTTTGGTGTTTGTATTATCTCACAAATCGCATTTCCGTTCAAGTGCCTACCCTACTTCCGCTCCAACGCCCGCCGCAGGTAGGGCAGGTAGGCGGCCGTGTAGGTGTGGAGGCTCCACAGCGTCAGCAGAATGAGCCCGCCCTCGACGACGTAGCAGCTGATGCGCCACGGCGTCTCCCACGCCGCCGGCGCAAGCCGATGGAAGCAGAGGTAGACGTAGATCCAGCCCGCGCCCGGAAAGGAAAGCGCCGTGCGCACCTTGCCGAGCCACATCGCCGCGACGTCCGCGCCGTAGAGCGCGCCGACCGACCGCATGAACGTCACCCACGTGTCGCGCAGCATGTAGAGGACGGTGAAGCCGACCATCAGCAGCGCGTGGCATTCGCTTCTGCCCTGATGCAGAACCTGCCACGAGAGGACGGGGAACGCGACGAGGTAGAAGATCTTGTCCATCAGCGGATCGGCCATCTTGCCGAGCGTCGAGACGACGTTCCAGCGTCGGGCGAGCGCGCCGTCCCAGGCGTCCGTAAGGCCCGAAAGCAGCATGGCGAGGCACGCGCCGCCTGCCAGCGCGCGGCTGGCGAACCCGTCGCACATGAACTCCTGGACGACGGCCAAGGCCGCCCACACGAAGATGAGCGGGACGCGCGCGAACGTCAGCGCGTTCACGAAGCGGGACTGTGCGCGGCGTGTCACGAGGCGCCCAAGCCTTCCGCTACGACTTCCTGCATGACGCCAAGCGTCTCCTGCAGCTGGACGAGCCGCGCCTTGAGGGCCTCGACGCGCGCCTCGGCCTTCTGGTAGTTGCGCCGCGTCGCGAAGAGCTGCTTCAGGATCTCGCCGGGATCGAGGTCGAGATCGGTCAACTCCATGCCGTCTGGAATCGGCACGAGGACGGACTCGCCGCACTCCGAGCAGGTGATCTGAAGCCCCGCGCCGCGATAGTCGATCACGAGGTTCTTGCCGCAGTGCGGACAGTCGAAGACGATGTCCGTATCGCGGATTTCCGTTTCGTCCCCGTTTTCGCGCACGGGCACATCAACTTCGTCATATTCCGATTCTGCCATGGCTTGACCTCCATTCGTTATGTCGGCATTATACCAAAAAACGAAAACCCTCGCTTGGGGCCTGTCCCCACGATTGTCTGTCCACGAATTACACGAATCGTCACGAATCTGTTGCGCGGCGGCATTTGCTATAATTCCCGCATGACATCCTTCCCGCCGATTCTCCGGTCGCCCACGTTCGCGTGGATCTGCGCGTCGCTCGCGTGCGGCTGCCTCGCGGCGTGAACCCGGACGACTGGGACGGCGACGGGATCCCGAACGCCGAGGACGCCGACCCGCGCTTCGAGCCGGTCTGGAGCCACACCGAGGCGCGGGGGCGGGCGTCTGGCACCGACTCGGCTTTGACAACTTCTTCTTCGCGGACGAGCCAAGTTTCGGCGAATACTGTCCCCCGCCCCTTGCCGAGGGCGTCATCGACTGGCCGATTCCCCTGGCGTGGGGCGAGGGGACGGCACAGGAGGTCGCCGACCGCGTCGGGACGGCGGGGACGGTCTACCACCAGGTCTTCACGCTCGACGCGGCGGGCGGTCTGCGGATCGACAAGTTCTCGCAGTGGATCCACTGCACGGCGGAGGGCGTGGTCACGCATTCGCCGGGAATACGACGGAGGGAGTGAACATGGAGATTGACAGGATGGCGGCGGCGGCCTTCGTGGCCTTCGGAATCTTGCTTTGCGCCGGGTGCGGCGCGCGGGACGGCGAAGTGCCCAAGGCGTTCGCGCAGCGCATGGACACGATCCGAGAGAGCCTCATGCGCGGCGGAAGCGGATTTCTCCATCTCAGGGAGTTCGAGGCGACCGACCGCCTGTTCGACGAGCTGCCCGAAGGGGCCTCTCGCCGCGCCGCCGCGACGGCCTTTGGGGAGATGCTTCTCTCGCTCGACTTGGAAAGGCTTTCGTATCCGTGTCGAGGGGGGACGGTGCATTTGTACAGGAAGTATTTGTGCCAGGGGCTTGAACTCATGAACAAGTGCGGGATTGATCCGCGCATTGCGATGGATCGTTATTTTGAAGGGCTTTTGAAATACAGGGCGGCCTGTCTCGGCGTTTCTATGGAGGGGCAGCAGACCGGCGAGAGCCGTGAGGAGTTCAGGAGAAGGCGCGAGTGTGCGCGCGAGTTAAAGGACGACTACAAATTGACCCTGTCGATCTTCGAGCGCTTTTGGCTGCCGAACCTGTCGCGTTATTTCCCGCCCGAATTCCATGACGAGTTCCGTCGGCGGCTGAAGGCGTTTGAACTCCCGCCGTCGCGCCCCGCATCGCCGCCGACCGAGCAATCGTCTGGCGCGGGTGACGGTCGGTGAGCGACCTCCTCAATCCCATCCTGCCAGCTAGACGCATGACGCTGCCCAAGAAAACCCTGTTTGCTTTCCTGCCGATTCTTCTTCTTTCGGTCGCACTTGCGGTGCGCGTGGCGGAATTGCCGTTCGACGCATCCGAGGCGGCGGTTTCGGAGGCGACCACGAACGTCCCGTTCGCGGTGGACTTCGGCGCGATGAGCCGTGTCTCGTTCACGCTCGCGCTCGATGCCTCGCCGACGAACGCCGTCGAGGTGTCCGTCGGCACGGACGCGGACGGGAAATCCTTGGGGTCTGTCCCCACGATTGTCTATCCACGAATCAACACGAATGAACACGAATCCGTGATAATCCGTGAAATCCGTGGTTAAAAGCGGTCGCCCTTGGGGACAGACCTCGGCTATCCCTGAGCATCCCTGGGGACAGGCCCCAATGGACAGTCCACGAATCTTCACGAATTCGCACGAATGTCATATTCTTTCGTGAAATTCGAGTGATTCGTGTTGATTCGTGGACAGCAACCGAAAGACATGCCCCATGGGAGTCTTGGAACCACGGATTTCACGGATTAACACGGATTTGTCAGAATTCTTTGCGCTGAGTTTTGGTTGTTCATCACAAAATGAGAATTCATTGCGGAATTCTTTTTCTCGTTGAAAACCCCTGGGGTCTGTCCCCGCGGGTGTCTATCCACGAATCACACAAATGGACACGAATCCGTGCCAATCTGTGTTAATCCGTGGTTTAATCTCCTTATTCTCTCTGGAACCCCCTGGGGCCTGTCCCCACGATTGTCTCTGGAACCCCCTGGGGCCTGTCCCCACGATTGTCTCCACGATTGTCTCCACCTTCATTCGTGAGATTCGTGAAATTCGTGGTTTCAGCCCACCCTTCCCCTGGGGCCTGTCCCCATGCGGCGGTTGTCGCAAAAGATGGTATAATCTTCCGCATGAATCCCCTTGCGGCATTTCTCCTCCTGCCCACGGGCCTCCTCGCGGCGGCGGCTTGCGCGGCCGCCTCGTCCTCCTTCACGATGTCACTCTCCCCGCCGGGCGTCGTCGGGACGTTCGTCTGGACGAACGCCTGCTGCCGCGTTTCGGGGGAAGGCCTCGTCTTCTCGTTCTCGTGCGACGGCGGGTGCGCGTGCGGCGGCTGCGTCGCCACGGGCTTCTTCTCGTACGAGGGCTACCGCCTCCCGGCGCGCGGCGGGCGGTGTCCCTGCGGCGGAAGCGTCGAGCCGGATCACGGCATTTGGGACGGGGACGACGGGAAGCCCAGTCCGCTGCCGGGCGCGTCGGCGTGCTTCTCGAAGCGCGTCATCCTCTTCGAGGACGAGTACGAGGACGCGCCGGGAGTGACCGTGCCGTGGCGTTCGACGGAGACGGAGCTCGACTGCTCGGCCTCCGGCGGGCCGAACGGCGGGCGCGTGCGGATCGAGTTGCGGGGCGCGGACGGCCTCGTGCCTTACGGTGGATGCCCCCTGCCGTTCGAGCGCGAGCTTGGGCCGTTCGAGGAGGTCTCGTTCCGGAACGCGTACCGCGCCGTCCGTCCGAGCGGCGGCGAGGGCGGCATCGTCGTCCGCGCGGCCTTCGAGGAGAACGGGACGGGCGAGGCGTGGACGACGGAAGACCGCGCCACGGCGGTGCGAGTGAGGCTTTGTCCAGAGGTTTACGCTCCACAAAACGAGTGTGTCTATCGGCATCGGGTGGGCATTGGTGAAGTTGTTAACTGTGAGATAATGCCAGATGTTCAAGATGTAATATTTGTTGTGTTGGGAAAAGGCCGCTTCTTCTCGGCAAGTGGGCAATACATCTGTCCTCTGAAAGCGGAGCAAAATTGGCTGAAAGTCGTGGGCGGCGGTGCTGAATATGTCCCGCAGACCTCGGCTGTTGAGCCAAGCACCGTCAGAAGCTCCGATGTCAGTTTCGAGGCTTTTGGGTTGCTCCCTTGTCAAGCAGGAGGCATCGCCTTGAAAATGCGACTGCATGCTGCGCCGTTGGATGTGTCGTTTTCGAACGTGAAGATTGAGGAAGTCCCAGATGTTGGAGGAACACGAGTCGGATACTTTGCCGATTCATTCTTCATGCGCGAGTGGTATCATGGTGAACAGCAGGGCGCTGGCGTTTGGTTCCCCGTTGTCGTGGACAATGAATTCTTGTTGGATGTCGCTGGGCTAAAGAAGGCGATGCCGCAGGTGGATTCTCGCGGGGGCGTTTCGCTTGCAGGGACGAACGGATGGACTTCTGGGACGCTGACATGGAACGTCCCATGTGGCTGGGGTGACAACGATGTGGAAAAAGGCGATTCGCCTGTCGGCATATTTGCCGACGAGGCCCTGCAGATTATGACAATTGATGCAGAAGGAAACTGTGGTGTGCAGAAGCATGGAAATTCCGTGTCGCGTACAATCAATGGTCTGATACGGCTGAACGGAAAGGCAGTAAAATGAAAAAGTCCGCTTTTTTGGTTGTCTTGCTGATGACTCAAGTCGGATGCGATTCTCGCTGTGCGCGTGACGAGCAAGAAGTTCGTCAGGAGGCGTATCGGGTCATCCGGGAATTGACGAATCAGACAGTCCGTGCGATTGCGGAGAGCCGTGGCGTTCTGACCAATCTCTCGCTCCTGGCTGAAACGTCCGAACGGCTGGCGGTCGTGCAGGCGTGGGAGACGGCGTTGCGCTCAATTCAAATTGACAAGGCCAATCCGATGCGGCGTTATCCCTCCGTGATTGAGGCCTATCGGGCGATGAATGATGGTGTGGTGGACGCGCTTCGAAACCTCGGAGCGAACGACAGAGAACTTTGGGAGGCGAGGTTGCACGCCGTGGCTTGGTTGGACGAGCAGATCCGACGCCTAGACCCCGAAACGCGCCCGTCCCCTCAACGGCCAAGAGAAATGGCGAATCTTTGGCATTGCTATCGGGGGCTTGTTTGGTATCGGGAGAATGTTGTCGAGAACCTGGAGATTATGGGATTCGACCAGTTGCCGAACCCTTCGAATCGGGAGCATGTCCGAAGGCTTTTCGAGCGGCAGGTCGGACGTGCGGTGCGGCCCGGCGCGGAGATTGTGCGGCGCGGCGTTTTCGCGAAGAGACGCGACGAGGTGCTGAAAGCGCGCGAGCAAGCGTCCTTGCGGGCGTTCACTTGTCCGCCGGCGGCAGGTCGCTGAGGGCGCGCGCGACTGCGTACTGCGCGCGCGGCGTGACGACGATGGCGACGCCTTCGCGCGCGGCGGCCGCCGCCATGTCGGACGGCACGGGGCGGTCGTGGCAGAGGACGATCACGCCGCAGCCGACGAGCGTGCAGACGGCAATCGTGTTGAGGTGGTTCTGCACCGTGACCAGCGCACACCCGCCGCCCGCATGCCCCAGGATGTCGGACAGAAGATCGCCGACGTAGCAGCCGTCGGCCGATGCCCCCTCGACGTTGACGGCGATTGTGCCGCCAACCCTCTCGCGAATTTCCTCCAGCGTCATCAACGCGCGCGCTCCTTTCCGTTCACGGGAGCGGATTATACCACATTCCAAATAAATTCGTTCCACGATTGACAGGAAAAAAAAAAATGAATATAATAGTCATCATAATTGCGCGAAGTCTCGTGCGATGACAACACGGAGGAGTGGCGATGCACAAGCAAGCGAACGGTGGAACGAGGCGCTGCAGAGCGGCGTTTCTCATGGGGGCGTGGATGGCGTGCGCGGTCGGCGGCGCGTCCGCCGCGACGTCGTATGTCGTGCCCTGGTACGTGAACCCGGCGCGAACGGCGCAGGTGGGCGCGGCGGGGACGGCGGCGAACGAGCCCATCGACCTCGTGCTGTCGCCCGACGGCGCGTGGCTGGGCATCGCGGGCACGGCGGCCGCCGATGCGGCGGACGCCTCGAACGTGCAGGTGCTGCGGACGAGTGATTTTGCCGGTTCATTGTCAGATGACGTGTTGGTGAATGCGCAGGGCGTCGTCACGAACGCGGGCATCGGCGGCGCGTCGTCCGCGCTCGGACTGGGCGCGCATCCGCTTTTGTTGCCGTCCGAGACGCAGGGGCGGGCCGTGGGCATTGACCGCGCGGCTGGCGCGCTCGCCGCGTTGCCGAATGGCGGTTTCACCTATCGGGCGTGGTCGCGGCGGTTCGCGCCGCAGGCGGGAACGGTGACGGATGCGTCCGGTGCGCTCGCCGCCGTGCGGGCGATGGACTGGGACGCGGCGGGGGCGAACGCCTGGTCGTGCGCGACGACGGGCGGTGCGCTCACGCGCTGGTCGCTGACGGACGGCGGCGCGGGCGGTTCGCTCTCTCTCGCATCGACCGCCGACACGGTGGACACGGGGTTGGACACGGTGGGGTCGCTTGCCATCTACGCAATCGGCGCGTCGTCCGCGACAGAGTATGCCATCGTGGGCGAGGCGAACGGCGAAGCCGCCACGCGGGGCGAGGTGCGGCTCATTAATCTTGCGACGAAAGCCGTGACGACGCTCCTGACGGATGCTGACCGTCTCGGCGACGGCATCGCGGCCGTGCGCATGAGCCACGCGGATTATTTTCGTCCGCGTCTCTACGCCCTGACGACGGCGGGCGACATCGTGTGCTATTACCTGTCGAAGGATCTCGTGACCGCCACGTGGACGCGGACATTTACGAACGCGGAACTGGCGACGCTCGGCGGCGTGCCGTCGGGGACGGTCTGCGCGCTTGAGGTGTCGGCGGACGGCGGCACGGCGTTCGTGGCGTTTCGGACGGCGGACGCGGCGGCGGAAGGGGAGGTGGCTCCGCGCGTTGCCGTGCTGCGCCATACGCCGACGATCTGGCGTTTCTACGCGGCGGGCGAAGCGGGCAATCCCAGCGCGGCGAACGAGGCCTGCATTTCGGACGGCCAGTGGGCGCTGCGCTACACACCAAGCGGGAGCGGCATCTGGATTGGCAGGGGCTCGGAGACATCTGGAAACGCCTATGCGTCGACGAACAGCGCCGAGTACATGGATTTCTCGTTTGGCTTTGTCTCAAACGTGACGGCGAATACGCGGATGTCCATTTTTGGGTATTACGCATGGGGGTTGGGGACGAACGAAACCTGCCGCATTCCGCGCGTCCTGATCCATAGCACGCAACTGAATTCCTACAGTCAGTCGAAGGGCTGGGACGGCATGGAGGAACTCGTGGTGGATGCGCCGAACGTGCGCAAACTTTACTCGTGGCTTGGATTCGTCTCGACCCTCCAGCGGATTGTCCTGAATTTCCCGAACGTCGAGACCATGTCCTCATATGCGTTCTCGCCCAATAGCGGTGATTATTCGGCGGCGGAGACGGATGCGGCGGAGTGGTCGCTCCCGAAACTCAAGGTCGTCGGATTCCGTGCGCTCGGCTGGTCGGTTCGCCAGGGCCGTGTGGACTTGCCGTCGGCGGCCGTCGTCTCGAACGGTGCGTTCTACCTGTCCGCCAATCTCACGGAAGCGCGGTTTGCGGAAAAGAGCCGGACACTTCAGTTCTTGGGAGATGGGGCGTTTTTCGCCACCGCCAACAATCCGGGCAAACTGGAGAAGGTTGTACTCGGCGGCGTGGACGGGTTTTACTTCGGGAAAGACGTCTTTCTGTGCCAGCCGGCGTTGAAGGAAGTCGCGTTTACGGGCGGCGTCCCGGCGTTCGACACGCGCGCGGCCCACTCGTTTCCGGACGCGGCGGCGCGGACGATGTTCTTCTCCGTGCCGCGTGACCACGCCGCCTGGGCGGCCGCGCTGGAGGGCCATGTGACGCCGCTGTCCGACGCGGAACGCACGGCCGTGTGGAACGCGCACCCGAATCGGCCGATGCCGTTTGGCGTGGTGGACACGTCGGTCTTCCGGACGCATTACGAGCAGTACGTCTGCTACGACGATGCGCGTGCGTCCTGCCGCGTGACGATCGACCACGACACGTTCTTCGGCGACGCGGTTGAGGTGTCGGCCGATCCGGCGGCGGGTCCGGACGGCACGTATCTGCCGGGGACGACGCTGACGCTCACGCCGAAACCGTCCGCGACGGGAACGTTCCGCAAGTGGTACGGCGACGTTTCCCATGCCGACGCGACGAACGCCGTCCTCTCGCTCGTCGTCACGAACGACGTGTGGCTGTTCGCGCGGTTTGTCCATCCGTGGACGCTGTCGGCGGATCGGAAGACGGTCTCGAACGGCAACTTCACGATTAACTGCACCGTGGCGGACGCGTCGGCGCGGATGTTGACGCTGGGCGTAGAAAAGGTTTTGGGCTTGTTCGCGGATACGGACGAAGGGCAGGGCGTCCTCGATCTTGGCGGCGATGTTCGGGCGGCGGATGACGGGACGGCCTGGACGTTTACGACGTTCCTTCGGCAGACGTCCCTGTTTGTGCGCGAATGGCGGGGCAAGGGTGACGCGACGACGTTCCTTTCGCCGGGGACGCTGGCATTGTGGAACGTCCATCAAAGTCTCCATGCCATGCAGGGCGCTATCAAGGATGCTGGTATGCGCGGACAGAAGTCGTATCGCACGTTCATCCTCGACGAACCGACGATGACCGGCAGCTGGGGCGACTGGATGACATGCGGGCAAACCGATTTGACGCGCGTCATCCTTCAGACGCCGAAACTGTCCGGGCTTACAGGGACGGGCGGATTCTGGGATGCGCCGCTGTCGGAGACGAAGTTCGACTGGTGGGATCTGTCGGGCGCGACGCGGATTGCGCACGGCGCGTTTGCCAGCACGAGCGGGTGGCGGGATTATGTGAACGCCGCGGGCACGTTGCGTCTGCCTTCGCTGCGGAACGTCGAGTATGGCGGCGACGGCCATTATGCGCTCGGCTACATGGCGAAGGTCGAGGGCTTTGAGCTGGGCGGCGCGACGCGGTCGACGACGGTCACGAATATTTCGAAGTATGGGTTTGGGCGCAACGCGAGTCTGCGAACGCTGACGATTCACAACGCGCCGGACATGACGGTTGGCGCGGAGCCGTTCCGATGGGGCCAGACGCCGCGCACGATCACGTTCACGGGCCGGGCGCTGGCGGACGACGGCACGGCGTTCTCGAACCTGACGGCGACGGTGGCTGCCGCCGCGACGAAGCCGGTGGTCATCTACGCCTCCGCGCGGCGGGGGTGGGCCGGCGTGTCCTACCTCGACTACAACGTGACGGCGGAGGAACGGGCGCAGGTGCCGGGCAAGCGGGTCATCGGCGTCTATCGTGGCGGGGCGGCCGCGCCTTTGGGCAAGGCGCTCGTCGTGCATCCGTTCGATTCCGATCCGACCATCCTGATCATCCGATGACATCTCTTTCCTCCTCCGCTTTCTCAATTCGTTTATCTGATTTCCCCTTGCGCGGTTTCGGGGCGTATGGTATACTACGCGCCAATTTCATCCGCTGAAGAAGAAAGAAGAAGAGAACTATGGTCAAAATCAGAATGCGTCGCACGGGTTGCACGAACCACGCGACCTATCGTATTGTCGCGGCCGACGAGCGTTCGCCCCGTGACGGCAAGTTCCTTGAGATCCTGGGCTGGTACGACACCCAGATCAAGGACAACAACTTCCAGCTCGACCTTGCGCGCGTCGATCACTGGCTGTCGAAGGGTGCCAAGCCCTCGGCGACGGTTGCTTCGCTCATTCGCCGTGCAAAGAACCCCAACCTGAAGCCGCACCACGCGACGAAGGCGAAGGCGCCGGCCAAGGAAGCCCCGAAGGCCTAAGGAGGTAGAACATGGGTATCAAGCTCATCGACAAGATCAACGCCGAGCAGACCGCCGGTCTCGCGGCGAAGAACTTCCCGGCGTTCAAGACGGGGGACATCGTCCGCGTCTCGATCAAGATCAAGGAAGGCGAAAAGTTCCGCGTCCAGGATTTCGAGGGCAAGGTTCTCGCGATCGACAACGGCCGCACGAACGCTTCCGGCAACTTCACGGTCTCCCGCGACAGCTACGGCGTCCGCGTGGAGAAGCTCTTCCCGTTCAACAGCCCGTGGATTCAGGCGATCAAGGTCGTGAAGAAGGGCAACGGCTGGCGCGCGAAGCTCTACACGGAGCGGACGTTCTGCTCGCACAAGGCGGTGCGCAAGCTCGTCAAGAAATAAGAGCCGTCCGTTGGCGGGTGAAGCGTGCGGAGGGCCGTCGAACCGGCGGTGTCCGCAGACAGCAGACGAGGTCGAAAACCTCGTCTGCCGCTTTTTTTTTCGGTTTTATGGTATAATTTTTGCTTCAAAGGTGTCGTGTGTCGAATCATCCGAAAGGAGAGAAGCAAATGAAAAACGAATGCGCGTTTCTGTGCGCCACGCTGGCGCTGGTCGGGTCGCTGGCGTGCGCAACGTCGCTGGAAGACGGTTTCCGCAATCCGCCGTCCACGGCAAAGCCGCACACCTGGTGGCACTGGATGAACGGCAACGTCACGAAGGAGGGCATCACGGCCGACCTTGAGGCGATGGCCGAGATTGGCCTGGGCGGCGCCCAGATCTTCGACGCGGGCTGCGACATTCCCGCCGGGCCGCTCGCGTACAATACGCCGGAGTGGTTCGACACGATCAAGCACGCGGCCGCCGAGGCGCGGCGGCTGGGGCTGGAGCTCTGCCTTCCCAACTGCAGCGGCTGGTCGAGTTCCGGCGGCCCGTGGAATCCGCCGGAGAACGGCATGAAGAAGCTGGACTGGACGGAGACGGTGGTGACGGGTCCGACGACGTTCACGGGCGTGCTCAAGCAGCCGCCGAATCCGCACGGCTTCTATGCCGACATTGCCGTGCTGGCGATGCCCGTGCCGGCGGCGGAACAGAAGTCGATGGCAGACGCGGGCGTGAAGATCGACCAGACGGACGAGCAAACGACGTTCACGTTTCCCGCGACCTACACGGCCAGTGGCCTGTCCTGTCGTTTCGCCTTCAACTGGACGTGGAGCGCCATCGGCAAGATACGCGTCGAAGCGTCCGACGACGGCACGACGTTCAAGCCGATGGGCGAGCGCACGATTCAGCTGGCGACACACGGCGTCGGCGACCATGGCGTCCGCTTCATTCCGTTTGCGTACAAGGTTGCCGCGCGCGTGTTCCGTCTGACGTTCGACATGCCGGCGAATCTCAAGGTTCGCGTGGTCGATCCGGTGCTTGAAAACAAGCTGGCGATTGGCGACCTGGCGGCGAAGTCGTTTCAGGTTCGCACGCCCGTGCCGGTCGAAACCCTCGTCTCGACAGACGACCAGGTCGTCGCGAAGGATCGTCTCGTCAATCTGACGGCGAAGATGGGGAAGGACGGTTCGCTCGTGTGGGACGTCCCCGCCGGCACCTGGCGAATTCTGCGCCTTGGTTTCGCGGCGAACGGTCGGCGCAACCATCCGGCGTCGGTCAAGGGCGTGGGGCTGGAGGTGGACAAGCTGTCGAAGGCGGCGATGGACTTCCACTTCGAGGCCTACGTGGCCAAGCTCTGCAAGCACCTCGGCCCGCTCGCGGGCAAGGTGTCGTCCGGTCTCAACAACATTCTCGTGGACAGCTACGAAGTCGGTTCGCAGAACTGGACGCAGGGGTTTGAAAAGGAATTCAAGGCGCGGCGGGGCTACGACATCACGCCGTGGCTGCCCGTTCTCGCGGGCCACGTCGTCGGAAGCATGGACGAGAGCGAACGCTTCCTCTGGGACTTCCGCCGCGTGGTGGCGGATCTCTTCGCGGAGAACTACGCGGGCGCGCTGACGCGGAAGTGCCATGAATACGGGCTGGCGTGTTCGATCGAGCCCTACGGCAGCTGTCCGTCCGACAACCTCCAGTACGGGCAGGACGTGGACATTCCGATGGGCGAGTTCTGGAGAGCGGGCAGCGTCGGCGGGAACAACGGCGTCGGCAACTCGCGTTTCCCGGCCTACCTCGCCCACGTGTGGGGGCGCAAGTACGCCGCGACGGAATCCTTCACGGCGGCGCCGGGCGGCCCGGCCGGGCGTTGGCAGACGATGCCGGTTCACCTGAAGGCGCAGGGCGACCGCGTCTACGCCAACGGCGTCAACCGCATCATCTACCACCGCTTCACGCACCAGCCGTGGGTGGACGACACGTATCTGCCCGGCATGACGATGGGCAAGTGGGGCATGCACTTCGACCGGACGCAGACCTGGTGGAAGCAGGGCAAGGACTGGGTTTCCTATCAGACGCGCTGCCAGTATCTGCTGCAGGAAGGACAGATCGTCTCCGACGGACTCTTCTTTTGCGGCGAGGACGCGCCGAACGACGGCGGCAACACGGACGGCGCGACGGGACGTCCCGCGTCTCTTCCGCATGGCTACAACTGGGACATCTGCGCGCGCGAGGCCCTCATGAAGCTGAAGGTCGTCGAGGGCCACGTGGTCGTCCCCGGCGGCGTCGCCTACCGGATGCTCGTGCTGCACGGGACGGACACGATGAGCCTTCCGATTCTCAAGAAGGTCGGCGAACTCGTGGACGCGGGCGCGAAGGTCGTCGGCGCGGTCAAGCCCGTCAAGGCGCCGGGCCTTGTGGGCTATCCGTCCGCCGACGGCGAGGTGCGTCGTCTGGCCGACGCCATTTGGGCGAAGGGCGTGATGACGTGTTCGGCCGACGAGGCGCTGAAGCGTCTGGGCGTGGTGCCGGACTTCACGTGCGACCGTCAGAAGGGGCGCGACATGGCGAACGATTCTGCGGCGTACATTCACCGCACGTATGGCGCGGAGGGGGAGGGCTACTTCGTCGCCCTGCCGAATCTGACGGACACGTCGGTCGAGTGCTCGTTCCGCACGGTGGGCTGTCAGCCTGAACTCTGGGACGCGGAGGACGGCTCGATCCGTCCCGCGCCCGTGTGGCGCGTCGAGAACGGCCGCACCTACGTGCGCCTCGACTTCCGTCCGCTGGGTTCGGTGTTCGTGATGTTCCGCAAGCCGGCGACGGGCGACCACGCGGTCGCGGTCGATGTCAAGGCGAAGCCGGTCGTCGATCCGAAGGCGGACGACGTTCTGCCGGACTGTTGGCTCGACACGCGGGCGGACGGTTCGTTGCGCGTGATGGCGTTGAAACCGCTGACGGCGACGGTGAAGACCGCGTCCGGCGCGACGCAGACGTTGATGGCGCAGGTGCCGCCGGCCGTTCGCGTGAAGGGGCCGTGGTCGCTTGCGTTCCAGCCGGGACGCGGGGCGCCCGATCGCATTGATCTGCCGCGTCTCCTTTCTTGGCCTGAACACGCCGACCCGGCCGTCAAGTACTTCTCCGGCACGGCCACGTACGCGAAGGAACTCGACCTCTCCGCCGTGGCGAACCGTCCGACCGGCAGCCGCGTGATCCTCGACCTTGGCGACGTGAAGGACTTTGCCGACGTGTCCGTCAACGGGAAATCTTTCCCGACGCTCTGGAAGCCGCCGTTCCGCGTGGACGTCACGGACGCGCTCGTCCCCGGCGCAACCACGGCGAAGCTGGAGGTGAAGGTCACGAACCGCTGGCCGAACCGCCTGATCGGCGACGACTACCTGGCCGAGGACTGCGAATGGAAGCCCGCCGATTTCGGACAGGCCATCGTCAAGATTCCCGACTGGGTGAAGGACGGGAAGAAGAGCCCGACCGGACGCCACACGTTCACGACGTGGAAGCACTGGACGAAGGACGACGCGCTGTTGCCGTCTGGCCTTATCGGACCCGTCCTTCTGCGGACGGTGGTGGAGGCGCGATAGGGGAAATGGGGCGTCGGGCCTCAAGAAGCCCAGGTCGTGCGCCCCACTTGCGCACAACCGCCAGTTTTTGATATACTACGCACAATTCTCTCAAGAGAAGGGTCGCGATACGGGCGAGAGATTCCCGTCGCGTCGTGACCGTCGAAGCTCGATGCTCGCGGTCACGGTGTGGTCGCGAGCCTTGTTTTGCGGGGGTTGCTGAACGAAGACACAGTTGCGAGCGAGGCGCCTGAAGCGGGCCTCCCGCGCCAACAAGGCGAGCGTCCTTGCGCGCGGAAATCGCAACCGTCGGAGGTCAGGTCAATGGGGCGAAGCGGCGGGAAAGGTCTGCCGCAGAGCCGAAACTGAAGTCAGAAACAGAAGGAAAAGACAGACATGCAGAAGCAGAGAGTCCGCATCCGCCTCCAGGCATACGATCACCGTGTGCTGGATCAGGCCGTCGGTGGCATCATCGACACGGCCCGGGGCACGGGTGCGCAGGTGGTGGGCCCGATCCCGCTCCCGACCCGCGTCGAGCGTTACACGGTGAACCGTTCGCCGAACGTCGACAAGAAGTCCATGGACCAGTTCGAGATGCGCACGCACAAGCGCCTTCTCGACATCGTCAACCCGACCGCGCAGACGATCGACGAGCTCAAGAAGCTCAATCTTCCCGCGGGCGTCGACATCACCATCAAGGTCTGAGAGGAGCGTCGACATGGAAGGTTTGATCGGAAAGAAGATCGGCATGACCCAGGTGTTCGACGCCGACGGCAACCGCACGTGCGTGACCGTCATCGAATGCGGGCCGTGCCCGGTCGTCCAGCTCAAGACGCTGGAGAACGACGGCTACGTCGCCGCGCAGGTCGCGTTCGGCTCGCAGAAGCCGCAGCGCCTGTCGAAGGCCGAGCAGAAGCACTTCGAGAAGGCCGGCGTTCCGTGCGCCAAGGTCCTCAAGGAGTTCGCGCTTGACGACGGCGAGACGCTGAAGGTCGGCGAGGCCGTGACGGTCGCCAACTTCGAGGGCGTCAAGTACGTTGACGTCTCGGGCGTGACCAAGGGCAAGGGCTTCGCGGGCGTGCTCAAGAAGTGGGGCTTCGCCGGCGGCAACATGACGCACGGCGGCCACTCGAAGCGTCGCACGGGCGGCCTCGCCGCGCGCGATCTTCCGGGCTGGATCGAGAAGGGCAAGAAGATGCCGGGCGACATGGGCGACGTGAACCGCACGGTCGTCGGCCTGGAAATCGTCCAGATCCGTCCCGAGGACAACGCGATTCTCGTCAAGGGTTCGATTCCGGGCGCTCGCAACGGCATCGTGTTCGTCCGCAAGTCCCTCAAGAACAACGTCAAGAAGGGGGCTAAGTAAGCATGAAGAAGATTGAAGTGGCGTTTGACCAGGCGCAGCTGACGCTCGACAAGGGCGAGCAGGCCGTCAAGGACGCGATCACCGCCATCCGCAATGCGCTGCGCGCGGGCACGGCCTGCACGAAGAGCAAGGGCGAGGTCGCGGGCTCGAACAAGAAGCCCTGGAAGCAGAAGGGGACGGGCAACGCCCGCGCCGGCTTCCGCCAGTCGCCCGTGTGGCGCGGCGGTGGCGTCGCGCACGGCCCGAAGCCGCGTTCCTACGAGCAGAAGCTCAACAAGAAGGTCTGGAAGCTCGCGTTCGCGCGCGCCCTCTCCGACAAGCTTGTTGCGGGCGAGGTGATCGTCGTCGACGAGTTCGCGTTCGAGGCGCCGAAGACGAAGCTCATGGCCAAGTTCCTCAAGGAGCTCGGCGTCGAGCGCACGGCGGTCATTGTCCAGAAGGACGTCGATGACACGGTCGTGCTCGTGACCTCCAACCTTCCGCAGATCGACTACTCGACCGCGCAGGCTCTTGACGTGTACACCGTTGTGGCGAACCGTCAGATCGTCTGCGACAAGGCCGGTTTCGACGCGCTCATGGCCCGCATCGCCAAGTAAGGAGATTTCAGTCATGACGAAACAGGAACTCAAGACCAAGACCAACGGCGTCATCCTCGACGTGCTGCTCACCGAAAAGGGCGCGGCGCTGTCGAGCCAGAACCGCTACCTCCTCGAGGTCGCGCGCGACGCCCGCAAGCCGCAGATCGCCGTCGAGGCCGAGAAGGCCTTCGGCGTGCATGTCCTCGCGGTCCGCACCGCCAACATGAAGGGCGGTCTCCGGTACGTTCGCGGCACGCGCAAGGCCGTTCAGGAACCCACGTGGAAGAAGGCGATCGTCACCGTGAAGGCCGGCGAGCGCATCGAACTCGCGTAAGGAGCGAAGAAGACTATGGCACTTAAGACATACAAGGCCCGTTCGTGCGGCATGCGCTTCCGCGAGTCCGCGACGTTCGAGGAGATCACCGAGAAGAAGCCGGTGAAGCGCCTGACGGTGGCCGTCCGCAAGACGGCGGGCCGCAACAACCAGGGTCGCATCACGTGCCGCCACCACGGCGGCGGCGCGAAGCAGCGTATGCGCATCGTCGACTTCCGTCGCAACAAGTTCGACGTCGAGGCGACGGTCAAGGAGATCGCGTACGATCCGACGCGCAGCGCGTATCTCGCGCTCATCGAGTACACGGACGGCACGCTCAGCTACATTCTCGCCCCGGAGGGCCTGAAGCAGGGCATGAAGGTCATGAACGGCACGAAGGCGGAAGCCACGGTCGGCAACTGCCTCCCGCTCATCCAGATTCCGCTCGGCCTGTTCGTCCACGCGATCGAGCTCGTGCCGGGCAAGGGCGCGAAGGTCGCGCGTTCGGCCGGCAACTCCTGCCAGGTGATGGCGCGTTCCGGCAACACGGTCACGCTCAAGATGCCGTCTGGCGAAGTCCGCATGTTCGACGGCCGCTGCCTCGCGTGCGTCGGCTCGGTCGGCAACAAGGACTGGGGCTCGATCAAGCTCGGCAAGGCGGGTCGCAAGCGCTACCTCGGCATTCGCCCGACGGTGCGCGGCGTCGCGATGAACCCGGTCGACCACCCGATGGGCGGCGGCGAGGGCCGTACGTCCGGCGGCAGCCACCCGCGTTCGCCGTGGGGTCAGCTCGCGAAGGGCGGCAAGACCCGCGCGAAGCGCAAGGCGTCCAACAAGGTCATTGTCAAGAGGAGGAAGTAATCCATGAGTCGTTCTCTCAAGAAGGGACCTTATGTCGAGGAGAGCCTCCTCCGCAAGGTCGAGAAGGCGCAGGCGAGCGGAAAGAAGCAGCCGATCAAGACGTGGAGCCGCCGTTCGATGGTGCTCCCGGAGTTCGTGGGGCTGACGTTCGCGATTCACAACGGCCGGCAGCACCTGCCGATCTTCATCACCGAGAACATGGTCGGCCATCGTCTCGGCGAGTTCGCCCCGACCCGCACGTTCAAGGGTCACGGCAACTCGGTCGAGAAGGCCAAGTAAGGGGATAAGCAATGGAAGTTACCGCCATTACCCGCAACCAGCGCATGTCCGCGTTCAAGGGGCGTCCGCTGTGCCGCGCGTGCCAGGGCCTCAAGGCCGCTGACGCGCTGAAAATCGTCGAGTTCTCGCCCAAGAAGGCGGCCGTGATCATCAAGAAGACGATCATGAGCGCCGTGGCGAACGCGAAGAACAACAACGGCGTCGAGAACGCGGCCGACCTCACGGTCAAGCTCTGCGTCCTCGACGAGGGCACCCGCATGCGTCGCTACTGGCCGACGGCTCGCGGCAGCGCCCATCCGATCGCGCGTCGTCTGTGCCACTGCAAGGTGGTCCTTTCCGACGTTCCGGCCAAGTCCAAGAAGGAGGCCAAGTAACCATGGGACAGAAAGTCAATCCGATCGGCTTCCGCGTCGGCGTCAACCACGCCTGGGGCAGCCGCTGGTTCGCGCCCAAGAAGACCTTCGGTGCCCTCCTCGTCGAGGACCAGAAGATTCGCACGGCGATTAAGTCGAAGCTGGTCGAGGCCGGCATCTCGAAGATTCTCATCGAGCGCTACGCGAACTCCGTCCGCGCGACGATCTTCAGCGCCCGTCCGGGCGTGATCATCGGCCGCAAGGGCGGTGACGTGGAGGCGATTCGCGCCGACCTCGAGAAGATGACCAAGAAGCAGGTCTATCTCGACATCAAGGAAGTCCAGGGCGCGGACGCCGATGCGCAGCTCGTCGCCGAGGGCATTGCCCAGCAGCTCGAGCGCCGCATCATGCTCAAGCGCGCGATGAAGCGCGCGATGAAGGTGGCGATGGACATGGGCGTGGACGGCATCAAGGTCCATGCGGGCGGCCGCATCAACGGCGCGGAGATCGCGCGCGTCGAGTGGTCCCGCGAGGGCAAGGTTCCGCTGCACACGCTGCGTGCGAACATCGACTACGGTTTCGCGGAAGCCAACACCACGGCCGGCAAGATCGGCATCAAGGTGTGGATCTGCAAGAGAGAGGGTTTCCAGGCCCGTCCGTCCCGCGGCGACCGTCGCGGCGACCGGCGCGAGCGCGGCGACCGCAAGGAGGGGAGGTAAGCCATGCCGTTGATGCCCAAGAGAGTCAAGTTCCGCAAGGTCTCCAAGGGAAACCGCGCTGGCTACGCCACGTCGGGCACGGAGCTTGCGTACGGCGAGTTCGGCCTCAAGGCGCTGACGCGCGGCCTTCTGACGGCCACGCAGATCGAGGCCTGCCGCGTTGCGATCAATCGTGAGATGAAGCGCAAGGGCAAGCTCTGGATCCGCGTGTTCCCGGACAAGCCCGTCACCCGCAAGCCGATTGAAGTCCGCATGGGCGGAGGAAAGGGCAACCCGGAGTTCTGGGCGGCCGTCATCCTCCCCGGCAAGGTCCTCTTCGAGGTCGGCGGCGTGAGCGAGGAAGTCGCGAAGGAGTGCCTCCGTCTCGCGGCGACCAAGATCGGCATTCACACCAAGTTCATCACCCGCGCAGGAGTCAAGATCTAATGAGCACGGAAACTGTTAATCGCGGCGCGCGCAAGCTTCGCAAGGGCGTCGTCGTTTCGAAGTCCGGCGCGAAGACCGTCAAGGTGGCGGTCTCGTACCGCGAAGTCCACCCCGTGTACGGCAAGGTCATCACGCGCACGAAGAACTATCATGCGCACGACGAGGCCGACACGGCCAAGGTCGGTGACGCCGTCACCATCGTTGAGACGCGTCCGATGTCCGCCACGAAGCGGTGGCGCATCGTCGCGAAGTAAAAGGAGAAGACAACCATGTTGCAGGAACTCTCCAACCTCGTGGTTGCGGACAACACCGGCGCCAAGCGCGCCATGTGCTTCCGCATCCTCAAGCAGCGCAAGGAGTACGCGCATCTCGGCGACGTGATCCGCGTGTCGATCAAGGAGGCGTCGCCGACGTCCTCCATCAAGAAGGGTTCGGTCGCGACGGCGGTCATCGTCCGCACGGGCAACCCGATTCGCCGCGCCGACGGCTCGACCGTCCACTTCGACCAGAACGCGTGCGTCCTCGTCGACTCGAAGCTCAACCCGATCGGAACCCGCGTGTTCGGGCCGGTCGCCCGCGAGCTCCGCGACAAGAACTACATGAAGATCCTCTCGATGGCCCCGGAAGTGGTCTGATCAAGGAGCAACGAAAATGGCTATCGCAAGAATCAGGAAGAACGACACCGTGATCTGCACCTGCGGCAACGACGCGGGCAAGACGGGCACGGTCTTGAAGGTCGACCCCAAGAAGGGCGTCGCGATCGTCGGCGGACTCAACGTCCACAAGAAGGCGGTTCGTCGCACGGAAAAGACGGCGGGCGGCCTCATCGACAAGGAACTCCCGATCCGCCTCTGCAAGCTCATGCCCTACGATGCCGAGAAGAAGTGCGGCACGCGCGTGAGGACGGGCGAGAAGGACGGCAAGAAGGCCCGCGTCTCGGTCAAGAGCGGCAAGGCCCTCTAAGGTAAGGAACATTCATCATGGCAAGACTCAAAGACGAATATGCGAGCCGCATGGTTCCCGAGCTTGAGAAGAAGCTCGGCACCACGAACAAGATGCTCGTTCCCCGCCTTCAGAAGATCGTCATCAACATGGGCTTCGGCATCGTCTCGAAGGACGAGCAGAAGACCCTCGTCGACGACCTGACGGCGATCACCGGCCAGAAGCCCATGCTCTGCAAGGCGAAGAAGTCGATCTCGAACTTCAAGCTCCGCGAGGGCATGGTCATCGGCGCGAAGGTCACGCTGCGCGGCGTGCGCATGTGGGAGTTCGCCGACCGCCTCATCTCGGTGGCACTGCCCCGCATCCGCGACTTCCGTGGCGTTCCGAACCGTGGCTTCGACGGCGCGGGCAACTACACGCTCGGCGTCAAGGAGCACACGATCTTCCCCGAACTCGTGGACTCGTCCGCGCATTCGGGCATGGACATCACGTTCGTGACCTCGTCCACCGACAACAAGGCCTGCAAGGAGTTCCTCAACTCCCTCGGCATGCCGTTCGCAGGAAGGAACTAAGTCATGGCTAAGCAGTGTCTCATCGAAAAGCAGAAGAAGGAGCCCAAGTTCAAGGTGCGCGCGTACAACCGCTGCCAGCGCTGCGGCCGTCGCCACGCCTATCTCCGCAAGTTCGGCGTCTGCCGTCTCTGCTTCCGCGAACTCGCCGTCGCCGGCCTGATCCCCGGCGTCACGAAGGCGTCGTGGTAACCGAACAGGAAAGGAATCCAAGAAAATGTCCATCGATCCCATTTCCGACATGCTGTCGTCGATCCGCAACGGACAGAAGGCTCGCCTTTACTCCGTCGCGACGCCCGCCAGCACTCTCAAGGCCGAGATCGCCCGCGTCATGAAGGAAGCCGGCTACATCGCCGACTGCGTCACGACGAGCGAATTCCCGAAGAAGCTCGTGATCACGCTGAAGTACTCGGATCGTGCGGTTCCCGCCATCCGCGAGATCAAGCGTGTCTCGAGGCCGGGTCTCCGCCGCTACGCCGCCGTCAGCAAGATCCCGTCCGTCCTCGACGGCATGGGCCTTGTGATCCTCTCCACGTCGAAGGGCGTCATGAGCGGCGCCCAGGCGAAGAAGGAGAACCTCGGCGGCGAAGTCATCTGCACGGTCGCTTAACATCAGGAGCTAAAGACAATGTCTCGAATCGGTAAAGAACCCGTCAAGCTCGCCGAGGGCGTCGTCGCCACGATCGCGGGCCAGACGGTGACGGTCAAGGGCAAGCTCGGTGAGCTGTCCTACACGATGCATGAGGGCATCACGGCGAAGGTGGAGGACGGGAACATTCTCGTCGCGTGCGCCGACGACTACAAGTTCGGCAACTTCCACGGTCTCGCCCGCGCGCTGATCAACAACATGGTGGTCGGCGTGTCTGCCGGCTACATGAAGCAGCTCTCCATCGAGGGCACGGGCTTCAAGGCCGTCCTGAAGGGCCAGGAGCTCGCTCTCTCGCTCGGCTTCGCGTCCCCGAAGATCTACGCGATTCCCGCGGGCCTGACGGTGACCGTCGAGAACGACGGTCTCCAGGTCACGATCAAGGGCATCGACAAGCAGTCCGTCGGCGAGGCCGCCGCGCGCATCCGCGCGTACTATCCGGCCGAGCCGTACAAGGGCAAGGGCATCAAGTACGTCGGCGAGGTCATCCGCCGCAAGCAGGGCAAGAAGGTCGCCTAATCGCGGCGCAAGGAGAACGAAAAATGTTCAATCGCAAAGTTCAGCGTCAGAAGAGGCATCTCCGCCTCCGTCAGCGCGTGATCGGCACGGCGGCGCGTCCGCGCATGTCGATCTGCGTGACGAACAAGCACATGTACGTCCAGTTCATCGACGACGACGCGGGCCGCACCCTTGCCCAGGCGAACAGCCTCAAGGACGAGAAGGCCAACCTCGAGGTCGCCAAGGCGCTCGGCGCGAAGGCGGCGGAGGCCGCGAAGGCGGCGGGCATCTCGCTCGTCGTGGTCGATCGTGGCGGGCGCAAGTACACGGGCCGCGTCGCGGCGATCGTGGAAGCCGCCGTTGCCGGGGGCGTCGCCATCTCGGCCAAGAAGGAGGAGAAGTAAGCCATGGCATTCAATCGTGACAAGCGTCAGGAGCAGGACGACGCGCTCGACGAGCACACCGTCTTCATCAACCGCTGCGCCAAGACCGTCAAGGGCGGTCGCCGCATGAGCTTTTCCGCCGTCATCGTCGTCGGTGACAAGGAAGGCAAGGTCGGCGTCGGCTTCGGCAAGGCCAACGAGGTCGCCGACGCGATCCGCAAGGGCGGCGAGGCGGCGCGCAAGGACATGCGCAAGGTCGTCATGAAGGGCAAGACCATCCCGCACGACGTCGAGGGCGTCTGCGACGGCGGTCGCGTCATCCTGAAGCCGGCGGAAGAGGGTACGGGCCTCATCGTCGGCGGCGGCATGCGCCCCGTCCTCGAGGCGGCCGGCATCCGTGATGCGGTCGGCAAGTCGCTCGGCTCGAAGAACCGCCTCAACGTGGTCAAGGCCACGCTGAACGCGCTTTCGAAGCTCCGCAGCGCCGAGGAAATCGCGGCGACCAGGGCGTAAGCGAGAAAGGAGAACTCTAAAATGGAACTGCATTCTCTCACGAATACCCCCGGCGCGCGCGAGCGCCGCAAGCGCGTGGGCCGCGGTTGCGGCTCGGGCCTCGGCAAGACCTGCGGCAAGGGCCAGAAGGGCCAGCAGTCGCGTAAGGGCCACAAGCACAAGCTCATGTTCGAAGGCGGCCAGATGCCGCTCGTCCGCCGTCTGCCGAAGCGCGGCTTCAACAACGCCGCGTTCAACGCGAAGGCGCTCGCCGTCAACGTCGCCGACCTCGAGAAGAAGTTCGAGGCGGGCGCCGAGATCACGGTCGAGACGCTTGCGAAGGCGGGCTTCTCGGACAACAAGCAGCCGAAGATCAAGATCCTCGGCACGGGCGAGCTGACGAAGAAGTTCACCGTGAAGGTCCCGTGCTCGGCCGCCGCGAAGGCGAAGATCGAGGCGGTTGGCGGCACGGTCGCCTAAGCAACGGCATCCGTTGCAACAAAGGAAGCCACGATTGAGGAGAATCGTGGCTTCTTTTTTTCGGGTCGTCAAACGTGCGTCGAGAGGTCTGAAAGCCATGAACATTCGTTCCCTAGTCGTTCTTTTCGCGTTGGCGTCGTGCAGCGTGTGCGGCGGCTGGGCGGCTTTTGCCGCGTCGCGCGTCCCGTCGGCGCGGACGGTTGACGTTGCGCCAGACCAGGTGCTGGCCAAGGGCTTTACGGTTCGGCTGCGCGTCGATTTCACGGCGGTGACGGCCGACGAAACGCTTTATGAAGTTGGCCCGGCGCGGCTGGCATTTCGCTTGGCTGGGAAGACGAAGGGGCTGGAGGCCTACGACCTTCAGGCGGGCAACTACCTCAGTTTCCCGTTGCCGGACGGGTCGTGTCCCGTCCTCGAGGCGACGATTTGCGAGACGGCCGGGCGTGTGGGCATTCCGCTCGGATTTTTGGAGCGGACGAGCGGCGTCCATGACGTGACGCTCAACTTCTCGCCGGTGCATTGGACGATTTGCGTGGATGGGCATCAGGACGATGACATGCCCGTGCCGCGCGCGCCGGTCGTTTGGCCGGCGACGACGGTGGAGCGGGTTCTCTCGTCCCGCGTGAAATCGGCCGTCTTCCAGTCGCCCGCCGATCCGGCCGCGTTGCCGCCGGCGGCGGATGCGCGGCGCATCGCTCGCCCCATCCAGTACTGGACGCCGGACGATCACAACGCCTGGGTGGGCGATGTGGCCTTGGGCTGTTGGAAGGGCCGCTTCCATGTCTTCTATTTGTTCGATCGCCGCCATCACGGTTCGGGCGGTGGCGCGGGGCGGCATTTCTTTGCGCATCTCTCGTCCGCCAATCTCGTGGATTGGGACGAGCATCCGTCCGCCGTGCCGATTGACACGTGGTGGGAGTGCCTTGGCACGGGGACGCCGTTCACGATGGGGGATCAGTACTGCCTGGCCTACGGACTCCACACCGAACGCTTCCAGCCACAGGCGAAGGGCTGTCCGGCGGGCGGGACGTATGCAGTTTCGGACGACGGCATCCATTTCCGCAAGTCGGGGATCCTGATTACGACGGATCGCAATCCGAGCGTCTACAACCGTGCCGACGGGCGGTTGGGCATGGGGACGGCGAACGGGCAGCTGTTCTGTGCGGATGCCGGACGGTGGAACTGGACGTCGGCCGGCGCGAAGGCACCGACGGGCGGCGACTGCCCCGCGCCGTTCGTCTGGGGCGACCGCGAGTATTTGCTTCAGGGATTCTACTGGATGGCGTCGCGTTCGCGCGGCGGCGCGTGGGAGGACTGGACGACTTCGGGCGATGACCTCTACGAGGGCCTGGGCGTTCCGATGGTCGCGACCTGGACGGGCGATCGGAAGATTTACGTGGGGTGGCTCAACCATGTGCATGGCTGGGGCGGCTGGCTCGTCTTCCGCGAACTTGTCCGCTTCCCGGACGGCAAGCTGGGCTTGAAGTGGCTGGACGAAACGCCGCCGCCCGTTCCGCCGAAGACGTTTGCCGTGACGGACGTGTCGCGTCCGTTCATCGTGCGGGCCGCGTCGCAGACGGGCGGCGAGACGGTTGAATTCCGCATTGACCCGTGCGAAGGGCGGGCGCAGTATGCGTTTCCGAAGAAGGGGGAATCGGGCGCGCGTGTCTTGACGGCGGCGGAGATTCTGGCGGCGCGCGCGGAAAAAGACCGTTTCGTGCGCGGCAATTTCACGGGCGACTTCGCGTGGAAGTGCGGCCCGGCGGCGATTGGGCACATTCGCGGGCTGGACAAGCCGTTTGCCGTGCGGATTGTCCAGTACTATGACGCGAAAGCGGACGCCACGATTTTCGACGCCGAAATCGCGGGCACGCGGACATTCATCACGCGCCGCGCCGGCAAGTTTGCCGACCTGGCACAGCAGTAGGAGGAGGGAGAAAGACCGTGTCGAAGAAGAGAGTTGTTGTGTGGGCGTCGCTGCTCGTGGCGGCGACGGTTGTCGCCGACGAGGCCGCGCTCGAGAAGAAGGCGGAACTTGAAGTCTCGGGCTGGGTCAATCCCGAATTCGAGTCGGCCCACGCGAGCATGGGCGTCGTGAAGATCGCCTATCCGGTGTTCAACGTCGACTTCGGCCTCTCCGCCCAGATTCAGGAAGGGCGGTACGGCCGTCTCCTGTTCGGCACGTGGACGTGTACCGACCTCAGCAACCACTATCGGGACGCGCGGCGCAACGCATTCCAGGAGATCGACCCCCTCATCGCCTACGCCTACACGTTGCATTTCTACGAGGGCTGGAGCCTTGACTCGCAGTGGGGCGCGCAGTGGAACATCATGGATGGCTATCGTGGTTCGGGGCGGCACACCTACGACGAGTGGCAGTTCTGGGAACGCCTCAAGACGCCGTGGGGAACGACGATCTACGCCGGCATGCGCAACTTTTACCTGCCGGTGACGAAGGCCTCGGTCCGGACGGGCATCACGCATGCGTTCGCGATTACGGACGCGCTGTCCTTTGTGCCGAACCTCTGGTTCGACGCCGGCAGCGAGCGGTGGAACACCCAGCGATTCGGCTACGGGCCGTCGGCGTCGGAGATTTCCGGCGGATTCAATTCGCTGTCGCTCCAGCTCTTTCTCAACTATCGCCTGACGGATTGGGTTCGCCTCTATGGCGGCGTCACCCAGTACTGCGCGACAGACCACCACGTGCGCGGCAACCTCAAGGCCAATCCGTCGCGCGAATCCGTCACGGAACTGATGATTGTCACGCTTGGCGCGCGCTTCGAGTTCTGAGGCGTGTGCGCGTATCACGTTGTGAAGCAGCAGGAGGACATGATGAACGACTATTCGAAGACGGTTGCGGCGTTGACGCGGCGCGGATACGAGGCGACGGCGGTCGCGACGAAGGAAGAGGCCGCCGCGCTTGTCCTAAAGGAGGCCGAATCGGCTCAGTCCGTCGGCTGGGGCGGCTCGGAGAGCGTCAAGGCGCTTGGCGTGCGGGACGCGCTCGTCGCGGCGGGCAAGGAGATCCGCGACCACCAGACGATGATGGATCTCTTTCTCCTTTCGGCGAACGCGCTTACCGAGGACGGACTCATCGTCAACATTGACGGCACGGGCAACCGCATCGCGGCCTCCATCTACGGGCCGAAGCGCGTCGTCTATGTCATCGGACGAAACAAGCTTGTCGCGGGCGGCGTCTGGGAGGCGATCAACCGCGCGAAGCGGTGTGCCTGCGGGCCGAACTGCCGCCGTCTCGGCAAGCGGACGCCGTGCGCCGAGACGAACCTCTGCGCCGACTGCGACTCGCCCGACCGCATCTGCAAGGTGACGGCGATTTTCGATCGCTGTCCCTCGCGCACGTCGACGCGCGTCATTCTCGTGGACGAGCCGCTGGGCTACTGACCCGTCGGACGCGGCCGGCCGATTTGGTATAATGCGTGTCACGCGAAGGGCAATGCAAGGGCTTTTCGCGGGAAGACCATGAAGAAGACTTCTGCCAAGACCGGATTGTTCGAAACGAAGGGCGAGCTGATCGTGACGGCGCTCGTCGTGTCGGCGCTCGTGCACCTCGGCGTCATGCTCTACGCGCGCCCGAAGGTCATGACGCACGTCGCCGGCGGCACGGCGCGCCCGACGGCGCGCGCGCCGATGCGCGTGACGAAGGCCACGGCGCGGCCCGAGCCGGCGCGGATCGAGGCGTTCGACGACCAGGCCGCCGCGCGCGAGGCCCCGCGCGCGGAAACGCCGGCGGCCTTGGCTCCGCAGGCGACTGAGATGCCCGACGTGACGCCTGCGGCCGTGGCGGCGGCCACCGCGTCCGAGCCGCCCGCGCCGAAGGTCGAGGCCGCCGCGCCCGTCTTTGACGCCGCCCCCGTGCGGCTGGAGAGCGTCGTCTCGGCGAAGATTCCGCAGGCGCGCATCGAGACGCCGACGGCCGCCGCCCTGCCGGCGTTCGCGGCCCCGCCGCCGACGACCGAGAGGACGGCCTCGCCGCTTCTTCGGCTGACGCCGTCCGTGGGGACAGACCCCGACTCGGCGTTCCTGCCGACGCAGCTGGCGCGTGTCGCGCCGCCGGCGGAGACGCCGCTTCGCGCGTTCGAGCCAGCCCAGGAAGTCTACGAGAAGGTGGACGAGCAGGTCGTCGCGGCGGAAAAGGCGGCCGTCAAGGCTCTCGTCGAATCCGATCAGGCGGCGGATCTGCCGGCGTTCGTCCACACGGCGCTGACGCGGCAGACGGACGGCGACTGGACGTATTTCAAGGTGATGGTCTCGCCGCGCACGTCGCTCGCGGTCGTGCCGAAGGATCTCGTCGTTCTTCTGGATGCGTCGGGGTCGATCGGCTCCGACCGGATCGTCTCGATCCGCAAGGCCGCCAAGCGCATTCTGCGACAGGCGACGAACACGGGCGACCGCTTCAACCTCGTCGCGTTCCGCGATCGCTTCGCCTATGCGTTCCGCGCCTGGCAGGACTGTTCGCAGACCTCGTTCGACCGCGCGGATCGCTGGCTCAACAACCTCGCCGCGCACGGGCGGACGGACGTGTTCGCGACCATCTCGTCCGTCCTCACCCTGCCGCGCGATCCGTCGCGTCCGCTGATCGCGCTCGTCGTCACGGACGGCGACGCGAATGCCGGCGTCCGCGCGAACGCGGAGATCCTCTCGAAGTTCACGGCCCTCAACGACGGCTTGGTTTCCGTCTACATGTACGGCGTGAAGGCCTCGGCGAACCGTGTGCTCCTCGACGCGCTCACGCGCGGCAACCGGGGCGAGAGCTTCGTGTTCGACGGCTGGCGCTGGCGGGCGGGCGAAGGCATTGACGGACTGTCCGAGCGTTTTCGCGATCCGGTGCTCTCCGACTTGCGCGTCATCTTTTCGGCGGACTCGCGAGCCGAGGCGTATCCGCGCGTCCTGAAGAACCTCTATCGCGGCGGAACGGTCGAGATTGTCGGGCGCGTCCCTGCCGGGACGAAGAAGGTCGCCTTTGCGCTGCGGGGCCTCAACGGGGCGCAGGCCTACGAGGGGTTCTTCTCGCACGCGCTCGACACGGCGGCCGCCGACGCGACGCTTGCCGCCGCCTGGCGCGACGAGCGGGCGATTGACGCGACGCTCCGCGAGTGAGTTTGGTATAATACGCCGCATGAATCTTGATACTCTTCTGGCGGTCAGTCCGATTGACGGACGCTATGCGAACAAGTGTGCGGAACTTCAGGAGGTCTTCTCTGAATTCGGCCTCATCAAGCGGCGCGTGCTTGTCGAGTGCGTCTGGCTTGAGGCCTTCTGCGGCGATGCGCGCATCCGCGAATGCAAGGCCCTCTCCGCGAAGGAGCGTGCCGCGCTCCGCCGAATCGCGGCGGACTTCTCGCTTGACGATGCGCGTCGGGTGAAGGAGATCGAGCGGACGACGAACCACGACGTCAAGGCGGTCGAGTATTTCCTGAAGGAGAAGGTCGCGGCGAGTTCGCTCAAGTCGCGGTCGGAGTTCATCCATTTCGGCTGCACGTCGGAGGACATCAACAACATGTCCCACGCGCTCATGCTGCGTGACGGACAGCGGATTCTCCGCGCGGCGATGGACGAGATGACGACGACGGTCGTCACGATGGCGAAGTCCATGGCGAAGGTTCCGATGCTCGCGCACACGCACGGCCAGCCCGCGTCGCCGACGACGGTCGGCAAGGAGCTCGCGGTCTTCGCGGCGCGCCTGAAGCGTCAGGCGGCGGAGATCGACCGGCTCGTCATGCCCGCGAAGATGAACGGTGCGGTCGGCAACTTCAATGCGCACCTCTCGGCCTATCCCGACGTCGATTGGGAGAAGCTGGCGGACAAGGTGATTCGCTCGCTCGGCCTTCGCCAGAACCGACTCACGACGCAGATCGAGTCGCACGACGGCATTGCCGAGCTCTTTGACGCGATTCAGCGCTGGAACGCGGTTCTCCTCGACCTGGATCGCGACGTCTGGCTCTATGTCTCGATGGGCTACTTCAAGCAGCGCACGGTGAAGGGCGAGGTCGGCTCGTCCACGATGCCGCACAAGGTGAATCCGATTGACTTCGAGAACTCCGAGGGCAACCTCGGCCTCGCGAACGCCGTCCTTGGCTTCATGGCGCGCAAGCTCGCGATCTCGCGCCTCCAGCGCGACCTCACCGATTCGACGACCCTGCGCAACATGGGCGTCGGCTTCGGCTACACGCTCATCGCGATCCGTTCGACGCAGAAGGGGCTTGGCAAGCTCGAACTCAACGAGGCGCGCCTTGCGGAAGACCTCGACCACAACTGGGAAGTCCTGGCCGAGCCGATTCAGACCGTCATGCGCAAGGTCGGCATGGATCGTCCCTACGAGCGGCTGAAGGAGCTGACGCGCGGCCGCCGCGTGACGGCCGAGATTCTGCGCGACTTCGTGAAGGCCCTGCCGCTCCCGAAGGCGGACAAGGATCGTCTTCTCAAGCTGACGCCCGCGAACTACGTCGGCCTCGCCGCGAAGCTCGCCAAGTTGGCGTAAGCGGACGACGGACGGCCGGGGACTTTCCGTGAACGGGGTGCGCGAAGCCTATCTTCTCGCGGGGCCGACGGCGAGCGGCAAGAGCGCGATTGCCGCGACGCTGGCGCGCGAGATGGGGGCGTGGATTCTTTCGGCTGATTCGATGAACGTCTATCGCGGGATGGACGTCGGCACGGCGAAGCCGTCCGCCTCCGAGCGCGCCGAGTTTCACATGGGCGGCGTCGACGTCGTCACGCCGGCCGAGGAGTTTTCGGCCGGGGCGTGGCTGCGGGCGGCGGCGGACTGGGCGCGCGGCGTCCCCGCCGAGACGCCCATCGTCATCGTCGGCGGCACGGGGCTTTATTTCTCGGCGCTTTTGCGCGGACTGGATCGCGCGTGGGAGAAGCCGCCGCCGGCGTATCCCGTCATCCGCATTGACCGCGCCGTCGTCCGCGCGCGCATTGCCGCGCGCCTCGACGACATGTTCCTGCAGGGGCTGGAGGAGGAGAAGCGTCGCCTCCATGCGGCGTATCCCGTCTGGTCAAAGACGGCCGCGCTGGCAATCGGCTATCGCGACGGTGACGACCGGGAGAAGATTCGGGTGCGCACGTGTCAGCTCGCGAAGCGGCAGGACACGTGGTTTCGCCATCAGGCGACGCCGCTCTACGTCGAGCCGACGGTCGCGTCCGTTCGCGCCTGCTGGCGCGCGCACGGGCCGTGGACGGTGCGCTTTTCGAACAGTCAAGACAAGGGAGAAGAACGAACATGAAACGAGTTCTGCTGGGATTGGGAATCGGCGCGGCGTGCTGGGCACCGGCCGCCGTCACGCTGCCGGACCTTTTTGGCGATCATGCCATTGTGCAGCGGGCGGCAGACACGGCCGTCTGGGGACGTGAAACGCCGGGCGGGCGCGTCGAGGTGGAACTCGGCGGCGTGACCGCGACGGCGACGGCGGGAACCGACGGCTGGTGGCGGGCGACGCTCGACACGCGCCGTCTTGCGGACGGCCCGTTCGACCTCCGCGTGAAAGGTGCTGCGAACGAGGTCGTTTCAAAGGACATTCTCGTGGGCGAGGTCTGGCTCGCGGCCGGGCAGAGCAACATGGAGTTCACGATGAACGGCCATTTCGGAAAGGTCTGGGACTGGGAGGCGCGCGTGAAGACGTGCGCGAACCGTCCGATTCGGATGTTCCGCGCCGTCCATGGGCGGGAGCCTGCGCCCGTCAAGGGGAATGCGCGCGGCGTTTGGCGCGTGGTTGATCCGACGAACCTCGGCGCCGTCACGGCCGTGGGCTATTCGTTCATCGACACGGTGCAGAAGTGTCTCGGCGGCGCGGCGGGCGTGGTGGACATTTCCTGGAGCGGGACGCGCTGCTGGGCGTGGATAAGCCGTGCGCGTCTCGATTCCGTGCCGGAACTGAAGGCCGAGCGGATCCGGCAGGAGGAGCAGACGGCGAAGGGCGTCACGGTGCCCAAGCCCGTCGTGATGTGCTGGAACAATCAGTTCTATCCCGTGTCGCAGATGAGTTTGCGCGGCGTGATCTGGTATCAGGGCTGCTGCGATTCGGGGCTGCCCGACGGCATCCATACGTATCCGAAATGGCTGGCGCTGATGGTTGACGAATGGCGCACGGAGATGAAGAAGCCGAACCTTCCGTTTCTCTACTGCCAGATCGCCGGCTGGCATCGGCCGGCCGCGACGCCGGCCGAGAATCCGGGCGCGGCGAAACTGCGCGAGGGGCAGCGTCGCGCCCAGCGGACGATTCCGCACAGTGCGATGGCCGTCATCCTTGACGAAAGCGAGTATGAGATCCACGGACGCGGGAAGGGCGTGGCGGGCGACCGTCTGGCCGCGCTTGCGTTGAACCGCGTCTATGGCCATGCGGACGTGCCGTGCCGTTCGCCCGATTTCCAGTCGGCCCAGTTCGGTGCAGATGCCGCGACGCTCACGTTCGAGACGGAGGGGCAGAAGCTGGTGGCGCATCCGCTTCGCACGTCCTACACGTGGAGCGCGAAGTCGAATGAGGTCATTCGCGTGGAGCGTCGGTCGTCGCCGACGAGTCCGCTGGAAGGGTTCACGATTCGCGACGGCGAGGGCCGCTGGCATTGGGCGGACGCGCAGATCACGGGCGAGGCGACGGTGAAGGTGTGGGCGAAGGGCGCGAAGAATCCCACGGCCGTCCGCTATGCCTGGGGCATGCAGGGATTCGGCAACCTCTACAGCGCGGCCGGCTTCCCCGCCTCTCCCTTCACGACAGAAGAGTGACGGCGTTTCCCCTGTTCCCCACACCGACTTACTTTTTTAAAAATACCCCCTTGTAAGTAAAAAAAAAAAAAAACTATAATTAGCATCACTTGGGTCAAGAGTCCCAAATGCCAACGCCAAGGCTCGACCGTCAGGTCGAAAATTGACTGGCCGTTCAGCAAGTAATAAAATCCGAAAAGGAGCAGACTATGGACCAGCGGCAGACGGTGGACAAACGAGGAGTGATGGGCAAGGGGGCGTTTTCGGGCGGGGCGCGTTGCGGCGCACGCGGCGTCCGTGTGGCGGGAATCGTCGCGGCGATTGTCATGGCGGGCGGTTTGGCGCGTGGTGACGACTATGTGGTGGCGGTGGGCGAGACGCAGACGCTGACGGCGGCGGCGACGTATGGCAACATGGACGTCCAGGGACAACTGATTCTCGACGGCAAGGCGGCCGTCGTGACCGTGACAGACAAGGTGACGCTCGTGCCGGGACGCGGCATGGTCACGGTGCGGAACAACGCCCATTTGGTGACGACGAAAAACGATGCTTTTGTGGTGGCTGCGTCGGACGCGGTGGACGTCCCGGCGTCCGTGTCCGTCTTGAATCTCGAAGGTCTCGCCAATGTCACGATGGACGTGAAGAATGACAACACGTCGGTGACGAGTTGCGTGGCGGTGAGCGGCGCGGTGACGTGGAAACGCCGCAACGGATACAAATGGGATGGCACATTCGGGAATGGCGGCCCCTGGCGTGTAACGGTGGCGGCGGATGGGCGCTTGACGTTCGATCATGGCAATCAGGGCGGACATCTAAACGATGATGGGGCATTGGTCCGGTTCGAGGGGGCGGGCGATCTTGCGTTCGCGCATGTGTACAACACCTCCGCGTCGGGTGCGTTTCGTGTCCAGGCGGGCGCGGACATTGCGAACACGGGCTGCCTGTCCATGCGGGGTTCTAAGTCGGGCGCCTGGACGTTCTGCAACGGTTCGCGCGTGAACGGGCCGACCAACATCGTTGCGCAGGGCGCTCCGTGCGCATGGATTGTCAACGCGGGCGCGGACATGACGGTTCGGAATCTGACGTGGAACCGGTCGGGTGACACGGTGAGTGGCACGGGCCGGGTGACAGTGGATGCGTCCGAGGCGGACGTGGTGGTCGCGGCCAATGTGCCGGCGTGCATAGTCAACACGACGGGCACGCCCAACACGCTCGCGTTCGTCAAGACGGGAACGCACGAGGCCGTGTTCGCCGTCACGAACCTGCCGGCGTTGACCGTCGGCGCGGGGTGCGCCGTGGTGACGAACGACTGTCGGATGGGGCGGCTGGCGGTCTCCGCCGGGGCGACGCTGATTGTCGACGGCGGGCGTATCGTCTGTTCCGGCATTGAGAAGTCCGGCGAAATTGTCTGCCGGAACGGCGGCGTGGTGTTCCTCGAGATGGACGGTACGGAGGGCGACGAGGCGGGGATGCTGCGGACGCCGCTCTGGTCGACGAATGCGCTCGTCAAGACGGGCGACGTCGATTTGATCGTCTACGACCCGGCGAAAATCGCGGGCTTCGTCCATGTGGCGGGCGGCGCGCTTCGGTTCTCGAAGCGTGGCCTGTCCGACAAATACTTCCGCCTCACGTTCAAGGAATGCTGGC
>CAZWQY010000022.1:0-40145 GCA_964636295.1 uncultured Lentisphaeraceae bacterium | reverse complement strand
CCCACCGCGCCGAAAAAAGCCCACAGACAAGCGCATACAACGACCGCCCATAGGTGGCCACAATGTTCAAGAATATGCGTCTGTTAGGAGACATCGAATTACGCTTGTCGCTTATCGTGTAATCAATCTGCAATCGAGTACGCTCCGCCCTAACCGCAAAATGGCGATATTCGCATCCTTCTACTTGTCAAATATTTCTTTATACGATTTCTTTATTTTCAGCATGGTGTCTTTTACAAAATCCCCTTTCAGTCCCGCAAAAGGCTTACCGACATTAGGGCCTTTAACGACAAGACAATCCTTGTGGTATGTGTATATATTAGTATCTATTTTAAAGCCATTTTTACCAGGAGAATAAGATTTAACACGATTCGAATCCGTCAATGAAAAAGCCTCATAAAAAATCTCTTTTTTGTTGGCAGCATATAAAACGACATCAGGCTCTAGATATTCCACCAAATTCTTGAAAAGCGAAAATGCTCCATTTCTCCCTTTTACAAGCCTTTCTCTTATGTTTTCTTTCAGTTTTCCCAGTTTTCCCCAAGGCGAATTAGTCGCTATAGCCGTACATACATCTATGTGAAGAGCGATATTGTGCATCGAGACACCATCCCTATTCTTGGTTTTGTAACTCGCCCCCAATGCATTAAGCGGATCTTCAAATGACCGAAACCATCTCCAGTACGGCTCACGTTTAAAATAAGAAGACAACGCTTCATAGAAAACAAACAACTCCTCTCTATCCAAAACCGTCTTTTTCGATATCTTTTCAAATTCGCCGAACCGCTTGTCTTCGGAAAATTCATTCTTAGACGGATTCAAAGCTACTGTAACAATCTTTAAAGGCGACCGCCTGTATTTCTCCATGTCGCCAAACCAAATTACTGGGATGGATGATTCGACAATACACCGCTCCGCTTTAGGAAGTCGCATTTCTTTAGCACGCTGATACTGAAAATCCTCCCAATAATCTTGCATTATCTTAAAGAGTTCTTTATCAATAACTTCATGCCTCATAACAACCATCCCCTTCCTATTGTTGTATAATAATTTTGGATTATGAATCGGAGAGCAGAATGGATATCGTTAAATCTCAGATTTTGGCAGTGCCGCAGACTCGTCGCTGGCAATGCGCTTGTCCAGGCTTTTCACATGGCGCTCAAGTTTCTTGATGTCGGCGGCTGGCGGAAGATTCTCCGGAACGATGCCACGCGATCCGAGCATCTCTCGAACTGTTTTGTTGTTCGTGACATGCTCATCCGTTATCGGCACCTCGCCCTGAAGATCCCGATGTTCAACATTGTAATTCGTCATCTCCGTCGCAAGATTCTTTGCCGCTATGGTCAGAGTCGGCAAGAAGTCCGCCAGCGGGCGATACTCCTTAACACCAAGCTTGTGCTTCATGTCAAGCGTGCGGAGTCCGCCAAAAAGAGCCGCGTCGCCTTTTGAACGAATGCGAGCAAATCCGTCCTCGTCAACGCCACGCTCGTAGATATTCTTCGACAGCTGCGTTTCGGATGCCGCGAGTTTTTCTCGGGCAATCATCCGTTCAATGTACTGGATTCGCTCTTCTATCTGTTCCTGCTTGCGAGTCTGGACGGCAAAGTACCCTTGAGCAAAAGCGATCTCCTCTTTACGCGGATCGCCATTCATTGCGATAAGGTAACAAGCATAGCGGGAAAGCATTAAATCTTCAATTTTCCGTTTAGCCCCTTTAGGCAAAGGAATCATTTTCGTGACGCCACGAAAATGATAGGAAACATCAATTCCCTGGGCAGAGCACGCGCTTTCAGCTCGCTTTATCGCTTCAACAAAATTTTCCCACCGCGTATACCCAAGGAGCGGCATCAGTTCTCTAGCCAACCAATACTCGACATTCTCCGCAGGGACTTTGTGAACGATTCCATCAAATGTGCTTTTCAGCACAACTATGCGACCCGTATTCATATTGCGACACTACCTCACACCTAATTACTCGCCAAAACAGGAACTCTATGCAACGCTATCACTGCCGACTTAATCACTCGGCAACTTTTCACGGACAAGTAATATCGAAAGTCATTCATGCTCAACACGCTCGTCTTCAGACCAAAGCCCTTCGAAACCTATGTAGGTGACATTATACCACAATTCACTACAACAGGTAGCGCAAAAAGCGTCCTGTGATGGTAAATTTTTAATCTGTTAAAACCAAATGTCAAATGCGCCGAACGAAATCCTCACCGACAACTCCCCGGCGAGCCGCAAATGACGGACAACAACGCATTTACTCCCTCATATTTTCGCTGGCCAGCCGAAATGTACTCCAAGGACAAAGCCCTGAGCCATCACCTGCCGGACAATCTCATTCCATACTTTTTTGATTTTATCCCTATCTGCCACAGCAACACTGAACCCAGGCATATACTTAAACACCTGCTTATCTATAAGACCATTTAATTTAGCAAGGTCATTGTCTTTAATCACACAACGCTTATCATATCCCTCCTCGCCACAGACTCGCGCAGGCGTAAACGAAAACACCTTTGCATCCCCATCATATTTGGTGCCGCGATAGAATGTAAATGTTGTATACTTATCAGCAATACGCCGTAATGTTAGATTTTTGTACGTTTCGGAACACGCTATTCGATTGACAGACTCCTTTTTGTAGCCAACACCGCCGTCCACGACAAGCACCGTGTCAAGAAAGAACATCCCCCTTTTGTATGAACCAAACACAACCAATGAACCAGACGGCAATCCCCGCAACGAACTACTGGCACCTTGCCTGCAATGTGAATACTTAAATGTCCTACCAAACACACACGGATCCGTATCCATAAATGCCCCGCGTTTCCCGCCGCAACCCGATTGGCACTTTTCGCCATCTCCACAACCACACCGAACGGAAGATTCCATATCGCAATCGCTTTTATGGGGATACCTAACACGATGGACGAACCTTGCAAAAAATGGATCTCCTTTCAAGGAAATCCGCGTTGCGGTCGTCGGACCTTCCCATTCAGACCAAAAAGCAAGGTTATCCGCCCCGAATTTCCAGTTTCTATCGACATACTGTCCCTTATGGCACACCAGCCGTCGACAATGCCCACCGCCCGTCCACCATGAGACCTCCTGTTTCGAACCGATACCCTTACACCCCTTGACAAGGAATTCACCTCCTGGATGCGTGAAATGAACCACTTTCAGCAAGTGATTTCCGTCTGCCGCCTTCTTAGACTTACTGCCTTCTATCCGCTTTTTTTCTCATCATGTCTCACACCCTTTCCCTCATTAATCCTTCTATCTTAACACATTCATTCACAACCCATCAAAGAACATAATCCCACGACTACCACTTTATGCTCCCAATAATATAACCTAGTCATACTCCACAACCCTTTGTACATACAGAACGGCAGCCTCCAGATCCCAATGTCACGCCGATGGCAAACGCCGCAATGCCAAATATCCCTGCGGGGACTCGACCATAAATTCGAGCAAATACATAAGAGTAAAGCGTGTCCCGCAAATATATGATACAATACAAGCCATTAAAACAAGCCATTTGGCGAAAACAGTATAACACACTATAACGCTTTTGACGCCAAAGACGAAAGGAAAACCGAACCATGAAAGGATCAGTGTACGTGAACAACGGCTACTGGTGGTACGCCGTGAGACTGCCGGGCGAGAAGAAGCGCAAGGCGCGCAAGCTGTGCGCCCCGAACAGCGAGACGGCCCTGCACGCGGACAGGTCGCGCGACGTGGCAATCTCGGCCGCGCGGCGTCTCTGGGAATCGGCCACGCGCCGCATTCCGACGACCGTCCTCAAGTCCGACACAGTGGACGAGATCTGCGGCGGATGGCTCGCCTGGTGCGAGACGTACTACCGCCGCAGGGACGGGGCTCAGACTGGCGAGGCCTTGGGCTGCCAAATCGCCGTGCGCGTGCTCCGCGAAATGTACGGTGCCCGCCCTGTCGCCGAACTCCAACACGCCGACATGCTCGCCGTCCGCGACGCGCTCGTCCGGTCCAGAATCGCCCGCGTCACGGTCAACCGCTACATGGAGCGCGTCAAAAGACTCTGGCGCTGGGCTCTCGACGAAGGGCGAATCACGGCCACGCAAAAGGCCGAGCTGTCACAGGTGCAGAACCTCAAGGCGTTCCGTTCCGAGGCGCACGAGACGGATCCCGTGCGTCCAGTGGACGACGCCGTGGTCGAGGCGACGTGCGCGGCCATGGGCGTGAACACCGCCGACCTCGTGCGCGTCCAGCGCCTCACGGGAATGCGCCCCGGCGAAGCCTGCGGCATGGCGTGGCCGCTCATCGACACGGGCTCGAAGCCGTGGGTCTACCGACCCGAACACCACAAGACGGAGTGGAAAGGCAAGATCCGAGCCGTCCTAATCGGCCCTAAGGCGAGGACGATCCTCGAGAAGTACCGCGCATGGACGCATCCGTTCTCCCCGCGCGCCGCCTTCGACGTCGAGACGGCAAACGGCGCCGAAGGGCTGCATTGTCTGCGCGGAATCCCAGACAGGCTGACCGAGACATGGGACACGAGGCGGTACTATCGCGCAGTGCGCGACGCGGCGAAGCGCGCCGGCGTGGAGACGTGGTCGCCGAACCGCCTCCGGCACTCGTTCGCAACCGAGGTACGCCGTCGCCACGGAATCCTGATGGCCGCCATGCTCCTGGGTCACTCCGGCGGGCTGAATGTCACGCAGGGCTATTCTCGCGAGGCCGCCGTTGACGAACTGGTGCGCGAGTGCGGAGCCGTCGTCGAGGAGATCGGATGACTGGATTTCGGGCGAGGCGGCGAGAAAGCGAAAAGCCCAGCCATCAACGGCATGGGCTTGCCTTCGGCTGGGCGGCCGTGGAATGAACGAAAGGCCAACCACGGACACGGGTAGTATACCAAAAACGACCTGCGCGCGGTCGCGCCTATTGTCGGATCGCCTTGCGCTGACGCGCGTCAGCGCTTGCGCGGGCGTCGCTTGGCGTCCGCCGCGGCGAAGTCGAGCGCGATGCGCGTCCACTTCTGCTCCCGCGTCGAGTAGACGCCGAGCGCGCTCGTCTCGTTGGTGACGCACCCGCCCGCCTCCACGCGCTTGAGCGCGACGAAGTCCTTGTTGATCCAGATCGTCGTCTTCGGCCCGGTGTAGATTGACAGGACTGGAAGCTTGTACTCGTCCCAGTTGATGTCGCCGATGTTGGTGGCGGTTGCGGACGACGCGACGATTCGGACGCCCGTCGGGGTGCTGGCGCACCCCGCACAGAACAGGGCGCACCCCGCGAGGAACGCGAGAGCGCAAACCGTGACAAATTGTAACGCTTTGGATTTCATGGCAAATCCTCCGATTCGTAATTCGTAAGCGGCCCGCCCCGCGACATGTCCGCGCGAAGCGCCCACCAACCACGGCGCGCGCGGCACGGGGCGGGCCAAAGTCGGTCAGCCGTGGCACTCCGGATCGACGCACGTCTCGTCGTCCTCGCCGCGCCAAGCGTCGTAGGCCGCCGTCACGCGGTCAACGATGATGTCCAGCTCGTCCCGCGCGAGGTCGAGGTCTTCGAGCGCGGAGACGGCGCACTGGACGGCGTCGAGCGTCTTGTCGTACGCCACCTGCCATTTCGCCGGCACGAAGATCTGGATTGCCTTGAGGACGGACAGCACCTTGAGCGAGAGGTTGAGCGCGCCCCGCACCTTCTCGCGCGTCACGTCGCCGAGGCCCGCGAGGTAGTCCCGCAGGGACTTGAGCTTCTCCTCGATGATGCCGTTGACGCCGCCGCCGAAGAGCAGCTTCCACGCATACTTGATGATTGTCGTGATCTTCATTTTCGTTTTCTCCTTTTGTCGTTTTGTTGTTCTGCGTTTCCGCGAAAATCCATAATAGCGTGCTCACGTCGCGGCGAGGAGCTTGACGACCGCCGCGCCGCCGCCCATCGCCACGACGTACCGCAGGACGGCCAGCATCGCCTGCGCCCCCCGGACGCGCTGCCGCGCGCCGTCCGCCCGCGCGACGAGATCCTTGACCCTCTCCGCCGTCTTGCGCTGGCAGTCGATCAGCGCGGCGAGCATGTGGCCATGCACGGTCTCCATGACCTCGCGGCGGCGGTCGGCGTCCCTGATGGCCTTCGCGTCCTCGAACTCGCGGTTGAGCGCGTCCTGCATTTCGACAGTCATCGCGCGGCCTCCTCGCACCCGACCGCCACCCAGCCGCCGGACGCGGGGGCGTTCGTCCGCGACAGCCAGTCCGCCATGTCCTTGACGCTGGGCAGATCCTGCCATTCATCCGGGTGGACGTCGAGGGCGTACTCGAGACGTCCGTAGTCCGTCGGCACGCAGTCGGCCTTGCCGTGCCAAAAGCCGTTTTTGTAGCCGACCGAAAACGCGAAGACGAGGCCCACGCACGACAGGAACGCAACGGCCGACACCTTCGCGAACAACACGATCACATCTTTCATCCCGTCCCCTCCCTCAGTTGTCGCGCGCGCCCTCGAGGAACGCGGCGATCTCCTCCGCCGTCGCGATCCCCGCCGCCACGACCGCGTTCGTCGCGTCCCACTCGCCCGTCCACCTCACCTTCGCCGTCTCGTCGCCGGACACGCCGTCCCCGAACGTGAGCGACATGGACGGGCGCGACGCGCAGAGCCTGTTCGCCGCCGCGACGAACGAGAGCGTCCGCCCGTCCGCCGAGACCGCCGCGTTCGTGAGGACGAAGGTGAGCGCCGCGCGCGCCGCGAGGTCGGGCCGGACGAGCAGGACGACGTGCTGGGCGCGGGCGGGCACCTGCCCCGTCACGGACGAGAGGGACTGCACCGCCGCGTCCATCGCGTCCCCCGCCGCCTCGGCGACCGCCGCCGCGCCGCGCGAGACAATCTCGACCGCCGCGCCGTCGGCCTTCGCCGCGACGCTCCCCGTGCGGTCGACGAGGTTCGTGCCGTCGCGCTCCATCACCGCGTAGCGCCGCCAGCCGGGCCGCCGCGCCACGTCCGAGACGAGCCACACGTTCGTCGCCGCCGCCGCGCCGTCCTCCGCGCCGCCGTCCGCGAACGCGGCGAGCGTGAGCGCGCAGAGCGCGAGCAGGAGCGCCGCCACGACGGCCTGGCCGAGGTCGGCCTCGAATCGTCCGGCCTTCCTCATTGCGCGCCCCCTCCCTGCCCGGCGGACGGCGTGACGTCCGCGCGGATGCGCCACAGCGCGTTGCGGTCGACCGTGAAGCGCATGATTCGGGCCGAGAGGTTCGTGGTCGTCGCGACGTCGCGGAACGGGGCGCCGTCGAACGACGCCTGGATGAAGAAGACCGTCTCGCCCGGCACGATCCGCGCGTCGGTGGACTCCCACGCGACGTCGACCAGCCTCGACGTGACGTCGCACCGCGTCAGCCGAATGCCCTCCTCGGTGATGACGGGCGGCGGCTTCGTCGAGCCGTGGACGATCATGGCGACGACGAACGGGACGAGCAGGAGCCGCCGCACCCAGCGGTCGACGGCTGCGGGGATTCGGAGGCCGTTCACTGCGCGCCTCCCTTCCCGACGATGACGCCGTTCGAGACGGTCAGCGTCTCGCCCGCCGCGACCGTGCCCGTGTAGCCGCCCTTGACGCCGCTGATCTCCATCGTCGAGCCGTCGCCCGACGGCGCGTCCGGCTCGATCCAGACGCGGAAGAACGACTGCGGCAGCGCCGGCATCGCCTTCGTCATCAGGTAGGCGTTCTCGTAGGTGTTCCCGCCGACGACCTGCTGGCCGAGCGGGACGTTCGAGTCCGCCATGATCGTCCGGTAGACGGTCGAGGTGCCGGACGTCGAGAGGGCGAGGCTGTCCGCCCACTTGAGGCCGACGTCCGAGCTTCCGATCGGGACGGTCGAGAACCAGCGCACGGAGACCTCCGCCGTGCCGTCCGCCGCCTTCTCGACGCCGAAGTCGTAGATCTCGATCCTGTCGTCCGGCCCGAAGAGGACGGCGGCCTCGAACGCCGAGACGTTCCCCCGGACGTAGACGGCCAGCTCGCTCGCCGCGATGGCGTTCGCGACGGCGGCGACCATGTTCGTGCCGCGCGCGGCGGCGCTGGACGCGGCCTCCGCCTTGGCCTCGGCGAGCAGGGCCGACGCGGCGGCGGACGAGAGGTCGGCGACCGTCGCGACGGCGTTCGTGGAGTTCAGGTTGCCGTTCTCGTCCACCATGAGGTCGAGGAGGCGGGCGTCGGCCGTTCGGCAGACGGCGGCCGCGCAGAGTGCGGCGACGGCCAGGCGTTCGAGCGTCTTCGTCATGTCCATGTCAGTCCCTCCCCGTCGCGTTGACGTTCGTGACGGGCGCGTAGTACAGGTTTCCGCCCTCGAACCTGCCCTGCCACGTGACCTCCAGCTCCGCGTCCCAGAAGAGCGCGCCCGTCTCGCGGACGGTCTCCCGCACGGCGTTCGTGACGGCCGCGAGTTCGGACTTGTCGGCCTTGGCGGCGAGGGCCGCCGTTGTGGCGTAGCCGGAGAGCGCGGACTTGTCGGCCTTGAGCGCGAGGGCGGACGAGATCGCCTCGGCGGTCTCGTCCTTGGTGTAGGCGTTGACGTCCGCCGCGCCGAGCGTGACGTCCGCAGAGAGCGCCTTGCCGTTGACCTTGCGCGACGTCGGCACGGCCCCGACCTCGGACGCGGTGTAGGTCGGCTTCTTCGCGGCCTTCGCCCACGCGGGCACCGTCGGGTCGCTCTCGCCCGTCAAATAGCCCTTGTCGTTCTCGAACGCGCTGACCTTGGTTGGGACGGACGGGATTTCCGTCTTCTTCGCGTAGGGCGCGAGGGCGGCCGTCACCGCGTTCGACGTCGCGAACGGCGAGCCGTCGGGGACAAGCTTGCTCGCCTTCTTCGGCGGCACCTCGACGTATGGCACGTTGTCGTCACCGATCGCGACGCGCGTGTAGATCCCGTTCTTCCGCTGCGAGATCTGCCGCGCGCGGGACGAGACGTAGCCCTCGTCCACGACGCCCTCGACGACGTTCGTGACAATCGCGGGGACGTCGGCCGTCTTCGCGTCCACGTACTCCGCCGCGTTCATCATGACCCGCGCGTCGCCCGGCATCTCGTTCGGCGTCGTGTACAGCGGCTTGACGGCCGCGAGCGCCGGGAGGCCCGCGAGCGCCGCGAGGCACAGCGCGCCCGCCCTGCCGCGCAGGAACGCCATGACCGCGTTCAGCCGCGACTTCACCGCGCCGAGCGAGTCCGCCGCCGTCAGGTCGTCCACGTCCAGCGCGCCCGGATCGACCGCGACGGCCGCCTCGTAGACCTCGCCGGGCGCGTCCGTCACCTTGGCCTTCGCCCACGGCAGCGTGCGCACCTCGCCCGCTGCGTTCCGCAGCGACAGCAGGATGCGCGACGTGCCGAGCGGGAAACCCGCCGTCTCGTCCGCCGCAAACGCCATCTCGACCGATCCGCCCGCCGCGAGGTTCGCGAACTCCCGGCGCGCCCCGCAGAACTCCGCGAGGAGCGAGCATCCGCCATAGTCGTAGCCATCCGCCAGCGTCAGCTTGATCGGGCGCGCCGTGTCGCCCCTCAGTATCACAGGTATAGCCATTTGTCCTCCATCATTGGACTTTCCGTCAAATTCCGCTACCGCGCCGAGTGATATCCCTTCCTGCGCCACTCGCGGAAGCTCGCCTTCGGGCGCCACGTCACGGGGTTCAGCATCCCAGCCGCCGCCGCGCGGTTCGTCATCAGGTTGTCCGCGACCAGCGGCGGCGCGTTCGTGAACCCATCGACGAAGACGAGGCAGTTCGTCAGGGCGAGGCTTCCGTGCGTCTTGTCGTCCTTCGCGGCCTGCGCCTGCGCCAGCACGTTCGACGGGCAGAACGTGCAGCGGTCGAACGGGAACGCCTTGTTGTACGTATCGACGCCAAACGACTGGAGCGCGGCGTACTCGCCGCCTCGGACGAGGCAGTCCACGACCATCGACGCCTCGGCGAGCGAAGTGACGTCCGGGTTCGCGACCGCGACCTCGAAGACGCAGTTCGAGACGTCCGAGCCGTAGACGACCGGCGCGACGTCCGTGCCGTTGTGCGCGCTCGCCGCGAACGTCAGGCCCTCGAACGCGCAGCCGCGCAGGACGCTCGCCTCGACGACCGAGTAGTTCGACGTCACGACGCCGGAGATCCGGCACCCGTCGAAGACCATGCAGCTCATGCGGTGGACCTTCCCTGCGTAGCCGCACTCGACCGTCAGGTTCCGGAGCGTCGTCAGCGGCTGCCCGTCCGCGTCGTACGCGCCCGTCGCGTAGCGCTTCGTCTTGCGCAGGACGACGTCGCCGCCGAGGCCGACCAGTTCGACCGGGTAGGCGGACTCCTTGAACGGCGACCGGTTGAAGAGCGCCGGCATGTCATACGTGCCGCGGCGGATGCCGATCCGCTTGACGGCGTTCGAAGCTGTCTCGCCCTCCGCCGCGAGCGTCCGCGCCGCCGCGCGGGCGGCCTGCGCCTGCGTCGCCCCCGACTTCGCCGGGTCGGCGGCGTCGACCGCGTCGTCGAGCGACCCGAACGGGCTGCCCTTGCTCCCGTCGCCGCCGCTCCCCGCGCTTCCGTCCACGTAGATGTCGCAGGGGATCTCGGCGACGGAGGACGGCCAGCCGCCCGCCGTCGAGTTGATCCGCGCGAGGACGAGGCACTTCGGCGCGGTGGCCGTCCGCAGGTACGAGTAGGCGTTCGTGCCCGCCGCCGGGATGCGCACGACCGCGCTTGCGCTGGCCGTCACGACCCGGACGCTCTCGCCCTCTCCGCCCGTTCCTCCGCCGCCCGTTCCGCCGCCTGACCCACCGCCGCCCGTTCCGCCGCCGCCCCAGTCATCGTCCCCGTCGTCGCCCTTGCCCGGACGCTCGTAGCAGCACCCGCAGCCGTGCTCCTCGCACGTCGCGCACCGGATGCCCGTGTTCTCGCACGTGCAACCATCGTCGACCAGGTAGCATTCGCACGTCGCGCCCCAGTACCTGTTCGTCGAGGCGCTCCCGTCGTCCATGACGAGCTCGTACTTGTAGCGGTAGGTCGACTCCGGCGCGTCCGGGTTCGGGATGTCGTAGGACACGGACGCCGAGCCCTGCACGTCCGCCATCATGATCCGCGACCGCTCGCGCGAGATGTCGGCCTCGTCGTCCGCGTCCTTCGCGTAGCCGTCGAGCAGGACGCCGAGCGCGCCCTTGACCTCGTATCCGCTGTCCGGCGAGATGCCGCCAACGGCGACGACGTGCCGCTCCGTCGCGTCCGCCTCGCCCTGCCGCCGCGTTGTGGCGTGGCCGCCGACGAGCAGCTTGCCCATTCCGTAGTACGCCCGCTGCGAGTCCGTCAGCAGCTTCGCGTCCGTCGGGTCGACGATCGCGACCGGGACGCACTCGCTCCGCGTCGCCGTGCCGAGCGTGTACGTCCCGAGGCCCGACGTCCACGTCACGCCGCCCCGCCCGGCGATCCTCACGAGCCGCGACTTGCACCGGTACTTCTTCAGCGTGTAGCCGTCGCCGCGCTCTTCCGAGACGTATTGCCAGGGCTCGTCGAAGACCTCGCTGTAATGCGCCTCGACCGTGCCGGAGACGTCTATCTGCACGTCCCCGTCCGCGTCCTTCGGGGCGTCGCCGTCCGTCTTCGACATCATGCAGGAGCGCTCCGGCGTTGCCGCGTCGGAGACGTCCGGCCCGGACGTCGAGCCGGACGAGCTGAACTCGACCTCCAGCCCCTGCCCCCCGTCCTCCTGCTGCGACACGGAGACCGAGACCGACCGCGTCTGCGTCGTCCGCTCCAGCCGGAACTTCGCGGGCACCCCCCTGAGGAGCGCCGCCCAGGCGTTCATGCCGTTGGCGAGCTCCGCGAGCTTGAGCCACGGCTCGACCCTGAGCGACGCCTCGCCGCTCGCGTCGCGCGCGAGCGCGCCGCCCTCGAAGAGGTCGTCGCCGCCGAAATGCTCGTCGAGCGTGCAGTCGACGCCGCCGTCCGCCTCGAACGTTCCGCCGACGGCGGCCGCGAACGCCTGGCCGACGGCAGCCATGGACGTGTCCGCGCGGCCCGCCGCGCCGAGGCAGGGCACGTAGGCCCCGCCCCGGCAGGGGGTGCCCTCCAGCGTGCCGGAGGGAGGCGCGGCGCGCTCGTACGCGCGGAAGAGGCTGCCCTCGTAGTCCGCCGCCGCCGGGCAGTAGAGCGGCGTCGTCATCCAGTCGCCCGACGCGGGCTGGACGGGCGCGCCCGCGTCGAGGAACGCGCCCGCCGCCGCGACGGCGTGGTCGAAGGCCGACGCGTCGAGCGCCGACCCCCTCGGAACCTCGAGCCGCGTCGCCTCGCTGGCGAACGGGAACGAGGCCGCGCGCCGGTTGCCGAGGTCGGCGAAGTCGGGGGACGTGAGGTCGGCGAGCCCGCAGAACCTGTCGTAGGCGAAGCCGATCGACGAGACCTCGTTCGAGCCGACGGCCATGCCGGGCGCCGGGCGGAGCAGGAGCCCGGCCGGCGGCGTGCCCGTCGGCGTCCACTGGATGCCCGAGACGGGCGGCGTGTAGGCTCCGACGAAGTCGTCGACGGACTTCGCGGACGCGGCCAGCGCCGCGAGCGCGGCGAGGAGGACGGGCGGGAAGCGGCGCGTCATCGGTAGTAGACCCCCACGGTGATTTTCACGTTCCCGTCCCCCTCGTCCGTCACCGTGAACTTGACGTTCGAGTCCTGGGCTGAGGCGAAGGTGAGCCGGTTCGTGCAGACGGCCTTGCCGCCGTCCGTCCCGACGACCTCGAGCACCGCGCCGCCGGACTTGATGACGTCGCCAATCGGGAGATAGTGGATCACGCCCTCCTTCGTCCCGCCGAACCGGCACAGGATCTCGTGCTTGCCCCGGAGGTCTGCCTTGTCCGGGTCGGTCAGCATGTCCGAGAGCCGCTCGCCGCACCCGCCCTGCGAGCCCCAGCCCTTTATGCCGGCGCAGAGGTAGTCTTCGCCGGGGGCGGCGTCTGCCTTCGGTCCGACGCCGAGCGACCTGTCGTCGAAGAGATCCGCCAGGTCCGTCCAGCCAAGGCCCTTGCCGTTCCAGAACGGGAATATCTCCGGGCCGTCGTGCTTTGCCGGGATGTTCGCGAGGGCGAGCCGCCCGGCGTCGTTGGTGACGACCGACACGCCGTCCGGCGCCAAGCCGCCCGAGAGGAGCCCGTCGACCGCGATGACGAGCCGATCGACCTGCCGCTCGACGCTGCCGCTCGCGGTCGCGCCGGACGAGGTGTCCTCGACCTCGGCGAGCATCTTGTCCCAGTCGAGCGCCGCGAGGTTCTTGCCCAGCGTCTCGATCTGGTCCTGGAGCCTCGTGTTCTCGAGCCTTGCCGCCAATGCCGCCTCGATCGCGAGCTCCACGGCCACAGACCCCGGCCTCTTCTCGCCCCACTGGACTGTGCCGTCTTCCCCGACGACGCACGAATAGTCGATGCCCCCCTGCGACCACTTGGCGTCGTAGCTAATGCACGAAAAGGCCTCCGGCCAGTACCAGCCCTTCGCGTCCGCCGGGACGGCGCGGGCGGAGGCGGCGAGGACGGCCGCGATCGCGGCGAACGCGGCCCGCCTCATCGCGCGACCCCCTTCACGCCGTTCGTCGCCGCGAGCGCGGCGGACGGCTGGATGCGCACGGGCTCCGCGTCGAGGACCGCCCCGAAGCGGAGGAGGCCGTTCGTCCAGGCCGAGCCGACGCCCTCGAAGACCATGTTCGTGGCCGTGCAGGAGACGCGCGCGGACGGCGAGACGTACTCGCCCGCGCCGTTCCAGACGAGGAGCGCGCCGTTCGTGGCGGACGCGGACGAGGACGCGACGACGCGGAGCGCGTAGTCGGTCGGCTCCTCCATCGTCAGGACGCCGCCGCCCGGCACCGTGACCGTCGTGACGCCGCCCGCCGTCTCCGTCACGGTCTTCGCCGCGACCTCGGAGACGGACTGCGCCACGTAGTTGCTCACGAACGCCTCGACCCACGCCTGGGACGCGGCGAGGCCGAAGCACCGCGCGGCGCACGCCGCGGCGAACGCCGCCAGGATGACGCGACTCATCTCCCCGCCTCCCCGTCGTTGGCCGTGGCGGACGCGACCGCCTCCGGCATCCACTCGTAGCCGTCCCACTTCATGACGACCTGCACGAAGCCGCCGCCCGCGCACGGGATCTGCGCGACCTCCTGCACCGCCCCCGGCGCGACGGGCGCCGTCGTGGTCGAGAACGGCGCGACCGAGAGCCGCCCCTCGCCGAGCGCGCACGGCTCGCCGTCCGCCGCCGTAGCGTGGACTTCGTAGCGGGACTCGCACGCCGCCGGGAGGCACGCCGCCGGAATGCGCGCCGTCCACGTCCCGTCGGCGTGCTCGTGCGCCGTCACGTCGTAGTACGCGCCGTCCGCCTTGAACACGCGCACGAAAAGCCCGGTCGCGTCCGCAGGGACGCGCCGGAACCGCGCGACGAAGCCGTGGCCCTGCCGCGCCTTGAACGCCCGCAGGGGGAAGTCGAGGCGCGACACGTCGCAGTCAACTGTTGCGTTAGTCTGGTCCATCACATCATGTCTCCGCATATGGACTTCCTGTCAAACGCAGTTTCCGCCGAGTGTGGTTCCAGGACGGGCCGTCCCCGTCTACTGCGTCATTGACGCAGTTCCCCGCCCCCGTCTACTGCGTCAAAGACACAGTAGACCGCCTCGCGCGCGCACGCGAAGGCTCCCCCATTAGTCCCCCGTAAGTTAATCAAGTATACTAGCATATATAATACTAGTATCTAGGGACTAATATTCATTCATTGGGGGACTAATGGGGAGAGAGGGGGAAACGGGGGAGGGAGGGGGATGCGCCCCCTCTCGCGCATGCGCATGCGTGTGCGCGTGTATGTACGCGCCGACGGGCCGTCCCCGTCTACTGCGTCAAAGACACAGTAAACTTTTGACGGGCTTTTTGCGGCAGTACGCCAGCCACACGAAAACGGCCCCAGGAGCGCGCCGCGCTCTGGACGGGAAAACCCATTGCCAGACTGCGCGGACGCCGTGGAGGGCCGCCCTTGCGCGTTATAACGCATCCTGGCCGTGCGCCCTGTCCGCGCGCGGCGGAAAATGCTATACTGCCGCCATGAAAGACTGGAAGACATACGCCCTGATTCTTCTAACAACATGGTGCGCCTACCTCACGTGGCGTGTGACGCCAGCCATGATCTATCGTGCGAACGAATACCAGACAACCTGCCGGAAGGATGTCTACTGGTGGTTCGGCGAAGACTGCAACCGGATTGACGACAGCCTGAGGAATCCACCATCAAAATGCCATTTCCGAAATAAAGACGGAGTCAAACTTGAGGCGGGAAAGGATGTCGGTCTCCTGGGGAGACCTTTGACCCGTAAGACTACTAGCCCTCGATCCTCCGGCGCCCCGAAAGCCCCTCGGCCTTGACGAGCAGCCCGTCGCGCGAGAAGGTGAGGCGCGCGCGGCAGAGGTAGTGCCAGCCGTCCGACAGCTCAGCCTTGCAGTAGCAGTCGAGCGTCAGCCCGTCCGCGCCGCCCGCCGTCCATGTCCACGTCCCGCCGTCCGTGTCGTCGTCGGTCTCCGCGTCCGTCCTGTCGTCCGGCGCGCCCGTCTCCCACGACACTTTCTGGCCTTGCGTGGCGTTCTCGATTTCGCCAAGCAGCACCTGCCTGTCCAGCGCGACCGTCGACGTCCCAGAATCGCTCTTCCTCATCTCGACGCCGAAACCGCCCACGAGGCCGTTGATGAATCTCGCGACCGAGTTGAACCAGTTGGCCGGCACTTGGCTTATCGGAGCCCCCGCCCTGAAGTCGTCCCTGATATTGAATGACACAATGAACCTCCTTGCCTGCTACACGTAGCCGTTGATCCACGACGGACCGGCGATCACCATGACACCGTTGACGTAGTACCGCATCCCGCGCCGCGTCACCGACACCTCCCACATGCGCGGCGACATCGGCGTGCGCTGCATGGAGACCTCCTCGACGATCATGACGCGCGACCCGGACGAGCCGTCCGCCAGCGAAGACGCGAACGGGACTGCGTATAAATTCCCGTCCAGGTCGCTGACCGTCACAGCGCCCGTTGCGAACGCCTGCGCCCGAGTCAGGCCCATGAAGCGGAACGTCTGCTCCACGACCTTGGCCGTCACGAAGTTCCGCGTGTAGGACGAGATGTAGCGGCTGACCTCGACGCCGTCCTTCGTCACGACCGTGTAGTTCGGGATGAACTCGAAGTCGAACTCCTGCACGTACTCGCGCTGCAGGACGCGCCCGGTGAAGCACTCTGCCGTCGTCGCCATCTCAGATACCCTCCGTCATTTCGCCTGGATCAACTCGTCCAGCCTCTCCGCGAGGTTGCGGGTGTTCTCCGCCGTCTCGATGACGGCCCTGTCGGCGGCCGCCTTCTCCTCCTTCGCGAACGCGACCTGCCGCACTGCCTCGTCCGCCGCCGAGAGGCTGCCGAAGTCGGCGGTCCGCCAGTCGCGCCGCCACGTCTTCAACCTCTCGAAGTCCTTCTGCCACTGCACCTCGGCGGCGGCTTGGGCCTTGTGCTCGTCGATGGCCTCCTGCATCCGCGACTTGTCCCTGTACCACCCCCACGCCGTCGCAAGCGACCCCTGCGCGGCACCCTGTCGGCTCTGCGCCTCGGACTCCTCCCTGCGGCGCACGGCCAGCTCGTCGCGCAGGTCGGCCATGCGCTTCTGCGCGAGTTCCCGCTCCATCCGCTCTCGCTCGTTCTGTTCCCGCTCGATTCGCCGCGACGTCTCCGCCTCATCAGCCTCCCTGATGCGCGCCGCCTCGTCCTTCTGCCTCTTCATCTCCTCGGCGATCTTCCCGGCTCGCTCGTTCTCCGCCTTGAGCGCGTCGGCCTCCTGCTTCACTAGCAGCGCATCCGCCGCGCGCTCCGCGATCGCGAGGCGATCCCTCGAGTCCCCGACCTACTTCGCGGCGGACTCCGACATCTTGCGGGCCTCCGCGACCTGCTCGTCCAGCCGCTTCAGCTCGTCCGCCTTCTGCAGGTACTCCTTGTCCTCCGCCTTGTATCTGTCGCTCGCGGCGGTCGCCAGCCCGCGAGAATCCTCCTCGGAGTGCCTGCCGACGTACGACCACCTGCGCTTGGTGCGCATGTACCTTCCACGCCGCCCCTGCCGCGCGCGCCTGTATGCGCGGTCGTATACCTCCTTCTCCATCCGCGCCATCTCGTCGCCCAGGCTTGCGCGGCTGTCCTCGATCCGTTCCAGTTCCTCCAGCCGGTCCTGCTGGGCTCTCTCGGCGGCCTCCAGTTTCCCGCGCGCTTCCTCTAGGTTGTTCGCGGCCTTTTTCGCCGCAGCCTCGCGGTCGACGTCTCCGATCATCTCAGCCGCAGACGCGTTCACCGTCGACTCATCCGCACCTTCCGCGATCCTCCGCTGGCGCACAAGCTCGATCTCCGCCTTCGTCAGTTCCTTCACGCTGTCGATCTCCGCGTTCCGCCTCCGGATCGAGTCGTCGATCTGCGAGACTGCCGTATCGTAGGTCTCGCGCAGTGCCTTGAGGTGCGCAGCGTTCGTCGACAGGAACTCCTCGGACTTCTTCTTCGCCCGCTCCAGCGCTCGCTCCGCCCGCGCCGCCGGGCTGATGAAGCTGTCCCAGAAGAACAGGACGGCACGCGCCCCGGCAGCCCAGATGCCACCGGTCAGGAGGTCTTTCGCCATCTCCGAGACCTTCGACAGCGCGCCGCCGAGCCCGCTTCCGAGGATCGAGGCGGCCTTGCCAAGGTCGGACATGGACTTCCTCGCGGCGTTCGCGCCAGAAGGGTCGTACACGGACGAAAGTCGGAGCCGGATCTCGTCAGCGGACATGGTTCGCCTCCGCAACGGCCAGTTGTGGTATAATGCCCACTGCCATGGGTGGAGCGAAGGACAGAATCGCGGACGGCTGGAACCGTCCATGCAGGGCGTACAGGGGACGCCCCCGTCCCGACTGGTACAGGTGGGGCGGCCTTGTCCTCATTGTGCTCTCCCTTCTTGCCGCCCTTTCGAGGTAGCGCGCTCCCGCTCCAGCCTGTCCCGGATCTCCTTCAGCGTGACCGAGTACCGCGTCTGCGCCTTTGCCGTGTCCGGCTTCAGGCACGCCCCGGCCTCGACCTGCACCGCAAGGATCATCGCGTTCAGGCGCGACGGCGTCTGCGCGAGCAGTTCCGCATACGCGGTTCCGGTCAGCGCGGCGGCTTGCGTGACGAGCCGCTCCAGCCGTTCCATGTTCTCTACCCTCTCAGCCTTCCCGGTCTTTTCGCGGCGTGCCCTGGCAAGCCCAGTCTCGGCGGCCACGGCGTCGTCGAAGCCCCATGCCGCGAAGTGGCACGCCCGCGCCATCTCGCGCACCGTGCACGGCAGCTTGCGCAACCACGCTTTCACGGCCCTTCGGATGTCCCCCGTCGCCTCGAGCCCGTCGAACGCAGAGGGGTCTGTCGCGTGCGCACAGGCAAAGTAGAACGCCGCCTGCCTCGCGTCGTCCCCGTCCAGCCGCGAGGCGCAGTCCTGAAGCCACATGATCGCGGCCGCCGTCGGCTCGTGGAAGGGAACGTCGCCCGCCCACCCGATGCGCGGATGGTTAACAGGCGTCGTCTCCGCGCCAGCCTCCAGCCGGAGCGCCAGCTGGTTCAGTCGGTCGAAGTCGTCGAGCGTCGGGTTCAGCCCCTCCGCCCTCATGTCCTCCCAGTCCTCCCTCGCGAGTTCAGCGACCATGCCGCGCCCCCAGCCTTACGAGTCCAACGAGTACTCCTCGCCGACCATCGGGAAGGAGACCGTCCACGTGTACTGCGTGTAGCCGCCCTCCGGGCACGACTTCGCGACGGGCGCGGAGATCGTCGCGCCGAGCGCGGTCGCGGCGGACGTGAGCGAGACCATCGGCGCGGTCGCGGCATACCAGTTCATCGTGTACGAGCAGGTGGCCATGCCGCCGTGGAGGTCGTAGTTGACGACCTCGCCCTTCGGCTGCGCGAGCGTGAACTCGATTGGGAACTGCGCCTCGACGGACTCGAGCCCGTAGTCCTCCGCCGCGTCCGCGACGGCGCTCCCGTTCTTGATCACGCAGAGGCCGATGAAATCCTGCGCGCGGTGGCGCGGCGTGAGCGAGAAGGCGGGCAGCTTGTACTTGCGCAGCTGCGCCGCGCCCGTCTGCACCATCTGGCCCGTGGCCGAGACAGTCGGGGCACTGCCGATCCGCGTCGAGACCGTTACGCCGCCGAGGACGACGGGCTTCTCGATACCGTCCACGGTCTTCACCGTGCCGAGGTCGGGGAACGTCTCCTGGGAGAGCGGCTTGACGACCGTGTACTCGGCGGATGGGGCGGCCGTCTCTCCCCAGGAGTCCACCTTTGCCGCGTCGTCGTAGCAGTTCGGACCGCTCGTGGACTGCTTCGAGCGGTTCTCGCTGGACGATGTGACCTTGAGCGCGTCCGACGATGACGCGCCGAGGCCGAAGTAGTCGATGCCCGCGTTGAATGTCGGGTTAGCCATTGTGATCATTCCTCCGTTTTCTCGTGTTTGATGCGGCCCGAAAGGGCCATGTTCCAGACGGCGTACCATGTTCCGCCGGCCGTGTCGAACCCCTTGTCGTCGCCCGTGCGCCGGAATCCGTCCACGAACGCCTCGTCCGTCTCCAGCTCCGCGCAGCCGTCGCCGAGCGCGGTGCGCTCCAGCCATAGCGCGATGGCCTCGTGAGCGGCGAAGAACGCGCCGCCGCTCGCGCTCTCGGCCTGCTCGACGTTCAGGCGCACCTCGACCGCAACCGTGAACGCCACCGTCCCCTCGTGCGGCTGTTCGAAGTCGTACACGCGCACCTGCACCGACGTAAGACCCTCGTCCTTCGGGCATCCCTCGTCGGCGACTTCGAGCAGCCCGACCGCCTGGATGCCGGGCACGAGCGCGCGAAGCGCCCCAAGCGCCTTCGCCTCCAGCGACGCGCTGACGGACTTCCTGCTCACGTCCCGAACCTCCTGCTCCTGAATCCGCTTGCGATCTTCTTGTTGATCGAGTTGGCCGCCGCCCGCAGCGACGCCGACAGCGCCCCCGGCTGGAGGGCATTGCGGATGTAATCCAGCCTGTTGACGATGGTGATGGAGATCTCTCCGTCCCGCTCGACCATCTCCTTCTCGACGACGCCGGGCCTCAGCCTCGCGTCCGGGTTCTCGTCATGCGCCGACCGCTGGAAGATCGCGTGCATGAACCATCCCCAGGACTTCTTCGCGAGCCCCCATTGGCGGATCTTCCCGAACCGTTCGCGTGCGCCCCTCAGCATCGCCGCCTTGGCCTCCTCCACGACAAAGCGCCCTCGCCGCGTCCGCATCTTCGCCTCGACAGGCTGCCAGTGGACGCGGTTCACCTTCCTGCCGCGCGACCAGCGCGCCACCACGACGCGGCGGAACTCCGTCCCCCGCGCGCGGCCGGTCGTCCCCGTGATGTACTTCGGGTCGCTCTCCCCAAATCGCACGTCCTCGCGGGCCACCATCTTCGGCGCCCTGCGCGTCCGTTTCCGCAGCGACCTCACGAGGTCGATTGTCGCAGACCGCACGGCTCCGCGCATGTCACGCTTCGTCTCCTTCTCGTAGCGCGCGAGCGCGGCCGTGAACGCCTTCACGTCCAGCTTCGAGACATCGCAGTTGATCGACAGCACCGGCACGGCCTCACCCCCTCGCCCTGCACGTGAGAATCCAGAAGCCGCTGCGCCTCGCCACGGCCGCGACGCGCACCACGGCGGCATCGAGCGTCAGCTCGTCGCCCACCTGGGGCTCGGCCGGCTCGACCGCGCATTCAAATCCAAGGGCTACTACACGAGGGCCTACGCCTCGTACGAGGGGGGGGGGGCTGTCGAGAACTGCAGCCGCCTCGTGCGCAGGTGGTATCCGAAGGGAACGGACTTCAGCCGCCTCACGAGACGGCAGGTACAAGACCTGGAAGACACCACAGACTCAATCCACAGGGAATCGCTCAACGGAGAGACCACATATGCTTACGATTCACGTCTGGCCCAGACGAATTAAGGAGTTTTTGCTGCCCCCCCCCCCCCCCTTACAAGTCACCCCCTAGCGGTCAGTCGAACGCGAAGGTCTGCCCCGGCTGGGGCGCGACGGCGTTCGCAAGGCCCTTCTCCTTCATCAGCTCGACCATGGCCGCGACCTTCTCCGGCTCGCCGTGGACGGCGAAGGCGTGGCGCACGTTGTCCTTCACCTCGTCGATCCACTCCGAGAGGCCCTTGCGGTCGGCGTGGGCGGAGAGCGCGTTGACGACCTCGACGCGCGCCTTGAGCGGCACCTCCTCGCCCAGCACCTTGATGACCTCGCGCCGCTCGACGATGCGACGGCCCAGCGTGTTCTCCGCCTGGAAGCCGCAGATGAGGATGATGTTGTCGGGGTCGGGCGCGCACTGCTTGAGGTGATGGACGACGCGCCCGCCCTCGCACATGCCGGACGCCGCGATGATGACCATCGGACCCGGCAGGTCGTTGAGGGCCATCGACTCCTCCGGCGTGCCGACGAACGCGAGGTTCGGACACGTCAGCGGATCGCGTCCGGCGGCAATCACCGCGCGCGCCTCGTCGTTGTAGACCTCGCGGTGCGCGGCGTAGATGCGCGTCGCCTTCTGCGAAAGCGGCGAGTCGATGAAGACCTTCAGCTCGCGCGGCAGCTTCCGCCTGTCCGCGAGCCGGTTCAGGTAGTAGATGATCTGCTGCGTGCGGCCGACCGAGAACGCGGGGATGAGCAGCTTCGCGTTGTGGCGGTCGATGTGCTTCAGGTACTGTTCGAGCCGGTACTCCACGTCGTCCGCCGACGGGTGGTAGCGGTCGGCATACGTCGATTCGCACAGCAGGATGTCCGCTCCCGTCGGATACTCGAAGTGGCGCAGAATCGGCTGGTTCGGCTGGCCGAGGTCGCCGGAGAAGAGCAGCCGGTGGTTGTGCCCATGGTCGGAACGGATGTCAAGCTGCACGAGCGCCGAGCCGAGGATATGCCCCGCGTTGAAGAACTCAAGCGTCACGCCCCGGCAGATCTCGCGCGGCTCATGCAGGTGCGTCGGCACGAAGAGCTGCATGAGCGCGTTGACGTCGCTCTCCTCGTAAAGCGGCTCGAAGAGCTTCTTGCCCTGGCGGCGACGCTTCTTGTTGACGTATTCGAGGTCGCGCTTCTGGAGGAAGCACGAGTCGCGCAGCAAGACGTCGCAAAGCTCCGTCGTCGACTGGCGCGCGAAGACGCGCCCGCGAAAGCCCTGGCGGACGAGCTGCGGCAGGTTGCCCGAATGGTCGATGTGCGCATGGGAGAGAATGACGTAGTCAATCGTCTTCGGATCGACCGGCAGGTTGCGGTTCTTCTCGAACGCCTCCTTTCGGTGACCCTGGTAGAGCCCGCAGTCCAGCAGGATTCGCTTGCCGTTCGCCTCGACGAGATGCATCGATCCCGTCGTCGTCTGTGCCGCGCCATAGAACGTGATCTTCATGTCCTTCGCCTCCTTGTGCCGAGAAGTATAGCATACTTCCCCTCGTTTGCACAGCCCCTCGCACAAAATCGCGGTCAGGCGCGCGTCGCGAGCAGCGAGGTGAGGACGGCCGCCGCGAAGACGAGGGCGCAGCCGACGAGCTGCCGCGCGGACAGCACGTCACCCAAGACGACATAGCCCGACAGCGCGCCGAAGACCGACTCCGTCGAGAGGAGAATCGCCGCGAGCGCGGGCGGCGTCCGCGCCTGGCCGAAGTTCTGCAGTGTGTAGGCAATGCCGCTTGAAAAGACGCCGCAGTAGAAGACGGGCAGAACCGTCGCCGGACGCGACAGAAGTCCCGACAGGAACGCCGCGAGGCGCGGCCCTTCCGAATCGAGGAAGAGGAACGGGAAGCCAACCACGAAGCACGTGAGCAGCTGCGTCGCGCTCATGACGAGCAAATCGGAGGTCTTCGCGAAACGGTCAACGCAAAGCATCTGAACCGAGAACAGCACGGCGCAAAGAAGCGTCCACGCCTCGCCAGAGCCAATCGACAGCGACTCACCGTCGATGGAGAGGAAGTAGGTTCCGACGAGCGCGAGCGCGACGCCCAGCCAAATCGGCGGACGCGGCCACGTTCGCGTCAAGACGGCCGCCGCCAGCGGGACGATGAGGACGTAGTTCGTCGTCAGGAAGGCGCAGATCCCCGGCGTCGTCCGCTCAATGCCGATCTGCTGGGTCAGCATCGCCAGAAAGAGCGGCACCCCGCAGCAGACGCCCGCCCAGACCGACCGCCGCACGGACAGCCGCGCAGAATCGCCCGCGCCCGGCCGACGGCGGGCGTTGCGCACGACAATCACGCCGAGGAGAAACGCGCCGCCCAAAAGATTGCGGACGGCCGTGATCGCAAACGGGCCGAGCGTGTCCGCGCCCAGCTTCTGCGCAAGGAACGCCGTTCCCCAAATGAACGTCGTCAGGAAGAGAATCAGAGGACCCACGACAAACTCCTACTCGTAGTAGGCGTAATGCCTCTCCAGCCGCTCCATCGACCAGGCGACGAGGAAGTTGAAGAGATAGTAGAAGACGCCGGCGGCGACAAGCGGCGCCATCGTCGTGTTCGCCGACGACAGCTGCTTGGCGATCGTGAACATCTCCGTGACGGCGATCGTGAACGCGAGCGACGTGTCCTTCACGAGCGTGATGACCTCGTTGCCGACCGCCGGGATGACGCGCTTGACGACCTGCGGCAGGACGATGCGGAAGAAGGTCTGCCCCTTCGTGAAGCCGAGCGCCGCCGCCGCCTCGTGCTGCCCCCGGTCGATGGAGAGGATGCCGCCCCGGTAGATCTCGGCGAAGTACGCCGCGTAGTTGAGCGCAAACGCCAGCACCGTCGCGAGAAAGCGCGGATAGTGCGAAAGCGGCAACTTGAAGAGAATGTACGGCGCGAAGTAGACGAACATAATCTGCAGCATGAGCGGTGTCCCGCGCACGACCGAGATGTAGACGCGCAACGCCGCCGAGAGAAGCCGATTCCGCGAGAGCCGCCCCAGCGCAATCAGAAAGCCAAGCGGCAACGCCAGCAACAGCGTGAAGACGAAAATCTCCACGGAGACCGCAAGGCCGCCGAGGAGATCCCAGACCATGCTCGCAAAGGACATTTACTTGAGGATAAGCGACTTCGGCTCGATGCCGTACTTCGCCGCGAGCGCCGCCGCCGTGCCGTCCGCGAACAGCACCTTGAGCTCGGCCTCAACGAGATCCTTGAGCGCGGCGTTGCCCTTCTTGAAGCCAATGCCATACGTCTCGGTCATGACGATCTCGCCTAGCAGCTCGAACTTGCCGGGCAGATCGGCCATCTTCTTCTTCGCGACGCCGACGTCCATCGCGACCGCATCGACCGCGCCCGCGTTGAGCTCGTTCACGGCCAGGTTGTAGTTCGGCACAACGACGAGGCCCTTGAAGGTCTTGCCCAACGTCTCGTACTTGTCGCCGCCCTTCGAGAGCGCCTTCTGCACGGGCGTGTCGGTCTGCACGCCGACCGTCTTGCCCGCGAGATCCGCAAGCGACTTGATCGGCGAGCCCTTCTTCACGAGGACGACCTGCGAGTTGTCGATGTAGGCCGACGACCACGTGTAGCCCGCCTCTCGGCCCTGCATCGTGAAGCCGTTCCAGATGCAATCGATCGCGCCGGAGTTGAGCTCCATGTCCTTCGCGTCCCAGTTGATCGGATTGGCGACGAACGTCCAGCCCTTCTTCGCGCAGACGGCGCGCGCGAGGTCGAGGTCGAAGCCCTTGTATTCGCTGCCGTCCTTGAAGCCGTAGGGCGGGAAGTCGGCGTCGAAGCCGACGACGAACCGACCGTCGGTGAGGGTCGAGCGCTGGGAGCAGCCGACGAACGCAAGGACGGCCGCGAGGACGAGCATGAGCTTCTTCATTTCAGGTTGTGCCTTTCGAATCAGAGTTTGACTTTGCTGAGAAATTCCTTGAGACGGTCGCTCTTCGGCGCGCCGAAGAGCTCGGCCGGCGCGCCCTCCTCGGCGAGACGGCCGCCTTCGAGGAAGAGGACGCGGCTCGCCACGTCGCGCGCGAAGCGCATCTCGTGCGTGACGACGACCATCGTCATCCCGTTCTTCGCGAGATCCTTCATGACGTCCAGGACTTCGCCGACCATCTCAGGGTCAAGCGCGGACGTCGGCTCGTCGAAGAGCATCACCTTCGGCTCCATCGCGAGCGAACGGACGATCGCGACGCGCTGCTTCTGCCCGCCGGAGAGCTGCTGCGGATAGGCCGCCGCCTTGTCGGCCAGCCCCACGCGGTCGAGGAGGGCGCGCGCCTCGCGCTCGGCGACGTCCCGCGCCTTGCCGCGCACGAGGCGCGGCGCAAGCGTGACGTTGTCGAGAATCGAAAGGTGCGGGAAGAGGTTGAAGTGCTGGAAGACCATCCCCATCTCGCTGCGGACGCGGTTCTTCGTCGCCTCGTCGGCGCGCACGATGTCCAGCCCGTCGAAGACGATCGAGCCTTCGGTCGGCTGCTCCAGGAGGTTCATGCACCGGAGAAACGTCGACTTGCCGCCGCCGGAAGGCCCGATCATGACGACGACCTCGCCCTTTCGAATGTCCGTCGTAATCCCCTTCAGGACATCGAGGCTGCCAAAGGACTTGCGCAGGTTCTGGATCTGGAGAAGTGTTTCTGTCATAATCGTGTGAGGCCCAAGTTCAAGAAAGGTAAATTATACCATAATCTCCCGTTTCCCGTTCCGGCGGACGCAGACCGCCCGCGCGTCACCCCCGTCCGCCCGCGCGCAGAACCGTCGCGAGCGTCGCGGACAGCGCCGCTAGGGCGCGAGCGAGGTTGTCCCGATACTGTCCCGTCATCGACCCCTTTCCGTGGACGTCGCTCAAGCATTTCACGATTCGGCACGGCACGCCGTTCGTTTCGCAGACATGCGCGATCGCCGCGCCCTCCATGTCGCGTACGGTCGCCCCCAGGTCGGCGAGCGTCGCGAGGTCGGCGTCGCTGTCGCTGAAGCGGTCGCCCGTCGCCAGCGTCGCGCGCGGCAGGTCCGGCGCAAAGTCCGCCGCGCAGACGAAGTACGGCGTCGTGCGCTCGTTGTGGACGCCAATGCGCGTGCCGTTGACCTCGGCGAGGTCGAAGTCGTACTCGACGGCCCGGTCAATGACGTAGGCGGCGCCGACCGCCATCGACGGATCGAACCCGCCCGCGACGCCGGCGTTCCAGATTTCCGTCGCCCCCGCGTCAATCGCCCGCTGCGTCGCGGCGGCGGCGTTCACCTTGCCGACGCCCGCGACGAGCAGACGGTCGTCCGATCCCAAATGCGGCCGCACGGCCGCCGCCTCAGATTCCATGGCAATGACGAACGCGCGCATCGAAGTCCTCCCGTGCCTGTTCGAGATCGACCGTCGGGAACGTCCCGTGGTCATAGAGAAGCCGTCCGTCCACGACGGTCTGCACGACGTCCGAGGCGTGCATCGAGTGGACGACGAGATTCGGAATGTCCCGCGCCGGCCGCAGGTGAAGGCGGTTCAGGTCCACGACGCAGAAATCGGCCGGCGCGCCGACGGCGAGCCGGTTGCCGCAGGTCGCCATCTCGATGACGTCCCACGGCGAGAGGACGGTCGGATCTTTCGCCAGCCCCTTGTGGATCAGCGAGGCGAGGTGCATCTCCTCGAACAGGTCAAGGTTGTCGTTCGACGCGCAGCCGTCCGTGCCGAGCGCGACCGTCACGCCCAGCTCCAGGGCGCGCGGAATGCGCGCGAAGCCCGAACCGAGCTTCATGTTGCTCGACGGATTGTGTACGAGGACGACGTGCTTTTCCTTCAAGATGCGGAAGTCGTCGTCCGTGCACCAGACGCCGTGCGCGGCAAAGCCGCCGCAGTCGAGCAACCCCGTCGCCGCGAGATAGGCGACGGGCGTCCGCCCATGCCGCGCGAGGCAGTCGCGGTGCTCCTTCTCCGTCTCCGAGACATGGACATGCACAGGCCGCTTCAGCTCGCGGTTGTTCGCGTCGGCGAGCGCGCGGCAGAACGGCTCGTCCGTCAGGTATTCGGAATGGATGCAGACATGGGCGTTCGGATGCGCGCGCGTAAAGGCGATGCATTCCGCCAGACGCCCCGGCACGAAGGAAAGCCCGACGCGCGAGACGGACGCCTTGATGCCGACCGACGCGAACGCCGCCTCGCCCGCATCCGGGAAGTCGTACATGTCGATGACCTGCGTCGTGCCGCCCGCCAGCATCTCCAGCGCGCCCCACCGCACGCCCGCGCGAATGTCGTCCGGCGTCATCCGCGCCTCGATCGGAAAGATCGCCTCCTCCAGCCAACGCTGGAGCGGCAGGCCTCCGCCCGTGCCGCGTAGCAGCGTCATCGCCGTGTGCCCGTGGCAGTTGACGAGTCCGGGAAGGATCAGCCGCGAGACGGCATCCGCCCGAAGAGCCGGATCGCGTTCAATCGCCGAAATGCACGCGCCGGACGTCTCCAGCGTGCCGAAGCCAACCGTGCGATCCGGCAACAGCAAGGCGACGTTTTCAAATCTCATGCGTCTGCCCGCCCTCTACCGCACGCCGGCGAATGCCTCGAACCGCTTCTTCGCGAGGGCCTTGAGCGACCCGCCGTTGACGAACGGATCGATGGAAATGCCGCCGCGCGCCGCGAACTTGCCGACGACCTCCAGATACTTCGGCTTCAGAAGCCGCGTCAGGTCGTCGTAGATGACGTTGACGACGTCCTCGTGGAAGTCGCCGTGGTTGCGGAAGCCGAAGAGGTAGAGCTTCAGCGACTTCGACTCGACGAGCCGCTTCGCGGGAATGTAGCGGATCGTCAGCGTCGCGAAGTCCGGCTGGCCCGTCTTCGGACAGAGCGTCGTGAACTCCGGCGCGGTGAACGTGACCCAGTAGTCGCGCTCCGGGTGCTTGTTCGCGAAGGCGTCCAGCACCGTCGGATCGTATGTCATCGGCGCCTCGGTCGTCTTGCCGAGCGTCTTCAGGTTCGCAAGGTCGTCTCTCATCGTTCGTCTCTCCTTTTCCCGCGTCAGGCGCGGGCCTGTTCGCGCCGCCAGATGCAGAGGCGCGTCTTGCCATAGGTACGGTCGCGGAGAAGTTCCCAGCCCGGCGTCTCCTCCGCCCGCTGGACGGCCGTCATCTCCGCCACGAAAAGTCCGCCCGGCCGCACGACGCCGCGCGCCGCAAGCGTCGCGAGAACCGCCGCGTAGCCCTTCTCCTCGCCGAGCGCATACGGCGGGTCGGCGAAGGCGATCGAGAAGCCCGGCCCGGCGTAGCCCGCGAGATACCGGTAGCAGTCGGCCGCGACCACCGTCGTCGCCCGGCCCGCGCGCGCCACGCCCAGCGCCGCCAGGTTCTCGTTCAGCACCACGAGATGCCGACGGCTCTGCTCCACGAACGTCGCCGCCCGCGCGCCGCGCGAAAGGGCCTCCAGCCCGACCGCGCCCGACCCGGCGAAGAGGTCGAGGAAATCGCAGCCCGCCATCTCCGGGGCCAGAATGTTGAACAGCGCCTCGCGGACGCGATCCTGCGTCGGACGAATCGCGTCCGACTTCGGGACCTTCAGGTTCCGCCCGCCAAACTCGCCTCCCGTAATCCGCATCGCCGCCTCGCCTCGCGCCGTCAGAAGCTCAGGCGCGTCGGGACGCCCGCGCGCGCCATGACGTCCTTGATCTCGGCGATCGTGTAGTCGCCCGTGTGAATCATGCCGGCGACGATCGCCGCGTCGGCCTTCGCCTCGCGGAAGACCGTGACGAGATGCTCCGGCACGCCCGCGCCGCCGGACGCGACGACGGGCACGTCCACCGCCTCGGAAACGAGCCGCGTGATCGTCAGCTCGAAGCCCGCGCGCGTGCCGTCCGCATCGACCGAGTTGACGACGATCTCGCCCGCGCCGAGGCCGGCCGCGCGCTTCGCCCATTCGACCGCGTCCATCCCCGTGAACTCGCGGAAGCCGCGCGTCGTGATCTCGTAGCCGCTCGGACAGCGCGGCGACTTCACCGGATCCATGCCGAGGACGATGCACTGCGCGCCGAACGCCCGCGCGCCCGCCGCGATGATCGACGGGTCTTTCACGGCGAGCGAGTTGACGGAGACCTTCTCCGCCCCCGCGAGAATGACGCGCTCCATGTCCGCCACCGTGCGGATGCCGCCGCCGACCGCAAACGGGATGCGCACGGCCTTCGCGACCGCCGCGACCATCCCGATGTCAATCGGCCGCCCCTCCGCCGATGCCGTGATGTCGTAGAAGACGAGCTCGTCGGCCCCGCCCTCCGAATACCGCACCGCCATCTCGACGGGATCGCCGAGATCGACGTTGTTCTTGAACTTGACGCCCTTCGTGACGCGCCCGTTGCGCACGTCGAGGCACGGGATGACGCGCTTCGTCAGCATGAGAGCCACTCCTTGATGAGGTCGAGTCCGACGCGGCCGGACTTCTCGGGATGAAACTGGCACGCCCAGAGCCGCCCCTTCCGCGCGAACGCCGTGAATTCAACGCCCGCGTACGCCGTCACACCAGCCGTGACGGGTCCGAGTTCGGCGTAGTACGAATGGACGAAATAATACTCGGCCTGGGCGTTCGCGCGCGACGCGGGACACGCGGACTCAAACCGCACCTGGTTCCAGCCGATTTCGGGGACCTTGACGCCCGCCGCCGACGGGAACCGCCGGACACGGCCCGGCAAGATGCCCAGCATGTCCACGCCGCCGTCCTCCTCCGAATGCGCGAAGAGGATCTGCATGCCCAGGCAGATGCCGAGAAACGGCTTCGCCTCGGCGGCTTCGCGGACGGCCTCGACGAGCCCGAGCGCGCGCAGGCTGTCCATCGCGCTCTTGGCCGCGCCCACGCCGGGAAAGACCACGCGGTCGGCCGCGCGGATGACCGCAGGGTCGCGCGTGACAACCGCCTCCACGCCGCACGCGGCCAGCGCGTAGCGGACGCTCGTCAGGTTTCCGGCCCCATAATCGACAATCGCCGTCATGCTTCAATCTCCTTGTTGTTGATGCCCGCGCGCGTGAGACGGTAGTTCATCATGCGCGGCGAAACGCCCAGTTCGCGCCCGGCCGCGCTGCGGTTTCCGTTGTGCCGCTTCAGCGCGTCCAGAAGAACGCGCCGCTCGAAGGCCGCGACCTGGTCGTCCAGCGTCAGCTTCGCCTCCGGGTTAAACGGATCTTCGGCAAACTCCTCGACCTGAATCGTCGGCGGCAGGTTGTAGCCGTGGATCGTGTCGTCCTTCGTCGTCAGGACGGCGCGCTCGATGCAGTTCTCCAGCTCGCGCACGTTCCCCGGCCAGGCGTAGGCCTGAAGCATGCTCAGCGCCGGCGCGGAAATGCGCGCGATCGCCTTGCCGTACTTCATGTTCATGCGCCGGAGGAAATGCTCGGCGAGAAGGACGATGTCGTCCTTCCGCTCGGCAAGGGCCGGCAGGACGATCGGAAAGACGGACAGCCGGTAGTAGAGGTCTTCGCGGAAGAGCTTCTTCTCCATCAGCTCCTCCAGGTTGCGGCTCGTCGCGGCGATGAAGCGCACGTCGCTTTTCAGCTCCTCGTTCGAGCCGACGCGCGAGAACGTGCGCTCCTGGAGGAAGCGGAGAAGCTTCACCTGCACCGGAATCGAAAGGTCGCCGATCTCGTCCAAAAAGAGCGTGCCGCCGTCCGCCGCCTCGGCGCGGCCAATGCGCCGCTCGCGCGCGTCCGTAAACGCGCCCTTCTCATGCCCGAACAGCTCCGACTCGACCAGGCTCTCCGGCAACGCCGCGCAGTTGAGGACGACGAACGGCTTGTCCTTGCGGACGGAAAGGCCCTGAATCGCGCGCGCGACCAGTTCTTTTCCCGTGCCGCTGCCCCCCCGGACGAGGACCGTCGCCTCGCTCGGCGCGACCTGCTGGATCTGCTCGTAGACGACGCGCATCGCCGGCGCGTTGCCGATGAGCTTGCCCGGGCTGGACGACAGGAGGTCGCGCAGCTTGCGGTTCTCGTCCATGAGCGTCGTGCGCTCGGCGCACTCCTCGCGGTAGACGGCCGCCGCCTCGGCGATGATGCCGGCAATGATCTCCAGCAGCGCGACGTCTTGCCCAAGAGACGAGGTATCGCCCTTCATCTCGCGGTCGGCGGCCAGCGTCCCGACGATCTGCCCGCGATGGATGAGCGGCACGCAGACGAACGACAGGGCCTCCTCCGGCCCGCGTGCGCCCGTGCGATTCAGGAAACGCCGGTCTTTCCGGACGTCGAAAACGACCTCGGCGCGCCCCGTCTTCGCCACAAGGCCCGTAATGCCCTCGCCGACATGATAACGCCCCAGCGCCCGCTCTTCGGCGTTGAGCTGGCGCGTCGAAGCCTCGATGCGAAGCTCGTCGCCCTCCAGAAGCGCAAACGTCCCGCGCAGCATGCCCATGCGACGCTCCAAGATCTCCAGAACCTCCTCCAGGAGCTTACGGACGTTCCGCTCGCGCACAACGGCCGTCGTGACCTCCTTCAAGACGGTGATTTCGGAAGATGGCGAGTTCGCTTTCATGTCCGCATAGTATATCATATTGCCGTGTACACGAACAGGAAGTGTAAGTGCTTTACATAAAACGAAATCCGTCCGCGAATGGTTTTACACAAACTGTAATCGGCTTGCGCCAAACCGCCCGCTTTCATCGCTTCGCCAAAGGTGGCATCGTTTTTGCAGTGACGGGAGACGACACGGCTGGACGCGATGTCGCGACGGCCAACGAAGGATAGGATAAGAACGAATGAACAAGTACATTGAGTCCGTCCTGACGGACGTGAAAGCGAAAAACGCGAACGAGCCGGAGTTCCTCCAGGCCGTCGATGAGGTGCTGACGACGCTCTCGCCGGTCATCGACGCGAACAAGGCCTACCAGCAGGAGGCGATTCTTGAGCGCATGGTCGAGCCGGAGCGCGTGATCATCTTCCGCGTCCCGTGGGTGGACGACACGGGCGCCGTGCGCGTGAACCGCGGCTACCGCATCCAGATGAACTCGGCGATCGGCCCGTACAAGGGCGGCCTGCGCTTCGATCCGTCGGTGAACCTCTCCGTCCTCAAGTTCCTCGCCTTCGAGCAGGTCTTCAAGAACTCGCTGACGACGCTCCCGATGGGCGGCGGCAAGGGCGGCTCCGACTTCAACCCGAAGGTGAGCCCGCACACGCCCGGCAAGCGCTGCAGCGACCGCGAGGTCATGCGCTTCTGCCAGAGCTACATGACGGAGCTTTACCGCCACATCGGGCCGGACACCGACGTGCCGGCGGGCGACATGAACGTGGGCGGCCGCGAGATCGGCTACCTCTTCGGCCAGTACAAGCGGCTCGTCAACGAGTGGACGGGCGTCCTCACGGGCAAGGGCCTCTCCTACGGCGGCTCGCTCGTCCGTCCGGAAGCGACGGGCTACGGCGACATCTACTTCGCCGCGAACATGCTCGCCATGCGCGGCGAGACGCTTGAAGGCAAGAAGTGCGTCATCTCCGGCGCGGGCAACGTCGCGACCTACGCGGCCAAGAAGCTCCTGCAGCTCGGCGCGAAGGTTCTCACGCTCTCCGACCGTTCGGGCGCGATCTACTGCAAGGACGGCCTCACCGAGGAAATGCTCAAGGACATCATGACGCTCAAGACCGTCACGCGCGGCGAGCTCGCCGACTTCGCGCAGGAGACGAAGGCCGTGACGTTCTTCAAGGGCGCGAACAGCTGGCAGATCGCCGACCAGATCGACTGCGCCTTCCCGTGCGCCCGCCAGAACGAGCTCAACGGCGCGGATGCGGACTACCTCCTCAAGCACGGCTGCACGCTCGTGGGCGAGGGCGCGAACATGCCGTCCACGCCGGACGCGATCGAGGCGTTCGTCCAGGCGAAGATCATGTACTCGCCGGGCAAGGCGTCGAACGCCGGCGGCGTCGCGACGTCGGGTCTGGAGATGTCGCAGAACTCCGAGCGCCTGAGCTGGACGGCCGAAGAAGTCGACCAGAAGCTCAAGGGCATCATGAAGGCGATTCACGACAACGCCTGGGCGGCCGCCGAGAAGTACGGCCACAAGGGCAACTACGTGATGGGCGCCAACATCGCCGGCTTCACGAAGGTCGCCGACGCAATGCTCGCGCAGGGCATCGTCTAAGCGCAGGTTCGCAACGAGCGAAAAAGCGAAGGGCGAGTGGCATGCAGCCACCCGCCCTTCGCTTGTCCTTTCACCGCGTCCCCAATCTCGGCGACACCGGCATCAGCCTCACGGCCGCGACAGCCGCTCGGCGGCGGCGTCCTCGTTCGCGGCAAGCCCCGTCAGGAGCAGGCACAGGTCGCGACGCACCTCCTCATCCGGAACAGCCAACGTGTAAGCGCCGGTAGCGTACGAATAGTCCCGAATCGTCAGGTAGCCCGTCTGGAAGAGCATCCCGATCGGCCGCAGGTTCTTCAGGTCAGTGACGTCGAACTCGCTCTCCAGGTCCTTCTTCGTCCCGTCCGGGTCGATTGCCAGCATGTCACCGCGCTTCAAGCAGTTCATCAACATGGACGGACGACCCGTCGACACGCATCGACACGTCCACAATTCAGCGGATGATGACGGTCATTCCCTTCACGGGCGCGAGGCGCAGCTCGTTCTTGCGGCGAAGTACCTTCCAGGCCGTCCCGGACGAATCGACGAGGCTCAGCTTCGGGACAGTGCCCGTGAAGCCGCCCGTCGCCCGGAGGAACGCCACAGGCGGCGCCTCGCGGTGGGCCGGGAGGTTCTCGGGGTCGGTCACGCGCACCTCCACGCCGTCGGCGAACGCGACGGCGGCGTTGACCACAAGCGGGCCCGACGCAGCATAAAGCTCGGACACCGTGATCTCCAGCGCCTCGCCCACCGTCACGCCGCTGCCGCAGCTCGTCACCGTGCCGCCCATGCCCGCCAGCGTGGAGACGGCCAGCGCGCGGCCGTTGTTGGAGAACGTCCCGCCCTCCTTCACCGCGAGCGGCGTGTTCGAGGGGAACGACTGCGCGCCAATCATCCGTAGCGTCCCGCCCTCAACAACCGTGCCGCCCGTGTACGTGTTCGTCCCGTGGAGGTCGAGCGTATAGGGGCCGCGCTTGGTCAGCGCGCCGCCAGACCGGACGTCCGTGAGCGTGTAGGCGCATTCGTAGCGACCGGTCGCCGCGGCGGCGCGGACGTAGACCTTCGTCGTCTCGTCGTAGCCGCATCCCGGCGCCATCACGACGATGTGCGTCAGCTTGCGCGTCTCCGGGTCGAACGCGGCCATCGCCGCCGCGCCGTAGCTCCCGGCCGGGCCTTCGATGTCCACGAACGCAGGGCCGCAGTAGGTCTCCGCCGCAAACGCCGCGTTGTCCGTCGGCAACGCGATGGACGCGAAGCCGCGTCCTGCCGCGTCCGACAGCGGATGCGGGAAGACGGATGTCGATGCGTCTACCTTGTCCTCCGCCTTCTCACCGAGCAGCTCGGACGTGTCCACGACCATGCCGCGCGGCCCGATCGTCCAGTGGTCAGGGCAACGTCGGAAGAACCTTGCATCGCCGGGGGAGACATGATTCCATCCCGACCAGAACGTCGGCATGACAATACCACCGTCCACATACACCTCGTTCACCGCCCCAGCGACGGCGTTGTCGCTGACGAAGAACCGCCGCGCCTTGAGCGTGCCGCCATCCGTGACGGCAATCAGATTCGTAGAGGCCACACTGGCCTTCATTTCAATCGATTCAGACTGCGCGACCGACCCTGCGCCGGAGACGACGAGCGTCCCCCGTCCTCCTGCCGCGTCCCCAATGAGAAGCCTCGTATTGCCGCCGAACCTATTAATCCACGTGTCGTTCGTCGCCCCGTTGAAGACGCCCAAGAAGCCGCGCCCCGCGCGGCCGAGCCGAATCCATTCATTTTCAAGACGCATCCGCCCACCCGTCTGCCAGACGACGCCCTCGGAGGTCGTCGCAGAACAGACGTTGAGGGTGAATCGCATGCTCGACAGCCCGCCCGACATTAGGTACGCGCCATAGGATCCCGAACTTTCGCCCACATAGGAGTCGCCCGCGTTGACGAGCGTCCCGCCCGTTTGAACAAGCGCGCTGCGCCACGCGCCACCGTTCGACACGCGAAGCATAGTGTTCGACACCACGCCACCGCAGACGTCGAACCGCCCCATGGAACCGCCCGATAGAACAAGCCCTTTTAGGGCGCGGACGACGTTTGAACTGCAAACCACATGGCTGCTCCCGTTCACGAAGAAATTGTGCCCAGCCGCCATTTCAAGCGGCCCGTCCAGCCGAAAGATCCCCGGATTCCTAATTACCAGATCGGCGGACAGCGTCGTCGGGCCTCGAACCTCCATCACTCTGTTGGAGCCGGCCACGTAGATCTCCGTGTTCGTCACGACATCGAACGGCCCAGAGAAGACATTTTGCCCTGCGCCCGAATACGAGCCGGTTTCAACCGTGCCGCCGCACAGCACGACGCGGCACGGGATGGCAGGAGTCGCCGACCAAAGAAAGATCTTGCCGCCAGCCATGCAGAGCGTCGTGCCGTCCGGTTCAGTGAACTGGGGCGTAGCCTGAATCGTGAGCATTCCCGTGAGGTTCGAGACAATACCCGCGCCGACCTTGCACCAGTTGTTGTTCCACATCCACTGGGCAGTCCCATCGACGCGCGTCAAGGTATGTCCGTTCAAGTTGATCGCCTTGGAAAACCCGTAGCGGTGCGTGACGGCCAGGTAGGCATCGCCGGAAAGCGTGAGCGTGTCAATCATGCTGTCGTACATGCTGTCCTTCTTGTCCGGATCCGTCCAGCGCAGCGCGCCCTTCCCGTCCGCGCCCCTGCCGCGAATCGTGATGTCGTGCCCCGCGAAGAACGTCGTCCCCTGGTGTGCCCCGCTCGGCGCGGCGAAGTTGAGGTGGAGCGTGGCGGCGTCGCCCGTGACGGCGAGCTTGCCCGTCGCGCCTTCGGTACGGCTCGGCCCGACGGCGTCGATGTGGGTCAGCCGAAGCGTCCCCTCGCGGATCTCGACCTGCCCCGCGAAGGAAGGCGACGCGGCCGCGAGAACCGCGCAGCCAGACCCAGTCTTGACGACGGTCGCCCCGTTCGGCAACGCCTCGTCGTAGGTCACCGTCTCGCCCGCCGCGACGTCGAGCGTCAGCGTGCCGTCCACGGTCGCCGGGAAGGACGCGGCGAAGACGCTCCCCGCCGCCAGCCACACGCCGGCGGCCAACGCCGTGCGCCAACCGACCGCGAACCCGATTCGCCTCATTTCGCTTTTCATGTTCCGCATCCTTTCGTATCTGGTTTTCCGTCTTGAATCGTTCGTCTGCCGAAGCCGTTCACTTCGCCCAGCGGATGACGTAGGCGAACGCCCGCGCGTCGCACGAGACCGTCAGCGTCTTCCCGTCCTGCGACCACGTCGGCGCCGCCGCGCCGTCCTCCGCGTCGAGGGCCTCGACCGACGCGACCGTCGCATCCGCCGCGCCGAGCCGCGCGAGGTCCAGCTCCGCCGAAAAGCCCTCCGAGCGCGGCAGCGGGACGATCCGCCATTCGCCCGGCCGCTTCGCGCCGAAGAGGCCCGACAGGCCGCCCGCGCGGACCCGCGGACGCAGGAGGCGGAACGAGCCGTCCGTCTTCACGCCCGCGAACGGGACCGGCCGCCCCTCCGCGTTCACGCCGAGCAGGCGGTTCCGCGCCGCCCGCGCGTCCGCGTCCTCCTTCGCCGGCCGCCACGCCACGCGCGAGACCTTTCCGCCCGCCTTCTCGACCACGAGGTCGCCGCCGTGGACGCGCCGCCCCCTGTCGCTCGGCGCGCCGCCGACCGCGAGGCGGACACCGTCCTTGGGCCGCCAGGCGCCGTAGCGGATCTCGTACGTCCCGGCTTCCAGCGAGTCGGGCACCCGCACGTCCATCGTCGCCATGTGCCGCCCCGGCGTCGCGAGCATCTGCGCCGTCACGCCAAGGTCGCACTGGAACGCAATGCCCTCGTTCGGCGTTCCCGGCTTGCTGATGTGCACGAACGGGCGGTAGTCCCTTTCGGCGCGCCGCGTCTCCCAGTCCACCGTCACGCGGACATGGCTGCGCCCCATCGCGACGCCCCGGACGGCGCGGGTGATCGCCGCCGCCGAGGCGGCAGGCTTGCGCGCGTCGAAGAAGTCCGCCGCCACGCCCCGCGCGTAGCCGACGCGCTGGCCGCCGATCAGCACGACGCCGGACTCCGTGCGCGGCGTCTTCGCGTAGTAGCCGTAGGGCGGCAGGACGACGCCGTTCGGGAGCGTCCACGTCTCGTTCGTCTGGCGGTTGACCCAGACCTCGCCGCCGCCGGAGAAGAACGAATGCTGCCGGTGGATGCTGCCGCCCTCGTACGTCAGGTCGAGGAACTCCGCCGCGCCGAGTTCCGCGCAGGCGTCGTGCTGCATCCAGTACGTCTTCACCGCGTTGCGGGAGAACGGGCCGTCGCACATCGGGTTGCGCCCGCCGAGGATGGCGTTCGAGAGATAGTCGTCGGACGCATAGCCGTGGAGCTCGGCGTCGCCGCCCGTGTGCCAGGCCTCCTCCTGGTAGCGTCCGCCCAGGCCGCCCGCGAAGAGGACGAAGTAGTTGTGCGTGACGATGTCGTGCCACGGCGTGCGCTCGGCGTCCTCGAACTTGTCCGTCCCGCCCAGCCACTTGCCGGCCGTGAAGTGGTCGCTCTGCCCGGCGTCCAGCACGCCGACGAGATGATCCTGCCCCGCCTCGCTCACGCAGACGGCGTCCGGCCGCCGGTAGCCCTCGCGGTAGGTCTGGTAGGCCTCGCCCCAATAACGGGACGTCTCGGACTTCGTGTGGAACTTCCCCTTCCTGTCGAGATAGTCGAACGGCCCATGCGCGGTCAGCACGTCGATGAACACCGCGTCAGGGTCGTAGCCCTCGCGCAGAAGCCTCGCGTTGCGCAGACACCACGGACGGAACGCATGCGGCGCCCAGCGGTACGACAGCGCATGGCGCGATCCATGATACCAGGCCTTCTGCGGCGTTCCGTCGAGGTTGAACACCACGAGGTCGTAGGAGTAGTTCTCCGCGTCCGGATAGATGTCCGTGTAGTTGTCATGCGGGCAGAACAGCATCCCCCCTTCGGCACAGGCCTTGCGCATGTCGCCGAACGCCGCCGCGTCGCCGCGCGGCGGGTAGATCTCCGGCAGACGGTAGTCGTAGCCCCAGGCCTGCCAGTCGTGCTTCACGAAGATCGCGTCGTTCAGCCCGTACTTCGCGGCCTTGCGCAACCCCTCTGCCATCCGCGCATAGTCGTTGCCCCACCACTGGTCGAGACACATCCGCGAACCGAGCGCGTCGCGACCGGGGCTCTTGCGGTAGCCGGACACGGCGCGGAAGCGGCGCGCCGCCTCGAACGCGCCCTTCGCGGACGGCACGAACGTGAACGTGGCGTCGTGGTGCGCGTGGAGCGAGAAGAGGTTCTTGTCACTGTCGCAGACAACGGCGTCCGGCGGCAGGTCGACCGCCTGCACGACCGAAAGGCCGTTCGCGTAGTCCGCGCCCACGTGGCGCGTGGAGAGATCGAAACCGCCCGCGCCGAGCGAGAACGCCTTGGGGTTCTGGATAACGTTGCCGAAGCCCGCGTAGACACGCACGGGCCGCTCGGACGCGGGCCCGACGGCGAGGTCGCCCAGGCGCGGAAAGCCCTGCGGATCGCGCACGACGCCGGGGAGCGACCAGGAAATGCGCAGCGTCCCCTTCTCCGCGCGGACGTCCGCGCGCGGCTGCGGCGCGGCGCCGCCGTCCGCCGTGTCCACCCGCGCCGTGAAGCCACGATAGGCAATCGCGCGCGTGCCGTCCGTGAACGCCAGCACGCCGTCGACGAGGCCGCGTTCGCCCGGCACGACCGCCGCACCGTAGCGGATGCCGTTCGCCTCCAGCACGTAGCGGTTCTCGCCCGCGCCGTCCGTCCGCGCCCGTTGCGCCGCCGCGACGGCGGCCGCCTCGCGCGCCGCCCAGTCGGCCTCCGTCAGCGCCTTCGGCTGCGGGCCGATCTCAAGGCGCAGGTCGCCCCAGCCGCCGCCGTCACACGTCGTGTTCATCTTCGGCCCGGGTCCCGTCCAGAGTCGGAGGACGACCTTCTTCCCCGCGTAGGCGGAGAGATCGGCGGAGAGGTCCTGCCACGTGAGCGGCTTCGTCACGAAGTGCGAGGCGAGTTCCTTTGGCGCCTGCCCGTCCGCGACGACGAGGATCTTGTACTCCACGCCGTCGGACGGCGGCTGGCCGCCGCTCGAAACGAGGTAGTTCGAGACGCGCACGGCGATCGGGCGGACGTTCGGGAGCGTCAGCGGGAAATCGCTCCAGACGAACCCCGCGCCCTTCTTGTAGGGCGGATGGGACATGTAGCCGCGCTTCTTCGCCCCGCCGACGTGCATTTCGCCCTTGCTCATGCCGCCGCCCCATTCGCTCCCGCTTCCGGAATCCGCAAGGCGCGCCGTCTTGCCGCCGACCTCGACGCTGACCGTCCGCGTGAAGCCGTGATCCAGCGCGAACACGCCCGGCTCGAGCGTCGGCGGTCTCCGCTTCGGCAGGGCGCGCGGCGCGTCCGGGTTCTTGTACTGGAAGATGGCGATCGGGTGCGGCACGGCGGCCTTCGCGTCCGCGCCGTCCGGCGTGAACGTCGCGTGGACGGGATAGAGCGCGTCCAGCGCGCGGGGCTTGGCCGTCCCCGTGAAGGAGAGCGTCTTCTTCTCGCCCGGCGCGAGCGTCAGCGCGCCCTGCGGGCCGGCGACGTCCCAGTCGTCGTTCATCCAGACGGAGAGGCGGCCCGTCACGGCCTTGTCCGTCCTGTTCTCCACCGTGACCGGGAACGCGCGCGGCGCGCCGGCGGCGACCTCCGTCACGCCGAGCGGCCAGCTGAACGGACTGCCGTCGTTGCGCTCAAGTTTCTGGGGGAACGAGCCGATCTCGACCTTGATGCCGCCGCGCTCCTCGACGGGCGGCAGATAGGCCAGGGCCGTCGAGACGGCCGCAACGGCAATGGCGAACGCCAGCAGACGCTTGCTGCGGCGCGGCTGTTGCGCGTCCGTCCTCTTTTTCCACGAGACACATGACATGGCAGAATGTCCTTTCTGTTCGGGGTTGGAAAGTTTCCGAGTTTCGAATGTGTAGTATACCCCCCCCCCCCCCCCCCCCCCCCCCCCCAAAACTCCAACAAAAAAAAAAAAAAAAAAAAAAAAAAAAAAGCAACAAAACCGCCCCCCCCCAGGCAGCCCACCAGGACCCCCGT
>CAZWQY010000021.1:29255-41084 GCA_964636295.1 uncultured Lentisphaeraceae bacterium | reverse complement strand
CTTCCCGAACCGCCTCGGCCGCACGAAGAAGAGGAAGTCCGCGCGCGCCTCCAGCTTGCGGATGTACGCGGTCTTGTCGACGTAGTAGCGCCCCTCCAGGCGGATGCGCTTGAAGTCCTTGACACCGTAGGGAATCTGTTCGGGTCTCATGGTCATGCGACATATTATAGCAAATGCCGAACGGCGACACGAAGACCCGCCGCACCGCGCACCAGCGTCCGTTCGGGCGCGCCAGGGGATTTGCTATAATACGCGCCTATGTTCGGTACGACGCTCCTTCTCCTCGCCGCGCTCTTCTCCGATTCGAAGACGCTCGCCCTTCAGATCCACCTCGACCGCGCGGGCTACTCCTGCAACACGGCCGACGGCGTCTGGGGCCGCAAGGGCGAACGCGCCCTGCGCCGCTTTCTCCTTGACCGGGGCGAGAAACCCGTCCCGCTCTCGCCCGAAGCGGCCTACGACCGCTACTTCGCCGACGCGCCCTCGCCCCTGCGCATCGAGACCGTCACGCAGGCCGACCTCGACGCGCTCGTGAAAATTCCGGACGCACCCAACGCCAAGGCCCGACTTGCGCGCCTTGGCTACGAGTCCATCCGCGAAATGTTCGCCGAGCGCGGCCACCTCTCGCAACGTGCCCTGGCGCGCCTGAATCCGGGCGTGGACTGGAACAACGTCCGCCCCGGACTCCGCCTGGTCATCCCCGACTTCCCGCCGATTCAAGAAGAGTTCGCCGCCGCCGAACGCGGGCGGCCACGCCGCCCCCAACGCCCGACGGCGCACGTCGTCCGCATCTCGCTCGCGAACCGCGAAGTCACCGCATTCGACGCCGCCGGGAAATGCCTCGGCCTCTTCCCCTGCTCGATCGCCGCGAACAAGTCGAAGATTCCGCCCCACGGCGAACTGAAGGTCACGAGCTACGTCGCCTGGCCGAACTACACGTACACGCCCGACACGACGCCCAAGGGCAAGAAAGTCCAGCGCTATGTCTGGCCCGCCGGCGAGAACTGCCCCGTCGGCGTCGCCTGGCTGGGGCTCAACTTGCCCGGCTATGGTCTGCACGGGACGCCCGTCCCCGAATCAATCGGCTTCACGGGCTCCCATGGCTGCTTCCGGCTCGCGAACTGGAACGCCGCGCGCCTCTATGCGATGTGCCGCCCCGGCACACGCGTCCTCATCGAGCCGTAGCCTGACGCGACGCGCAGAACCGACGCGGCACAGCGCGCGTTAGGCCTCCAGCTTCCAGCCGTTCAGGTACGGCACGTCGAGCTGCGCGTTGAGGTCGGCCGACGCACCCGTGAAGACTTCCTTCACCGGGTCCCACGTCACGCGCGAACGACCCGCGCGCGCCGCGATGTTCGCGAGGTGGCAGACCGTCGCGCTGCGATGCCCGACCTCGACCGGACACGCGCACGGACGGCCCGTGAAGACGGCATCGACGAAATCGCGCTCGTGCGAGCCGTCCGCCGCCGGATTCCGGTAGAGCCGCACGTCCCGCCCACGGAAATCGTTCTCCGTGAAGTTCTTGAGCGCGGACGGCAAGTCCAACTTGCCGCGCGTGACGAAGAGGTCGCCCTTCGAGCCGCTGAAACGCAATCCGTTGCGCCCGATCGTCTCCTCGTCGCCGACATGCGCGCGAAAGCCGTTCGCGTAGACGATGTCGAACGCATAGTGGACGGCCTGATCCAGATAGCGGTTGCACTTCTCGGGGTCGCGGATGTCCGTCTTCACGTTCTCGATCGCGACAGGCCCGCCGTCCATGTCCTGTCCAAGCGCCCACTGGAGGATGTCGAAGTGGTGCGCGCCCCAGTCCGCAAGCGACCCGTTGCCCGTGCGCGAGTTCCAGCGCCAGCAGACAGGTGCGTGAATCGCCGGAATGTAGGCGTCGTTCTCCCAGTGCTGCACAGGGCCGAGGTAAAGGTCCCACATCGCCTTGTCGCCGAGCCACGCCGGGATTCCCTGCGGCGTGCAGTCGCGCGTGTAGCCGTTCCGCCGGCTGTCGTTGTGGGCATAGCAAAGGCCGATCGTGCAGCTCGTGCAGTCGCCGAGCGCCTGATTGCGGACGAGTTCCGCCGCGAAGCGGAAACGCCATTCGCTGCGCTGCTGCGAGCCGACCTGGAACGTCACGCCCGTCTTCTTCGCGATCGCGCGCAGCACCTTGCCCTCGTTCACGCCAAGCGTGAGCGGCTTCTGGCAATAGACGTGCTTGCCGGCCTTCATCGCCTCGGCGGAGATGAGCGCGTGCCAGTAGTCGCCCGTCGAGACGAGCACCGCGTCCACGTTCGGATCGGCAATCACCTCGCGCCAGTCGGCGACGCTCTTCGTGTCCGTCGTGCCGTACTTCTTGTCGATCATCCGCTTGACGGGATCGCGGCCGAGAAGCGTCTTCGCGTCGTAGCCATGGAAGTTCGACTCGCGAATCGGGTCGCACGCCGTGACGAAGCGGACGCGCGGATCCGACCAGAGTCCCCGCATGTTGCTGACGCCCATCGGGCCGCAGCCGATGATCGCCACGTTCAGCCGCCCGCTCGGCGGCGGAACGCCCGTCGCCGGCGCCTCAACGATGTTCGGAACTTCCTTGGCCGTCGCACAGCCGCTCGCCGCGAACAGCGAAGCGAACGCCGATGTCTTCACGAAGTCTCTGCGATTCAGGTTCATTACACGAGTCCTTTCAGGTATTTTGCCGATTCTGTCACGTCTTCAAAGGTGTTGCGCCGCGTCTCGCACTCGACGATGGCCCACTTCGCGCCGCTCGCCGCCGCCTCCGGAAGGATCATCCCCCAGTCGTTGCGGTCGCCCGCGCCGCCGACGGCGAGGCCGCCGCCCGGCTTGGCATGGATAGAGGGCACGCGCCCCGCAAGCCGCTGCAGCCACGCGACGGGATCGCTGCCCGCGAGCTTCGCATGCCCGACGTCCAGCTCGAAATCGACGCCCGCCTGCTCGAAGGCGTCCAGCGGACACGTCCCGTCCGCAAACTTCGTCGTCAACTCAATCTGGTGGTTGTGGAAGCCCGTGCGGATGCCGGCGGCCGCGAACTTCGCGCGCCACTCGACCAGCTTCGCCACGCGCGCCCGCCAGCCGCGCTCGTCCAGGCCCGAAGCGATCCACGGCTCGTAGACGAAATCGACGCCAAAGCGACGGCAGAAATCGACGAAGCGGTCAAAGTCGCCCTGCGTCGTCAGCATATCCGCCCGGAACGGCATGTCCACGATCTGAAGGCCTTCGCCCTTCAGCATCTTCTCCAGCTCGTTCCAGTCCATCTTGTAGAAGCCAAGCGACTGCACGCCCTCGTAGCCGAGCGCACGGAGACGACGGAACGAACCCGCCGGATCTTTCCGCCAAAGTTCGTCGACGCTCCACATCTGGACGCCCAGCCGAAGCGAATTCTTCTCCTTCAGTCCCTCGAACTTCTGGACGCCGACGCGCGCCGTCTCACGCGGCGTCGTCTGGCAGTACGCCGGATTGAACAGCTCGATCGAGAGCCACGGATCGGCGCCAATGCCGTCCAGCGTCTTGCAGAGATTCTTCCACGGCGCCGCCCCTTCGCCCTGCCAGACGCGATCCGCGTCCACAAGCGCTGCGCGCGGCTTCGCAAACGTGTAGTCGTTCACGTGCAGGACGGGCAGCTGATCGGCCCGCAGACGCGCAAACGAGCCAAAGCGGCTGCCCCCGCGATACGTGTGGTAAACATCCGCCAACAGCGCGGCATCGCGCCGCCCCGACTTTTCCAGAACGTCCAAGGCGTCTTCCAGCGTCGAGAGGTTGACCGAATGCCCCCAGTACTCCAGGAGCGGCTTCACGCCCGTCTCGTCGCCGAGTGCGCACACGGCACGGAAACGCTCGGCAATCACCTCGTTTGCAAGAACCGGCGAACCCGGCTTCTGGATGCCGAACATCGACGCGGCGATGAACGGACAGTCCATCTCGGCCAGCAGCTCCATGTCGCGCCGCGTCTCTTCCAGCCCCGCCGCGCGCACCGCCGGATCGGGATTCGTCCACTGCCCAAAGGCAATGCCATTGACGAACGTCAGACCGTTGTCGCGCGCGTACGCGATGACATCCTTCAGCGTGCCGTCCGCCTGCGCGGCGCGGATGTCCTTCAGCCACGGCTCAAAGCCCGAAAAGCCCCCGGCGACTGCCGCGCGTACCTGCTCGCCCAACGTCAGCCCGTAGGCCCGAAGCGTCGAGGCGTTGAGGGCGAACTTGCCCTTGCTCCCCTTCGGCAGCGCGCACCCGGCGAAAACCGACGCCGCGCCCGTCGCCGTCAGCGCACGGATGAATTCAAGTCTTGTCATTCTACACAAACTCCTTCTTTCGACACGTTTACGAAAGTAAAGTATAGCCTAAAATCCGTCTGCTGTCACTTGTAAACTTTGCAAAACAACTTATGTTTATTGCACCACCCCTGGGGACAAGCCCCATGGGCGCGCGTGGGGACAGGCCCCCGCCTTCTGGGGACAGACCCCATGTATTGCCTGGGGACAGGCCCCGCTATTGATAAGCAAAGATAAACAAAAAAGCAACCCGCTTTGGGTTGCCTCCTGTCATGTTGGGCGCATACGCGCCCAAAAGCCGCGCGGCCGTTAGGCCTTCGCCTGTTTCTTGCGCTTCAACGCAAGGCCCGCACAGCCCAAAAGCATCAGCAACGCCGAACTCGGCTCTGGCACGGCAGCCGTCGTAAAGGTCGTTGGCGCCCACGCCTTAGCCACCGGCGTCGAAGTTCCAAAGTACTCGAAGAACTTGCTCGCCGCATTATAATCCAGCATCTCTTCTGATCGACCGACCCATTTTCCTTCATCATTGTAAAGTTCAATGTAGAACTTATAGCCCGTTTCGTACCCCGAACCGATACCTGCGAGATACGGCGCACCCTTACCAGCGCCAGTTGCGCCACCAGAAGACACCCCATTCATGCCATAAAGGGTCAAATAGCCGACATTCTTCCCCGTCGCATTATCCAGCACGCCAACCGCAGCCGACTTAAAGTCACTGAACGCAGAAGATGATGCACCGTCTTTCAGCGTGACAGAATCACCGACCATCCAGTAAAGATAGGAATCGGCTTGAACACCGAACGCGAGCGTCAGCGCGACAAGTGCAATGAAAGTTTTCATTTTTTTTTCTTCATCATTATTTCCGATCAAACTGGACTATTCGACATCGCTCCATGAAACCGTTAGGTCTGCATTCGTCGTATAATACCAAAATCCTTCGCCCGGCACAAGGGTGGGGTTCTCCTTTTCCTGGCTTCCTTGCAAAACTACCTTCTCCTCGCCCTGAATCGTCTCATTCTTGGTTGTATATACAAAATACGTCCAGCCCTCCGTGGCATCATACATATACCGCCGACGCGCGCCGTTCGCCAGCACTTTAATCAGTTCATCTCCCGCCGTGCCCGTCGTGAAGGTGTAACTCGCCAGCCCTGCATTGCCGACAAGATTCCACGCATCCGCCGTCAAGGACGACGTGCGCCCCGCCGTATACTTGCCGTAAATCGCGATTGACACCTCCGTCGTCGGATTTTTGCGGACAATCCAAAGGCCCGTGCCGACTGTCGCGGTCGTCGTCGCCGGATCGTCGCCCTCCGATTCCGTCGCCACGCCGTTGCCATCGACCGTATAGGTCTTCACCGCCTTCTGCCAGACCTTGTTCGCATCCAGTTTCCACGCCGAATACGTGTCCTTGGCCGTGTAGAGAAGGATTTCGTCGCCCGCCGCAAGACTCGTCGTCTTGACGAGTTTCGAAATCGAAACGTCCCCCGTGTCAAAATCCGTAAACGACGCCGCGATAATCGTGTTCGTCTGCCCTGCCGGAAGCGTGACCATCGTCACACCGACCTCGTCGGCAAGCGTGATCTCGTCGGCCGCAAACGCCGCCGTTGCCGCCGCGCAGAAAGCCAATGAAAGCAGTTTCTTCATTTTCGTCATTCCTTTCCGCTTCAAATTCACTTGCGATTCACCTTGAAGAACGCGCCGCCCGCCTTTTGGTCACGCACAAGAATCATCTCGCCCGCCGTGTTGCCAGCCGCCGCCGTCTCCGTCGGCAGAATCGCGTCCAGCGTCTCGCCTTCCGCCACCGCATAGGCCGCGCTCGACACCGTGCCCGAAACCGTGATGAAGACCTTGCCGTCCCGCAGTTCAATGTTCGAAATCTTGACCTCGCCCTTATCCGCCGGCAACAGCCCCGCGCCCACAGCCGCCGTGCCATCCGCCGAGACGAACCCGACCGACGTCTGCGCCGACGCGACCACGCCGTAGCCGTTCACGGCCATGCCGAATGCGCCCGTCGCCTGCGGCTTGCCGTCCGCGCCCAAGTCCGCCGCGAAGACGCGCGTGTCGAGGAGGTAGACGGCCCACATGCCGTTCGTATAATTCATTGCCGCGAAACGCTCGTCAATCTCATACTTGACGAACGGGCACTTGCCCTCCTTCGCGAGCGGGGCCTTCAGCACGACCCGACTCGGCGCAACCGCCGAACCGTCGGCGTTGAAGCCCCCGAACATCGCGCCATCCGGCGTCCAGACAAGCGCATACGTCTCGCCGTCCAACACCGTCGAACCGTCCGCATACGTATCCGGACCCTGCGAACAAAAAGTGATGACCACATTGTTCATGCCGGCGAATGTCGCCGCCGCGAGAAGCCCGACCAACCCAGCAACCAACGTCTTCTTCATGATTCGTCTCCTTCCTTGCCGAACTTACTCGAACGAGACCTTCACCGAATACTTGCCCGTCTTCAGCGGGACCTTGACAGCCGACGGATCCGTCGATGTCACCGAATCCGCGCCGCTGCCGACCGTGTACTTGACGGTGAAATCCCCCGACGGCACAACGGGAAGCACCAGCGTAATCCCGTCCGTCGCCTGATCCTGCGCAACCTGCGTCAACTTCAACGCGGCATCCGGCTTGATGCCCAGCGCATAGGACTGCCACAGCGCCAACTTGTTCCCGCCTTCCGCTCCGAGCGCGCTCGTGATCTCAGCCGCAGTCGCTGAGGCTTTCGTGTAGGCCGTGTTGCAATGCGCCTTGAGGAACGCACGGAACTTGGCCTCGTCTTTCATCAAGCCCTTCGAAGCCGAACCGACCTTGACCTCATTCAAAATCGCCCGCTTCGTCTGGACAACCACCTGCCCGCTCGCGTCTGTGGCGACTTCCTTCGACGCATCCGTCGGCGTTGCCGTCACGTCACCGTTCGCAACCCGAACCTGGGCAATCGTGCCATCCGTCGTCGCCTTAATCGCGTCGTCATACGTGCCATACGCCGTGTCGCCGACCTTCGCGACGACATGCTGGTAGTCGCCCGAAAGTTTCTGAACCGTGCCGCTCCCCGTGCAGGACACCGACTTGACCAGCCGATCCTTCAAGGCACTCGTCAACGCCGCGCCCGTCAGGGGGAAATGAGCCCCCCCCCCCCCCTCGGTGGTGGCCCCGACGACATGAAACGTGGACGTCACGACATTCGCCTTCCAGTAATCCAACTCAATCGTCACGCACACGGGCGACCCGTCCACCGTAGCGATCTCCATCTTCTCCCAATCGCCACTGGACTCCGAACTCCCCGTCTTGCCCACCCACGCATAGCAGTTCGTCTCTGTGCCCTCGTCAACGACGGCAAATCCAACCTGCGCCTCCTTCTGCGCCATCTCCGCACCGGACGGCAAATCAGCCTTCGCAATTGGCGTGAACGCGCCCGTGACCATAACGCGCCGGCATGTGCCCGTCTCACCCAAATCGTTGCCGACCGTAAACGTCGCCTCTTCGTCCGCGTCCAGATCCAGGACGAGCGCGCCATTCGCGACCGCCGCCACATCCTCCACCTGCGGGAACGCCCACGTGCCGTTCGTCGCCTTCATGTCCGAAATGGACGTCGCGCCCGGACCAATGCCCGAAAACCAATTCGTGCAAAACTGCGGATTATCCGCCCACGCCCATGCACTGGCGCAGGCGACTGACAAAGCAACAAAGGTTCTCTTCATTCCTGAATCTCTCCTTGGGTGTGCGTGTATATTACCAAAACGGGTGACAGCCTGTCAAACACGCAAACGCGGAAAATGCCGCAAAAAACGGGCTTTGCGAACTATTGCCAGGCGAAACGGGGGAAGACGCCGGTCTGCGTCTGCGCGGCGGCTTCGGTCGCCCGACGGCGAATGCCCGCGTCCGAGACGTCGCGCAGCTTCGTGAACAGCCCCAACGCCTCCCGCGTCCGCCCCACGTTCGCAAGCGCGTAGCCGAAGTTCAGCATCGCGTGGAGATTGTTGTGGCTGCGCGCCGGCGCCGTCAACGCCGCGCCAAAGAGCCGCACGGCCTCCTCGTCATCCTCCTCGCGAAACGCCGCAATCGCAAGCGCGTCCAGCATCAGCCCCTCCCGATCGCGACGCACGTTCTTCGAGACGCCCGCGCCCAGCCGCCGCACCTCCGCAAAGTCGCCCGGCTCGCCGCGAATCGCCAGCACATACGCGAGCGAGGCGGCCGTGGACGCGCTTGGACGCAGGCGCAGGCTCTTGCTCAGCATGGCGATGCCGTCCGTCAGGCGATTCTCCCGCGCACACGCCTCCGCGCCAAGGACGCGCAAGGCACGCCAGTGGTCGGGATCGTCCGCCCACACGCGCGCGTAGACCGCGCGGTCACTGCCGAACGCGCGAACGGTCGGCACGGCAAGCGCACCCTCGGCGAGCGCCAGCGCACTTGCCGCCACGACCGCCAGGCCCGTCCGTCGCCGCGCACACGCCTCCAACGCCGCCGCGACCAGAAGCGCGAGGAAGACGGCAGGCAGGTAGGCATAGCGGTCGGCATATGCCTTGTCGCCCGTCACGCCAAGAAGCCCCAGAACCGGCAGAAGCGCAACCAGCGCGGACACGGCCGCGTACGCGACCAGCCGCCGCGCGGCGACGGACGCGAGATGCGTCCACGCCCAGCCGACAGCCCCAACCGTCGCCGCGAGAACAATGAGGCCCTGCCAGCCGTCCAACGGCCAGCCGCCGAAAACGGCGCGGTAGTCGAGGTGCAGATTCACGGGCCAGACGACATGCGAGACGTAAAGCCCCAGCGAAACCGCCGCATTCAACAGCCGCCAGCCAACGGTCGTGTCCGAGAGATCGACGGCTTCCAGTCCCGTCGGACGCGACTGCGAGACGAGCGCGACGCCGCCAACGGCCAGCGCACAGACCAGCATCGGCAGATAGCGCGCCAGACGACGCGGCGCGGTCGGCGCGACAACGCGCGCCGTCAGGTAGGCGAGGACGGGCAGGCAGACGGCCGTCGGCTTCGCCAGCATCGAGGCGACGAAAAGCGCCAGCGTCGCCAGGTAGCGGCCCTTGCCGCCCTGTTCGAGGAACCGCACCCAGACGAGCAAGCCCGCCAACGCAAAAAGCGTCCAGAGTTCCTCCTTGCGCGAGGCAATCCACGTCACGGCCTCGGCGCGCATCGGGTGAACGGCCCACAGGAGCGCGGCCGCCGCGCAGGCCCACGGCCGCACGCGCGCGCCAAGAAGCACGCGGAGAAAGAGAAAGACGAGCACGGCGTTCACGGCGTGCAGAACGGCGTTGACCGCGTGATGGACGATCCAGCCGCCGCCCAAGAACGACACGTCGGCCATGTAGGAAAGAGACGTCAGCGGCATCCAGATGCCGCCGTGTCCGAGGTCGGCGAACGCCATGCGGACGTTCGCCAGAGACAGTCCGCCGCGCACGAACGCACAGCCTGCCGTGTAGCCCCAGTCGTCCAGGTTGAGATGCCCGTTCGTGATGCCGACGGCGAAGACGGCCAGCGTCACGACGAAGAGTCCTGCGCCCCAAAGTCCGCGTCGCATCACGTCAGAACCTCGGCAGCTTCGCCAGCGACTCGACGCGTCCCTCCGGCGTGCACCGAAGACGCCAGATGCGGCCATGCTCGTCACGAATCGCGCGCAGCATCGCCTCGTTGCGACGATGGCAGGCGCAGTCCAGGAGATTCGCCGCGTAGGCGATCTCCTTCGCCCAGTCGCTCCGCGCCGTCCAGCGTTCCAGCGCGAGGCCCACGCCACGGCAAATGCCGGAGACTTCGTCCAGCACCGTCTGCGTAAGGCCCGGATGCCGCGAATAGCCGCAGTCGCCGGCGAGGATGTTGAAGAACTCGGAGGCGTCCGCACGGCGCGCGCCGCCGCGCAGGTAGAGCGTGCCGAGCTTCTGGAGAAGGCCGGCGACCGGCAGGTTCATGACCGAGCAGAGCTCCTTTTCGAGATCCATCTTCGCCGCCGACGCGCCGCTCGTCATGAGGTTCCCCGCGAGGATGACCGCCGGCAACGAAACGCACAGCGGCTGCCAGGCATAGCCGTCCGAGAAATCCGTCACGAGGAACCGCGTCGCCCGACGCGCCCGAACGGCGCGCTCGCCCGCCTCCATCGCCAGCCGCATCTCCTCAATGCGTCCGCAGAGCGACTTCGCGGCAAACGTCGGGACGCACACGTTCGCCGGATCGAGCAGGATCTTCTCGTAGCCCGCCGCGTCCAGGGTGCGGAACGCCACGCCCTGCATCTCGCAATAGGCCGCCAGACGCGGCGACGGCGCGGACGTCTCCGCCGATGCGGCGGCATACCAGAAGAACTCGTTGTAGGAATAGCGCGCCAGGACATCGACGAGCTCCTGGAGAAGCGGCTCGTTCGGACGGCGATCCGTGACGTCAAGAAGATAGGCGCGGCAGTCGAGCATCGTATTCCGTCGTCAGGCGACTACCAGAACTTCCACCAGGGATTGTCCTTGGGCTTCACGCCGCCCTCCTTGTAAAGTTCGCGCACGCGCGCCGTGCCCGCCGTCTCCGGGTCGCGAACCGTCTCGCGCATCCGGAACTCGAACGCATCCGGCAGCGACCAGAACTCGTTTCGGACGAACTGATCCGCGTTGAGGCGATGCAGGACGACGACTTCGCCGCCCGGCAGGACGCTGACCGTCGGATTCCCGATCCGCAGCATCGGGCCGAGATCGCGCGTCTCCCACTTTCGCGTAGACGACCCGGCGTCCTGCGCACGGAGAAAGAGATGCTCGGCGCGGTCGCGCGACCAGTAGACGAGCGAGAAGTTGCGCTGAAGCCCCTTGCGGTTCGCGAACATCTGCATGGCCCCCGTGATGCGGATGCCCTCCACGACGTCAAAGGCGCGGATCGCGCCCTCGTAGCGCGTGCCGTTGTGAACGAGAACGGGCTTCGCCAGATAGCGGCTCGGCTCGCGGAGGGCGTAGTGGTCGCCGAGGAACGTCTCCAGCTTCTGCCCTTCGCTCGAATCGACGCGGAAGCGCGCGACGAACGGACGCTTTCCAAGCCGCGTGAGCGGACTGCGGTCGCCCGCACGGAAAACCTCGATGAAGAAAAGATCCTTCGAGTTGGAGTAGCCGACGCTGACGCGATCCGGCGACGAGTTCGCGATGTCCACGACGCCGCGAATGCGCTCGCCCGAAACGAAGTCCAAACCGTCCAGCCGAAGATCGACCTTGATCTCGCTCGTCGTGGCGAACGTCATGTGGACGGCAAGGGCGGCCAGAGCCAAAAGAGGGAAAGCGTTTTTTCGCATGATTCTTCTCCGAATGACAATCAGCCGCCAAGCGTCAACTCCAGCCCATCGTAAGCCGGCAAGACATGGGACGGCAACATCTTCAACCACTCGACGTACGTGAAGTCATGGCACAAGTGCGTGAGATAGGCACGGCGCGGCGCGATGCGCGCGATGTAGGCCAACGCGTCGGCGAGCTTCAAGTGCGTCGGGTGCTCCCGCACGCGCAGGCAGTTGAGAACCAGCGTCTCGACACCCGCAAGTCTCTCCACCGTCTCGTCCGGCAGGACATGGCAGTCCGAAATGTAGGCGAGG
>CAZWQY010000021.1:0-29155 GCA_964636295.1 uncultured Lentisphaeraceae bacterium | reverse complement strand
TCGCCGACCGCAAACGAGTCGTCGTTTCGGAACTCGACCATCGGACGGAAGAGGCCATGTTCGCCCCCCTTCGCGCTGATGTACGGGAAGATGCGGTGCATCGCCTCCTCCGTCTCCTTCATCGCATAGCAGGGCATCACCTTGCCGAGACAGCGGCACGCGCGCCCGTTCGCGCCGTCGGCGTGCGGATCGCACGCGACCCACGTCCCGTTCATCGTGTTGAAGCGGCGGACGTCGTCAAACCCCGCGACATGATCCATGTGCGCGTGCGTGAGGAGAACGGCATCGACGCGCGTGACGCCGTAGCGGCAGCAGACGAGGCGCATTTCGGGCGGCGTGTCGATGAGAAAGCCGACGTCGCCCGCGCGCACATAGGCCCCACAACGGTTGCGCCGGTCGCGCGGATCGGCCGACGTGCAGACCTTGCACGTGCAGCCGATCTGCGGCACGCCGACGGACGTTCCCGTTCCGAGGAAGCGAAATGTCAGGGGGGCCGCCACGGATTCCGCCTACTTCTTTTCCGGCATCTTCCCCGTCGTGAAGTACTTCTCGACTTCCTCCAGCGTCCGCCCCTTCGTCTCCGGCAGGAAGAACGCCGCCGTGATGAAGTAGACGACCGTGAAGCCCGCCAGCACGAAGAAGACGCTGCCATTGTCGTTCGTCCACGCGCACCACTTCGGGAAGACGGTCGCAATGCCGGCGGAAACGCCCTGGTTGATGATCATCGCGATCGCCATGCCGTTGGCGCGGATGCGTGTCGGCATCAGCTCCGTCAGGGCCAGCCAGACGCAGACGCCCGGGCCGACCGCGTAGAACGCGATGAACATGAAGAAGAAGACGGTCGCGAGAACGCCCGTCGTCAGCGAGGCGGCGACCCAGCCCTTCGAGATCGCGAGGAAGATCGAGCCGACGCCGCAGAGTCCGACGATGATGCCCGACGTGCCGAGCTTCAGCAGGAACTTGCGGCCCTTCTTGTCCACAAGCGCACAGGCGACAATCGTCATCACGCAGTTCATGATCTTGATGGCGACGTCGGAAACGTTCGCGAACGCGCCCTGCATGCCCGTCTTCTGGAAAATCGTGACGGTGTAGTTGAGCACGGAATTGATGCCCGTCGTCTGGTTGCAGGCGAGGATGACGACCGCGAGGACGAAGGGAATCACGTACTTGCGCTGGAAAAGGGAATCCGTCGCGGCGGCGTTCTTCGCCTTCTCGGCGGCCGCGGCCTCGTCGGCGGCAACCATCTCCGCAAGAATCGCCTGGGCCTTCTCCGCGCCGTTGTTCGCCGCCAGCGACGCCAACGCCTCCTCCTTCCGTCCCTTCCGGTAGAGCCAGCGCGAGGACTCCTTGAGGCGGAACGCGCCGAGGAAGAGGACGAGACCGGGAATGCAGGACAGGAGGAAGATCATCTGCCACGCCCGCACCCAGGCGGCGACCTGGTCGGGGGCGATCCAGCTCTTGATCTGCGCGAACGTGACGGCGGCAGGCGCGACGCCGGCTGCTGCGGCCTTCGCATCAACCGCCAGTTTGGCATCGCCGACAAAGGAGGTCACGCCAAAGCCGACCACCGCGACGAACACAAGGCCGATCGTCAGGAGAAGCTGGAACATGCCCGTGCCCTTGCCACGCGAATCGGCGTCCAGGCACTCCGCGAGATACATCGGGACGATCACGCCGAAGAGTCCGGCCGCCGCGCCCTGCATCGCCCGACCGCCGACCATCATCCAGAAGTTGCCGCCGTCGCAGAAGCCCGACGCGCAGATCACCGGAATCGAGACGAGGAAGAGGAGCGCGGAGGCGACGATCATGCGCTTGCGCCCGAACCACTCGGCGAGCAGCCCCGCGACGAGCGAGGACGGGAGCGACCCCCAGAGCGCCATGCCGACGATCCAGCCGATCTGATCCTGCGTAAAGGTCGACGTCCGCTCGATGTACGGCAACGCGGCGGCGATGACGCCAACGTCCACGCCGTACAGGAGGCCGCCCAGCCCCGCCATTACCAGAAGATACTTCGCATAGCCTTTAACTGTCATGTTATTTTTCCTCCCAGGGTTCAATGTCTTTGAGTCGTGGATGTTTCGTGTCCTTTTCGGAAAGGAGATAGTCGCGGCCCGGCCAGGGCCAGCGGATGCCAAGGGCCGGATCGTCGAACTGCAGTCCGCGTTCGGCCGCCTGACAATAGAAGTTGTCGCACTTGTAGCTGAAGAGCGTGTCGTCCTCCAGAACGACGAAGCCGTGCGCGAATCCGCGCGGAATGAAGAACTGGCGCCCGTTCTCCGCCGTCAGTTCGCAGGACACGCTCTGGCCGAAGGTCGGCGATCCCTTGCGAATGTCGACGGCGACGTCCCAGACCGCGCCGCGCACGACGCGCACGAGCTTCGCCTGCGCGAACGCGCCGGCCTGCCAGTGAAGCCCGCGCAGAACGCCGCGCGACGAACAGCTCTCGTTGTCCTGCACGAACGCCGCGTCAATGCCCGCCGCCCGATAGCGCGCCGCGTTGTAGGTCTCGGCAAAGAATCCGCGCGCGTCGCGATGGATCTCCGGCTCGATGACCTTGACGTCGGGAATGTCCGTCTCGAATACGTTCATGACGCGCCCTTCACTCCGAACCGCGCGTCACCGAGACGTCGCGCGCGCCACCGGCTCCAGGCGGAGCGTCCACGCCGTCTTCTCGATCGGGAAGACGTACTTCCGCATCGGCTCCGGCCCGCAGCTCGCGCCGCCGAGGCCCGTCTGCCGGACGTCGAGGTTGAGGCAGACTTCCGGCCGCGCGACGAGCGGCGCGCGGAAACGCTGCTGCCCGGCGCGATGCCGCGCGAACTCGAAGTCCTCCCAGCCGTAGTGCTGCGCCTGCACGAAGAGCGGCTCCGTCGCCGAGAACTTCACGCCGCGCCCGTCCGCCGCCGTCAGCGCGACCCAGCGGACGTCCGTCCGGTAGCCGTTGTCCTGCGGGCGCACATACGCCTCGGACAGCCCGTCAACGGTGGACGTCCACTGTCCGAGAAGCGACCCCGACGAACGATCCACGTAGTTCTCGCGCGGGCCGCGTCCGTAGTACGCGACGTTCTCCAGCGCGGGGTCGAGCTTCAGCGAGAGGCCGAGGCGCGGCAACGCGGGCGGCATCGTGCCGTGCGGCGTCACCGTGTTCGCGACCGTGACGGCCCCGTCCGCCGCGAAGCGCCAGACGGCCTCGTGCGTGAAGCCGGCCGACTTGTTGCCCGTCACTTCCGTCGTCACGACGACCGCGCCGTCACGCAGCGCGAGCGGACGCGCATGGTAGCGCAGCTGCGTGAGCCCGCGCGAATAGACGCTGCCGCGCTTCGCGTTCTCCGACCAGCTGTTGCCGCGCCGCATCCAGATGTCGTTGTCGGTCAGCCCCCGCAGACACGTGAGCTGCGGGCCCGCGACGACGCCCGGCGCCGGATCCTTCAGAACCGTCCGCCCGTTCATGACGAGCTCGCAGAGCGTCCCGGACTTCCGGCAGAAGACGGCCTTCGTCGGGCCGGCCGTGACCGTCACCGTCCGCTCGTCCTGGGCATACGTGACGGAACCCGACGCGGACGCGGCCTGCGCCGCACGCGCGAAGTCCCAGCCCGTCCCCAGCGCGACCTGGTCGCGCGCAATCGTCCACCCCTTCGGCACGAGCGCCGTCGCCTCCCGCGTCTCGAACGCGAAGTTGACGAAGATCTCGGCGCCCGACCGCGCGGCGGCCAGTGCCTCGGCGAGTCCCGGCACGGTGAAGCGGCAACGCTTCAGCGGCTCGACGGCCGGCGTCTCGAACGCGCCGGACTTCGTCACGACGCCGTCCTCAAGGAGCTCCCAGCGCGCGGCATAGGCGTCCGCCCGCGTGAAGAGGAAGCGGTTCCACAACTCGAAGACGACGGCGAACGGATTGTCGCCCGCCTTCTCGGAGCGCGTGACGACGAGGTTGCGGTGGACATGCGCGACTTCGACGAGCTTCGCGGTGACGTTCCGGAGCGGATCGACGACGCCGTTGTCGCAGAACGGCCCGTCGTTCGGCTGCTCGTCGAAGTCCCCGCCGTAGGCGAGGTAGCGCTCGCGCGCGCCCGTCTTCGGGTCAATCCGATCCGTGTACTTCCAGACCGCCTGGTCAACCCAGTCCCAGATGCACCCGCCCGCAAGCGACTCGTAGCGGTAGAAGACGTCCCAGTATTCCTTGAAGTTGCCGATCGCGTTGCCCATCGCGTGCGCGTACTCGCAGAGGAACGCGCACTTGCCGGGCGAATGGTCGCCGGAATCGACGAAGCCCACGCCGCCGCCCGACTCCTTCGCCAACGAACCCTTCCCGGCGTCGCCGAACCGGCCGCGCCCTTCCAGCCACTCGACGGACGGATACATGCGGCTGTCGACGTCCGCGTCGCGGTTGCCGCGCTCCCAGTGGACGGGGCGCGTCGGGTCAATGCCCTTCACGGCGGCGATCGCGTGGCGGAAGCAGTCCCCGTGGCCCGTCTCGTTGCCCATCGACCACATCGTGACGGACGGGCTGTTGCGGTAGAAGATGGCGTGGCGCGTGTTGCGCTCAACAATCGAGTGATCCCATTCGGCGAAACGCCCAAGCCCGTGCTCGCCATAGGCCGGCTCATGCCCCTCGACGTTCGCCTCGGCAATCACGTAGATGCCGTAGCGGTCGCAGAGGTCATACCAGAGGTGGTGGTTCGGATAGTGGCTCGTGCGGACGGTGTTGATGTTGTACCGCTTGAAGAGCGTGATGTCCTTCATCATGTCGTCCAGCGTGACGGCGCGCCCGTTGTCGGGGCTCGAGTCGTGGCGGTTGACGCCCTTGAACTTGACGGGCTGGCCGTTGACGAGGAACGTGTGCCCGACGATCTTCTGCTCCTTGAAGCCGACCTTCTTCGCGCGGATGTCGTCGCCCTTCCGCAGGACGAGCGTGTAGAGGTAGGGATGCTCGGACGACCAAAGGCGCACGTCCGGAATCGCGAGCGACGCGAGGCCGCAGGTGAATTTCCCGACAAGCTTGCCGTCCGCATCGTAGAGCTTCGCGTCCGCCAGGTCGCAGCCGGCGACGTTCAGCTTCGCCGAGCGGTAGTCGGCGGCGATCTCCGTCTTCACCTCGAAGTCCCAGATGCCGTCCTTCGGCTTCGCCCAAAGCGTGACGTCGCGGAAAATGCCGGAGAAGCGGAACATGTCCTGGTCTTCAAGGAAGCTGCCGTCGCACCAGCGGTAGACCTCGACGCAGAGCGTGTTCGAGGGTTCGGGGGTCTGGGCGTTCGGCTGGTTGAGGTAAGGCGTGACGTCGAACTCGGAGGGAAGCTTCGAGTCCTCGGCATAGCCGACGCGCTGTCCGTTGACCCAGACGTAGTAGGCCGAGTAGACGCCGTCGAAGCGGAGGATGACGTCGCGCCCCGCCCAGGCCGCCGGCACTGTGAAGCGCGTGCGGTACGACGAGACGGGATTGTAGTCGCGCGCGTCCGTGCCCCGGTCGCGGATCGTCGGCGCGACGATGTCGCGCTTCGGGTCCCAGGCGTGCGGGTAGCGGACGTTCGTGTAGCCAGGCGAGCCAAAGCCGCGCATCTCCACGCAGCTCGGCACGTCGATCGTGAACCAGTCCGCATCGTCGAAGTCCACGCGCCAGAAGTCCTTCACGCGCAGGTCGGGATTGCCCGCCCACGAGAACTTCCAGTCGCCGTTGAGGCTCTTCTTGTACGGCGTCGCGGGTTCAAGCGCGTCTGTGAGGGCCGCCGCCTCGTCGGCAAGCGGCATCGCATACGTGCGCGGCGGCAGCCGGTTGATCGAGTTGACCTGAAGGTTCTCCCAGTCGTTCGTCTCGGCCGCAAGGGCCACGCCGACGGCAAGGGCGGACGTCAACATCATCATCTGTCTCATCTGTCTGTGCCTTTCTTGTTCTTTCAAAAGGAGCGGTTTATAATACCAAATTTCAACTCGTCCGCAAAGGGGCGACGAACCGGGCGGGGGACGACTCGCGGCTGTGCGGCTGGCTGCGGTAGAGCGACCAGCCGTTGTTGAGCCAAAACGAGATGCCGCAGACCCACATCGCCGGCACGAGCAAGCCGTGGTTGCCAGAGATCTCCGCGACCATCACGATGGCCGCCATCGGCGTGCGGATGGACGAGGCGAGGAACCCCGCCATGCCGACGAGCGCGAACGCCGCCGGCTGGATGCCGAACGACGCGGGGAGGAGACGCGCAAACGCCGTGCCGACCGCCGCGCCGAGCGCGCCGCCGCAGACGAGCGCGGGCGCGAAGACGCCGCCCGACCCGCCGCTGCCGACGGTGAAGGATGTCGCGACGACCTTCGCGAAGAAGAAAAGGACAAGCGCGCCGAACGCCAGCGTCTCGCCCGACAGCGTTCCCTGGATGACGGCGTAGCTCGTGCCGAGGACGTCCGGCACGAACAGGCCAAGCACGCCCGTCGCAAGGCCGCCGAGGACGACGCGCGCCCAGCCCGGCACGGGCAACGCGGCAAACAGGCGCTCGGTCGTCGCAAAGAAGCGGATGTAGAAGCGCGCGCCGAACGTGACAGCAAGCGCGAGGACGAAGTACGGCAAGAGGCGAAGGCCGTTCTCGTAGACGATGTCCGTCGGCATCTGGAAAAGCGTCCCCCAGCCAAAGAAACAGGCGAAGATCGTGTAGGCGACCGTCGCCGCCGTGAAGCACGGCAACAGGCACTCGTATTCGACGTCGCTCGACGAGTAGAGAACCTCGAAGCCGAAAATCGCCCCCGCCAGCGGCGCCTGGAAGAGGGCCGCAATGCCGGCGGAGATGCCCGCCGTCATGAGAATGCGCCGCACGCGCGCGGGAAGCCCGAACCACGAGGCGATCAGGCTGCCGCACGCCGCGCCCAGCAGCGTGACCGGCCCTTCGTAGCCCGCCGAGCCGCCCGAAGCGATCGTCAGGATGGACGCGACGGACTTCACCGGCAAAACGGCCGGCGGCACGTAGCCGCACCGGCGGTGGTAGGCGAGAATCGCGCTGTCCGTCCCGCGCGCGTGCTCCAGCGAGGCGAACCGCCGAATCAGCAGATAGCCCGCAAGCGCGCCCAGCGGCGGCAGGACGACAAAGACCCAGCGCAACCCAAGGGCACTCGCCGGATCGAAGATCCAGGCGAAGCCGAGATCGATCAGAAAACGAAACGCGACGACGACAAGACCCGCGAACGCGCCGACGAACAGCGCAAGTCCGAAAGTCTTCCCCGTCTGAAAAGAAAGGCCCTTCCCCGCGAGGAAGAACCTGAAAGACGAAATGGAGAGCCGGCGGAGCATCCGATCAGCCCAGGACGTCCGTCACCAGGCCACGCGCGATGCGACGCGCCGTCGCCTCGTCCGTCAGCGTCTGAAGGACGACAAGGGCGAAGAGGAGCGCCGAACCGGGCGCCTGCCCCGTGATGACGTTTCCGTCCACCACGACGGGCACGGGCGACCAGGTGCGGTCAAGTTCCATCTGGCACGTCGGGTAGCACGTCACGTGCAGGCCCTCGGCGAGAACGCCCGCCTCGACCAGCACGGTCGGCGCCGCGCAAATCGCGCACAGCCACCGACCGGCGTCATTCTGCCGCCGCAGCAGACGAACGAGCGCATCCGAGTTCTTGAGGTTCTCGGTTCCCTCGCCGCCGCCCGGCAGGACAATGGCGTCGAAGTCGCCGTCCGCGACGGTCGCCAGGCTCGCATCGGCCTTCATCAGAATGCCGTGCGCGCTCAAGACGTCCGTCGTGTCGGAAAGGGAGGCCGTCACGACCTCGACGCCACCGCGCCGGAGAACGTCAATGACCGTCACGGCCTCGACGTCCTCAAAGCCCTTGGCCAACGGAATCAGTGCCTTCGCCATCGCCGTGCCTCCCGCTCGTTCAATCTTTCAATCCTTCAAACATTCGAACATTCGATCATTCGATTATTCGATTATTCGAACATTCGATCATTTCTCAGATCAGGTTCTTCGCCTCGTTGCACTTCATCTTGCGGCCCATGATCTCCTTGTCGTTCAGGGCCTCGCACGCCTTCTCGGCCTCCGCGCGATTCGGCATCTGGACGAAGCCGAAGCCCTTGGACTTGCCGTTGAACTTGTTCAAGATGAGACGCGCCGAATTGACCTTGCCGAACGCCTCGAACTCCTTGCGGAGCTGGTCTTCGGTCATGTCATAGCTGAGGTTGCCGACGTAGATCTCGACCGAGCCGTCCGCCGGCGCCGGATGCGGCTTGCGCTTCTCGAAGGGGCGATCCTCCTTCCGCGCCGACCGCTTCTCGCCGCCCTTCGCGCACGCCTTCCGTCCGCAGCCGCCGAAGACCTTGCAGCCCAGGCACGCGGCCAGCACGCCGAGGACAAACGCCGCGACGGCAAGCGAAATCGCCGCGCAGGACGTCTGGCAGTTCGTGAAAAGCCCAATCATGTTAGTCATGCAGTCCATGTTCTTTCTTTCCTGTTCTCTTTCGTTGTTCTCTGTTCGTTTTGCTTTGTTGTTTACTTGTACTTGTTCGTTTGTTCGTGTTCCCGATGCAACCCAATTCTCAAGACCCGCCCCTCGACACGTGTTCCAACTCCCGGCTTCTTAACTGTTCTTGTAGTCACCCAGCGACTTCATGCGGCTCGGATGGCGCAGCTTGCGCAGGGCCTTCGCTTCGATCTGGCGAATGCGCTCGCGCGTGACGTTGAAGAGGCGGCCGACCTCCTCCAGCGTCCGGCTGTAGCCGTCCGTCAGCCCGAAGCGGAAGTCGACGACCTGGCGCTCGCGATCCGTGAGCGTGTTCAGGATGTCGCGCAGCCGCTCCTTGAGCAGATGCCCCTCCGTCACTTCGAAGGGATTCTCGCTCGACAGGTCGGGGATGAAGTCGCCGTAGTGCGCATCGTCGTTGTCGCCGACCTTCGACTGGAGCGAAATCGGCTGCTGGGCCATGCGACGGACGGCGCGGACCTGGTCCGGCGGCATGTCCATCTCCTGCGAAAGCTCTTGCTCGGTCGGCTCGCGCCCAAGCTTCTGGATCATGCGCTTCTGGACGCGCATGAGCTTGTTGATCGTCTCGATCATGTGCACGGGGATGCGGATCGTGCGCGCCTGGTCGGCAATCGCGCGCGTCGCCGCCTGGCGAATCCACCACGTCGCATACGTCGAGAACTTGTAGCCGCGCTTGTACTCGAACTTCTCGACCGCCTTCATGAGGCCCGTGTTGCCCTCCTGGATGAGGTCCAGGAACGACAGCCCGCGGTTCATGTACTTCTTCACGATCGAGATGACGAGACGGAGGTTCGCCTCGACCATCTTCGTGCGGGCGGCCTGGCCGGCCTTCAGGATCTTGCGCAGCTCGGAGAAGGTCGAGACGAACTCCTCGCCCGGCATGCCGAACAGGGCCTCCTTCTGGGCCATCGCCGCGCGCACCGTCTTCAAGTCTTCCTCGCGCCGCTTCGAGGGCCGCTGCTGAAGAAGCGCGGCCTGCTTGGCGACGAGCGCGCGGTACGGCAGGTAGATGCGCTCGTCCGCGTCGGCGCAAAGCGTCTCCAGCACCTTCTGCTTGTAGCTGAGGTCTTCAAAGCACTGGCGCAGGGCCTGGCGCGCGTTCGCGAGGGTCTTCTCCGCGCCGCGAACGACCGTCGGCGAGGCGTTCTTCTGAGAGATGACCGCGAGATACTTCGCGCTCGCGTCCCGAAGACGCTTGTCGACGTCCTTGATCTCCTTGCGGAACTGCGGAATCAGCTCCATGTAGGCGTCGCGGTTGTCGTCGAACTTGTCCGTCACGATGCGGTCGAAGCGCTCGCACTGGCCTTCAAGCTTGTCGAGAAGCGACGCGTACATCGCCGGCACGAAGAGGAAGCGGTTGAACATGTCGCGCGTCTTCGCCTCCGCGTCCTCGATGATCGCGCAATACTCGCGTTCCTCGTCGCGGTTGAGAAGCCGCACCTGCCCCATCTGGTGCAGGTACATGCGGATCGGGTCCTCGATCATGTCGGACGAACGCTTCGTGTCGGTCGTCTTCGCGTTCTTCGCGTCGAGGTACTTCTTCACGTCCTCCTCGCGCAGGACCTGGACGCCAAGCGCCTCGAGGATCTTCAGGTACTTGTCGCTCTGGATCGCGTCGACGATGTTCGACGGCAGAATCTGGTTCAGCTCCTCGTAGGTGATGTAGCCGCCGTTCGCCTCGCTGCGGCGCTTCACGTCCTGAATGACGTCGTTCAGCTCCGTCTCGCGGAGAATGGACATGCCCTCCATCGACGGCAGGACAGCATCGGCGTCGGCATCCGTCGCATCATCGACGGCGGCGGACGGCATCGGCGGCAAGTCGTCGCCCGGCACGTCCTCGGCCTCGGCGTCGCTGCCCTTCGCCTCCGTGCGCTCAACCTCCGCCACCAGAGACTCCGTGTCCAGCGCGGCGGCGTCGGCCTCGTCGTCGGGCGGCAGGTCATCGTCCGGCGCGTCCATGTCCGCGTCCCCGTCGAACGTCTCGCCAGACACGCCCTTCCCCGCCGACTTCCGCGCAGAGCCCTTTCCCGCCGATTTCGCCGCCGTGGCCTTCGAACCCGGCTTCTTCAGTTTTGCCATAGTCACTCCAGTCTACAATTCACCCACTTGCACCTTGTCAAGCGTTTCGAATAATTATACCATATTTTCGCGCATCTGTTTGGAAAGAGAGTGGAAAGGCCTTCGCAACGCCCACTAAAAACGCGAAAGCCCACGGTTCTCCGTGGGCTTCCCTCATTTCGCGTCTGGTGCTCGGGGCGGGACTCGAACCCGCAAGGATCTCTCCACATGCACCTCAAGCATGCGTGTCTGCCAATTTCACCACCCGAGCAGTGAAAACAGCGTGTAGTATACCATAATCTGCCCCACCCTTGCAAGGGGGGTATTTTGAAAATCACATTACCAAATGGTAATGTTCAAACAATCTTCCGAAAAGGCGAAGATTCTATACTCTGCGCCATGAAAAATTCACCCGCGCGAACCGCACAACTATGAAAAACACGCCGAAAAACATTGTCGTCCTCCTGACCGCCCTGGCACTTGTCCGACTCGCCGTCATGACAATTGTCCCCGTCTTCGACCCATCGGAAGGACGCTACGCGACCCTCTGCGCGAACATGGCGGAGTCGGGCGACTTCCTCGTTCCGCGCTTCGTCCACAATGGCGTCTACCAGAGCTTCGACGGCAAGCCGCCACTCCTTTTCCAGCTGGGCGGACTCGCCTGCGCTGTCCTCGGACGCCGGGAACTGGCCGTCCGCCTCCCGCCGTTCCTGTCGGCCGTCGGACTGCTCGGCATTCTCTTCTTCTCTGTACGGTGCCTGCGGAACGCCTCCGCCGCGCGCACGGCTGTCCTCGTCTGCGCGACGTCCGTGGCATTCTACGCAACGGCCGGCATCTGCATGACCGACCTGCCGCTCACCTTCTGCGTCGGCGGCGCGCTCCTTCTGGAATGCGTGTTCATCCAGACACCCCGGCGGCGAATCTCGTGGGCCATCTTCGCGCTCCTGGGACTGGGCATGCTCGTCAAAGGCCCTGTCGCGCTCGCGCTCTTCAGCCTGCCCGTCCTCGTCGATACCGTCGTCAACCGACGGCTGTCCGTCCTGGCGCGGCACGACTGGGCGGTCGGCACGCTCGTCTTCCTCGCGATTGCCGCGCCCTGGTACGCGCTCATGGAACGCCAGACGCCCGGCTTCCTGAAGTACTTCTTCGTCAACGAGAACATCCTCCGATTCCTCGTCCACGAGTACGGTGACCGATACGGGGCTGGACGCGAGACGTTTCGCGGCATGGCTGTCATCTGGGCTGTCGTGGTCACGCTGCCATGGACGCCGCTGTTCTTCCTCCGACACGGCGCGTTGCGTCTGCGCGGCAACGACCCCGCGACGCTGCTCGCGTGGGGACTCGTCCTGATTACCGGCTTCTGGTGCCTCACGAGCCGCGTGCCGCTCGCCTACCTATTGCCGATCGTGCCGCTGTTCGCCGCGCGACTCGCCCTTCAAGACAACTTCCCGCCCTGGACGGCACGCCTTGCGCCAGCGGCCGCCGGACTCTGCCTCGTCTCCCTCGTCGGCGCGTTCGGATGCGCGAGCCTGTTCTCGGACAAGGTGCCGGGCTGGCTGTTCCGCGCCGTCCGCGCCGAAAACCCGACGTGCGCCGTCGCCTTTCCGAAGGAGAAGAGTCCGCCTTACTCGGCGGAGTTCTACTTCGGGTCGCGCCTCCATCTCGCGCCACAGCCAGGCGACCGCCTCTTCGTCCGCAACGGCCGCCGCTGGCAGGAGGTCTCCCGATGACACTGACCCTCGTCATTCCCTGCAAGGACGAATACCGCCGCCTCGACATCGCCGCATTCCTCGGCGCCGTCCGCGAGTTTCCATGGCTGACGCTCCTCTTTGTCGATGACGGCTCGACGGACGAGACGGCCGAAACGCTCGCCTTCCTCGCGCGCGAATCCCCGGCCATCCAAGCGCTTTACCTGCCGCACAACGTCGGAAAGGCCGAAGCCGTGCGCGCCGGCGTCCAGAAGCTTCTCGCGGAAAGCCACGCCGACTGGATCGGCTTCTGGGACGCCGACCTCGCCACGCCGCTCGCCGCGCTCACGGACTTCCGCGCCGCCCGCGAACGCCATCCCGACGCACAGGCCATTCTCGGCGCGCGCTGGCCGCATCTCGGCGGACAAATCGACCGCACGCTTTTCCGCAACGCCACAGGCCTTCTGATGAAAGGACTCATCCGATGCGTCCTGCACGCCCCCGCCTACGACACGCAGTGCGGCGCCAAGATCTTCCGGCGCGACCTGGCGCGACGCATCTTCGCGACGCCATTCACGGCACGCTGGCTCTTCGACGTGGAACTGCTGCGACGCATTCCGCCGCACGTCCTCCGCCACGCGGTCGTCGAGCAGCCCCTCGCCGTTTGGCACGATGTGCCCGGTTCCAAGCTGCGGCCGTCGGATTCGCCCCGCATCTTCCTTGAATTGGCGCGCATCGCCCGCACGCCCCGTCCCGCAACCACGCCCGTTTCCGCGTGCGGTCCCGCCGATTGACGGTCGCCCCGACGGCCAGTATAATACTGTCTAACATTCACATTCGCATCTCTCACTGTCTCTCACTTCAATCTGTCCCCTGCTCTTCTATGCACATTCTCATCGTTGAAGACGATCCGACAACGGCGAGCTACCTCGCGGACGGCCTGCGCCGCGCCGGCTTCACCTGCCTACGCGCCACGGACGGCGAAAAAGGTCTCGCCGCGATTCTGCACGGACGCTATGACGCGGCCGTCATGGACATCATGCTCCCGCGCCTCGACGGGCTTGAGGTCATTCGGCGCGCCCGCGCCTGCGGCGTGCGCACGCCCATCATCGTCCTGAGCGCGCGCGGCAGCGTGGAGGCCAAGGTCGCCGGACTCGAAGCCGGCGGCGACGACTACCTCGCCAAGCCGTTCTCCCTCACCGAGCTCGCCGTGCGCATCCAGGCCCTCATCCGCCGGGCGAGCGCGACACCGGAAGCGACGACGCTGCGGGAGGCCGACCTTGAGGTAGACGTCGCCACCCACCGCGTGACGCGGGCCGGACGCCGCCTCGACCTCCAGCCGCTGGAGTATCTGCTGCTCGAATACCTGATGCGGAACAAGGGGCGCGTCATCCCGAAGACGACTATCATCGAGCGCGTGTGGGACTACGCCTTCGACCCGCACACGAATGTCGTGGAGGCCTGCGTCAGCCGTCTGCGCGGCAAGATCACCGCGCCCGGCGAACGCGAACTGATCCACACCGTCCGGAGGTTCGGCTATGTCCTCGAAGCGCGCTGACGGCGGGCCGTCGCTCCGGGGACGCATTGTCACCGTCACGACGGCCACGATGGGTGCCATCGCCCTTCTGGCCGGCGTCCTGACCGTCGCCGTCTCCTGGCAGTACCACATGCGCCACATTCATTCAATGGTCGGACGCATGACGGCAGACCTTCGCGAGGAATACCGCGCGCTCGGCGGCGGAACGCCCGCGTTCTTCGCGCACATGGACATCGACGCAAGCGAACACGACGCCAGCCGCACGTTCGTCATCCTCTCGACGGCCGACGGACGCGCCCTGCGCACAACGGCCATGCCCGAACGAATCAAGGCGCGCGTTCTCCATGCCGTCCGACAGGGACGCCGCAGCCACCGCTTCTACACGGGACGCGCCGCGCCCGACGACCGGCACGTCGCCGTGCGCATGAAGACCCTCGCGCTGTCTGACGGTAACCTCATCACCGTCGCGCGCGACGTCACGGCCGTCGAACGGTACCTCCTCTTTCTCGCCCTCACGCAAGGTCTCACCGTCCTGCTCGCCACGCTCCTGACCGGACTCGTCGTGACGCTGGTCACGGCGCGCTTTGTCCGACGGCTGGGTTCCGTCGCCGCCACCGCCGCCGCAATCGAGTCCGGCGACTGGGGACGGCGCGTCATGGAGGACGACGGCGAGCCGCGTGAAGTCCGCGCGCTCGTCCGCGCCTTCAACGGCATGTGCGACAAGAACGAGCGGACGCTCGGCGAACTGCGCGTCCTTACGGACAACATGGCGCACGACCTCCGCACGCCGCTAACGCGCCTCTCCATGGCCACCGAGGCCGCGCTCTTCGATGACGCCAAGCGCGACGCCCTGCCGGATCGGGTTCTCGGAGAGACGCACGACATGCTGGAGATGATCAACACGCTTTTGGACATCGCGCAGACTGGCGCGCGCATCGACCGCTCGCCGCGCGCAGACCTCGACCTCGCGCGTCTCGTGCGCGACCTCGCAGCCCTCTACCAGCCATTGGCCGAGCAGGGCGGACAATCCCTTCGCGTCCACGTGTCCGAGGGCGAGGTAACGTTTTCGGGACATCGCGCCAAACTCCAGCAACTCGTCGGTAATCTTTTGGAGAACGCCGTCAAGTACACGCCGCGCGGCGGGCGAATCGACCTCTCGCTCAAGAGGGAGGCCGATGGCGTGACGCTCGTCGTCGCCGACACGGGATGCGGAATCGCCGCCGCCGACCTACCGCACATCTACACGCGCTTCTGGCGGGCCGACGCGAGCCGGACACGCACCGGCAACGGACTGGGTCTCGCGCTTGTCCAAGCAATCGTCACCTCCTACGGCGGAAGCGTCCGCTGCGACTCCACGCCCGGCGCCGGCAGCGTCTTCACGGTTCGCCTGCCGCTGTCCAGCGTCCGCGCGAAACGAATTGTGGTATAATTCCAAAATTCTCAAACTTCACCGAATGAACGACTGACAAGGCGTACAATCATGGCGACAGCAAAAACCGACGAAGGGAAGGCCGCGACAGACGCGGCGGCAACGTGCACGGGACTGGTCTACGGCATCGAAGACCGTCCGCCGTTCTGGGAGGCGCTGTTCGCCGCGTTCCAGCACCTCCTGGCGATTTTCGTCGGCATCATCACGCCACCGATCCTCATCTGCTCGGCGCTCGGCACGCCCGACGAGATAAAGGCGTTCATGATTTCGATGGCCCTCTTCGCCTCCGGCGTCTGCACGTTCATCCAGTGCCGCCGCTTTGGGCCGATTGGCGCGAAACTGCTCTGCGTCCAGGGCACAAGCTTCCAGTTCATCGGGCCGCTCATCGCCATCGGCTTCTTCGCGCAGTCGCAGACGAACGGGCATCCCGAACAGGCGGCCTGGGGGCTTCCGCTCATCTTCGGTTGCTGCATCGCGGCCGCGCCGGCCGAGATGGTCGCGGCGTTCCTGTTCAAGCGTCTGCGCACGATCATCACGCCGCTCGTCTCCGGCATCGTCGTCGCCCTGATCGGGCTCGGACTCATCAAGGTCGGCCTCATCAGCTGCTGCGGCGGGTTTGGCGCCATGGGGCGCGCCGACGCCGATCCGCTCGCCTTCGCCAGTTGGCGCAACCTCACGGTCGCGGCGGCTGTCCTCCTGACGATCGTGTTCTTCAACTCGTTCCGGAACAAGTACGTACGCATGGGTTCGGTCGTGTTCGGGCTGGCCGTCGGCTATGCCCTCGCCGCGCAGTTCGGCATGCTTCACTTCAACTTCGGCTCGCACGCCCTCAACATCCCGCAGCCGTTCAAGTTCGGCCTCTCCTTCGACTGGGGTTCGGCCATCGGACTGGCCGTCGTCTACTTCATCACCTCGATCGAGGCCAATGGCGACATCACGGCGAACTCCATGATTTCGGGGCTGTCGCTGACCGACGACTCGTATCACGCGCGCATCCGGGGCGGTGTTCTCGCGGACGGCGTCAACTCGGCGGTCGCGGGCTGCTTCAACTCGTTCCCGAACTCCATATTCGCGCAGAACAACGGACTCATCCAGCTCACGGGCGTCGCTTCGCGCCACGTCGGCTACTACATTGCTGCGTTGCTCGTCCTCCTCGGCCTTTTCCCGGCCGTCGGCGACCTCTTCAGCACGATGCCCGACCCCGTCCTCGGCGGCGCGACGCTCCTCATGTTCGGCATGGTCGCGGCGGCCGGCATCCGAATCATCGCCTCGCAGCGCATCGCCCGCAAGGAGTCGCTTGTCCTCGCGATCGCGTTCGGCCTCGGCCTCGGCGTCGAACTCTGCCCGCAGGTAATGATCAACGGGAACGGCGTGCCGTGGATCCTCAAGTTCGCGCCGGACATGGTTCGCAACATCTTCTCGTCCGGACTCGTCACGGGCGGCGTCGCCGCCATTCTCGCAAACGCGCTCATCCGAATCAAAGACTAAAACAAGGAACAGCCATGGAACTCCTCAAGCAACGCATTCTGAAAGACGGAAAATCGCTTCCCGGCGGCATCCTCAAGGTCGATGCCTTCATCAACCACCAGCTGGACGCGGTTCTGATGTACCACTGCGCCGAAGAGTTCGTGCGGCTCTTCGCCGCCCAGGGCGTCACCAAGATCCTGACGGTCGAGGCCAGCGGCATCGCCCCGGCCATCCTGGCGGGCTATCTCGCGAAAGTTCCGGTCGTCTTCGCGAAAAAGGCAACGCCCAAGACGATGGATCGCCACTACGTCGCGAAAGTCCATTCGTTCACGAAGGATCGCGACTACGACATCCTGGTCTCGAAGGAATACCTCAAGGCCGACGACCGGATTCTCTTCATCGACGACTTCCTCGCGTGCGGAAACGCCGCGCTCGGCATGGCCGACCTCTGCGCCCAGGCGGGCGCGACGCTCGTCGGCATGGGCTTTCTCGTCGAGAAGGCGTTTCAGGGCGGACGCGACAAGATTGCCTCGCACCTGCCGAACCTCCCGGTCGAATCGCTCGCCATCGTCACCGCCCTCGGCGACGGGAAAATCGAACTGGCCTAAATCCGCCCCTTCCCTCCCTCGTGGGGACAGACCCCACGAGTCCCTCTAACCCAAGGTTTCCCCTTGGGACATGTTTTTGGGCGCACTTGGTCATCCCTGAGCATCCCTAGGGACAGACCCCACGCCATCCCTAGGGACGGATCCCACGCTGGGTAGCCACGAATTTTACAAATGGACACAAAGTTAGGAACGTGATCCTTTTCAATCCGTGCCAATCCGTGAAATCCGTGGCTCACCCCTCTGGGGTCTGTCCCCAGATGTTTGAGGCCTGTCCCCAGGAAATGCCCAAGAAATGTGCGTGGGCTTCGTGAGATTCGTGGTTCAAAAGCTGGGGTCTGTCCCCACGCCCGCACAAAATGAGTTTTAGGCAAAATGTGTTTTAGGCGACTAACCCTTCGTCTTCGGCGCAGCCCAGGACAAGGTTCATGTTCTGAATGGCCGCGCCCGACGCGCCCTTGCCCAAGTTGTCAAAGCGCGCAACGAGAAGCAGACGCTCCTCATTCCCCTGAACAGAGACCTCCATGTCATCCCGCCCCGTCCATGCGGCAGACGAGAGGAATCCGCCTTCGTCCGCCGCCGGATCCTCGACAAAGCGAACAAGTCCCTTCGCATACACCGTGCGGTAGATGTCCCGAAGCCTCATCAAGCCATCGCCCGCCGCAATGCCACGGAGCTGGGACGCGAACAGCGGAACCGTCACTTCCATACCGCTGTAATGAGGCACGACGATGGGCGAAAAGCAAGGCGCGCACGCCAACCCGCAAACCTTCGCCATTTCAGGCAGATGCTTGTGCGCCTGTCCAAGCGCATACTGGCGTCCGCCCGCAAGCAGCCCCGCCCCCGCATCCGCCTCATAGGCAGCGATCATCTTCTTGCCGCCGCCCGAATAGCCCGTGAGCGAAAAGGCCGCAAGCCGCGCATCTGGCGGAAGGACACCCGCACGAACAAGCGGCGCGACGAGCGCAATGAAGCCGCTTGCGTGGCAACCAGGATTCGCAATGCGCGTTGCCTGGCGAATGCGCGCGCGCTGTCCGTCGAGTTCGGGGAAGCCATATGTCCAGTCCGCTGCCGTGCGATGGGCGGTCGACGTGTCGATGACAACCGTCTGCGGATTCTCGACCATCTGTACAGCCTCAACCGCAGCCGCGTCGGGGAGGCAAAGGAACGCGACATCGGCCGCGTTCAGGGCTGTCCGACGCGCGGCCGGGTCTTTTCTGACATCCTCCGCAAGAACAAGAACCTCCAGATCCGTGCGCGCCGCCAACCGCTCCCGAATGCGAAGACCCGTCGTGCCCGCGCTACCGTCAATAAAAATCTTCTTCATGATACGACTCTCCCTCTCTCGCCTTTGGGGTCTGTCCCCTCGTTTCTCCACCATTGCCGAACGCTTTTCACCCGTTTTCACGAGCTTTCAACTATTTATGAAATCAATCTTTCGCATTCTTCCGGGGCCTGTCCCCAAATGCTGACGTTCCTCGGCAGACTAGAACTCGGCGGCGTCGCAGACCAGCGTGTCCATGATGTAGTCCTTTCGTTCGGGGGTGTTCGCCCCCATGTAGAACTTGATCGTCTTCTCGACGTCCTGGTCGTCCGCGCACGTCACGGGCGTCAGGCGGATCTCGTCGCCGATGAAGCCCTTGAAGTCGTCCTTGTCAATCTCGCCCAGGCCCTTGAAGCGCGTGATCTCGCAGTTCTTGCCGCACTTCTTGATTGCCGCCTCGCGCTCCGCGTCCGTATAGCAGAAATAGTGCTCCTTCTTGTTGCGCACGCGGAAAAGCGGCGTCTCCAAAATGAACACGCGCCCGTCCGTGATGAGCTGCCGGTAGAAGCGCATGAAAAACGTCGTCAGGAGCATGCGGATGTGAAGGCCGTCCACATCGGCATCCGTCGCGAAGATGATGCGGCCGTAGCGCAGGTGGTCGAGCGTGTCCTCGATGTCGAGCGTCTTGATGAGGTTGAAGAATTCCTCGTTCCGATAGAGGACGTCCTTGTTCAGCCCGCACGTGTTGAGCGGCTTGCCCTTGAGGAAGAAGACGGCCTGGTTCATCGTGTCGCGCGCCAAGCCCAGCGTGCCGCCGGCGGACTGGCCCTCGGTCAGGAAGATCATCGTGTCCGCCCCCTCGGGCTGGCCCGTCTTCTTGTCGATCTTGTCGAGCTTCAGGTGCCGCTTGCAGTCCTTGAGCTGCGGCACGCGCACCGAAACGGCCTGCGTGCGCTCGCGCGCCTGCTTCTTGATCGTGTTGAGCTGGCTGCGGATCTTGCCCGTCTCCTCGATCTTCGCGACCAGCTTCTCGGTCTCGGACGGCGCACGGTGCAGGGCGGCCAGGATCTCCTTCTTCATCTCCGCGACGAGGTCGGCGCGGATGTCGTTCATGACGAACTTGATCTTCGTCTGCCCCTCGAAGACCGGGTTCATGATGCGGATCGAGACCGCGCCAAGGAGTCCGTCGCGAATGTCGTCGCCGTCGAACTTCTTCTTCGAGTCGTAGTCGTTGAGGGCCTTCGTCAAAGCCTCCTTGAACGCCGTCAAATGCGTGCCGCCGTCCGTCGTGTACTGTCCGTTCACGAACGAATGGTACTCCTCGCCGAAGCGGTTCGTGTGCGTGAAGATGATTTCAAGGCTCTTCGTCTTCACGTGGAACGGCGCATAGAGCTTTTCGAACTGCGCCTCGTCCGCGACGAGATCCGCGAGTCCGTGCTCCGAGCAGATCGACTGCCCGTTCAGGACAATCGTAAGCCCCGCGTTCACGTAGCAGTACATCTTCATGCGCCGCAGGACATGCTCCTCGCGCATCTTGAAGTTCTTGAGCACCTTCACGTCCGGACGGTAGCGGATGAACGTGCCGTCGCGCTCGGCGGTCTTCTGCTTGCCGCGCCGCTGCGACTTGAGCCGCCCCTCCTCGAAACGCGCCTCGGCGAACTCGCCGTCGCGGAACGAGCGCACCTCGAAGAACGTGGAGAGCGCGTTCACGGCCTTCGTGCCGACGCCGTTCATGCCGGCGGAGAACTGGAAGCTGTCCGAATCGAACTTGCCGCCCGTGTTCATCTGCGAGACGCAATCGACGACCTTTCCAAGCGGAATGCCGCGCCCATAGTCGCGCACCGACACCTCGCCCGTGTCGTAGTTGACCGTCACGTCGATCTTCTTGCCGCACCCCATGACAAACTCGTCAATCGAGTTGTCGATCACCTCCTTCATCAGGATGTAGATGCAGTCGTGGTACATCGCGCCCGTCCCGGGCTCGCCGACGTACATGCCCGGCCGCATCCGAATGTGCGTCACCGGGTCGAGCGTCTTGATCTTGTCGTCACCGTAGTCTTTTGCCATAGACGGACTATTATACCAAAATGCGCACAAGCCCCTTTCGCCGCTACGCTAGACGGCGCGTCGCGGCCATCGACAGCGAGACGGCGAAGAGGACGAGCACCACGCCCAGCAGAAGGAACGGCACGAAATGCTCGCGCCAGCGGTTGTAGACGTCCGCGTCCAGGCGCGTCGTCTCCAGCTGGTCGATCTCGTCCAGTGCCTTCTCAAGCGAATCGCGGTCATTGACGGCGAAGTAGGTTCCGCCCGTCTTCTTCGCGATGGACTTGAGCTGCCCTTCGTCGAACGTCATGTCGGCGTACTGCACGACTTCGCGGCCAAAGAAGTCGCGCCCGATGATTGGCGTCCGCCGCGCGCGCGTGCCGACGCCAATCGCATAGACCTTCACGCCCATCTTCGCGGCGGCGACCGCCGCCTCGTCCGGCTCGACCGCGCCCGTGTTCGAGACGCCGTCCGAGAGGAGAATCGCGATCTTCGTCTTCGGCTTCGCGTCCTTCAGCCGCGCGAGCGCCGTCGCGAGGCCGTCGCCGATCGCCGTCATCTGCTCGTCCTCCGAAATGGCGCGCCCCTGCGCATCCAACGCGATGGACGGGATCTCGACGCCCCTCAGGACATTGAGAAGCGCGGCGTGATCGGCCGTCAGCGGCGCGCGCGTCGCCGCGTAGCCGCCGAACGTGACGAGTCCGATGAGGTCGTTCGGACGCTTCTCGACGAACTCGGCAAACAGCTTCTTCACGACGGCAAGGCGCGTCGTCTGACGCGAGAAGCGCACGCCCTTCGGCGTCAAGTCCAGCGCGTCCATCGAACCCGACACGTCAACCGTCATCAGAATCGCGATTGCATCGACGGACTTCCTTTCGCGCGCCAGCGACGTGCGCGGACGCGCCGCCGCGACGACGAGAAGCGCAAGGCCCGCCAGGAGGACGAACGGCGTGAGCGCCGCGACCCGCGCGCGCCAGCCCGCCGCTTTCGCCGGGAGACGCGAGACGGCCGAAAAGCGGATGCCGCGCTTGCGTCCGCGACGCAACAGCCGCCAGGCCGCACAGGCGAGCGGCAGGAAGAGGAGAAACGCCCACGGGTTCGCAAAACTCATTTTCCCGACTCCTCGTCGCCCTTCAGGTAATCACGCGCCGAGTCCGTCGCGTCGTCCGCCATCTCCGGCGTCGCCTGGACGCCCGCGAACTTCACGAGGTCGGCCGACTCCAGAAAGCCCCGCAACGTCTCCATCCGCCCCTTCGACAGCTCGGCGACGCGCGCGTCCCGCAAGAACTCCTCCGTCGTTAGGTTCGGCGCCTTCACGCCGTACTTGCGCTGGATGTAGCGACGGACGACCATCGTCAGCTCAACGTAGAAGTCCTTGTAGCGTCCACGCCCCGGCAGCCCCTTCTTCACGAGGCGATCCAATTCGGCCCATGCGCGCTCGATCGGACTCATGCGATGCTCCTTCACCTTCCGCGCGACCAGTCGGACGAGCGCCACGACGCCCGCGACAATGAGCGCAAGGCCGAGGGCCGCGAGCGCCAGTCCACCCGCCAGCTTCCAACTGAACGGCAGCAAGTCCTTCGCGGGATCCGTCTCGATGCCGCCCGTCACGGGCTCGCGCGCCGTCGGCGGCGCGAAGACAATCGGGCCGGCGACAAAGGAGAACTTGCCCGCGTCGGACTGGTAGGACAGCATCTTCGGCGACGCCTTGACGACGAAAGGACGGATCTTGTAGGCCTTCGCGCACGGCTCCGGGACGAGCCGCCAGTTCGCGACCTGCACGACCCGCCCGTCCGCCTCGCGCACCGGCTCCTCGGCGAAGTCCTCCGCGAGCGAGAAGCCGACGACGCGATCCCGCAGATCCGGGAGCGTCGCCGTGCGGTCGGCCGCCGCCGCCAGTTCGACCCGAAGGAAGACGCTGCGCGCGGGATCGACCTGCGCCGTCTCGGACTCAACGCGGAACGAGACGCCGTCCTGCGACGTCTCGAAGAGAACGGCGGCTATCAGCGCGAACGCCCACATATCCCGTCAGAGGCTCGCCAGAAGCCCGCCGCAGAGGATGAGATGGCGTTCACGGTCGGAGAGCGCCGTCTTCACCTCAAACGTCCCCTTCGGGCCTTTCACCGTCAACGTGCCGTCGCCCTCGACGGCCGCGCGGATGCCCTTGAGCTCCAAGCGATCGCCCGCCGCGATCTTGTCGTAGTCCTTCGGGTCGGCGAACGTGAACGGCACGATGCCGAAGTTGATGAGGTTCGCGCGGTGGATGCGCTCGATCGACTTCGCGATCACCGCCTTGACGCCGAGGTACATCGGACAGAGGGCCGCGTGCTCGCGGCTCGAGCCCTGACCGTAGCTCTCGCCCGCGACGATGACGTTCGCAAGGCGCTTCTCCTTGTTCGCGAGGCACCGGTCGTGGAACGTCGGATCGCACGGCTCGAAGACGAACTTCGCGTACTGCGGAACGTTCGAGCGGAACTTGAGGCGCGCGCCCGCCGGCATGATGTGGTCGGTCGTGATCTTGTCGCCGACCTTGATCGCCGCGACGCCCGCGAGATCCTTCGCCAGCGGCTCGCCCTTCGGCACGGGCGCGATGTTCGGCCCACGCACGATTGCCGCGCCCTTTACGCCCTTTCCGGCCGTCGCGCGATAGAGGAACAGCGCGTCGTCGATCGGGAACTTCTTCGGCGCGGCGACGGCCGCGACCGGCTTTGCCGTCGGCACCTCGACCTTGCCCGTCAAGGCCGACGCGGCCGCCGTCTCGGGCGAGACGAGGTAGACCTGCGCGGACTTCGTGCCGCTGCGGCCCTCGAAGTTGCGGTTGTTCGTCCGAAGCGACACCGCGCCCGTCCGAGGCGACATGTGCGCGCCGATGCAAAAGCCACAGGCGTTCTCCAGCATCCGGCAGCCCGCCGCATGGAGAATCGCGAGCGACCCGTCCTTCGCGAGCATGTTGACGACCTGGCGCGAGCCGCAGGCGATGCCGACCTCGACGTCGTCCGCGACGTGCTTGCCCTTGAGGTAGAGCGCGACCGTACGGATGTCGCGGTAGGAACTGTTCGTGCAGCTGCCGATCAGGATTTGGTTGACCTTCTTGCCCTTCATCGACTTCACCGTCACGACGTTGCCGGGCGAATGCGGCGCGGCCGCCAGCGGCTCAACCTTCGCGAGGTCGATTTCGAAGGAATCGTCATATTCGCTACCGGGGTCGGCGACGAGCTTCACGAAGTCTCCGCCGCGTCCCTGCGCGACCAGGAACTGCTTCGTGACGGCGTCCGACGGGAAGACCGACGTCGTCACGCCCAGTTCCGCGCCCATGTTCGCGATCGTCGCGCGGCTCGGCACGTCCAGCGTCGCGACGCCCGGTCCGCAGTACTCGAAGATCCAGCCGACGTTGCCCTTCGTGCCGAACTTCTTCAGCACCGTCAGGATGACGTCCTTCGCGCTCACGCCCTTGCGCAGACGGTTCTTGAGGAAGATCGCGCGCACCTTCGGCGTCGGGATGTGGAACGCGCCGCCCGCCATCGCGACGGCGATGTCGATGCCGCCCGCGCCAATCGCGACCTGGCCGATGCCGCCGCCCGTCGGCGTGTGCGAGTCGGAGCCGAGAAGCGTCGTCCCCGGCTTGCCGAAGCGCTCCAGGTGGAGCTGGTGGCAGATGCCGTTGCCGCACTTTGAGTAGACGACGCCGTACTTCTTCGCGATGGACTGGAGGAAGTCGTGGTCGTCGGCGTTCTCGTAGCCGATCTGAACCGTGTTGTGATCCACGTAGGAGACCGACAGATCCGTCTTCACGCGGCTGACGCCCATCGACTCGAACTGGAGATACGCCATCGTCCCCGTCGCGTCCTGCGTCAGGGTCTGGTCAATGCGGATGCCGATCTCGGCGTCCGTCGCGGGATCGCCCTCGACGAGGTGGGCGGACAGAATCTTCTCAACGACATTCTGGGGCTTCTTCATGGGATCTCCTTTCGTGGAATCAGGCTTTCTCGACCGTAATCGCGGTCATGTGTCCATTGAGGTCGATGTCGCCCGCGCCGTCGGCGACGGCGAGATCGACCGCAAGGATCTCGCCCATGGCGTAGGCGCGATGCGCCGCCAGCGCGGCCGACATCTCGGCGTCGCACGCGACCGCGACGCGAATGCGCTGCGTGACCTCGAAGTCGGCCTCCTTGCGCATCGACTGGACATGGCTGACGAATTCGCGCGCCAGGCCTTCGGCAACGAGCGCCGGCGTGAGCGCCGTCTCAAGGCCGACCACGACCGCGCCTTCGGACGCGACGACCAGCCCCGCCTTCGGCGTGCGCGTGACCAGGACGTCGTCAAGGGAAACCTCGACGCCCTCGATCACCCGTGGCCACGAGGCCGAGTCCGCGCCGTCCGCGCCAAGACCGGCGATCGCCGCCGCGACGGCCTTCATCTTCGGCCCGCATTTCTTGCCGAGCGTCTTGAAGTTCGCCTTGAACGAGACATCGCACAAGGCCGTCTCGTCGGCGATGAACTCGACCTTCTTGACATTCAGCTCGTCCAGGATCAGCGACGCGGCCTCCTCGTCCACGCCCGCCGCGCCCGCGACGCGAATCGCCGCCAGCGGCTGGCGCACCTTCAGGTTGTTGTCCGCGCGCAGACGGCGGCCCAGCTCGACGACGGCCATCACGTCCGCCATCGCCCGCTCGAGCGCAAGGTCGCGCGCGGCGGCGTTCGCCGTCGGGAAGTCGCAGAGGTGGACGCTCTCCGGGTCGCTCTCGCCTTTCAGGTTCGTGTAGATCTCCTCGGCGATGAACGGCGTGAACGGCGCGGCGACCTTGGAAAGCTGCACGAGCACGTAGCGGAGCGTCCGGTAGGCGCACAGCTTGTCGCCGTCGTCCGTCGATTTCCAGAAGCGGCGGCGGCTGCGGCGGATGTACCAGTTCGTGAGGTCTTCGACGAACTTCACGAACGGGCGCACCGACTTCTGGAGGTCGTAGGCGTCCATCGCCGCCGTCACGTCGTGGATGAGCGTCTCCATCGACGAGACGATCCAGCGGTCGAGGACGTTCGCGCTCTCCGGGTAGACGACCTCCTTGTCGTGGAAGCCGTCGACGTTCGCGTAGGTGACGAAGAACGAGTAGGCGTTCCACCACGGGATCAGGAGGTCGCGCAGGATCTGCTTGACGCCGTTCTCGGAGAACTTCAGCGACTCGGCCTTCACGACCGGCGAGTCGATCATGTAGAGGCGAATCGCGTCCGCCCCGTACGTGTCGAGCATGAGGTTCGGGTCGGGATAGTTCTTCAGCCGCTTCGACATCTTCTTGCCGTCCTCGGCCAAGACCAGCCCGTTCACGATCACGTTGCGGTACGGGCTCTTGTCGAAGAGGCACGTGCCCAGCACCATGAGCGTGTAGAACCAGCCGCGCGTCTGGTCCAGCCCCTCGGCGATGAAGTCGGCGGGGAAGAAAGTGGAGACGTCGCCAGCGTCGCCCGCGCCGCCCATGTAATGCTGCTGCGCATACGGCATCGAGCCGGACTCGAACCAGCAGTCGAGGACTTCGGGCGTGCGGTGGTAGGTCTGGCCGTTCCGGCGGATGACGATCTTGTCGACGAAATGCTTATGGAGGTCCGTCACCTTCTCGCCCGACAAGGCCTCCAGCTCCGCAATCGAGCCGACGCAGATCATGTCGTTCGGGTCGGCGTCGTTGATCCACACCGGAATGCAGCTGCCCCAGAAGCGGTTGCGCGAGATGTTCCAGTCGCGCGCCTCGCCCAGCCAGTTCCCGAAACGCTTCTCGCCGACGTAGGCGGGCGTCCAGTGAACGGTCGCGTTGTTCTTCGCCAGACGCTCGTGCAGGTCTTCGACGCGCACGTACCAGGCGTCGATCGCGCGGTAGATGAGCGGCGTGTCCGTGCGGTCGCAGAACGGATAGGAGTGGACGATCGTCGTCTGGTGGACGAGCTTGCCCTCGGCCTTCAGGCGCTTGATGATGTCCTTGTCGCAGTCCTTGCAGAAGCGGCCCTTGTATTCGGGAATCTCGTCCGTGAACGCGCAGGCCGCGTCCAGCGGATCGACGATCGCCTTCATCCCGGCCTCCTGGCAGACGCGGAAGTCGTCCTCGCCGTAGGCGGGTGCAATGTGGACGAGGCCCGTGCCGTCGTCCGTCGTCACATAGCCGTCGTTGAGGACGCGGAACGCGCCCTCGGCCGCCTTGTCGGCGTAGTACGGGAAAATCGGCTCGTAGCGCGTCCCCTTCAGCGCGTCGCCCGTGAACGCGGCGACGACCTCGTACTGCTCCGGCTTCTTGAAGTAGACGGGAAGGCGCGCCTTCGCCATGACGTAGACCGGCCGCGCGTCGTCCGTCAGGTCTCGCACGGCGACGTAGTCGACGTCCGCGCCCGCGCAGATCATCAGGTTCTCCGGCAGCGTCCACGGCGTCGTCGTCCAGATGAGGAGGTAGACGGCGGCGTCCGAGGCGAGGGGCGCGAGACGCGCGTCCCCGGCGAACGCCGCGACCTTCACCCGCACCGTCACGGTCGGATCCTGGACGTCCTTGTAGTTCGAGCCGGCCTCGAAGTTCGACAGCGGCGTCGAGAGCTTCCACGAGTACGGCATGATGCGGTGCGACTTGTAGACGCGGCCCTGCTCCCAAAGCTGCTTGAAGACCCACCAGATCGTCTCCATGAACTCCGGCTGCATCGTCTTGTAGTCGTGGTCGAAATCGACCCAGCGGCCCATGCGCGTGACGGTCTTGCGCCATTCGGAGACGTACTTCAAGACCATCGAGCGGCACGTCTCGTTGAACGTGTCGACGCCGAGGGCCTTGATTTCGGGCGCGCCCGCGACGCCGAGCGCGTCCTGCGCCAGGGCCTCGATCGGCAGGCCGTGCGTGTCCCACCCGAAGCGGCGCTCGACGTACTTGCCGCGCATCGTCTGGTAGCGCGGCACGATGTCCTTGATCGTGCCGGCGAGAAGGTGGCCGTAGTGCGGCAGACCCGTCGCAAAGGGCGGCCCGTCGTAGAACTTGTAGCGCGCCTTCCCCTCGTTCTTCTTGAGGGACTTCTCAAACGTCGCGTTCCGCTCCCAGACCTTGAGGATCTCCTCCTCCATCTTCGGGAACGCGACCTTGTTCGACACCGGCTTGAACATCTTTTCTTTGAACCTTTCCGAAAATTTCTGTATAGTATACCAAAAAACGAAAAAGGGGGCGAAGCCGCCCCCTTTTCCCCTGCCGCGCGTCAGTTCTCGCGGACGAACCGCAGCATGTCGTCATAGCAGGCGTCAAGCTCGGCCTTCTGGTCGGCCGTCAGCGTGACGTCGCCGAGTTTCCATTTCGTGTTGTCGCCCACGGCGACCGTGCCCTGCTCTTTCTTCTCCGCGTTCAGGTACTCGCGCGACACGGTCGTCTCGAACACGCCCTGCCGCTGGAGGTAGTAGAGCGAATAGCCGCGCAGCCCGCCGGGATAGTTGCGCTGGTCGATCAGCAGACGGAACAGCGCATACGCCGCCGTGAGCGTGCCCTTCGGATCGTCCGCCTCCATCTGCCGCCAGATGTAGCCAAGGAGCGGCGCGTAGGCGCACCGTTCCGTAATCAGCCCCTCGCTCCCGCAGCGACGGCTCTGGTGAAGCCACTGCCAGCCGCCCCAGGCGCTGAACACCGTGTGAATGACCGGCTTGGCGGCGTTCTCCTGCTTCATGCGCTCGTTCGCCTCCGCGCCGCCGCTCTCCTCCTTGATGTAGCCGTAGACCTTCGGCCAACGCTTCGCCAGATCGACGAGCAGCTCGACCGCCGGCGCCGGACACGTGCTGTTCACGTACGTCTGGATGATGACAGGTCGCGTCGCCACTTCGGCGAGCTTTTCGTAGTAGAACTTGATGTCCGCCTGCGTCTTGCCCGTGTCCGGCGGACGCGAAATGATCGCGATGCGGGTCTTCGGATACTTCGTCGCGATTTCCTCGACGGCTTTCGCCTCCTTGACCATCTGCTCCCACGTCGGGCCGTTGCAGCCGAAGGTCATCACGCAGTCCACGCCCTGCATCGCCTGAGCGCAGGCCTCATAGCCCTTCTTCTTCTCCTCGAACGTGAGCAGGTCGATCGCGTCGTTGGACTGGCACCAGATCACGCCGGGACAGCCGCCCTTCGCCGTGAACAGGACGCCGCGCTTCAGCGATTCGTAGTCTACGCTTCCGTCCTTGTGGAACGGCGTCGACAAAATCGGGAACGGCCCGCGCATCGCCAGGTCGCCGCCGCCCGGCGCACGGGCCACGGCCGTCGATGCCGAACGCCGCGCAGTCGCGCACCCGACGAACGCCACGCTCGCCAACCCCATCGTCAAAAAGTCTCTTCTCTGCATTTTACCTCTCCTTTGTCTCGTTGCCTTCGTTTCACTCGTTTGCCGCGCGCCGCCTCGGCCTTACGCCTCCTCAATCGCCGAATCGACGATCGTGCGCTTCTCCTTCGAGAACGCGAGGCCAATCAAGGTCAGCGTCTTGCCGTTCCCCGCGAACTTGTCTCCGTAGCGGTTCGCCTTGATCTGCTCGATCGCCTCGGCGGCCGACTGGTCGAGCTTGAACTCGATGACATAGCAATGCTCCGGCGTCTCGAGCGTCATGTCGATCCGCCCCTCGTTCGTCTTCACCTCCGCCTC